>NZ_CP009159.1:730000-1460000 GCF_000739435.1 Actinobacillus suis ATCC 33415
CTGCCTGTCGAAGATCGCATTTCACCGATTTTAGAGCAATACCAAGCGTTAAATCCTCGTCACAGTTCGGATATTTTTGTTGAAACGCCAGATACTAACGAAGCAAAAGAATTACTGACCTTTTGTCGTAAGTTTACCGTACCGCTACGTAATAGCTTAAAAAAGCAAGGCTGGTTAGGTAAATCAGAAAAAGCGAAAGGTAGTATTAGTTTACATATTTTATTTGTGCGTCCAGGCTGTTGTTATGTCGGTTATGCTTATAACGACAATAAATCGCCATTTTTTATGGGGATTCCCCGTTTAAAATTCCCGGCAGAAGCACCGAGCCGTTCGACCTTAAAATTAGAAGAAGCGATCCTCACCTTTATTCCGGAAGCGGAAGAGAAAAAACGTTTTACCGATGAAATGACCGGTGTGGATTTAGGGGCTTGCCCGGGCGGTTGGACCTATCAACTGGTTAAACGTGGCGTATTCGTGTATGCGGTGGATCACGGCAAAATGGCGGCAAGCCTGCACGAAACCGGGCGCATTGAGCATTGCCCTGAAGACGGTTTTAAATTCCAACCGCCTAAACGTAAAATGATTGACTGGTTGGTGTGTGATATGGTGGAACAGCCAATGCGGATCAGCAAATTAATCGGTAAATGGTTAATTAACGGTTGGTGTCGAGAAACGATTTTCAACTTAAAATTACCGATGAAAAAACGTTATCAAGAAGTGCAATTATGTTTAGCGTATCTTGAAGAAGAACTCGAAAAACAAGGTTTTTGGTTTAAAATTCAAGCGAAACATCTTTATCACGATAGAGAAGAAATTACCGTACATATTGCGGTCATGGGACGTAAACCCCAATAAGCAAAATCCACATAAATAAGCGGTAAAATTTTCACAAAATTTTGCAAATTTATGGCAAAATCAGACCGCTTATTTTAACAAGAACAAGACGTTATAGAGGAAGACACAATGACATTAAAAATCGGAATCGTCGGTGCCGGCGGTCGTATGGGACGCAACTTGATTACTGCGGTACAAAATGCGGAAGGCGTAGAGTTAGGTGCGGCATTTGAACGTAAAGGTTCAAGTTTAGTCGGTGCGGATGCCGGTGAAGTGGCGGGCATTGGTGCAACAGGGGTAAAAATCAGCGATGATTTAAGCCAAAATACCAATTTTGACGTATTAATTGATTTTACCCGCCCGGAAGGTACGCTCGAACATATTAAATTTTGTGTAGCAAACGGCAAAAAAATGGTCATTGGTACAACCGGTTTTGATGATGCGGGTAAACAAGCGATTCAAGCGGCAGCAGAGCAAATTTCGATTGTGTTTGCTTCTAACTATAGTGTCGGTGTGAACCTCGTATTCAAATTATTAGAAAAAGCGGCGAAAGTGATGGGCGATTATTGCGATATCGAAGTGATTGAAGCTCACCACCGTCATAAAGTGGATGCACCGTCCGGCACAGCACTATCAATGGGCAAACATATCGCTAAAACACTTGGACGTGATTTAAAAACGTACGGTGTATTTGCTCGAGAAGGCATTACCGGCGAACGTAAACGTGATGAAATCGGTTTTGCAACTATTCGTGCCGGCGATGTGGTCGGCGAACACTCAGTATGGTTTGTCGATGAGGGCGAACGTGTGGAAATTGCCCACAAAGCCTCAAGCCGTATGACTTTCGCCAACGGTGCAGTGCGTGCTGCTAAATGGCTTCAAACCAAGCAAAATGGTCTGTTTGATATGACGGACGTTTTGGATCTGAATAATTTATAGTTTAGATTGAATGTAGGGGCGCACAGAGTGTGTTTAAAATGAATAATAAAAGGAATGAAAAATGACCAAATACAACAACATTGAAACTAAGTTAGTACAATTAGGTAACCGTACTGATCCTCGTACAGGTGCGGTAGCAACACCTATTATTTTATCGACCGCTTATGGCCGTGATGGTTTAGGTGAATCAACAGGTTGGGATTATACTCGTACCAAAAACCCAACCCGTGCCGTGTTAGAGCAGGGTATTGCAGATTTAGAGGGCGGTGATGCCGGTTTTGCAATGGCATCAGGTATGGCGGCAATTCAGTTAGTGATGTCGCTTTTCAAAGCACCGGATGAGTGGATTATTTCAAGTGATGTATATGGCGGCTCTTACCGTTTATTCGATTTCAGTCATAAACATCACAATACAGTAAAACCGGTGTATGTCAATACTGCAGATTTAGCGGCAATTGAAGCGGCAATCACGCCAAATACGAAAGCGATTTTTGTTGAAACACCGTCAAACCCATTAATGGAAGAGTGTGATGTTGATGCAATTTCTAAAATTGCGAAAAAACATAACTTAATGTTAATTGTGGATAATACTTTCTTAACGCCGATTTTATTCCGTCCGATTGAACACGGTGCGGATATTGTGATTCATAGTGCAACGAAATACCTTTCTGGTCATAACGATGTGTTAGCCGGTTTGATTGTAGCGAAAGATTCAGAGGCGACTAAAGTAAACGGTCAAAATCTTTCTGAACGTTTATTCTACTTCCAAAACTGTGCAGGTGCGGTGCTTTCACCGTTTGATTCTTACCTTGCTGTGCGTGGTTTAAAAACCCTTGCGTTGCGTATGGAGCGCCACCAATCGAATGCAACTGAATTAGCGAAGTTCTTAAGTGAACAGCCTGAGATTGATAGCGTACTTTATTCAGGTAAGAGCGGCATGCTTTCATTCCGTTTACAAAAAGAAGAATGGGTGCCGAAATTCTTAAAAGCGATCAATTTGATTACCTTTGCGGAAAGTTTAGGCGGTACGGAAAGTTTTATCACTTACCCGTCAACCCAAACACATATGGATATTCCAGAAGCGGAGCGTATTGCACGTGGTATCACCAATAACTTACTGCGTTTCTCAGTTGGCTTGGAACATGTTGAAGATTTAAAAGCGGATTTACGCCAAGCGTTCGGACAACTAAAATAAGTAAATTGGCATAACATTTTGGTGTTATGCCAAATTTATTTTGATTTTAGTATTAATTGTCATTATCATTACCCTCTATTTTTATTAAGAGAGCTTAAACATTATGAAAAAACATCACGTTGAAACCCTTATTTCTCGCGAAGAAGTTCAATCTCGTATTATGGAACTTGCTAAAGAAATTAATCATCACTATGCACACGCACATTGCGAGAATTTGGTTGTTGTAGGGCTATTACGTGGTTCATTTATGTTTATGGCGGATTTAGTGCGTTTAATTGATGTACCGGTTGAAGTTGATTTTATGACAGCTTCTAGCTATGGTTCAGGTACGGAATCAAGTCGTGATGTTAAGATCTTAAAAGATCTTGATGGTGAGATTCACGGGAAAGATGTTTTAATCGTTGAAGACATTATTGATACCGGTTTTACTTTAAGTAAAGTACGTGATATTTTGAATTTACGTGAGCCTCGTTCGGTAGCAATTTGTACATTATTGGATAAACCTTCACGTCGTGAAGTAGAAGTACCGGTTGAATGGGCTGGCTTTGCAATTCCGGATGAGTTCGTAGTGGGATATGGCATTGATTATGCACAGAAATATCGCAATCTTGATTTTATCGGCAAAGTTGTGATGGATGAATAAACCATTAAAAGAATATAACTAACCGCTTGCAGGAAACTTCAAGCGGTTTTTTGTGCCTAACTTGCTTAAGTAAAGAAAAGGGAGGAAGAAATAATGTGGAAAAAAACAGTTCTAGCTTTATTGGTTGCAGCTTCAGTAAATATAAGTGTTGAAGCAAAGCAGAAAACGAAAGTATACAGTGAGACAGAGGTTGCTCAGCTCCAAGCCGAATTAGAAAAAAAATTAACTGACAAATGGCAAAAAGATCAGCAGGATGCAGCGGAACTTGTTAAGCAAAGAGCTTATTTTGAGCAATTAGATGCAATTTTAAAAGCGGCACAAACAAAGAAAACATTAACGCCGAATGCATTACAGCTAAGTAATGCGTTACTCAAGGCATTAGCCGGCTATCCGCTGGAAATGGAAGCGGAATGGGAATTGCTGAAGACCAAGCTTGCAGTTAAGCAAGTTTCAGAACAAGAAATTTCAGCGTTTTCCGAAAAATATCCGAATTCGATTTATCAGAAGCGCTTAAATCAGCTCACATTTGAACAATTATATCAAGCGGCAAAATGGGCAGAGTTACTTGAGTATGCCAAAAAAGTGACGCCGGAGGGCAATGAAAATCAGTGTCGAGTGTTTTCTGCACAATATCAGTTATTCGCTAGTCAAGCTCAGATCAATCCTGAAGCTGAACAAGCAACACAAAGCAAGACCTCGGTAGATACAGCGGTAAATAGCGTAATAACTGATTTACTCGGACAGTTTGAAAAGTTTTGGTTAAAAACGGCTGAATTACCGCAAAGTTGTGCCGATATTGAAGCTTATTGGCGTGATCAAGGCGGTAAAACAGCGGATAAAATCCGTTTAAAAGCAGTTGAATTATTTAAACAAAATGCAGCTAAAGGCTTAGAAACTTTGAGTTTAAATACTCAAGATTCAGAACTTACTTTGTGGCTTAGCGAAGTAAGCAAACTACAGAATAACGTAAATTATTTGCAAAATTTTGTTCAAAATCAACCGCTTACTGAACACAATAAAGCATTGATTATGTACACCTTTCCTAAATTGTTGAAATCATTAGCTGAAGATATGCCATCACCTAATTTTGCGCCTTACCAAACTTGGGCGGAAAAATGGCAATTAACATCGGCTGAGTTAAAAGAATGGAAAACAGCGTTTATCAGTCGCTTTTTTGATAATCAGTCAGGAGAATGGCAAATTTGGCGTGATAATGAGCTTCAAACATTAAAAGCGGATAATCTGACCGAGCGACGCATACGTATGGCGCTATGGAAAAAAGAGAAGTTGGATACTTGGCTTGTGTTATTATCGGATGAGGCTAAACAAAAAGCAGAATGGCGTTATTGGTTAGCGAAAACAGAAAAAGATCCACAAAAGCGTACTCAACAGCTTACAAGTTTGGCGAAAGAGCGTGGTTTTTATCCGATGTTAGCTGCTCAGCAATTAGATATGAATTATCAGTTTAATCAGCCTGAAGTTAAACCGTTAACAGATGAGCAGATAGCGCAATTTACCTCGCAATTTATACGTATTAAAGAATGGCGTGCGCTTAATCGTTTCGAGTCCGCTAAAGGATTATGGGTTGAATGGCTGAAGACGCTATCGTTTGAGGAGCAACTTGGATTAAGTGAATATGCCAAGCAGCAAGAATGGTATGATTTAGCCGTTGAAGCCACGATTCAAGCAAAAGCATGGGATTATATCGATCTACGCCTACCGAATGCTTATGCACAATGGTTTGATTTAAATCTTACTGAGAAAGGCGTGTCTAACAGTTTTGCGATGGCAATTGCTCGTCAAGAAAGCGCTTGGAGCAGCCAAGCTAAGTCACACGCGAATGCGATGGGGCTAATGCAGATGTTACCGAGTACAGCAGCATTAACGGCGAAAAATATGGGATTGCCGTTTGAGAACGATAAAGATTTGTTTGATCCGCTTAGAAATATTATGTTAGGTACAGCACATTTAAATGAGTTAAATGTGAAGTATCCAAATAATCGTATTTTAATTGCTGCAGCTTATAATGCCGGCGCAAGTCGAGTAGAGAAGTGGTTAGCACGAAGTAATGGCACATTAGCGATGGATGAATTTATTGCTTCAATTCCGTTTTATGAAACGAGAGGATATGTGCAAAATGTAGTAACTTATGATTATTACTATCAAATGTTACAGGGTAAAACAAGCAAACAAATGTTTTATAAAGAGGAATGGCAGAAGCAATACTAATTAGCTGATTAATTTCTTATACTAATAAAACAAGCGGTTAAATTCTTCGGATTTTTTGCAAAATCTTCTGAAAATTTAACCGCTTGTTTATATATAAAACTGTTAGTTTAATGAAAACGCTTTGCTGGTAGATTCGTATTTGATGCCAGAATGCGAGCCTTCAGCACCGTTAAAATAAACATTTTTAGATTGAGAACAAGCACTGATCACTAAAATGCTTGCTACTAAGAAGATAACTTTTTTCATATCTGTCCTCGAGTATGTAAAAAAGCGGCCCTATTTGACCGCTTATCATTAAAATTAAGCTGTAAAACCTTCTTTTAAACTTACAGTTAAGTTAAATACTAAGTTTTCAGCCGAACCGTCTTTACTGTCTAAACAGTAATAGCCTTCACGTTCGAATTGGTAGCCTTGTTCCGCTTTCGCATTAACGAGGCTCGGCTCAGCGAAGCCGTGTTTGATTACCAATGATTCCGGGTTTAATACCGCATTAATATCATCTTCCGCACCTGGGTTTGCTACCGTGAATAAACGGTTGTAAATACGGAATTCAGCCGGTTTATTATCTTCCGCTGATACCCAGTGAATTACCCCTTTCACTTTGCGACCGTCCGCAGGATTTTTACCTAAAGTTTCCGGATCGTAAGTACAGAAAATGGTAGTGATTTTACCGTTTTCGTCTTTTTCTACACGTTCAGCTTTAATTACATAAGCATTACGTAAGCGCACTTCTTTGCCTAATACTAAACGTTTGTACTGTTTATTCGCTTCTTCACGGAAGTCCGCTTCATCGATATAAAGTTCACGAGTAAACGGTAAATCGCGTTCGCCTAATTCCGGACGATTTGGGTGATTTGGTGCTTTTAAGATTTCTTTATCACCAAAGTTTTCAATCACAACACGAACTGGGTTGATTACTGCCATTGCACGTGGTGCGTTTTCGTTTAAATCTTCACGAATACAAGCTTCAAGCGCTGAGTATTCCACCACGTTATCTTGTTTTGTCACACCGATACGGCGACAAAATTCACGTAATGATGCCGGTGTATAACCACGACGACGTAAACCTGAAATTGTCGGCATACGAGGGTCATTCCAACCGTCCACCGTGCCATCTGTCACCAATTTCAATAATTTACGTTTAGAAGTGAGAGTACCTTCTAAATTTAAACGAGAAAATTCATATTGGTGCGGTAATGGACGCTCGATAGAAATATTTTCAAGTACCCAATCGTATAAACGGCGGTTATCTTGGAATTCAAGTGTACATAATGAGTGAGTAATTCGTTCAATCGCATCCGAAATACAGTGTGTAAAATCGTACATCGGATAGATACACCATTTATCACCAGTTTGGTGGTGGTGAGCAAATTTGACACGGTAGATTACAGGGTCACGCATTACGATAAACGGTGATGCCATATCAATCTTAGCACGTAAACATGCTTTGCCTTCTTCAAACTCACCGTTTTTCATTTTTTCAAATAACGCTAAGTTTTCTTCCACGCTACGGTCACGGTATGGGCTGTTTTTGCCCGGCTCGGTTAACGTACCACGATATTCACGCATTTCATCCGGCGAAAGTTCATCAACATAAGCTAAACCTTTGTTGATTAACTCAATTGCATAGCCGTAAAGTTGATCAAAATAGTCAGATGCATAACGCGGTTCGCCTTCCCATTTAAAACCTAACCATTCTACGTCTTGTTTGATTGAATCAACGTATTCAACATCTTCTTTTACCGGATTCGTATCATCAAAACGAAGGTTACATAAGCCTTTATATTCTTGGGCAATACCGAAGTTTAAGCAGATAGATTTTGCGTGACCGATATGTAAATAGCCGTTCGGCTCAGGTGGGAAACGAGTGTAAACGTTATTGTGTTTACCGCTTTTTAAATCTTCATCAATAATATGGGTAATAAAATTCGCACGGGTTTCCGGCACATTTTCTAAAATTTCTTCTGTCATAATTGTTCTCTGTTGCCTTTAAATAAAAATAACAGAGTATTCTACACCGTATTACGAATTTCATAAAGCAGCAAACGGTGAGAAATAAAAAAGCGGTCGAATTGTTTGCAAAATTTGCAAGAAATTCGACCGCTTATGATTACATATTTTGAATAATTGCTTCACCAAATGCCGAGGTGGATAGTAAAGTTGCATCAGTTAGATTGTCGGCGAAATCTGCGGTAACCGTTTTATTCGCAATTGTTTTAGATACTGCATTTATGACTAAGTCAGCCGCTTCTTCCCAACCTAAATGACGTAGCATCATTTCTGCGCTTAAAATCAATGAACAAGGATTTGCGATATTTTTTCCAGCAAGTTTTGGGGCGATACCGTGGGTTGCTTCAAAAATGGCTGCTTCATAACCGATATTTGCGCCGGGGGCGATACCTATACCCCCGACCTGAGCTGCCAACATATCGGAAATATAGTCACCATTTAAATTTAGGGTGGCAATAACATCATAATCTTGAGGATGAAGTAGCGCTTCTTGTAAGAAGGAATCGGTAATGCAATCTTTGATAATAATGATTCGGCCCGTTTTAGGATTAATCAGCTCATATTCTTTATTTTCAGATAGAGTTGCGCCGAATTCCTGTGCAACCTCGTATCCCCATAGCTTAAAAGCACCTTCCGTAAACTTCATAATGTTGCCTTTATGCACGAAAGTGACCGAGCTACGATCGTTATCTATTGCATATTGGATAGCGGCTCGAACAAGACGTTTGGTTCCTTGTTCTGATACGGGTTTAATACCGATACCACAATTTTTAGTAAATCGGATGTTATTTACTCCCATTTCTTGTTGCAAGAAATTAAACAATTTTTCAACTTGCTCTGAACCGGCGAGCCATTCGATACCAGCGTAAATATCTTCTGAATTTTCACGAAAAATTACCATATCGACCAACTCAGGAGATTTAACTGGACTCGGTGTGCCTTCATAGTAGCGAACAGGGCGAAGGCAGTTATAGAGATCTAAAGTTTGTCGCATGGTAACGTTAAGGGAACGAATGCCACCACCGACAGGTGTCATCAATGGGCCTTTAATTGCAATATGAAATTTTTTTATTGCTGCTAGCGTTTCATCAGGTAACCAAATGTCAGTTCCATAAAGCTTTGTTGCTTTTTCGCCTGCATAGATTTCTAACCAATCAATTTTCTTTTTAGATTGGTAGGCTTGCTGTACCGCAGCATCAATCACTTTGATCATCACAGGAGTAATATCTACACCAACGCCATCTCCTTCAATAAAAGGTATGATGGGGTTATCTGGTACATTTAATGAACCATTATCTTGTAACGTAATAGGTGTGCCAAAAAGCGGGGAGTGAAGGTTGTTAAGCATAGTTTCTCCTGTTGTATCTGATGTTCCACAAAGGAGTAATATGCATTAAACAGTACAAAAAACAAACACCTTGTCAAAGGTAATGTTATAATAAAAAATTCTATTCAATAAGAAAAATCTATAAAAAAACGGCAGTTATCACTGCCGTCTTAGATAAAAAGCTAATTATTTTACACGTGAAACGTATTCGCCAGAACGAGTGTCAACACGGATTACTTCGCCGATTTGTACGAATAATGGTACACGAACAACTGCACCTGTGCTTAATGTTGCCGGTTTACCACCAGTACCTGCTGTATCACCTTTTAAGCCCGGATCTGTTTCAACTACTTCTAATTCAACGAAGTTTGGTGGAGTTACAGAAATTGCAGAACCGTTCCATAACGTGATGATACATTCAGCTTGGTCAACTAACCATTTGTCGTTGTCGCCTAATGCTTTTTGGTCTACAGAGATTTGTTCGAATGTTTCAGGGTGCATAAAGTACCAGAAATCTTCGTCTTTGTATGAGTAAGTGTAGTTGTAATCTACAACATCCGCTGCTTCAACAGAAGTACCTGATTTGAAGTTGATCTCTAATACTTTGCCAGAGATTAATTTACGGATTTTAGTACGGGTAAATGCTTGACCTTTACCCGGTTTAACGAATTCGTTTTCAACGATTACACAAGGTTCGCCATCTTGGATGAATTTTAAACCCGGTTTGAAGTCATTAGTGCTGTAACTAGCCATTGTTTCCTCAATTATTTAACAATAAATTAACAAAATTTGAAAACCCACTATTGGATTTGTCAAAAAGACCCATATAATACAGTAATTAGCGAAAGATCTCTAAAAGTTTTTACGCTATACTTTAAAAATCTTATGAATAAGGGAAACTCAATGAAAAAAGTTATTACTCTTTCTGCAATCATTGCTTTATCGATTGCAACGGTTGCGGAAGCAAAGCGTGGTAGTTCATCTCGTTCGGTAACAGGTAAACCGATTGCAGCACAAAAAACACAATCTATTCATTCAAATACGCAAAAAGATGCGACATTTGATAATACGCAAAACCGTGCGAGCCCGAATCAACAGCCTCAAGCAAATGGTGGAAACCGTTTAGCGAGCTTCGCAACCGGTGCGGCGGCAGGTTATGTATTAAGTGAAATGCTTGCACCGACAGCGGCTCAGGCTCAAACACAGCAAGCAGCAACGGTAGCGCAACCGCAAGCGGTTGAAAATGCAAAAAATATTGCAAATAGTGCACCGGCTACAGTGGCAACGTTTAAGAGCATTGGTGGTCAAATTGACCCGTTCTTAGTTGAAAAAACAGATGGCTATCGCCGCTATTGTATTGCCGGTGTGCAATATTTAGCTGCAGCGCAAGGTGGTCAATCTGCGCCAATCGTGATGGTTAATCCAAATGGTTCACCACTTGCGTGTAATTTAGTACAATAATTTCTTATTTTGCGGAGGGGCGTAGCATTACGCCCTTTTTTGTTTTTCTATCAATATTTAGGGCAGCCCCTATGAGTAGTTATGCAACCAGTCCAAATTGAATCTTCCAAACCCCAATGGCTGATTGAATTAGCGCAAGCATTCAATGATCCTATCGCTTTATTAGAACATCTAGAGCTCAATCCACAAGAGTTTGAAACGGCGATAACGGCACGTAAGTTATTCGCGTTGCGTGTGCCTCGCCCGTTTGTCGAAAAAATGCGAAAAGGCGATAAAAATGATCCGCTTTTTTTACAGGCAATGTCGGCGGCGGAAGAGTTTTTACAGATGCAAGGCTTTGTGAAAGATCCCTTGGAAGAACAGCATAGCCCCGCCCCGAATATTTTGCATAAATACCATAATCGTTTGCTGTTTATGATTAAGAACAGTTGTGCGATCAATTGCCGTTATTGTTTTCGCCGTCATTTCCCTTATGATGAAGTAAAAAGCGGTAAAGCGGTTTGGCAACAGGGATTAGACTATATTGCGGAACATACAGAATTAGAAGAAGTGATTTTCTCCGGCGGCGATCCGCTCATGGCGAAAGATAGTGAATTAGACTGGCTGATTTCCGCTTTGGAACAGATTCCGCATATCAAAACATTGCGCATTCATACCCGTTTGCCGGTGGTGATTCCGAGCCGCATTACCGAGCAATTATGTGACCGATTATCAAAATCTCGTTTAAAAGTTGTGATAGTAACCCATATTAATCATCCTAACGAAGTGGATGAAGTCTTAGTCGATAAACTCAATCAATTGCGCCAAGCAAATGTTGTGTTACTCAATCAATCCGTTTTATTGAAAGGGGTTAATGATAATGCGCAAACATTGAAAGCATTAAGTGATAAATTATTTGATAGCGGCGTGTTGCCGTATTATTTGCATTTGCTTGATAGAGTGGAAGGGGCGAGTCATTTCTTTATTGAGGATCAACAAGCAGCAGAAATTTATAAAGAATTGCAACGCATTAGTTCGGGTTATTTAGTACCGAAATTAGCTAGAGAAATTGCGAGAGAGCCAAATAAAACATTGATGGGATAGGATAGTTCAACAAGCGGTTAAGTTTTGCTGATTTTTTGCAAATTTTGACCGCTTATATGCAAAAGGGCGAATAAGATTATTCGCCCTTTTTTGTTAGTCTCGATTAGAAATTCGCATTACGTGGTGCACGTGGGAATGGAATTACTTCACGGATGTTTTGTAAACCGGTTACATAAACGATTAAACGTTCAAAACCTAAGCCGAAACCGGAGTGTGGAACTGTACCGTATTTACGTAAATCACGATACCACCAGTAATCTTCCGGATTTAAGCCCATTTCAACCATACGAGCGTCTAATACGTCTAAACGTTCTTCACGTTGTGAACCACCGATAATCTCACCGATTCCCGGTGCTAATACGTCCATTGCCGCTACAGTTTTACCGTCATCGTTTAAGCGCATATAGAATGCTTTAATGTCTTTCGGATAGTTTTTCACAACTACCGGCGATTTGAAATATTCTTCCGCTAAGAAACGCTCGTGTTCAGAAGAAAGATCGATACCCCAAGAAACCGGGAACTCAAATTCTTTACCTGATTTTAATAAGATTTCAATCGCATCGGTATAATCTACTTGTGCGAATGGTGACGCAATAAAGTTTTCTAAACGAGTGATAACATCTTTATCAATATGTTTTGCGAAGAATTGCATATCATCTTTACGCTCTTCAAGTACCGCTTTAAACACATATTTCAGCATATCTTCCGCTAATTTTGCATTGTCCGCTAAGGTTGCGAATGCAAATTCAGGTTCAACCATCCAGAATTCCGCTAAGTGGCGAGTGGTATTTGAGTTTTCCGCACGGAATGTCGGGCCGAACGTATAAACTTTGCTTAATGCACAAGCGTAAGTTTCACCGTTTAACTGACCTGATACGGTTAAGAAAGACTCTTTACCGAAAAAGTCTTGGCTGAAATCGACTTTACCTTCATCAGTACGCGGTAAGTTTTCTAAATCTAATGTTGAAACACGGAACATTTCGCCCGCGCCTTCCGTATCCGATGCTGTAATAAGCGGAGTTGCAACCCAATAGAAACCTTGTTCGTTAAAGAAACGATGAATCGCTTGTGCTAAACAATGACGAACACGAGCTACCGCACCGATTAAGTTAGTACGAGGACGTAAGTGTGCCACTTCACGTAAATATTCGATAGAGTGACGTTTTGCCGCCATCGGATAAGTATCAGGATCTTCAACCCAACCAACCACTTCTACCTGTGTTGCGTGTAATTCAACTGCTTGACCTTCTGCCGGAGATTCAACCACTTTACCGGTTACGATAACGGAACAACCTGCGGTTAAACGTAAAACTTCATCGTTATAATTTGCTAAATCGTTATTAATGATCGCTTGGATCGGATCAAAACAAGAACCGTCATAAACGGCTAAAAATGATAAACCTGCTTTTGAGTCACGGCGGGTACGTACCCAACCACGTACTGCAACTTCTTCGCCTACCGCAACTTTGCCTGATAGGATCTCCGAAACTGTTGGAAATTTAGACATTGAATACCTCAATCTTTATTGTGAGTTTTATAGAAAATAATCGTTCGGTATTTTACAAGAATAAGTAAGGAAATAAAGGAAATTGTCGATTTTTTTCTGCATTTTCGTTGCTAGAACAAGAATTTGCTAAAAATTCTTTGTGCTTTTAATTAGATTACAAATTACTGATGCTCAAAAATAAGGCAATGTAAGAAAAAATTCAAAGAATCTGCCATATTATGCAGTTCAGTATAAATTTCTCACACAGTGAATTCATCTAACTTATTGATATATAAGAAAAATAAAATAAATTCAAAAAAATTAAAAATTTTTAATATTTTTGTGAACTTTCTGAAATCCGTCCAGTCATACTTAACGCTAACTGAACAGAATTCATGTAAGTTTTTTTCATTTCCTTAGGTAAGACCTCCCCCGGCATCGCTTTCTTGGTGTCGGGTTTTTTTCTATCCATAATTCCCTTATTTGTAAAATTTCCTGCAAATTTAACCGCTTAGCTATGCTACAATGTGATTAATTTTTCCTAATTGAAGCGATCAATGAATAAAAATCTTACTTTTTTCTTTTATGATTACGAAAGTTTCGGTGTGAGTCCGGCGTTAGATCGTCCGGCACAGTTTGCCGGTATTCGTACCGATAGTGATTTTAATATCATCGGTGAGCCGGTGATGTTCTATTGTAAGCAAACACCGGATTATTTACCCTCGCCCGAAGCGGTGATGGTAACCGGTATCACTCCGCAACAGTGTAACGCTGAAGGCGTGTCAGAACCGGAATTTGCTGCACGTATTCACGCTGAATTCAGCCAACCGAACACTTGTATTTTAGGCTATAACAATATTCGTTATGATGATGAAATGACCCGTTATACCTTTTTCCGCAATTTCTTTGACCCGTATGAATATAGTTGGAAAAACGGCAATTCACGTTGGGATCTGTTAGATCTTGTTCGAGCTTGTTATGCACTGCGTCCGGATGGTATTGAATGGGTAACGGACGAAAACGGTGTGCCGAATTTCAAATTAGAGAATCTCACCAAAGCGAACGGCATTGCTCATGAAAATGCGCACGATGCAATGGCGGACGTTTACGCCACGATTGCGATGGCGAAATTGATTAAGCAAAAACAGCCGAAACTTTTCCAATTTTTCTTTGAAAATCGTGGTAAGAAAGAAATTGAGAAAATGATTGATACCGGTGATATGACTCCGTTGGTACACGTTTCCGGTATGTTTGGCAACGCACGAGGCAATACTGCTTGGATTGCACCGATTGCGTGGCATCCGACCAATCAAAATCAAGTGTTATGCTGCGATCTATCGGGCGATGTTAGTGCCTTATTAACGGATTCGGCAGAAGAATTACGTACTCGTTTATACACTAAAAAAGAAGAGTTAGCTGAAGGTGTTGCACCCGTGTCATTAAAAGGCGTGCATATCAACCGCTGTCCGATTATTGCGCCGGCAAAAGTGTTGTTGCCTGAAAATGCGGCTCGCTTAGGCATTGATCGTGAGCGTTGCTTGGAAAATCTCAAATTACTGAAAGCAAATAAAAGTTTAGTACGTGAGAAAGTAACTGAAATTTTTATGGAAGAACGTCGTTTCGAGTCTTCTGCGAATGTGGAAACCACGTTATATGACGGTTTCTTCTCGCCGGCGGATAAAAATAATATGGCGATTTTACGTACTTTACCGCCGCAAGAATTGGCGCATCACGGCTTACAGTTTGCTGATGAACGAGTAGAAGCTTTACTATTCCACTATCGTGCTAGACATTATCCCGAAACATTGAGCCGAGCGGAACAGATTAAATGGCAGAAATATTGCCATCAGCAGATAGATGCCAAATCGGCACAATTTGCCGAAGCGATTGATAACTTATTCCAAATTCATCACGATAATCCGGAAAAGGTAAAATTATTGGAAAATTTGACCGCTTACGCTGCACAAATTGCGGAATTTCAGGTAGTTAAACACACCGATAATGCGCAAAATGAACAGTTGGTTTCAGCCTTAAATCAAGTGGTGGAACAGGGTATGGATAAAGCGGCGAAGTTGGAAATGCTAAAGGCATTAATTAAATAAGTAGGAGAAAACGGCTATGCAACAACCTTTAGAACATCACCCGTTTCAACCGGTGTTACCAACCTCCGCAACCGTAGTGATGATGGGGACTTTTCCGCCGACAGGTGAAAAACGCTGTATGGAATTTCATTACCCGAATTTCCAAAACGATATGTGGCGTATTATGGGCGCAGTTTTCTATGATGATACCGACCATTTCCGTGTTGGCGATGAAAAACGTTTTGACCCAATAAAAATCGAAGCGTTTTTACGCGAAAAGGGCATTGCGTTGTGTTCATCAGCACAAACAGCCATTCGCTTAAAGGGTAATGCTTCGGATAAGGATTTAAAAATCGTTGATCCGGTAGATATGCCGCAATTATTAAAAACATTACCTCATGTGAAATGGATTTTTACCACTGGCGGTTTGGCAACAGATACGTTACTCGGTTTATTAAATGAAAAAATTAAAGCACCGAAAACGAATGAATGGATTCACTATCCGTACTGTGCCGAGCGTGAACTTTTCCTTTACCGTTTGCCATCTACCTCTCGGGCTTATCCATTGAGTTTAGCTAAGAAAATCGAGGCGTATCGACAATTTTTTATTCAAGCAGGATTACTTTAACGCATGAAATATGATTTACATTCACACAGCACCGCATCGGACGGTATGCTTAGCCCGACCGAATTGGTTCAGCGTGCGTTAGAGCAACAAATCGAAATGCTTGCCTTAACCGATCACGATACCGTAGCAGGGATTCAAGAAGCGAAACACGCAGCACAAGGGCAACCGATTCGCTTTATTGCTGGCGTAGAAATTTCTATCGTTTGGGAAGGTAAAAGCATTCACCTTGCCGCTTTAAACGTGGATGAGACGCATCCTGCATTAGTAGCATTGTTAGATAAGCAAGCGTTACTGCGTGAGCAAAGAGCGGTCGAAATCGGCGAAAAACTTGCAAAAGCCGGCATCCCAAATGCTTACGAAGGGGCAAAAGCGTTAGCAAGCGGAGAAGTTACCCGTGCGCATTACGGGCGTTTTTTACATGAAAACGGTTATGTACGAAATATCGAACACGCCTTTAAGAAATACCTCGGGGGCGGTAAACCAGCTTACGTTAAGCCAATGTGGTGTAGTCTAGAAGAAGCGATTGAAGTAACGCATCAAGCGGGTGGGGTGATTTGTATTGCGCATCCGTTGCGTTATAAATTAACCGGACGCTGGATTCGCCGTTTAATCGCTGATTTTAAATTAGCCGGTGGTGACGGCATTGAGGTTGCCGGCTGCGGGCAAACGCCGGATCAACGTCAATTGATCGCACGTTGGGCAAAAGAGTTTGATTTATATGCTTCGGTCGGTTCGGATTTCCATTACCCGACCGGTTGGATTGAACTTGGCAGAGGTCTAACACTGCCGGCAGATTGCAAACCGATTTGGGATTTGTTTTAAGGGAAAAGGGCGTGTTAAACGCCCTTTGCTTTATCTGAATTATTGCACTTTAAATTGGCTAAACTCAGCCATTACTTTGCCTAATTCAGCTACTCTCCGTTCAATCTTAGCCATATCCGGTTTTTCAGCGGTAATCGCAATCCGCATTAATCCGAGTGAACGTTCAAATTTACCATAGTGAGTTAAACTCATTTCACGGATCGTTTTTTCGTATTTCGCCCAATTTTTACCGAAATGACGTGCCGCCATTCTAATTTGCTTAAGCTCTTTGGTTTGTACCGCACGTTGCAAATTGTAATAAAGTGGGGTCATTTGTTTAACGAAAGTTTGGTGTTTAGCTGCATAGTCCACCGGATTTTGTTCTTTTTCAAAACGGTATAGATGCTTAGCGACATTTTCTACGTTGGCTAGATCCGTAGTTTTAATCGCTTGGCTTAAAGCATCCGCTACGTTTTTACCCGCTTCCGAATGATGCGCCTCAAACTGATTAAAGGCCTGCTGTAAAGCGGTCAAATTTTGCTGAGATTTTGTAACTTCACCTTTTTTAAGTTCTGCCATTGCTTCAGAGAGCTGTACGAATAACGGGCTAACGTCTACTTTCGCTAATGTGATTGAACTAGCAAAGAGCAGAGGAATGATGATTAATTTTTTTAATGTCATTTGCTATTCCTTAGAGTAAATCGAATAAGGCTTTGCCAAGATAATCATTTTCGTCTTTTACACCGGCAAAGCAGGCAAATAAGCCGCTGCCGATATGGGTAATATATTCGTTCATTTTGTCGATATTTCCTAAAGCGTTTTGCACTTTGATAAATTGCTCGGGGCTTTGTTGGAACGAAATAAACAGTAAGCCCGAGTCAAATTGCCCTTTATCGTCAATACCGCTGGCGTAGGAGAACGAACGTCTGAGCATTTTTACTCCCGTTTTATGGGCAAGGTGTGTATGCGAAATTTCCGGCATCACTGGATTACCTTTATCATCTTTTTTCGCCAGATCGAATTTTTCAAATTCGTGTTTATAACCAAGTGCCGCCCCTGAATCACGATAACGACCGAAGGTTTCTTCCTGCGATCTTAAATGTGTACGATCCCAAGTTTCTAAGAACATTTTGACACGGCGAACCACTAAATAAGAACCGCCTTGTAGCCAACCGTTTTGTACCCAAACCACATTATCCTGATCTTTTAAACTCTCGGCATTTGCGGTACCGTCTTTAAATGCAAATAAGTTACGTGGCGTTTCATTATTTAAAAATGAGTTAAAGCCCATTTGCGACCATTTCATTTTGACTTCACCACGAACAGCCCGCACTAAATTACGCACCGCATGGAAGGCAACTTGGGGATCGTCGGCACAGGCTTGAATACAAATATCGCCACCGCTAAATTCAGCTTGCAATTGATCACGAGGAAAGTGTGGCAAATCTTGTAATTCGGTCGGCTTATGTTTTTCAATACCTAATTTTTTAAAGAAAGCAGCACTGATGCCAAAAGTGAGTGTGAGATGTTGCGGCTCTAAGCTATCCGCTTCACCGGTATCAGCAGGCGGAACATAGGCATTATTGCTATAGGGTTTTACATTTTTACCTTGTGTCAAATTACGGCTATAACTTGTCCAAGTCTGAAAAATTGCTTTCACTTTTGCAATATCAGTAGTATCTAAATCCAAGACGAGAAAATAGATATGTTTTTGTGCAGGGGTGACGATACCGGCTTGATGTTGACCATAAAAAGGATATTGATTCTGTACGTGTGAGCTAAGTTGTCGTGATTCTAAAGCAAAAGTAGGAGCGGACAATAAGCCTGCTCCTACCAATGCGGTGTTTTTTAGAAAATCACGGCGAGAATGTGTGTCTGCCATAATTTATTCCTACCTTATTTCTCTAATAGAACACCTAATTGGGCTAACGGTTCGCCAAGTTGATTTACCGCTTCGGCTAGTGCTTTCACATCCGCTTTTGACAGAGTGTTATAAGCTACGTAATCGTAACCGTTTTTCGATTTATTGTGTTTTGCCAGTAAGGTATTGACTGCAGCAAAGCGAGCGGCAATTTCCGCCGAAAGTTTCGCATCCGTTTTGTCTAATTGCGGTTTAAAGATTTCATAGATTTTTTCTGCCCCTTCAATGTTGGCTTTAAAATCGTAAAGGTCGGTTTTAGAGAAAATTTCCTCTTCGCCGGTTACTTTAGTAGTGGACACCTCATTTAATAAATCGACTGCACCGGTGATCATTAATTCAGGCGTAACTTCCGCCGTCGGAATTTTCGCACGTAATTCTTTAACGTCTTTCAGTAACTGTTCCGCAATAGCTTTTGTACCTTTGGTCGTATTTTTTTCCCATAAGACTTTTTCGATTTTATGGAAACCTGACCAATCTTTTTCCGTTTTACCTTCTTCGGTTAAATCGGCAAGACGTGCATCAATACGAGGATCTAAATCACCAAAACTTTCGGCAATCGGTTCTGAACGTTCAAAATACATTCGTGCAAGCGGGTAAATTTGCTTCGCTTTTTGCACATCGCCTTGGTTTAAATAATCAACAAACTTTTCCGTATCCATCACTAATTGATCAATCTGTTCAACCACAAATTGCTTATATGCTTCGGTTTCTTTCGTTAAATCTAAAGCAAAAGATTGGGTCGTGAGTAGTAAACCCGAAAGCAAAGCTGCTAATTTTGTTAACTGCATAAAAATGTCCTTTTAGCTAAATATAGTGTTGCAACTATATTCTTATTAATAATCATTATCAAATTAATACTGGTAATTTTGTTATCTAATTCACATTTTTATTTGCAAATTTTCTTAAAAAATTCACCGCTTGCTTATGTTAAAATAACGATAAATTTTCTCGGATAGGATGTTATATGAGCAAGCAAGGCAAACCTTTTATTTTACACAGCCCATTTAAACCCACTGGCGATCAGCCATCAGCGATTGCTAAATTGACCGAAGGGTTAAATGACGGATTGGCGCATCAAACATTACTTGGGGTAACCGGTTCGGGTAAAACCTTTACTATTGCGAATGTGATCGCTCAACTCAATCGTCCGGCAATGTTGCTTGCGCCGAATAAAACGCTTGCCGCCCAGCTGTATGCGGAGATGAAAGCCTTCTTCCCTGAAAATGCGGTGGAGTATTTCGTTTCCTACTATGACTATTACCAACCGGAAGCCTATGTGCCGAGTAGTGATACCTTTATCGAAAAAGATGCGTCGATTAATGAACAAATCGAACAGATGCGACTGTCGGCAACCAAATCATTCCTTGAACGCCGAGACACCATCGTAGTTGCCTCGGTTTCCGCCATTTACGGTTTGGGGGACGTGGATGCCTATATGCAAATGATGCTGCATTTGCAAGTGGGGGCGATTATCGACCAACGAGAGCTCCTCGCTCGTCTTGCCGAATTGCAATATACCCGCAATGATCAAGCATTTCAGCGTTCGACTTTCCGTGTGCGTGGCGAAGTAATTGATATTTTCCCTGCCGAATCGGATGAAATTGCGTTACGTGTTGAATTGTTTGACGATGAAATCGAAAGCCTTTCGTTGTTTGATCCGCTTACCGGACATAGCTTGGGCAAAGTGCCTCGCTATACTATTTATCCGAAAACGCACTACGTTACCCCTCGTGAACGCATTTTGAATGCGATTGAAGAAATTAAACAAGAGCTGGTGGAACGCCGCGAGTATTTCATCAAAGAAAATAAATTGTTGGAAGAACAACGTATTACTCAACGCGCGCAATTCGATATTGAAATGATGAATGAGCTGGGCTATTGCTCGGGCATTGAAAACTATTCACGCTATCTGTCGGGCAGAAAAGAGGGTGAACCGCCTCCGACATTATTCGACTATATGCCGGCGGACGGCTTGCTGATTATTGACGAAAGCCACGTTACCGTGCCGCAAATCGGCGGTATGTATCGAGGCGACCGAGCCAGAAAAGAAACGTTGGTGCAATACGGTTTCCGCTTGCCGTCTGCATTGGATAACCGCCCATTACGCTTTGAAGAATTTGAACGCCTTGCACCGCAGACGATTTATGTTTCGGCAACACCGGGCAATTATGAATTAGAAAAATCAAACGGTGATGTGGTGGATCAAGTGGTTCGCCCAACGGGATTATTAGACCCGATCATAGAAGTTCGCCCTGTGGCCACGCAAGTTGATGATGTGTTATCGGAAATCCATAAACGAGTGGCGGTTGATGAACGAGTGTTAATTACTACGCTAACCAAAAAAATGGCGGAAGATTTAACCGATTATCTCGATGAACACGGCGTGCGTGTGCGTTATCTGCATAGCGATATTGATACGGTTGAACGGGTAGAAATTATTCACGACTTGCGTATGGGAATGTTTGACGTATTGGTCGGCATCAACTTATTGCGTGAGGGCTTGGATATGCCGGAAGTGTCGTTAGTAGCGATTTTAGATGCGGATAAAGAAGGCTTTTTACGTTCCGAACGTTCATTAATTCAGACCATCGGACGTGCAGCTCGAAACCTGAACGGTAAAGCAATTCTTTACGGCGACCGCATTACTAACTCTATGCAAAAAGCGATTACCGAAACCGAACGCCGCCGAGAAAAACAACAAAAATACAACGAAGAACACAGTATTACTCCGCAAGCCCTCAACAAAAAAGTAGGCGAATTGCTCGACATCGGACAAACCAACAAGCCGAAACGAGGCAAACAAGCGGTCAAAGTCGAAGAAAAATTTGCAAATACCTACAAACCAAAATCCCGCAAAGAGCTGGAAAAAGAACTTAAACAGCTCGAGCAACAAATGCGAGATTTCGCTAAAGATCTCGAGTTTGAAAAAGCGGCAGCGGTAAGGGATAAAATTGGGCAGTTGAAGGCGGTGTTGTTGGAGGTTTAGTATGAGTAATAATCTTTTTGAAAGAGAAGCAGATATGCAACTTTGGTTAAAGAATAAACTTGAAGAATGTGAGGGATTAAGCGAGCTTATTGTAAATATAGAACAACTAGAAGAATTCTTTCCAAACAATGAGGAAGAGCAAAAGATTTATACTAGTTTTAACAATTGCTTAGAAGCATTACATTTAAATACTATTTTCTCAGCAGATGAAAACATCTCTCTTGCAGATAATGAGATTTTGAAACCCGATTTTGTACTATATGCACCAGAATCTCAAGGAGTAGTGATTGTTGAATTAAAAAATTCTGCAAATGCAGCTAGACAAGCAGGAACAGAAATCAGTGCATATTCAGCGGAATTAAAAAATCATCTTTTATTTTTATCTGATGGCGATATTTTTAATGTCATTATTTCACCAGAGTGGAGAACTTTATTAAAGCGTAATGTATTGCATGAAATTTTCTGGAAGCATAGGAATGTTTTATGTTTAAAGCCTATTAAGCTGGAAGATGGAGAAATTAAATTAGAAATCTTATCAATTAAAGAATTATTAAATACCCCATTAAAATATAATATTCCCGAGGAGTATCTGTGTGGTTACCTAATCTGTCTATATGACGATGAACTTTATAAGAAATCTGATAAATATGAAGCAAACTTTGACACTAATATTAATCAAATGAAGGCGGCTTTATCTCTTATGGCAACAGAGGGAGAGCATAAAGCAAGTCATGGATTTGCTTTTTTATGGAAAGATAACGGATTAGTTCCAAATGGTTATTCTCTTTGCCCATATAATATAACCTTGATGAATATTGCTCCATTTCAATCAGTGGAGCGTTTTTTACAGAATGATAGCGATTTATCTAATATGCAAAGAAGATGGCTTGAATTAGTTAGAAAAGAAGATCCAACAGGGCATGGCTATACTTTTAATAGTATTACAGGTATAGGAGAAAAATTTTTATCATCTTTTTGTAAACCTAGATGTGAAGGTTATGACTATTGGACAGTCCATAAAAGAATAATGTTTGAAACTAATCGGGCTAATTTAGTTGCTTTTGTTGGATGGGGTATTTTTAAATCTGTATTTAATGAGAAATTATTAATTGAATATAGTAAAGGTAACTTGAATACGTCTATAGACAGCCCTAAATTAGGTTTAGAGACTATAGATACTATTATTGATAAGTGTCATGAATATATTAATCCTTCTTGGCTTTAGATGAAAACGACGTTTAAGAGTAGATGAAGGACTATCTCTCAATAGCGGATGCCTCCTGATGCGTGCTTGTTTGGTAAGATATGCCAAAAGTATTATCGAGAGTTTTATCTTACAACTTTCTCCTTTCTCTGATTTTTGTAAAGCTGTGACTTTACTTAAATCTGTCTCTCTCCCGCAGGGGAGAGAGTCGTTTAACAAGCGGTTAAATTTCTTGAAAACTTTGCAAATTGCAAAAATCTAGCAAATTTGGCCGCTTATTTTCCGTAAACAATAAAGAAAACACCTAAAAGTTAGTTTAATTTACGATTTCATCTTAAATTAAACTAATTTTTCCTTTACTTGTATTGTATTTTTTAGTTTAATTTAAGATGTAATCTTAGATTAAACTTATTTTTGCCTATGAACTTATATTCTCGTCAAATGAAGCCGTTGATTGAGGCTTTAATCAAACAATTTCCTGCGGTGTTGGTGACAGGTCCAAGACAAGTGGGAAAATCAACGCTGTTACAGCATATTAGTGAAGATTATCAATATGTGACCTTTGATGATCCTATGTTGCTATCAATGGCAAAAAACGATCCTGGCCTATTTATGCTTAACTATTCAGGTAAGTTGATTTTAGACGAAGTGCAATATGCACCGGAGCTATTTTCTAGCTTGAAATTGGCGATTGATAAGCAAAAAATGTCAGGGCTGTATTTGCTTTCGGGATCGCAAGCCTTTCATTTAATGCAAAATGTAACGGAAAGCCTTGCGGGGCGAGTGGCGGAGTTGAAATTACAAGGTTTCTCATTGCGAGAAATTCAACAGCTCGATTTTTCGTTGCCTTTTATTCCTAACCAAGATTATCTTTCCGCCCGAGAAAAAGCTGCTCAACCGATTGAAAACATTTGGAAAATTATTCATCAAGGTTATATGCCACGCTTGTATGAGCAAGAAACGAACTGGGAAATTTACTATGCTTCCTACGTTTCCACCTATATTGAACGAGATGTTCGCTCGCTTACGAATGTGAGTAATATCACGGATTTCACTCGTTTTATGGTGGCGATTGCCGCTCGTAGTGGCGAACTGCTAAATTACAGCAATGTGGCACAGGAAGTGGGCGTATCGGTGGATACTATCAAGCGTTGGACGGCAATTTTGGAAACATCGGGCATTATTTATTTGCTCAAGCCGTACAGCAATAATCATCTAAAACGAGCGATTAAAACCCAAAAAGTGTATATGTTGGATACGGGCTTAATGGCGTGGCTAACCAAATGGCTCACGCCCGAAACTATTTCAAAAGGGGCTAAAAGCAGTCAATTCTTTGAAACTTTTGTCGTGAGCGAAATCATTAAATCGTTCTATAACAAAGGGATAGAGCCGCCGATTTATTTTTATCGGGATACTAACCAAAAAGAAATCGATTTACTGATTGAATATGACCGCACTTTATACCCGGTGGAAATTAAAACATCGGCAAGTCCTGATAAAAAAATGGTCAAAGCCTTCGGTATTTTGAAAGATAATCTGCCCGAATCAGAAATTAAAATCGGCACGGGCGTAATTATCAACCAATATCCGCAACGCCTTTGGTTAGCGGAAGATTTGGTTGCCTTGCCTGTTTGGTATATTTAAGTTTAATTTTACAGCTTCCCTTCTCTCTGATTTTCGCAAAGCTGTGACTTTGCTCAAATCTGCCTCTCTCCCGCAAGGGGAGAGAGTCATTTAACAAGCGGTTGAATTTCTTGAAAACTTTGCAAATTGCAAAAAATTCAGCGAATTTGACCGCTTGTTGTATGTTTTAATGTAGGCGGATTGTATTAGAAATACGTTATAGCACATTACACTCTCGCCCCTTGCGGGAGAGAGACAGCTTGTTGAAGCGTGTAGCGAAACAAGCAGAGAGAGGGGAAATACCTTAAAAGTCAGTTTAATTTACGATGTTATCTTAGATTAAACTGACTTTTTCTTTTTTTATGCAGTTTCTTTGTGAAATTTGCGAGAAATCAGACCGCTTGCTTGTGTTAGAATAAACAGACATTTGAAGAGGAGAATAGTATGGATCTTGCCTACCTAGCTGAATTGCCGAGAGAAGAATTTATTGAGCGTAGAAATCGTGTATTTGAGCAAATGCAGGATAATTCTGCGTTGGTGGTGTTTACCGAAACTGAGAAACGCCGTAATAGCGATTGCGATTATTTGTTCCGACCTGATAGTTATTTCTGGTATTTAACCGGTTTTGCCGAGCCGAAATCGGCATTGTTGCTGATTAAAAAAGACGGCAAAAATGAGAGCGTGATGTTTGTGCGTAAAAAAGATCCGCTAATGGAAACCTGGAATGGTCGCCGTTTGGGTATTGAAAAAGCCCCTGAAGCTTTGAACGTAGATTTGGCGTTTGATATTGAGGATATTTCCCGTGTTTTTGCAGAAAAAACGCAAAATTTGACCGCTTGTTATTATGCCAAAGGCTTACAGGAATGGGGCGATAGCGTGGTGGCGGAACAGTTTGTTGACGTGATTGACTGGCTGCCCATGTTGTCAGAAATGCGGTTGATTAAATCGACAGCGGAAATTGCATTGATTCAGCAAGCCTGTCATATTTCGGGCTTGGCACATATTCGTGCGATGAAACAAACTCGTCCTAATCGTTATGAATTAGAAATTGAGGGCGAAATCCAGCACGAATTTACCCGCTTTGGGGCGAGATTCCCTGCTTATAATTCGATTGTGGCAAGCGGTGAAAATGCCTGTATTTTGCACTACAACGAAAATGATCAGGTATTAAAAGACGGTGATTTATTGCTGATTGACGCAGGTGCGGAATTTGCTCATTATGCGGGCGATATTACTCGAACCTTCCCGATTAACGGTAAATTTTCTGAACCGCAACGAGAGATTTATCAGCTCGTGTTGGACGCAATGAAAGAAGCGGCTAAATGGCTTGTTCCGCAAAGTTCGATCAAAATTGCTAATGAAAAGGCAGTACAAGTGCTAACCGAAGGTTTAGTCCGCTTAGGTATTTTAAAAGGCGAAGTGGAGCAGTTAATCGCCGATAAAGCCTATCGTCAATTTTATATGCACGGCTTGGGGCATTGGTTAGGGCTAGATGTTCACGATGTGGGCAATTATGGCACGGAGCGAGATCGCCCGCTTGAAATCGGTATGGTGCTAACCCTTGAGCCGGGTTTATACATTTCAAGTGATGCAGATGTGCCAGAGCAATACAAAGGCATTGGCGTACGAATTGAGGATAATTTATTGATTACCGAATATGGTAATAAAAATCTGACAAGCGGCTGCCCGAAAGAAATTGCTGATATTGAAGCGATTATGAATGTTCAGTAGATAGGAAAAGTAAATAACCACAGAACGCACGGAATACACGGGAAAGTTATTTGTATGACGTGAAAACTGTGGTTTTTTATTACCTAAAAGCTATACATAAAAATAACCACGAACTATACAGCGTTCACAGAATAAATTTTCCGTGTATTCAGTGTAGTCCGTGGTTTTACAAAATAGTGATTAAAGCACTTTTACAATCGCTTCGCAAAGGGCATCAATGTTTTGGTCGGTGATACCTGCAACATTAATACGACCAGAACGTACCACATAGATTGCGAACTCTTCACGTAGGCGATCCACTTGTTCCGGTGTTAAACCGCTAAATGAGAACATACCGTTTTGTTGTGCGATAAAGTCGAAATCTTGTTTTGCGCCTTTCTCTTTTAATAATTGCACCATACGGTTACGCATTGATTTAATACGATCACGCATTTCATCTAACTCAGCGACCCATTCTGCACGTAACGCTTCATCACCTAATACACGAGCAACTGTGCTTGCGCCGTGTGATGCCGGGTTAGAGTAAAGCACACGAATAATTGATTTAATTTGGGTGAATGCGTTATTGGCTACTTCGGCATTTTCTGCAACTAAGGTAAATGCACCAACACGCTCGCTATATAAACCGAAGTTTTTCGAATATGAGCTTGCGATTAATAATTCTTTGTGGTTTTTCACAAATGCACGTAAACCGTATGCATCTTGGTCTAAACCGTTGCCGAAACCTTGGTAAGCGAAGTCAAATAACGGTAACCAACCTTTTTCTGCAGAAAGTTTCGCTAATGCATCCCATTGTTCAGGGGTTGGGTCGATACCGGTCGGGTTATGGCAGCAACCGTGTAATAACACTACATCGCCGGCTTCCGCTTGGCTTAAATCGGCGAGTAAGTTATCCCAATCTAAACCGTGTATATCTTTATTGTAATAACGATAGCCTTTCACATTTAAACCGACCGCTTCGGCAATTGCATTGTGGTTTGGCCAAGTCGGGTTTGAAATCCAGATATTTTTTGCTGACGTTTGGCGTTTGATAAATTCAGCCGCAATACGTAACGCGCCTGTACCACCTAAGCTTTGTGCGGTTTTTGCACGACCTGAAGCGATAATTTCCGCCCCTTTACCGAATAAAAGTTCTTGCGTGTAAGAATTAAAAGCTTGTACGCCGTCAATCGTGAGGTAGTTTTTATTCGTTTCTTGTTCTAACAATAACGCTTCGGCTTTTTTAACCGCTTTCACGATAGGCGTTTTACCTTCCGCATTCATATAAACACCGATACCGAGATTGATTTTCCCTGCACGTTGTTCCGCTTTAAATGCTTCGCCTAAACCTAAGATTGGATCTGCCGGAGCAGCCTGAATATGGTTGAACATTGACATGTGTTGTCCTCTAAAAAGTTGTGTTTGAAATTAGAAATACTTATACAATTCATTAGCTATTTTAGCAATAGAAAAGCAGTCTGTTTTTCAAAATTTTTTGCAAATTTCAGAAGAAAACAGACCGCTTGTACTTATTTGAGTTTATTAATTGCCCAATCTAACCCCGAATGGAAATCGTCGGTTAAATGCGGATGAAGCTGTTCGAGTAATTGAACCAACTGAGCTTGTTCCGGATGACATAAATTAATATGTCCAACTTTACGTCCAGCACGTACTTCTTTACCATACCAATGTAATTGTGAGAACGGCACTTCCAGCCACGCATTATTGTGTTCAATACCAATTAGATTGACCATCACGCTCGGTGCAATTTGTTTAAGTTGCGGTGTCGGCAAGTCAAGTAATGCACGTAAATGCAATTCAAACTGGCTAATTGAGCAGCCTAGCTGCGTCCAATGTCCACTGTTATGTACACGAGGAGCAAGTTCATTAATTAATAATTTCTCGCCCACCACAAAACATTCCATCGCCATTACGCCGATATAGTCTAAGTCTTGCATAATCGTGCCAAGCATTTGCTCCGCTTGGGTTTGGTAAGTTTGCTGATTTGGTAAATTCACATCACAAACGGAGTAACGCAAGATGCCGTTTTGTTGCAAGTTATGGCTAATCGGATAGAAACGGGTAGAGCCGTCACGGAAACGAGCGCCGACAATTGAAATTTCTCCATCAAACGGAATAAATTTTTCTGCAATCACTTCACCGAAAAGATCCGGCGTGATTTGGTCAATGCTGTCTTGCGTCACAATCCATTGACCTCTGCCGTCATAACCGCCGGTACGGCGTTTTACCACCACTTTTTCACCGACATTGCTGAATACGCTTTGCCATTGCTCGGCAGATTCCAATAATTGCCATGGTGAAGTAGAAAGCTGAAGTTTGTCTAACAGTGATTTTTGGGTGAAACGATCTGCGGTTGTGCCGAATACGTTTAAATTGACAAAGTTTTTATGATTACCGAGTAATTGGGTGAGTGGCGTTTCTGCCCAACGCTCGATTTCTGCGGTAATGATACTGTTTTCTTCAAGGTCAAAAACCGGTGCATCAAAAGCAAGCGGTTTTACTTCAATATCAAGCGGTGCGCCGGCATAGCGTAACATTCTGCCGAGCTGACCGTTACCAAGCACATAAATTGGAGGATAAATAGCACTTTTTTGCATTTTTTATGATTCCGTTTGCGGAAAGTTAGAGACTCCGATTTGCAATTTTTGGGGTAAATTTGACCGCTTGTACGGCTCGGAAACCTCAAACTTTCTGTGTTTATCAGAGATTAAAAATATTCGGCGAGTGGTTTACTCAAGTTTTGGTTTAGCAAGACTAACAATTTGATACGTGCTTTTTGACCGCTTAAACCGGTAGTGAAAATGACGTTTTGTTGTTTAAGTTGTTTACCGCCGCCTAAATAGTCGTATACATCTTGAGTGACACCGTTAAAGGCACGAGAAACTAACACAACAGGAATATTAGCTCGTAATAGCGCATCTAAACCGGCTAAACAACTCGGCGGTAAATTACCTGCGCCGAGAGCTTCAATCACCACACCATCACAGCCGTGATGAGCAAGCTGTTCAAGTAAGAAACTATCCATTCCGGCGTAACTCTTGACGAGCTGCACGTTGGTACGGGTAATTGTTTGAGCTGGGAAGCGTTCATATTCGATTAATTGTTGGAAATATAGCACGCGGTTTTTAGCAATTAATCCGCAAGGACCGAATGTTGGCGTTTGGAATGTCGCTACGTTGGTCGTATGCGTTTTAGTCACAAATTTAGCGTTATGGATTTCATCATTCATCACCACTAATACGCCTTTGTCTTGGCTTTCCGGACAAAGCGCAACCAAAATCGCACTTTGTAAGTTAATTAAACCGTCCGAACCCAATTCGTTACTTGAACGCATTGCACCGGTAATCGCAACCGGTACATTTACATTCAGTGCTAGGTCAAGGAAATAAGCAGTTTCTTCTAATGTATCCGTACCGTGGGTAATCACGATACCATCATAGTTTTCTTCATTAACCGCTTTTTCAATACGTGTTTTCAATAGCAACCAATGCTGTAAAGTAATATGCGGTGAAGGCACATTCAGTACAGATTCTTGGCTGAGCTGAGCAGGGTGGTTTAAACGTTCTAACGCGGCAAGTAGCGGATTTTTCTCAGAAGGCGAAACCTTACCGTCTTCGCCTTCACTCATTGAAATAGTACCGCCTGTATGTAGGATTAAAAGTTTCTTTGTCATGAAAAATAGATTAATTACGTGGATCTGGATTGTCTAATACCGATTGCGTTTGTTCATTGCGGAATGCGTGTAATTTTTTCGCTAATTCAGGATCAAAAGCTGCTAAAATTTGTGCAGCTAATAAACCGGCATTCGCTGCACCTGCAGGACCAATCGCAAGTGTACCAACCGGAATGCCTTTTGGCATTTGAACGATAGAGTATAAACTATCTACGCCACTTAGCATCGAACTTTTTACCGGCACGCCTAACACTGGCACAATCGTTTTTGCCGCAATCATACCCGGTAAATGTGCCGCACCGCCTGCACCTGCGATAATCACTTTATAACCGTTTTGTTCGGCACTTTCCGCAAATGAGAAAAGCTTATCCGGTGTGCGGTGTGCTGAAACCACCTCGACATGATAAGCAAGCTTAAACTGATCTAAAATTTGTGTTGCTTCCGACATAGTTGCCCAGTCGCTTTTTGAACCCATAACAATCGCAATTTCAGGTTTTTGTGACATAGTTGTTCCTTGATAAATGAAATAGAGGAAAGTATTCGAATTATAGCATGATAGGCAAACGATTGCTTTAGAAATTATGCTAACTGAAAACAATCTGAACAATGTAAAGAATTATCCACAAAGCACAATTTAAAGCTATTAAAGGGATGACGAAATGTGTTACTATATGCGACCATTTTTTCAAATTCATGTAGTTGCAATCAGAATCGGAGATAGAATATATATGACGAGTAGTGCGAATAAACGTTCAGTAATGACCCTTTTTTCAGATAAAAATGATGTGTATAGCCATCAAGTACGAATCGTATTAGCGGAAAAAGGCGTTCCTTACGAAATTGAAAATATTAGCCCTGATACGATTTCTGAAGATTTAATGGAAGTAAATCCTTACGGTAATGTGCCCACATTAGTTGATCGTGATTTAGTGTTATTCAATTCACGTATCATTATGGAGTATTTGGACGAGCGTTTTCCTCATCCACCATTAATGCCTGTATATCCGGTGTTACGTGGTAAATGCCGTTTAACTATGCACCGCATTGAGCAAGATTGGTACTCGCTGATTGATATCGTAAATAAAGATCCTGAATCAAAAGAAGCGAAAAAAGCTTTACTTCAATTACGTGATGAAATGTTAGCTTTAGGCCCAGTATTTGCAGCAACACCTTATTTTATGAACGAAGAGTTTAGCTTAGTGGATTGCTACGTAGCGCCGTTATTGTGGAAAATGCATAACTTAGGCGTGGAATTTACCGGTGCTGGCAGCAAAGCGATTAAAGCATATATGACTCGAGTTTTCCAACGTGAAAGTTTTGTGCAATCAATTGGTGGGGCCGCGCCTAAACACTTAATGGATGAAAAAGACTAATGAAACCTTTACGCCCTTATCTTTATCATGCTTATTACAGCTGGATTATCGATAATGACAATACGCCGTACTTGCTAGTCAATACAGATTATCCGGATGTGGATGTGCCAACAGAATTTATTCGTGACGGTAAGATTATCTTAAATATTGCACCTCGTTCTATTGGACAATATATTGTAACCGATGAAGCAATTCGTTTTAATGCGCGTTTCCAAGGAATGTTACGAGACGTATATATTCCACTTGGTGCATTAGAAGCCATCTATGCACAAGAAACGGGGGACGGTATTATGTTTCAAGATGAGCCTTATTACAGCGAGCAAGCTTATCATGAGCGTAATGTTATTTCTCACGAGGAAACGGCTAAACCTAAAGTTGTGAAGAAAAAGGCAACGCATTTGAAACTGGTTAAATAATTCATTGATTGTTAAGCGGTTAAATTTTATCGAACTTTTGCAAGTTTTGAGACAAATTTAACCGCTTATTTATATGCGAAATAAGCCCTATTGGCTGAATATAAGAAAAAAGCCACCATGAAAAGGTGACTTTCTTTGTTTTTAATATTATTTACGCCGTTGTTTGTGCAATAATCGGAGATTGTGAACGCGTCACACCTGCCATATCCGTAAGTTCATCCATACGGTTAATCGTAATATACTTACCTTGCACAGTAATCATACCACTTTTTTGGAAACGGCCTAATAAACGGCTGATCGTCTCGATGGTTAAACCTAAATAGTTACCGATATCTCCACGTGTCATTGTTAAACGGAATTCACGTGCCGAGAAACCACGAGCAGAGTAACGCTGAGACAGATTATGCAAAAATGCAGCTAATTTTTCTTCCGCACTCATTTTTGAAAGTAAAAGAATCATTTCTTGATCGCTTTTAATTTCATTACTCATTAAGCGCATAATTTGGTGCCGAATTTTAGGCATTTTACCAGCAAGATCATCTAAAATATCAAATGGAATTTCGCAAATCATTGACGTTTCAAGCGCTTGTGCGAAACCAACGTGTTTCATATTAGTAATCGCATCAAAACCGACTAAATCACCAGGCAAATGAAATGCTGTAATTTGTTCTTCACCGCTCTCGCTGATGGTATAACTTTTGATTGTACCTGAACGAATTGCATAAATAGAACGAAGTTCATCACCTGATTGGAAAATAATCTGAGATTTTTGGACAGGTTTTTTTCGCTCAATAATATTATCAAGCTGAGTTAATTCATGTTCGTTCAGTGTGAATGGTAAACAGAGCTGACTAATACTGCAATTTTGGCAATGAATAGTACAAGCTGTACGATTCGTATTTTTTACGTCAGAAACGATTTTCATAAGACTTACCGTATTGTAAAGTAGGCAAAAGTTTGATTTGGCGCAAATATTATCACTAATTATTGTTAGAATAAAGATATATCAGAATTAATTTAAGTGAAAAAGTTATTTTCAATACAGCTTTTATTTTTATTTTGAAGAAAACTGACTCCATTATTTGAAACATTTTTTCAAAAATGAGATCTAGTTCAAACTTTAATTGGAAAGAATATGCTAGTATTTGAACCAAAGATAAGATTTAGACAGGCAAATAAGGAGTCTATTATGTACAAACATATTTTAGTCGCAGTTGATCTTTCTGAAGAGAGTCTCATTTTACTCCGTAAAGGTGCGGATCTTGCTGAAAAATGTGGTGCGAAACTCTCGCTTATCCACGTTGATGTCAATTTTTCAGACCTCTATACAGGTTTAATCGACATTAATATGTCTTCTGTACAAGATAGTGTCGTGCAAGAAACCACTAAAGCACTCAACGAACTTTCTTCTAAAATCTCGTATCCGGTATCAGAATGTTTAAATGGTACCGGCGATTTCAGTCAAGTATTGGAAGAGGCAGTTGAAAAACATCAAATTGATTTATTAATTACCGGACATCACCAAGATTTCTGGAGCAAGTTTATGTCTTCAACTCGCCAAGTGATGAATAATGTTAGTGTTGATATGCTCGTCGTGCCGTTAGCAGACGAATAAAATTTTTATAAGAAGGTTTTATAACCCGACCGCTTGAAAACATCTCCGTTTTCAAGCGGTCTTTTTGATGCATTATATTAAAAATAAATTAAAAAGTTTTTTACTTGCCAATTAGCAAAGAAAAGAAAAACGTGTAGAATAGTAAGGCTTACAACTAACATTATTATTTGTTATACATTTTTAGAGTGCTATTTAAATGAAAACAACTTCAGAAATTAGACAATCCTTCTTGGATTTCTTCCATAGTAAAGGACATACCGTTGTACCAAGCAGTTCTTTGGTACCAGAAAATGACCCTACCTTATTATTTACTAATGCAGGGATGAACCAATTTAAAGATGTTTTTCTCGGCTTAGAAAAACGACCTTATACTCGAGCAACTACCGCGCAACGCTGTGTTCGTGCCGGTGGTAAACATAATGACTTAGAAAATGTAGGCTATACGGCACGCCATCATACTTTCTTTGAAATGATGGGTAACTTCAGTTTTGGTGATTACTTTAAACAAGATGCAATTCAATTCGGCTGGGAATATTTAACTTCTCCGCAATGGCTTGGGCTTCCGAAAGAAAAATTATATGTAACGGTTTATGAAACGGATGATGAAGCTTATGACATTTGGAATAAAATTGTAGGTGTACCAACTGATCACATTATTCGTATCGGTGATAACAAAGGCGCACCTTATGCTTCGGATAACTTTTGGGCAATGGGCGATACTGGTCCGTGTGGTCCTTGTACAGAAATCTTTTATGATCACGGAGATACTTTCTGGGGTGGTTTACCAGGAACGCCAGAAGAAGATGGCGACCGTTATATCGAAGTATGGAATATCGTATTCATGCAATTTAACCGTCAAGCAGACGGTACCATGGAAAAGCTACCGAAACCATCTGTAGATACGGGTATGGGTTTAGAGCGTATGACGGCAGTAATGCAGCACGTAAACTCAAATTATGAAACAGATATTTTCCAAACATTGATTAAAGAAGTTGCAGGTTTATTAAATGTAACCGATTTAGACAATAAGTCTTTGCGTGTTGTGGCAGACCATATTCGTGCTTGTTCATACTTAATTGCGGATGGAGTTATTCCGTCAAATGAAGGACGTGGTTATGTATTACGTCGTATTATTCGTCGAGCAGTACGTCATGGTAACTTATTAGGTGCAAAAGAAGCTTTCTTCTACAAATTAGTACCTACACTTGCAACCGTAATGGGACATGCAGGTGAGATTTTAACCCAAAAACAAGCGCATATTCAGAAAACGCTAAAAGCGGAAGAAGAGCAGTTTGCTCGTACACTTGAGCGTGGTTTAGCATTATTAGAAGATGCTTTGACTAAAGTAGAAAATAATACGCTTTCAGGTGAAGTTGCATTTAAACTTTATGATACTTACGGCTTTCCATTAGATTTAACTGCCGATGTATGTCGTGAACGTAATATCACGATTGATGAAGCAGGTTTTGAAGCAGAAATGAGCGCTCAGCGTGAGCGTGCTAAAGCAAGCAGTAACTTTGGTACTGACTATAACAATGTGATCAAAGTAGATGGCCAAACTGACTTTATCGGCTACGATAACTTAGAAGCTCAAGCGACAGTTGTTGGTTTATTTAGTAATGGTAAGGCAGTTGATACAATCCACTCAGGCGAGTCAGCAGTTATTATTCTTGATCAAACTCCATTCTATGCAGAAATGGGGGGACAAGTTGGTGATAGCGGTTTAATTTCTACAGAAATTTGCGAATTTACTGTAAGTGATACTCAAAAATATGGTCAAGTTTTTGGACATATCGGCCAATTAACATCAGGTAGTTTGGCTATTGGTGATAAAGTTACTGCACATGTGGAAATAAACCGTCGTCAGGCAATCACAGCAAATCATAGTGCAACACACTTATTACATTCAGCATTGCGTGAAGTATTAGGTGATCATGTAGCACAAAAAGGTTCATTGGTGTCTGAAGATGCATTGCGTTTCGATTTCTCTCAACCAGAAGCCATTACCAAAGCGCAGTTAGAAGAAATTGAACGTATCGTAAACCGTAAGATTCGCGAGAATATTCAAGTAGTTATCGAAACAATGGATATTGAGTCTGCGAAGCAAAAAGGTGCGATGGCATTATTCGGTGAGAAATATGGTGATGTTGTCCGAGTTGTCGGCATGACTGAGTTCTCAATTGAACTTTGTGGAGGTACCCACGTCCAACACACAGGCGAGATTGGTTTATTCAAACTAGTTTCTGAAGGCGCTGTTGCTGCAGGTGTAAGACGTGTAGAAGCCGTAACAGGCGAAAAAGCAATGGATTGGTTACATAATCAGCAAAGAGTCATTCAGCAAAGTGCTGAATTATTAAAAGCGGATAGTAACTCATTAGTTGAAAAAATTCAGCAGCTTCAAGATAAGGCTAAGCGTACAGAAAAAGAGCTTCAACAGCTTAAAGATAAATTTGCTGCACAAGCCGGTTCTGAATTAGCAAAACAAGCTAGTCAAATTAACGGTGTAAATGTCATTGTTCAGAAACTTGAAGGTGTAGAAACTAAATCGTTACGTACGATGGTTGATGATCTTAAAAATCAATTTGAAAATGCCATTGTCGTTTTTGGTAGCGTAGCAGATGATAAAGTAAACTTAATTGTTGGTGTTACAAAGGATCTTTCAAGCAAAGTTAATGCTGGTGAACTGGTAGGTGCTATGGCACAACAGGTTGGTGGTAAAGGTGGTGGGCGAGCTGATATGGCGATGGCTGGCGGTTCAGAACCACAACATCTTGATTCAGCACTCAAATTTGCGCAAGAATGGATTCAAGCGAAACTTTAATAATTTAAAAGAGGCAAGGCTGAGGGATAAAGCCTTGCCATAAAAGTTCTATATGAGTGTAATAGAGCTTTTAACCCAGGAGATTAACTATGCTTATACTAACTCGTAAAATTGGGGAAAGTTTACTAATAGGGGACAACGTTGAGATAACTGTACTCAGTGTTCGAGGTAATCAGGTAAAATTGGGTGTAAACGCACCAAAAGAAATCTCAGTTCACCGTGAAGAAATTTATCACAGAATTAAAGCATTGGCAGATGATACTGCTGATGAGAAGCAAGAATAAATATTTCTCCAATTAGTAGAGATAAGGATCATGAGTAAACTTACTTGTTCTAAAGCCTATGATATTCGTGAGCAATTCAGTATTGAATTAAATACGGATATTGCCTATCGAATCGGAAGTGCTTTGGGCCAATTTCTGAATCCGAAAAGTATTACTATTGGTGATGATGTACATATTAACGAGTAATGAACTTAAAAGTACAACTCACCATTAATTACTAGATTCAGGTGTAAATGTTATTGATTTGGAATTAACGGATACGGAAGATGTTTACTTTAAACTTCATTTTTGAAAATGATAGATGGCGGTATTCAAGTAACCGCTAGCTATATCCGAAGGACTACAATAGGATGAAATTGGGGCGGATTGACGCCCAATTAGTGCCGATACAGGTTTAGTGGAAAATAATTTCCCAGTAGCAATAATGTGGTGTATATGCACAGAAAAGAGTGCAAGGAGAATATGTAGAGCATCTGTTTTATATATTGACGCACATAAACTTACCTCAAAAAAAACGGTGGGAATAGCTGCAGGACATTGTATGTTGATGCTATTAAGCACAATTCAAGGCAAAAATGTACCGGTTGAATTTGTTAAGGTTCATAATAATCCGAATGGGTCTTTCCAAAATGGTATTCCTAATCTGATTCTTCATGAAAATCAAGCAGATTCTATTCAAGCTGAGTGATCAAATAAGGCAGATATCGGATGCATTTGATGGTGGTTTTAGCTGTTACTTCTTTTTTGATGAAAAAGCCGGATTTTTAAAGTTACAATGTAGCAAGCTTATTGTCTCTAATTTACGTAGTTCGAATACAGAACTCGTAGCCAGTTTAAATTTAGAGATGAGGGGCGGAAGCAATTAAGGTAAGAAAAAAATAGGTGAAACTCTTGCTTTACTTCTTCGGTAATTGTTAGAATTTAGACAAAATTAGACCGCTTGCATAAATTGCTAGCGGTTTTTTATCAATGCGCATAAAAGCGTATATTTATTGATGCAATCGCATCTATTTATAAGGATTATATAATGAAAGTGATTATTCCTGTAGCGGGTCTTGGTACTCGTATGCTTCCGGCGACTAAAGCAATTCCAAAGGAAATGTTAACAATTGCAGATAAGCCGTTAATTCAATATATTGTTAATGAGTGTGTGGCCGCAGGCATTAAAGAAATTGTGTTAGTAACACATTCATCAAAAAATGCTATCGAAAACCATTTTGATACGTCTTTTGAGCTTGAAACAATGCTTGAAAAACGTGTAAAACGTCAATTATTAGATGAAGTACGTTCAATTGTACCGAAAGACGTAACATTAATGCATGTACGCCAAGGGCAAGCAAAAGGTTTAGGCCACGCAGTGTTATGTGGTAGAGCGGTTGTGGGTAATGAACCGTTTGCTGTTGTTCTTCCTGATGTGATTTTAGCGGATTTCACAGCAAATCAGAAAACTGAAAACCTTGCAGCAATGATCAAACGCTTTAATGAAACTAAACATAGCCAAATTATGGTTGCTCCGGTACCAAAAGAAGATGTAAGTAGCTATGGTGTAGCCGATTGCGCAGGTGTGGAAATTCCGGCGGGTGAGACAGCGAAAATCGTGAAAATGGTGGAAAAACCAAGTGTTGAAGAAGCACCGTCTAACTTAGCGGTTGTTGGTCGTTACGTATTCTCTGAAAACATTTGGGATCTGCTTGAAAAAACACCAGTGGGCGTAGGTGATGAAATTCAATTAACTGATGCGATTGATATGCTAATTGAGCAAGAAACCGTGGAAGCATTCCATATGACTGGGCGTACTTTTGACTGTGGTGATAAATTAGGCTATATGCAAGCATTTACTGAATATAGTTTACGTCATGATAAGTTTGGCGATGATTTTAAAGACTTCATCAAAAAATTAGCTAAAACATTATAATTTTAAAAGGAAGGCGCTTTTATAGCGCCTTTCTTATTACCTTCTCTAAAACATAATTATTTAAATTGTGTTTGCTCTTCAAGATCCTCAATTGCCTTTAAGCACTTCATTTTACGGTATTCTGTTTCTTGAATCTGCCTTTCTAACAAGACTTTGTCAGCTTCTGAAGCATTATAACGCTTTTCAACTAACCAGCTAATTTTCTCATTTAATGCTCTTAATGCTTTCCGGTATTCATTTAAACGGCGGGTAGGCGCAAGCGAATGAATATTTTTAGGGAATTGAAAGGATGACTGAAAGAGCAGAGTATCATTACTTTGCGTTAATTTTAAGGTCTTAACAGCTTGTGCTAATGCTTCATATTGATGAAAAAGTTTAGCCGCATATGCATTAGCATAATCTTCAGAATATTGTTTATTTAATTCATTTGCTGTTTGTGTTATTTCTTGAACAAAAAATGATACTTTTTGTTTGGATATAGAGAATATATTTTCAGAAATAATCACCTCATAATCATAAAAAGGTAAAAAAATATCTAATTGTTTTTGTACTAAAATTGGAAAGTTTCTAATCATATCGGTGTAGTTAAGAGTGATTTTTAACTATTATAAATTGATTTTTAATGATTGTAACCGTTTGCTTTTGTGTAAAAACTCTACTAAAAAATAAGAATTTTCTAAATTTGTGAGCTTTATCACAAAAAAAATAACTTTTTTTGTAAGTTTAATAAATATCAAAGTTATACAAAAAATGACTTTTATATCAATAACTTAGATAAAGCTTAAATTTGGAGTGTTTTATCTTTTTTTAAGCAAATTTCATTTTGATTTGTAAATGTTTTTTGCAACCTGTTGTTTTTAAATGGTTTTTTACGCATTTGTGTTTGGAGTGTAGCACTATTGACAGGTTATGTTGATTTTGCCATTATTCGCTCGCAATCACATTTACTGAAGAATTCTTACACGGTAAATGTTAGTTTTGGAAAATTACTCTTACACCTTATCGAGAGTAATTTTAAATAAACTTAAAATTAAAAATTAAGGTGAACATTATGAAAAAAACTCTAGTTGCATTAGCAGTAACGGCATTCGCAGCATCAGCTTCAGCTGTAACAGTGTATGACGCAGAAGGTACTAAAGTACAGGTTGATGGTTCTTTACGTTTAGTGCTTGAACAAGCAAGTTCAAAAACTAAATATGCAAACGGTCAAACAGTAAAAAATAAAAATGCGCATTCACAATTACGTAATGCTGGCTCACGTTTTGGTGTACGTGTAAATCATGACTTAGGTAATGATTTCTATGCATTAGGTCGTTTAGAAATTCGTTTTGATAAAAACAATTCAGATGATCAATTTGGTGATTTATACGCTAAACGTGCATATGTTGGTTTAGGTAGCAAACAGTATGGTGAAGTAACATTTGGTCGTCAATTAACAATTGCTGATGATTACGGTCAAACAGATGATTACGAATACGGTATCGTACCATCATATATCGCAACTTCAGGTAACCAAGTGATCCGCTATGACTATAAAGGTATTGAAGGTTTACAGATCGGTGCAAACTATAACTTTGCAGAAAAACGTGATGCGGCTGGTGAAGTATTACCGAATGAACTTAAAAATGCATATGGTTTAGGTGCGGTATATGAAACGCAATTAGGTGGTAACACATTTAATGTTGAAGGTGGTATCGGTCGTTCTAACTATGCAACAGGTACAAACCACAAACATTACCAAGATGGTTATGAAATCGCATTAGGCTATACTATTGGTGATTTAAAATTAGTTGGTGACTTTGGTTATAAATATGAAAAAGATGGTAGCGAACGTACGAAAGCATTCTTCGTAGCACCAGGTTTCCAATACCAAGTGATCCCAGCTTCACGTATCTATGGTAACTACTTATATGAGCGTGCAGAAACAACTGTAGCTAAAGCTGATTCTGCAAAAGAGAAAACTCACGGTTTCTTATTAGGTGTTGACTATCAATTCCACAAACAAGTTGTAGCATTTGTTGAAGGTAAATACGTTCAAACTAAAGACTACGATGCAGTGGGCAATGGTTACAGCTATAACGGCAAAACAACTGATAAAGCTATCGGTGTAGGTATGCGTGTTTACTGGTAATATTCTTGCCAACGCTTAACTAAATAAGCTTAAAACCCCAATGGTGAAAACTGTTGGGGTTTTGTTTTTTATGAAATATTAACTACGGAATACACAGAGTACGCGGAAGGAATGGGGCATGTTTGTTGATGTAAGATAATAAACCAAACTATATATATTTCGGCAATAATCAAAGGATTAAGCTTTCTGTGTAATCCGTGTGTTCTGTGGTGGTTAAATAAAGAAAGTAGTACAAGCTAATATTTCTAAATATATAAAATAATTTTCTATTTAACATAATCTACATTATGCGAAGTAAAATGATTGTAACTTTGATAGCATATCTAGTGTTATTCTTTTTAGTTTTAATGCTATCTATAAGCGGTCAAATTTGTACAGGCATTTGCAGCTTTTGATACTAGTTAATATTAACTCTATAATGCGAGTTACATATAAGATCACCAAATGCATTTGGTTAATATATATTACAAATTTGTTGTTATCTGTACATATGGTTATAGAAATAAAATAAATCCTTATCATTTGTTTGTTGCATATGGTAGACTTTATTTTAGTTTAAAAAAGATTAAGGTAGCATTATGTGTAGTTTATTAAACAAATATCAAAGATCGAGTGCGATTCCATCCTTATTATGCGACTTTTATAAAACGTCTCATCGAATTCAGTATCCTGAAAATACGCAAATTCTGTATAGCACCTTTACCCCTCGTAGCAATAAACAAGCGCCTTATTTAATCCGTGTTGTTTCTTTTGGAGTCCAAGCATTTATTACTAAATATTTAATCCATTACTTTAATGATAATTTTTTTAATCGCCCAAAAGCTGAGGTTGTATCAGAATATTCGCAATTTATTGCTCAAACACTACAGATTAAGGATTCCGGTGAACATATTGCGCAATTGCATCAATTAGGCTATTTACCTATTCGTATCAAGGCGATTCCGGAAGGAAAATCGGTTGCAATTAAAGTGCCGGTAATGACGATTGAAAATACACATCCGGATTTCTTTTGGTTAACCAACTATTTAGAAACGCTGATTAATGTCTGTTTATGGCAGCCTATGACGTCTGCATCAATTGCATTTGCTTATCGCTCTGCTCTGGCTAAATTTGCAGAGAAAACCTGTGATAATAAAGCTCATATTCCATTTCAATCGCATGACTTTTCAATGCGAGGAATGAGTTCGTTAGAATCCGCTGAGATGTCCGGAGCCGGTCATTTAACCAGTTTTTTAGGTACGGACACTATCCCAGCGATTTCATTTATCAGCAGTTATTATGGTTCACAGAACTTAATTGGCACTTCTATACCCGCTTCTGAACATTCGGTTATGAGTGCGCATGGTGTGGATGAGCTACCTACTTTCCGCTATTTAATGCAGAAATTTCCGGATAGTATGTTATCAATTGTAGCGGATACGACCGATTTTTGGCATAACATTAGTGTTAACTTGCCATTACTAAAAGATGAAATTATGGCTCGCCCTGCGCATGCTAAGGTCGTTATTCGTCCTGATAGCGGTGATTTTTTTGCAATTCTTTGCGGAAATTCGACCGCTTGTAATGAGCATGAGCGTAAAGGTTTAATTGAATGCTTATGGGATATTTTTGGTGGAACAATTAATACCAAGGGCTATAAAGTTTTAGACCCTCATATTGGCGCTATTTACGGTGATGGTGTGACTTACGATAAAATGTTATCCGTGTTGAAAGGGCTTGAGCAAAAAGGCTTTGCTTCAAGTAATATTGTGTTTGGTGTTGGGGCACAGACTTATCAGCGCAATACGCGAGATACGCTTGGTTTTGCGGTAAAAGCAACTTCAATTACAATCAATGGTGCTGAGAAAGCGATTTTTAAAAATCCTAAAACAGATGACGGCTTAAAAAAATCACAAAAAGGTCGAGTAAAAGTAATTGCTTTCGATCATTATATTGATGAGTTAACTGCTAAGGATGATTTTTCTGATGATCTATTAGAACTGATTTTTGAAAACGGTAAATTAGTGAAACAGATTAGTTTTGATCAAATTAGAGCGAATATCAATATGCAACGATAAAACCACGGAATACTCAGATAGATTAGATAAAATATCGGTGTAATCCGAGTATTCCGTGGTAATTAAAAATAACGCAAATTATTTCGTTAAATCAACTTGATATACAGCAAAACCAATTTCGTCTGTGCCGACTAAAGTCATTGGATATTGCGCTTTTTCTTTAATAAATGCTGCTGCTTTTTCGGTTGGAGAAGTTTCAAAACGAACATCTAATTTAGCTTTTGCATTAATTGGTGCAATGCGCCAGTTCTTGTCTGCCGTTGGTACAACATGACCGTTTGCTTTACTTTCTGCCGAAATGTAATTTGCTAAAATCTGACGATTTTCATCAGGTGCAGCAAAAACGATATGGCTATCACCAGTACCTGGGAATTTACCGCCGTATGCACGGTAATTGTTGGTCGCAATTAAGAACTCTTGCTTCGGATCAACTGGTTTGCCATTGAAAGTCAAATTAACCACACGATGTGCATTTTCATTGATTAATTTGCATTCACCATCGTAACGCGCCGGTTGAGTAATATCAAATTGGTACTCTACTCCATCAATTACGTCAAAGTTATAAGTACGGAAACCGGTCCAATCTAATAAACCTTGAGGTTGTGAGCTAGCCGGATCAATTTGTTTGAACATACCGGCACTGCACTCTAACCACTCTTTTAACTCTGCTCCAGTCGCTTTTACTACCACTAAAGTATTTGGATAGAGATATAAGTCTGCTGCGTTACGGAAAGTTAATTGACCTTTATCCACTTCGGTAAAGCCTGTTGGGTCATTTTTACGACCGCCTGCTTTAAATGGCGCGCCGGCACTTAATACTGGTAAGCCGGCAAGTTCCGGTAAACCTTTAACAACAACGTTTTCTACATAAGCTTTTTGCGCTTGGTTTACAATTTGGATCGTTGGATCATCTTGTACTAACGCTAAGTAGCTATACATATTATCTGTAGCTTTACCAATCGGTTGTGACACAAATTTACGGGTTGCTTCGTGTGTTTCTTTAAGTAATGTTGTAATTTCCGGATGATTTTCAATCGTTGCTTTTTTCTTTTCAGCGTCATAGATCGGGCGCAGTGCCGCTTTTCCGTCTACAACTGCCCATTTACCGTTCTGCTCCGCTAAACTTAAATCAACCACGCTGAGGTTATTACCCCAATAGCCGGCCATACTTTCAGGAACACCTTTCATTGTGCCTTTTGCAATATCGGCATTCGGTGATTTTTCAAATTCTTTATTTGGGAATAAGCGGTGCGAGTGACCAAAAATAACCGCATCAATGCCTTTCACATCAGCAAGGTAGAATGCACAGTTTTCTGCTCCTTCTTTATATGGTTCATCAGAAGGGCCTGTGTGTGCTAATGCGATAATCACATCAGCACCCTTCGCTTTAACAATTGGTACATATTTTTCGGCAGTTTTGACAATATCACGTGCTTCAACTTTGCCTTCAAGATTTGCTTTATCCCAAACCATAACTTGTGGTGGAACAAAGCCGATATAACCGATTTTTAATGTTTGAGGTTTGCCGTTTGTATCAACGATAGCTTTTTCTTGAATAAAGTAAGGCTGGAAGAACGGTTCGTCTGTACCTGGTTTTACAATATTAGCATTCACGATCGGGAACTGCGCTTGTTTAATCACGTTATTTAAGTAGCTTAAACCATAGTTAAATTCGTGGTTACCGAGCGTACCGACTTCATATTTCATTGCATTAAGTGCCTTAATAGCCGGATCTGCTTTTCCTTCTTTTGAACCCACCGCTGCTTGGTAATCGGCGATTGGGTTACCTTGGATTAAGTCACCGTTATCCACCAACACACTATTTTTCACTTCTTTACGAGCTTGTTCAATTAAACTTGCCGTACGAGTAAAACCGAATTTTTCGGTTGGTGCGTCTTTATAATAGTCAAAGTCGGTTAAAAAACTATGAATATCAGTTGTTGCAATAATACGTAAATCCGCATTATTACTTGCCCCACCAGCTGCAAATGCAAAACGTTGTGTGCCTAACACAAGCATTGCGCTTGCACCTAATTGAATAAAACGTCTTCTATTTAGCATAGAAACACTCCTCCTTGTTTGACATAAAAAATTGCAAATTATTGTAAGAAAATAACCGCTTATGCTCTAGCGCTTTTTTCCTATTTCGTGATCGAGTGCAAATAAAAATTGGTCCTTTATTCAGAATTTGTACTTTAATTTGAAATAAAACGCTGGCTCGAATCAAATTTTAAGCAGTTTTTCACTATTATTTTGGAATAGGAATTTATTTTATGTGCCGAAAAGTGTATTCTTATAAAGACGTACACACGCCACTGTGTGTCAATTTATCAATCCTTTCATAAACAAAGAAAAAAAGGTGTTTGACATGTCTAAAAACTTAATCCTTATCCTTAACTGTGGTAGCTCTTCTCTAAAATTTGCTATCTTAGATCCTAAAACAGGTGATGAAAAATTATCTGGTTTAGCAGAAGCATTTCATTTAGAAGACGCTCGTATCAAATGGAAATTAAACGGCGAAAAAGGCAATGCAGATTTAGGTGCGGGTGCAGCACATAGCGAAGCATTAACATTCATTGCAAATGAATTATTATCGGAAGAATTAAAGGCAAGCATTGGTGCTATCGGTCATCGTATCGTTCACGGTGGTGAGCAATTTACTTCATCTGTAGTTATCAATGACGATGTAGTTAAAGGCATCGAAAACGCAATTCAATTCGCACCACTTCACAATCCGGCTCACTTAATCGGTATTCAAGAAGCGTTCCGTATTTTCCCTGAATTAAAAGAGAAAAACGTTGCCGTATTCGACACGGCTTTCCACCAAACAATGCCGGAAGAAGCATTCTTATACGCACTTCCATACAAACTATATAAAGAAAATGGTATTCGTCGTTATGGTGCGCACGGTACTAGCCACCTATTCATCACATCACAAGTTGCTGAATTAGCAGGTAAACCGGTAGATCAAACAAACGCAATTATTTGTCACTTAGGTAACGGTGGTTCTGTATCTGTTGTTCGTAACGGTAAATGTATCGATACTTCAATGGGTTTAACACCATTAGAAGGTTTAGTGATGGGTACTCGTTCAGGTGACATCGATCCTGCAATCATTTTCTACCTATACAAAAACTTAGGTATGTCAATGGAGCAAATCGAAGATACATTAGTGAAAAAATCAGGTCTTTTAGGTTTAACAGAAGTAACTAGCGACTGTCGTTATGCAGAAGATAACTATGACGATGCATCAAAACCGGAAGCAAAACGTGCATTAGACGTATACAGCTACCGTTTAGCAAAATATATTGGTGCATATATGGCAATCTTAGGTGATTCTCACTTAGACGCTATCGCATTTACTGGCGGTATCGGTGAAAACTCAGGTCACGTACGTGAATTAACCTTAAATCACTTAAAATTATTCGGTATCAAATTAGATAACGAACGTAACTTAGCAGCACGCTTCGGTAAATCAGGTACAATTACTGCTGATGACTCAGCATTCAAAGCAGTAGTAATCCCTACAAACGAAGAATTAGTGATTGCACAAGATACAGCTAAATTAGCATTATAATTCCAAGGGGCAGACAATTCTGCCCTTTTCCTATTTCACATAAACGGATTAAATATGTCTAGAACGATTATTCTTATTCCAACCACAACCGGCGTGGGTTTAACAAGTGTTAGCCTTGGTTTAGTTCATGCATTAGAGCAAAAAGGCACAAAAGTTGGCTTTTTAAAACCTATCGCACAACCGATTACCGGTGAAGATACTTTAGACCGCTCTACTTCTATCATTAAAGCTGCACAAACCACAGAAGTGGGCGAACCATTTATGCTAAGCGAAGCGGAAGCGTTAATTGGTCAAAACCAAAGTGATGTTTTATTAGAAAAAGTGGTTGAGCGTCACCAACAGTTATCAAAAAATAATGAAGTTATCGTTGTTGAAGGTCTAATTCCAACACGTAAAAACTCATACGCAAATAGCGTAAACTATGATATTGCTCAAGCGTTAGATGCGGAAATCATCTTAGTTGCGGCACCAGGTTCAGATAAACCGGCACAATTAAAAGAACGCATTGAAGCGGCTGCTTCAGAATTCGGTGGTCGTCACAACCCTAACTTATTAGGTGTGATCATCAACAAATTTAATGCACCGGTTGATGAATCTGGCCGTACTCGCCCGGACTTAACGGAAATTTTCGATTCATTCCAACATAGCACACAAAATGTTGCTGAAGTGGAAGCATTATTTGCGAAAAGTCCAATCAAATTACTTGCTTGCGTTGAATGGAAATCGGATTTAATTGCGACTCGTGCGATTGATTTAGCGAAACACTTACACGCTGCAATTATCAATGAAGGTGACATCCAATCTCGTCGTATCCGTGGCGTAACGTTCTGTGCTCGTAGCCTTCCACATATGGTTGATCATTTCAAAGCAGGTAGCTTATTAGTAACTTCTGCGGATCGTCCGGAAGTTTTAGTAGCTGCATCTTTAGCGGTAATGAATGGCGTTGAAATCGGTGCAATCTTATTAACCGGCGGTTATAAAATTGAAACTCCAATTGCAAAACTTTGCCAACAAGCATTTGAATCTGGTGTACCGGTATTCCGTGTAGAAGGTAACACATGGCAAACAGCGCTTAGCTTACAAAGCTTTAGCTTAGAAGTGCCAGTAGATGATAAAGAGCGTATTACTTCAATCAAAGAATATGTTGCAAGCCAATTCAACGCTGGTTTCGTTGATGAAGTATCTAAAGCGGCAACTCGTGCTCGTCGTTTATCTCCAGCAGCGTTCCGTTATCAATTAACTGAATATGCGCGTCAAGCGAAAAAACGCATCGTATTACCTGAAGGTGATGAACCTCGTACCGTGAAAGCGGCGGCATTATGTGCTGAACGTGGTATCGCAGAATGTGTACTTTTAGCAAATCCTACTGATGTTCAACGTGTAGCGGAATCTCAAGGTGTGGTATTAGGTAAAGGTATCACAATCATCAATCCTGAAGAAGTACGTGAAAACTATGTTGCTCGTTTAGTTGAGTTACGTAAAAACAAAGGTATGACAGAAGTTGTTGCGCGTGAGCAATTAACAGATACCGTAGTACTTGGTACGATGATGTTAGAAGCTGGTGAAGTTGACGGTTTAGTATCTGGTGCGGTACATACCACAGCAAATACAATTCGTCCGCCGATGCAAATCATCAAAACTGCACCGGGTAGTTCAATTGTTTCTTCAATCTTCTTCATGTTATTACCAGACCAAGTGCTTGTGTACGGTGACTGTGCGGTAAACCCAGATCCGACAGCAGAACAATTAGCTGAAATTGCGATTCAATCTGCAGAATCAGCGAAAGCATTCGGTATTGACCCACGTGTTGCAATGATTTCTTACTCAACAGGTACATCAGGTTCTGGTGCAGACGTAGAGAAAGTGAAAGAAGCGACTCGTATCGCACAAGAAAAACGTCCTGATTTAATTATCGATGGTCCGTTACAATATGATGCGGCGGTAATGGAAGATGTGGCTCGTTCTAAAGCGCCTAACTCTCCGGTAGCCGGTAAAGCGACGGTATTCGTATTCCCAGACTTAAATACCGGTAATACGACATATAAAGCGGTACAACGTTCTGCAGATTTAGTGTCTATCGGTCCAATGCTTCAAGGTATGCGTAAACCGGTTAATGACCTTTCTCGTGGTGCGTTAGTTGACGATATCATATATACAATCGCATTAACTGCGATTCAAGCAACTCAAGGTTAATTATAATCCTTTTAAAGCAAAATGCCCTCGTTTGAGGGCATTTTTTATATACAAAGAAAAAAGCGCTGAATCTCAGCGCTTTACTTATTGCATAGAGGTTATGCTTATTCTTTGGTTAAGTCTTTAACTTCAGTTTCCGCAGTAATTTTTTTCACCGCTTCAATACCCTTCTGGCAGCTTTGCTTAGTTGCATAGCCTTCCCCACCTGTTGCGACAGTTTGGTGATTGCCAGATTTTAAACGCCAACGGAATTCACCTTTCGCATCTTTATAAATTTCAAAATACATATTTATTTCCTCATTTAAAACCAAACATCGTGTTTGGTAGCGACAAGATTACTTATTTAATGAAAAATTGCAAATTTTTCGCAAAAAATGACCGCTTATTTACGTAAATTTGCTCAACAAGTAGATATTTTGTCTGTTATGATGTTGTTAATTCTTATTACAAGAGGATAACAAAATGTCTGCACAACAACTTATTGCACAACTTACTCAAATTGTAGGTAATCAACATATTATTACCGAACCGGCTAAAACAGAGTCATATCGAAGCGGTTATCGCTTTGGTTCCGGTGCAGCGCTTGCAGTCGTTAGACCTGCCAATTTATTGGAGTTTTGGCAGATTTTAAAAGCTTGTGTTGCGCATGATGTGATTGTGATTAACCAAGCGGCTAATACGGGCTTAACCGGCGGCTCTACCCCAAGTGGCAATGATTACGATCGTGATATTGTGATTATTAATGCGATGCGGATTAACGGTATTCAATTGATTAATCATGCAGCGCAAGTAGTTTGTTTACCCGGTTCGACACTGAATGAACTTGAAAATCAGTTAAAACCATATGGGCGAGAACCTCATTCGGTCATCGGTTCATCTTGTATTGGTGCTTCTGTAATCGGTGGAATTTGTAATAATTCGGGCGGTGCATTGGTACAACGAGGGCCTGCTTATACGGAAATGGCACTTTATGCGCAATTGAATGAGCAAGGCGAACTGGAATTGCATAACCACCTTGGTATTGAGTTAGGTTCGACACCGGAAGAAATACTAACGAATTTGCAAATGCAACGTTACCAACAAAAAGATATTCAGCAAGATTGCGGAAAAGGACATGATCACAGTTATTGCAATCATGTTCGCCAAGTAGATGAAAACTCCCCTGCTCGTTTCAATGCTGATCCAGCTCGCCATTTTGAAGCTTCTGGTAGCGCCGGAAAACTCGCTATCTTCGCTGTTCGTTTAGATACTTTCCCTCTCGAAAAAGATACCGCCGTATTTTATATCGGTACCAATCAAACCAATGTTCTTAATGATTTACGTCGCCATATGCTGAGTCAATTTGAACAATTACCAATTTCTGGTGAATACATTCATCGTGATGCCTTTGATGTGGCAGCTCGTTATGGTAAGGATACATTCTGGGTTATTAAAAAATTTGGTACTCAATGGCTACCGAAGTTGTTTGCTCTAAAGGCAAATGTCGATCGTCTCAGTAAAAAGATACCATTCTTACCACATCATCTGAGTGATAAGGTCATGCAATTGATCTCAAAGGGATTGCCGGAACATTTGCCACAAAGTTTATGGCAATTCCGTGATCGTTATGAACACCATTTAATTATCAAAATGGGGGGTAAAGGTGTTGATGAAGCTCGTAACTACCTTAAACACTATTTTACTCAACATGAAAAAGGCGACTTTTTTGAATGTAATGCGTTAGAAACGCAAGCAGCGATGTTACACCGGTTTGCGGTTGCCAGTGCGGCTATTCGTTATCGTGCAATCCATGAACAAGAAGTGGAAGACATTGTCGCACTGGATGTTGCTCTGCGCCGTAACGATCCAGATTGGTTTGAACAATTGCCGGCAGAAATTGATGCACAAATTAGTCATAAACTCTATTATGGCCATTTTATGTGTCATGTGTTCCACCAAGACTATATTGTCAAGAAAGGCTGTGATTGTGTGAAGTTAGAACACGAAATGCTGAAGTTGTTAGATAAGCGTGGCGCGCAATATCCGGCGGAACATAATGTCGGTCATCTCTATGAAGCAAAACCAGAATTACGTAAGTTCTATAAGGCTCTCGATCCGACCAATAGCTTTAATCCGGGGATTGGGCAAACCACTAAGAAAAAATATTGGCAAGAATAGCTTTTACGCCATTCATTAAATAAACAAGCGGTTAGATTTGCAAAATTTTTTACAAATTTAACCGCTTGTTTTAGCTATTGCCCAACAGAAGCATTAATACGATCAGCAAATTTACCAATACTTATACCGAAATTATTTGATCTATTCCAATCCATTAATGTACGGAAATTACTGGTTACTAAGAATGCTCTGCCGACCTCTTTATCCGGACGAACCAACCATAATTTTTTACCACTTAGTGCGCTTAATTTTGCGCTATCTTGTGCAGTTGGGTAAGCGAGATAGACTCCCCAAGATTGCCACTCGCCTAAGCTTTTTGCTTGGTTCTCCGCAAGTCCTGAAAATGACATATCAATTGGGCTAGATAACTTAACTTCAATTCCCCAAGGCAATCTGTCTTCCCATCCGACTGTAGAAAGATAAGAAGCAATTGAAGCAAACGCGTCCGCTTCATTGTTCCAAATATCTTTTTTACCGTCACCGTCACCATCGGCGGCATAGCTTAAATAAGCAGTCGGCATGAATTGTGTTTGCCCCATAGCGCCCGCCCAAGAACCTTGCATTTCATAACGATTGATCGTGCCATCATCTAGCATTTTCATCGCATTGACAAATTCTTGCGTGAAGAGCTTTTCACGGCGACCGTCAAAAGCGAGTGTCGCTAAAACGGATAACACATCAAAATCACCTTGGTAACGACCAAAGCTACTTTCCATGCCCCAAAGTGCCATAATATATTCTTTTTGAACGCCGTATTTCTGGCTTGCTTTGGTTAGTGGTGAACCAAATTCATACCAATTCTCAACCGCCGTATTCACTTTAGCCTGTGTTAGCACTTTGTTGAGATAATTGGTTACACCATTAGGATTCGGCTGCGGTGTAGGCGCATTTGGATCTCTTTTTCGCCCGGCTTGCTGCTGATCTAGCTGTACCGCACGTGCATTGTAATGAATGAAACGTTGTGCATTGAGTGTTTTATCCGAAACGCCGGCAGCCGCTGCTTTTTGTTTTAGAAAATGTACGTAATCATTAAAGTTATTGAGCGTACGAGCTTTGTTATATTGCGCATCAAGCGGTAATTCTTGAAATGAATTTTTATTTGAACAGCCTGCAATTACCAAGGTAATCACGGTAAAAGGAATGGCTAAAAATTTGAATTTCATATTGTTCTTTGCATTAAAGCGGTCTGCTCCTACTTTTGCAGAAACAAACCGTAAAAACTAAAGGTTTACCATTCGACTCGGGCGAATCACATTATCATTGGTGATTTCCGCTACTCCGAGGAATTGACCATGTTCTGAAAATAAACGAACTTGACCGTAAGTTTGATCGATATTTTCAAATTTGACTCTTTGACCGAAACCGACCGCTTTGGTTTGCTCTGCTGTTAGATTTATTTTAGGCAGACTTTCTACGGCGGTATCTAAAGGTAAAAGATATTGATCCAATGCTTCAAGCGGTTGATTTTCACTTAAATTTTGCAAATCTGCATAGCTCATCATCGCTTCAATCGGATAATTTGCAACCGCCAAACGGCGTAAAACCGTAACATGTGCGCCACAACCTAATACTTCACCTAAATCATCCACCAAAGTACGGATATAAGTACCTTTTGAGCAATGTACTTCTAACGTAAGATAAGGCGCGGAATATTCGATAAAGCGTAACTCAAAAATCGTAATCGGGCGCGCTTCTCGTTCCACCGTAATGCCTTGACGAGCATATTCATAAAGTGGTTTGCCGTTATGTTTCAATGCGGAAAACATAGTTGGAACTTGTAAAATATCACCACGAAATTGATCTAACGCTGAAATAATTTCCGTTTCACTTACGTTCACAGCACGGGTTTCAACAACTTGCCCTTCTGCGTCCGACGTATCGGTACGTTCACCTAATTTTGCAGTAACTTGATAACGTTTGTCCGAATCAAGCAAAAATTGCGAAAATTTAGTCGCTTCCCCCAAACAAATTGGTAACATTCCGGTCGCAAGCGGATCTAATGCACCGGTATGCCCCGCTTTATTTGCTTGAAATAAGCGTTTGACCTTTTGCAGAATATCATTTGACGACATTCCTTGCGGTTTATCTAATAAAAATACGCCGTGAACATCACGCCCTTTTTTACGAGGTCTAGACACCTATTCTTCCTCTTTATGTTTAGCTTCGTCGTTTTTAATCACATTCGATACAAGGTTAGACATACGCATGCCTTCAACTAATGATTGATCGTAAATAAAACGAAGCTCAGGCACGATACGTAAACGCATTGCTTTACCGACTAACGAACGAATATACGGGCTTGCTTTTTCTAAACCTTTCATACCCTGTTCAATTGCGCTTTGATCATTATCGAATAAGAAAGTCACAAAGATTTTTGCATAAGCCAAATCACGGCTCACTTCCACATCCGATACCGTTACCATACCGATACGAGGATCTTTCACCTCACGTTGTAAAATCACAGCAATCTCTTTTTGTAGCTCTTGCGCTACACGATCACTGCGTTTAAATTCTCTGCTCATGTTTTCTCCAAAATGCAAATGAGGCACCACGAAGCGCCTCAAAATTTTGTTAGGATTATACCCTAATTTGTCGTTATTAGCGATGTTACGCCAAAAACAAGCGGTCAGTTTCTACTAAATTTTTGCAAATTTATGCAGAAATCTGACCGCTTTCACTAATGAAACGAAATTAGATTGTGCGTTTCACTTCAACTACTTCGAATACCTCGATTTGGTCGCCGACTTTTACATCGTTGTAGTTCTTAACGCCGATACCACATTCCATACCGTTACGCACTTCTGAAACGTCGTCTTTGAAACGGCGGAGCGATTCTAACTCGCCTTCAAAGATTACTACGTTGTCACGTAATACACGGATTGGGTTGTTACGTTTCACCACACCTTCAGTTACCATACAACCAGCGATTGCACCGAATTTTGGATGACGGAATACGTCACGTACTTCTGCTAAGCCGATGATTTCTTGTTTGAACTCAGGCTGTAACATACCGCTCATTGCCGCTTTGATTTCGTTGAGCAATTCGTAGATGATTGAGTAGTAACGTAAGTCGATGTTTTCCGCTTCGATTACACGACGAGCCGATGCGTCCGCACGAACGTTGAAACCAACCATAATCGCATTTGAAGCTGCAGCTAAAGTTGCATCCGTTTCGGTGATACCACCTACACCAGAACCTACTACTTTCACTTTTACTTCGTCTGTTGAAAGTTCTGCTAATGCTTGGCAAATTGCTTCTACCGAACCTTGTACGTCCGCTTTAACAATCACATTAAGTTCTGCAACATCACCTGCCGTCATATTGCTAAACATATTTTCAAGTTTCGCTTTTTGCTGACGAGCAAGTTTCACTTCACGGAATTTACCTTGACGGAATAATGCTACTTCACGTGCTTTTTTCTCGTCACGTACAACGGTTGCTTCATCACCGGCTGCCGGTACGCCTGAAAGACCTAATACCTCAACAGGAATTGATGGGCCAGCAGAATTGATGTCTTTACCGTTTTCATCACGCATCGCACGCACACGACCGTATTCGAAGCCACAAAGTACGATATCGCCTTTGTTTAATGTACCTGATTGCACAAGAATCGTCGCTACCGGACCACGACCTTTATCAAGATAAGATTCGATTACGACACCGCTTGCCATACCTTCTTTAACCGCTGTAAGTTCTAATACTTCAGATTGAAGAAGAATCGCTTCTAGTAATTCGTCAATACCTAAACCTTTTTTCGCTGATACAGGTACGAACTGAACGTCACCACCGAATTTCTCTGAAATCACTTCGTGTTGAAGTAATTCTTGTTCTACAAGATCAGGATTTGCTTCCGGTTTATCAATTTTGTTTACCGCAACGACAATCGGTGCGCCTGCCGCTTTCGCGTGCTGAATCGCTTCGATAGTTTGTGGCATTACACCATCGTCTGCCGCTACAACAAGAACAACGATATCCGTTGCTTTCGCACCACGTGCACGCATAGAAGTAAACGCTGCGTGTCCCGGTGTATCTAAGAAGGTAATCATCTTACCGTCATCGGTTTCAACGTGGTAAGCACCGATGTGCTGAGTAATACCACCCGCTTCACCTGCTGCAACTTTCGCTTTACGGATATAGTCAAGTAATGACGTTTTACCGTGGTCAACGTGACCCATGATGGTTACTACCGGAGCACGTGTTACTTTTTCCGCATCAACGTCACGATCTTCCATTACTGCGTCTTCAAGTTCGTTTTCGTTACGTAAAATAACTTTATGACCCATTTCTTCCGCAACAAGTTGAGCAGTTTCTTGGTCGATAACTTGGTTAATCGTTACCATCTCACCCATTTTCATCATCGTTTTGATAATTTCGGTTGCTTTTACCGCCATTTTATTAGCAAGTTCAGCAACAGTGATGGTTTCACCGATAACGACATCAGCTTTATTTACTTGAACAGGTTTAGTGAAGGCTTGTTGTAATGCAGAACCTTTCTTCGCATTTTTACCTTTACCTTTCACATCTTTTTGGTTACGACGGTCTGCGCTACGCTCGTTTTTATCTTCACGATCGCCTTTTTTCGCTTTATTTACACCGCCTTTACCACGACCGCGATTTGCTTCGCTACGGCGGTCATTATCACGATCCGCTTCACGTGCATAGCTTGAAGTAAAACGATCATCTTCAAATTCTTCACCGCTTTCAGCCGCTTCTTCACGTGCAATTTCCGCTAAACGACGCGCATTTTCTGCTGCGCGTTTCGCTTCCATTTCCGCTTTTTGACGCGCTAATTCTTCTTGTTTACGGCGGAGTTCAGCTTCTTCTTTTTTCTTCGCTTCTTTTTCCGGATCAAGCGCTTTTTCTTGTTTTGGTTGTTCTACTTTTGGTGTTGCCGCTTTTGGCTTGCTGTTAGGCATTACCGGTACAGCGTGCTTTTTCGCTTCAGCCGCTTTTGCTTCTTCCGCTTTTTTAGCTGCCTCTGCTTCCGCCTTCGCTTTTTCCGCTGCTTCTTTTTCAGCTTGTGCTTTTGCTTCCGCTTCTTGTTTTGCTTTTAAAGCAGCTTCTTCTTGCGCTTTTTTTACCGCTTCTGTATCGATTTTACGAGATTTGCGCACTTCAACTTGAACTTTACCGTCAGCCACTGTAGTTTTTGTGCGACGTTGTAAGCTCAATTTTTTAGGTGCTTCGTTTTTAATTTCGTTATCACTCATAGTTATACTCCTTACAACGATTAACTAAACCAACAAATTTGACGAGCAGCCATAATTAATTCGCTTGCTTTGTCTGCTGGTAATTCTTCAATATCTGAAAGGTCATCTGTAGCTTGTTCTGCTAATTCTTCAAGCGTTGTGATACCTTTTTCAGCCAGTTTAAATGCGATATGACGATCTAAACCTTCTAAGTTTAATAAACGATCTTCAATATGCGCTTGTTTTAATGCTTCTTCTTCCGCTAATGCTTTTGCAGTAATTGCATTTTTTGCACGAGCTTGCAACTCTTCCACTAAATCTTCATCTTCAAGACCATCGATAGAAGTTAATTCGCTTACCGGAATGAATGCAAGTTCTTCTAGGCTAGAGAAACCTTCATCTACTAAGATTTGTGCAAATTCTTGGTCGATTTCTAATGAAGTTACGAATAAATCGATAACTTTATTATCTTCCGCTTGATGCTTCTTATCTAAGTCTTCCGTAGTCATTACGTTTAATGTCCAACCGGTTAATTGGGTAGCTAAACGTACGTTTTGACCATTACGACCGATTGCTTGCGCAAGGTTTTTGCTTTCAACGGCAATATCCATTGCGTGTTTATCTTCATCAACTACGATAGAACTTACATCAGCCGGTGCCATTGCATTAATCACAAATTGTGCCGGATTATCGTCCCAAAGTACGATATCTACACGTTCACCGCCTAATTCGTTACTAATTGCTTGAACACGCGCACCTCGCATACCAACACAAGCACCTACTGGATCGATACGTTTATCGTGTGATTTAACTGCAATTTTCGCACGAGAACCCGGATCACGAGATGCACCTTTAATTTCGATAACATCTTCACCGATTTCCGGTACTTCAAGTTTAAATAACTCTTCTAACATAATCGGTTTTGCACGTGTTACGAAAAGTTGTGGGCCTTTTGACTCAGGTTTAATCGCATATAATACGCCACGTACACGGTCACCCGGACGGAAGTTTTCACGTGGAAGCATATCTTCACGTACGATTACCGCTTCCGCTTGGTTACCTAAATCTAAAATAATTTGATCACGGTTTACTTTCTTAACGGTTGCAGTGATGATGGTATTTAATTGTGAACGGAATTGATCAATAACTTTGTTACGCTCAGCTTCACGAATTTTCGTACTGATCACTTGGCGTGCAGTTTGCATCGTAATACGGTCGAATGGAATTGAATCTACTTCATCTTCAACGATATCGCCTAATTGCACGCTAGGGTTTTCGTATTGCGCCGCTTCTAAGCTGATCTCACGTGTCATATTGTGTACTTGTTCAACCACAATCCAACGACGGAAAGTTTGGAAATCACCGGTTTTACGGTCAATTACCACACGCACATCAATATCCATTTCTTTTTTCTTTTTAGTCGAAATGGCTAATGCCGTTTCAAGCGCTTCAAAGATAGCTTCTTTTGGCAGTAACTTCTCGTTAGATACCGCTTCTGCGGCTAATAAAATTTCTTTACTCATTTTCTGGGTTAACCTTCTAGAAATTAAAAACTGGAACTAAGTTTGCTTTTTGAATATTACCGAATGCAAATTGGCGAGCTTCGTTATCCACCGAGAGTGTAATTAAATCGCCTTCTACGCTCTCTAATTTACCCTGCCATTTACGGCGATCGAACATCGGAATACGTAAATGAATCACGACTTCTTGTCCGATAAAACGTTGGTAATGTGCAAGCGTAAAGAGCGGACGATCTAAACCCGGTGATGAAACTTCTAAGTTGTATTTATCCGCAATCGGATCTTCAACATCTAGAATTGCGCTCACTTGACGGCTCACATCACTGCAATCATCAATGGTTACGCCGCCTTCTTTATCAATATATAAACGTACTGTTAAAAAACGCCCTGCTCGTTGACACTCAATACCGACTAATTCGCAGCCCATTGATTCAATGGTGTCAGAAACGAGTTCTTCTAATTTTTGTTCTAAAGTTGCCAAGGAGGCCTCCTAAATGACAGATATAAAAAAAGAGCCTTAACCAGCTCTTTTGATACGATTATTATGTACCAGCCACAAAAAAACCCCAGACGGAAAACCGTGGGGCTTTAAGCGGTTTGTTTTATACAAAATTTTGCGAATTATGTTCGTTATCGAAAATTAGCAAAGGCTATATAAAACAAAACTCACAGTTTTAATCAAAACTGTGAGCCTTAAAACTGGTTGCGGGGGCCGGATTTGAACCAACGACCTTCGGGTTATGAGCCCGACGAGCTACCAAGCTGCTCCACCCCGCGTCTGATGTGGCTCATTATAGAGATTTCCAAAACCAATGCAAGCACTTTTTTCAAATTTGTTTTTGTTTGGTTAACAAAGCAACACTAAGGTGAACTTAATTCATCGGCAATCACTTCCGCTTGTCTTAATACAAACTCAACTGCTTCCACTTGTTTATCGGGCGGATATTTGAATAATCTTAACGCTCGGCGGATTTCAATTCGCATTTTGGCTCGCACGGAATCTTTAAATTGCCAGTCAATGGTGGCAGATTGGCGGATCTTCTCGGTGATTGTCATTGCCAAATTTTTCAAGACTTCATCGCCTAATTCTCGCACCGCACTTTCGTTTTGAGCCAAAGCGTCATAAAAGGCGATTTCCGCAGGCGTTAGCCCTAATTTTTCGCCACGAGCCAAACGTTCGGCAAATTCTTTCCCCATTGCCAATAATTCGTCCAAAATTTCAAGTAACGTGAGATTTTGATTGCGATATTTATTCATCGCCTCTTTTAATCGAGTTTCAAAATCTTTTTGCACGGAAAGATTACTCGCTCCTTTTTCCTTAATTTCCGCTTGCAGATAACGTTGAATCGCCTCAAGCCACAACGCTTGGTGGCGGCTATTTTTCACTTTTTCTAAAAACTGCTCCGACAAAATCTCAATGTTCGGCTGATCTCGATTAAGCAACGCAAATAAGTCCACTGCCCCATCGGCTTTTACCGCTTGGTTTAGCAACGCCACCAATTTAAGCTGTCGGTCGGCAGGGTTAACGGTCGAATTTGGCTCACGTTTTGCAAGCATTGCTCGCACCGCATCAATAAACGCTAATTCTCGCTGATAAACCTGCACTTCAGGCAACGAACCACACAAACCGTAACCCTTTTTCGCTAATCTTACCGCTTGCAAGAAGCGATTTTTGCGTGGCGTTTTATCCTTCGCTTTGTCATCAACAGGATTTTGCTGATCGAGGCTTAAAATATGGTTTGCTGCCGTTAGAATTTGCTCAAATAACGCCATTTCATCGTGAATTTTTAATGCGTCAAATAATGGAAAAATCTGGCCGCTTACAGGGCTGGCAAACATTCCTCGCACAATATCAAGGCACTCTAAAAATTTGAGTTTGATTTGCTCAATATCTTGCGTCATTTCGCCCTTACCATTTGCATTGGTATATTCAGCCGTTGCCGATTTAAGTTCGTCCACCAAGCCCACATAATCGACAATTAACCCACCATTTTCACGGCTTTTATTGCGGAAAACACGGTTTACTCGGGCAATTGCCTGCATTAAATTATGCCCTTTCATCGGCTTGTCGATATACATTGTATTACAACAAGGGGCGTCAAAACCTGTCAGCCACATATCTCGCACAATCACAAGTTTGAACGGATCACTCGGATCTTTAAAACGTTTTTCGAGGCTTTTCTTCTCTTGATTGCCATAAATGTGCGGTTGAAAATGGTCAGGATCACTTGCTGAGCCTGTCATCACAATTTTAATCGCCCCTTCGTTGAGATTATCGCTATGCCATTCAGGGCGAAGGGCAATGATTTTGTCATACAACACCACACAAATTTGACGGCTCATTGCCACAATCATCGCCTTACCGTCCATTAAAGCGGTGCGATTTTCAAAATGTTTTACCAAATCTTCCGCTAATTTTGTGAGCCGTGTATCCGCCCCTATTAGCTTTTCACGCAAGCGGAAACTGTAACTTTGCTCATCGTCCGAAAATAAATCGTCCGCCTCACGCACCGCATTTTTGAAATCTTGGCTCTCGTTAATCGGAATTTGGCGAGCCTCATACACAATCGGCACGGTTGCACCGTCTTCCACCGCATCTTGAATGTCGTAAATCGACACATAACGCCCAAACACTGCTTGAGTATCTTTATCTTCAAGGGAAATTGGCGTACCAGTAAAGCCAATAAACGAGGCATTCGGCAACGCATTTCGTAAATGTTTGGCATAGCCCACTCGGTAAGTAGCGGATTGTGTTCCCATAGCTAAATGTTGGCTAAAACCATATTGCGAACGATGAGCCTCATCGCTGATGACGATAATGTTGTGGCGATCATTCAAAATCGGGTGCTGATTTTCGCCCTCGTGCAAGCCAAATTTTTGAATGGTGGTAAAAATAATGCCGCCTGTTTCACGCTTGGCAAGCTCGGTTCGCAATGCTTCTCGTCCGTCTGCTTGAATGGGTGTTTGGCGAATAAGATCTTTACCCGCTGAAAAGGTCGCAAATAGCTGACCGTCTAAGTCGTTACGGTCGGTTACCACTACAATGGTTGGGTTGCGTAAGCTTGGCTCGGCTTGCAATTTTGCCGCATAGAACAGCATCGAAATGGATTTGCCCGAACCTTGCGTATGCCACATTACCCCAATTTTGCGATCGCCTTGCTCGCTTGCGGCAAGCAACGTGGACTCCACTGCCTCATTCACGCCATAGAATTGATGATAAGCGGCAATTTTTTTGATTAACAGACCGCTTTCCGAACGCTCAAATAGCACGAAATTCTGCACATAATTGAGTAAATTTTCAGGCGACATCAAGCCTTGCACCAGCCCCGCCAATTCATTCTCAAACGGCACTCGCTGTTTAGCTTTTTCGTCCACCACTCGCCACGGTGTAAAGCGGTCAAAATTGGCGGTTAAAGAACCAATGCGAGCGTGCGTACCGTCACTAATCACAAGGGCTTGGTTGAAAACAAAGAGATCGCTAATTTCCGCTTTATAAGTTTGGAACTGCTGAAATGCCTGTTGCAAATCGGCTGATTCTGTAAGCGGATTTTTCAACTCAAACACCACCAACGGCAAACCATTCACAAAGCAAATCACATCAGGGCGGCGGTTGCCTTTCACCCCCTTAATGGTAAATTGATTTACCACATCAAACTGGTTGTTGTGAACATTTTGAAAATCAATCAAACGAACAATGTCGATTTTCTGCTCATCATTTTCACGATACTCCACCTGCACGCCTTCACGCAACAAGCGGTAAAATTGCTGATTACGCTCAGTTAAATCGGTAATATCGCCCTTACACACCAACGCCACCACGTCATTGACCACATTACTCGGTAACTGCGGATTTAGCCTTGTTATCGCATTCGCCAACACCGATTTCAGCACCACCTCTTCAGCTCGCTCCCGCTCAATCTCCGAACCAAAGGTATAAGCCCACCCCAAGCCTTGTAATGCCTGAATACAGGCTTGCTCTATTGTGTTTTCGTTGATGTGCATTGTTGTTCCCTCTTTTTTTGCGATCGAGATCGAAAAATTAAAAATTATTGATTTTAATATTTCTAAAAAATGTAATCGTTGTATTACGGACGCACGCAGTGCGTCCCTACCGATCACATTGAATTAATATCAACGTGAATTTTGAATAAATTATTTTTAAAGCCCCAAAATTTCAAATAACGTGATCGTAGGGACACTCTGCGTGTGTCCGATTTTTTCAAATTCATCATATTTTTTAATTACATATTATGAATAAACCAAATCGAAAATCTGTCCGTGTAAAATGGGATTCTTACCAAAATGGTTGTTATTTCGTCACAGTTTGTACCAAAGACAAATACCATTATTTCGGCGAAATTATGAATAATGAAATGCAATTCACACATTTAGGATTGGAATTGCAAAAAATCATCGAAAATACACCGCTTGTGCGAAATAACCAATATATCGAAATCCCTATTTACACCATAATGCCAAGCCATTTTCATCTGCTGATTATCATTAATTCGGATATTGACCGACATCAGCATTATTTTGGTGTTCAACGGAAAAATTTAGCCTCCGTCATTCGTGGTATAAAATCAAAATTAACCAGTTTTGCCATTAAACATAATCTTTCATTTCAATGGCAGTCAGGTTTCCACGAACATATTGTCAAATCAGAACGTGCCTTTGAGCATATTTACAATTATGTTCAAAATAACGTCATTAACTGGTCACAAGATTGTTTCCATTCCCCAAAATCTCATTAACCTGACCAGTAGGGACGCCACGCTGCCGTCCATTACGATATAAAATTATCGCTGATTTGAATTTTGGTGTTGGGGGATTTGGGACGCCAGCGTGGCGTCCCTACCAGTCACGTTGAATTAATATCAATTTATTTATAATGTTTCTTGCAGTCGCTCCTGTTCTAATGAAATATATTCTTCATAAAATCCCTTATATGCCTCAATATCTTGTTCAAATAATGCTAATGAATATGAAATACTCAATCCATCAGGAAATTTTGGAGCATATTCTTCATCTAAAAATTGATTAAATTCTGCATAGTCTTCATACCGTATTCTATGATTTATCCGAAGATCATCTGAAAAAATATATAGATGAAGAATAAATCCTAATACTGAATTTGTTGTATGTGAAACAAATAAAGCTAAATCTTTGGTTGGCTTTTTATGTTCAATATCTTGACCGTGTGAAGCATAACAACCAACACTATTTCTAATTTCACCAATATATTGAATAACTCCATTCAAACGAGAAAATAATTGATTAATATGCTCATAATCAGGGTGGTTATTTATATTTAATGAATTTAATGTTTCAATAACCAATTTAGGAAATTGTTCAGGAATTCTATTTCCTTTATCCGTCAGAATAGTTTTACAAACACCTTCAATTAATGCTTTACAAATTTCTATACTTAATGTTGGATTTCTTTCAAAATTATTTAAAACACCATCAACCTGTGCTTGATAAACTGAAAATCTCGGAGATTTAGCAAATAGTTCAATTATCCATTGCATTAAGTAAATCTCCATTAAGTAGCTTTGGTAATAATAAATCTCGTATAGAAATCAATTTTTTGTTCTCATCTGATAAATTACGGACATTTTTGTAAAAATCCATTATTAATTTATTAAATATATCATTTATTTCATTATTAGCTTTTATAAATGGAATACTATTCATATTGGCTTGATTTAACTTCATCTGAACTGCACCAGTAACATAAGCCTTAATATTAGTTAAACTCATGAAGATCATCAGTTGCTCAGTTGAAACTCCATTCTTACCTTGTAAAACATGGGCATGGTTATTAACCCAAGATTTTCCCCATATATACTGAATGAATGGCGTCCCATCTTCTTTTAAAACAGAGCCATCCTCTCCAATCAAAAGATAAATATCATCAAAAATACTTTCATCAACATAATCCATTACTGATGTTGCACCATAGTAAGGAATATTCCCTTTACGCTTTGCTCTATGGTGTTTAGATAATGGAATTCGCCTTTTATCAAAACATTCTGATACCTCACCAAAGCTCGTGACTTCCCACCCCACAGGCACGCCATCTTCCCCAATCTCATCAGGAAATGCGTCTGCGATTGCCCAGAGTTTTTGGTATTCTGTTGGGTTTTCGGTTTGCAAGCGGTGTAATTCTTCACTGTTTTTGCCTGAAATAGCTTCCATTGCGGCGAGATTACCACCTTGCATTTTGGCTTTGACAGGCTCGAAATCCACAAACCAACTTTTGAAAATCGCTTGGGCGATTTGTTCTAGGGTTTGGTTGGTTTGGGTGTTGAGTTCTATTTTTTCGTCTATTGGACTTAAAATATCTACTATATTTTTTTGAATTTCATAATTAGGTATTTTTAATTCTGTATCTTTTAATACTTGCCCTGAAATTTCTTTAAATGTTGAACCAGTAGATCTTGCCTCTAATAAGGGAACATTATGCTTCAATAAATAATAATAAAATTCTGGAATATGTCCTTCTTTTAAAACCAAACTTTTAAAGCCTTGATTTGTGGCTAATTCATTTTTTGCAATAGCAACATATCCAATAGGTGCTCGACTTGTAAATAAAACACTTCCTTTTGGTAACAATTTAGCACTACTATTCTTTAATCCTAATTCTGTTATATTTCTTTCACCTTTCGATATATAACGGTAATTATATCCTGATAAATCCTTAGGGGTTATCCAAGATATATCTCCATTAAAATATGTATCTTCTGATGATTTAGGCGTTCCCCCACCTATAATATCTGCAACATCCGATAATCTTGTTAATTTCCAATCGTTCATATTCTTTCCCAAATCCCACCGCTTGTGGATTTCATCAATAATGTTATAAAACGTGATTGGTAGGGACGCCACGCTGGCGTCCCTACCTTCATCTTGAATTAACATCAGCGTTAATTTTGGATAACTTGATTGTGTTTTCGTCCCTACGTTTAAAACCCCAACGTTTTTAAATTCGCTCGGATTTTTGCCTCTAATTCCGCCCCTTGTTTGAATTGTTGGTCTAAAAGTGCGGTCAGATTTTGTATTTTTTCTGCAAATGGAATGCCGTCATCTTCCACTTCAGCTGTGCCAACATATCGCCCCGGGGTTAACACAAAATCGTGGCTTTCGATCTCGGCAAGAGTGGCGGATTTGCAGAACGCAGGCACATCTTGGTAGCCTTCGCCTTTTTGCCATTGGTGGTAGGTTTCCGCCACGCTGGCGATGTCTTTTGGCGTGAAATCACGCATTACACGGGTTTTCATATAACCAAGTTGGCGAGCGTCAATAAACAGCACTTCGCCCTTTCGTGGTTTGGCTTTGTTCAACACCCAAATGCAAGCGGGGATTTGTGTATTGGTAAATAATTGGCTTGGCAAGGCAATCATCGCCTCCACTAAATCGGCTCGCACGATGTTACGGCGGATTTCGCCCTCGTTGTTGGTGTTGCTCGACATTGAGCCGTTAGCAAGCAATAACGCCATTTTGCCCTTTTCGGAAAGGTGGTAAATCATATGTTGTAACCACGCAAAGTTGGCGTTGCTAGACGGTGGCGTGCCGAACTTCCAGCGTGGGTCATTAGCAAGGCTTTGGTTCCACCATTCGTTCATATTGAACGGCGGGTTCGCCATCACAAAATCCATTCGTTTATCAAGGTGTTGCGGATTGCTGAAGGTGTCGGCATTACCCTTACCAAAATCAAACGACAAGCCATGAATCGCCATATTCATTGCCGCCAGTTTCCACGTGGTAGGGTTAAATTCCTGCCCATAAATCGACACACGGTTTGGATTGCCCTGATGCTCACGGATAAAGCGTTCGGTTTGCACGAAGAATCCGCCCGATCCCATTGCAGGGTCGTAAATTCGCCCCTCATAGGGTTCGAGCATTTCGATAATCAGGGTAACAATGGATTTTGGCGTGAAATACTGCCCGCCTTTTTTGCCTTCGGCGAGAGCAAATTGCCCGAGAAAATACTCATAAACGTGTCCTAAAATATCTTTTGCTGCCAAAGAAACAGGCTTGCCGTTAAGCGTTGGGCGAGTGAAATTGGTGTCAGAAAATAGTTCCACCAAACCGATTAAAATGCTTTCATCCACGTTGTAGCTAGAAATACGTTGGATCACGCCTTTCAATTTTGGGTTGTCTTTTTCGATAGCGTCAAAGGCTTCATCAATCAAATTTGCCACGCCTTTAAAGGTTTTATCGCCGAAAATAGTGTCGCCTAAATTGCTTCTCACCACCGCTTTGATTTCGTCCCAACGGGCGGTTTGTGGCACCCAAAAAACGTTATCCTGAGTGTAATAATCTCGTTCTTCGAGTTCAGATTCGATTTCTTCTTGGGTTGCGTCTGGCAAATAGTAGTCAGAATTTGGATCTTGGAATTGTGCAGAAAGGCGTTCACGCTGTGCGGTGAAACTATCAGAAACGTATTTGAGGAAAATTAAACCAAGCACAATATGCTTGTAGTTGGCGGCGTCTAATTGCTGGCGGAGTTTGTCGGCAGCTTTCAAAAGGCGATCATCAAGATCGTTAAGAAAGGATTGTTGAGCGATTGAATTTTCAGCAGTTGTTGGTTGTTGGTTGTTGGTTGTTGGCATTATGATAAATTCCTACATTAGAAAAACAATACTGATGTAGGAAATTTTATATAAATTTTAGTAAATGTTAAAGTAACATAAATAGACATCAGTAAAAAAATCACTGATGTCTATTCATTTTATTCCCCAATCCAAACTAAAAAATCGCTCACGGTGTGGAATGAGCCGAAAATCAGGATAATATCGGTTTTGCTCGCTTTGGCGAATAATGATTCAGCTGCTTCGGGAACGGTTTGGTAATAACAAGCGGTCGAATTTGGTAAAACTTTTGCCAGTTTTTGATAGACCGCTTCACCTGACTGTCCTCGATATCCGGCTAAACCGGCACAATGCCATTCATCAATAACATTTGCCAATGGCTCTACGATGCCGCTTAAGTCTTTATCAACTAATGCACTAAATACGGCAAAAATCTTTTGGTTCGGCTGTTTTAGTGAATTTAATCGTCCTGCCAAATATTTTGCTGCATGCGGATTGTGTCCGACATCAATGATCACTTGAGCAAGCGGTCGTTTTGCTGAAAAGTTTGCAAAATCTTGTTCGTTTAGCGTTTGGAAACGAGCGGTCATTTGCGCTTCTTGTAATGCGGCTCTAACCACTTGTTCATTGATTTCAAATGGAAGTTGAGCCAAAGCGGCTAAAGCGGTACCGGCATTCGGAATCGGAATTTGTGGCATCGGTAAATCTTGCCAATCAATAAATTCTGATTGCCAGTGGAAGCGGTCATTTTCTATGGAAAATTTCCAATTCACATTACGTCTTATTACTTGGCAATTAAGTGCTTTCGCTTGCTGTAAGATACTTCTCGGGCAATCCGGTTCACCGATAATCACTGGTATATTTTCACGGAAAATGCCTGCTTTCTCTCGCCCAATATCTTCTCGGTTATCGCCGAGAAAATCCACGTGGTCGATGTCGATTGAGGTAATTATCGCTAAATGCGGATCAACAATATTGGTTGCATCTAAACGCCCGCCAAGTCCAACTTCTAAAATCACAATATCCAAATTTGCTTCTTTACAAAGCTGCAATGCCGAAAGTGTACTAAACTCAAAATAGGTTAAAGAAGCGGTCTTTTTTTGTTGGATTTTTGCAAATGACTGCACATGGGCTTCATCATTGAGTAATTCGCCTTGAATTCTCACTCGTTCGTTATAACGAATCAAATGCGGTGATGAATAAACACCGACACGATAGCCGGCTTTAAGTAAAGCCACTTCCAATAAACGGCAAGTTGAACCTTTACCATTAGTGCCGGCAACGGTAATGACATAAGGTGCCGGCTGAAGTAATTCGAGCGCTTCCGCTACGCTTTTAATACGTTCTAAGCCCATATCAATTGGCTTAAAATGTGATTTTTCTAAATAGTCGAGCCACGTAGAGAGACTGTCGTTAATACTTGGAGCTGTTAAAGTACTCATTATTGCTTCTCCAAAAAGAAAGCCACGTATAACGTGGCTTAAGTCATGCTTAATAAAATTAGGCTTCTTCAACAATTAATTCTGCTGTTTTAAAAGGCGTTGGTTTATTGGTCATTTTGGCACATAAACGAGCAAGCGTATCACGCATATCTTTACGTTGCACAATCATATCAATTGCGCCGTGTTCTAATAAGAACTCCGCACGTTGGAAACCTTCCGGCAATTTTTCACGTACAGTTTGTTCGATAACACGTGGACCGGCAAAACCGATTAATGCTTTAGGTTCTGCGATATTGATATCACCTAACATTGCTAAACTTGCTGAAACACCGCCTAGTGTCGGATCCGTTAAAACAGAAATAAACGGTACACCTTTTTCACGTATTTTCGCTAAGATCGCACTGGTTTTCGCCATCTGCATTAAAGAGAACAATGCTTCTTGCATACGAGCACCGCCAGATGCAGAGAAACAGATAAACGGAATATTTTCCGCTAATGCACGCTCCGCCGCACGTACGAATTTTGCGCCGACAACCGAGCCCATTGAGCCGCCCATAAATTCAAAGTTAAATGACGCAACCACAACCGGCATATTATGCAATGTACCGTACATTGTAATAAAAGAGTCTTTCTCACCGGTTTGTTTTTGTGCTGCGGTTAAACGATCTTTATATTTTTTCAAATCTTTAAATTTTAAGATATCTTGCGGTTCTAGCTCGGCTGCAATTTCTTGTGCGCTATCTTGGTCTAATAACGATAATAAACGAGTACGTGCATCAAAACGCATATGGTGGTTACACTTCGGGCAAACGTGCATATTACGTTTAAGTTCTTCGCTGTATAGAACCTGTTCACAGCTTGTACATTTTGTCCAAACGCCTTCAGGCACTTTAGATTTGCTACTGCTTGATGATGAAGAGGTTCTTCCTAAAATTCTTTCAATCCAGCTCATTTTTTAACCTTGTTATTTTGACAAAAAATTATCGGTATTAAAGCATAATTTCAGTCTTTTGGATATGCTTTAATAATACAATCTGCTCTGATCAGCTGAAATATCAGCTATATGTATAAGTACGATAAAGAAAAGCTCCAATTAAGATACATAGCATTACTACAATTTGGATAAGTCTTTTCTTGGTGAGTTTTTCCGCTGCCATACGCTCTCCTTAACTAATCATTAACATAATGCCATAAAATTGGTCGGGGTTGTGAGTATTTTATGATTTTTAGTTGAATCTCAGGGAGATAAAGTGCCAAAATAGCTTAATGTTTTGACATTGGAGAGGTAAAAATGACTAAAATTGACCAATTTCTTGATGTTGTAGCTCAACTTCGCGATCCTCGAACAGGATGTCCTTGGGATATTAAACAGGATTTTGACTCGATGCTGCCTTGTTTGTTAGAAGAAACTTATGAAGTTGCCGAAGCAATTCATACGAAAGACCGCTCTGCTCTTCGCGAAGAATTAGGCGATTTATTACTACAGGTTGTATTTCTTAGTCAGTTGGCTAAGGAGGAAGGAACTTTTACTTTTTACGATGTACTAAACGATATTCATGAAAAATTGATTTATAGGCATCCTCACGTTTTTGGTGATAGCTCAGCCGAGAATAGTGAAGAAGCATTAAGAAATTGGGAAGAACGTAAAGCAGCGGAAGCCAAACGCCAACAACATGAATCAATTTTAGATGATGTTCCTTTTGCTTTGCCGGCGCTAACCCGAGCGAATAAACTTCAAAAACGTTGCGCAAAAGTCGGTTTTGATTGGACCGACCCTCAAGATGTGCTCGCAAAAGTAGAAGAAGAGTTGCAAGAAGTCAAAGATGAAATTGCTCAATATCCTCAAAGTGCAGGAAAACTAGAGGAAGAACTAGGGGATTTTCTCTTTGCAACGGTAAATTTATGCCGCCATTATCATATCGATGCTGAATCTTGTTTGCGCACGGCAAACGTCAAATTTGAAAGTCGATTTAAAAAAGTAGAAAAGCTTGTTAAGCAACGAGGCAAAACTGTGGCAAAATGCTCTTTATCTGAGCTAGATTCAATTTGGGAACAAATAAAATCTCAGGAATAATTGACAAACTTTGATAAAGCTGTAAATTGTAGCTGTTATGTCAAGTAATTACAGCAATAAATATAATTGAATAAAAATAGGAATTAGTTATGCCTAGAATTTTACTAGTTGATGATGATGTTGAATTGACTGAACTTTTAGCAGAGTTACTTTCACTAGAAGGTTTTGATATTCACTGTGTACACAATGGTCAAGATGCTCTCACTGAATTAGAATTACAAGCTTATGATCTTATTTTATTAGATGTAATGATGCCTGTATTAAATGGTATTGAGACCTTGAAACAATTACGTCAGAAATACTCTACTCCGGTATTGATGCTAAGTGCACGTGATGATGAAATCGACCGTGTTTTAGGTTTAGAGCTTGGTGCAGACGACTATTTACCAAAACCGTTTAATGATCGTGAGCTTGTTGCACGTATCAAAGCGATTTTACGTCGTACCGTCTCAACAAGTTTAAATAGTGCAGATGTGATTACTTCGGCAAATCAATCACTGGAAGAAAACAGCAAACAACTTTCTTTTGGTGGTGTGGAATTACATCCAGGACGTCAACAAGCTATTTTTGAAGGTCGTGATTTAGATTTAACCGGTACAGAATTCGCATTATTACAAATGTTAATGCGTAACCCAGGACAAATTCTTTCTCGTGAACTACTTAGCCTTGAAATTTTAGGTAAGCGTTTAACACCTTACGATCGTGCAATTGATATGCACATTTCAAATCTCCGTAAAAAATTACCGGAACGTAATGATAACCTACCATGGTTTAAAACCTTACGTGGACGCGGTTATTTACTCGTGACGGAAAAATAATTATCTTGTTTGATATAAAAACAATCCCTCGTTTTTCGAGGGATTTTTTCTATATTGATTGATAGGTACTTTTAATGCTTAAATTTATTTCTCATTTTCTTAGCAAAGCTATGTCGGTAAGAAATTATCTTGCCTATCAGCTTTTTGCCTATTTTGGTCTTACTTTTGCTACATTGCTGGCCATTACCCTTGCATTACCTAATTTTGATGCCCGCTCTTTTTCTCCTATTGAAACAGAAGAACGCTTTTTCTTTGAACAAGAAACTAAAAATACCGAATTGCAATATAACTTGGATGAAATTTTTGAACGTAAGCTTTTTGTTTCAACTGCTAATGGTTTTGATGTGATTCTTTTGGATCGCAAATCCGGTATTTTTGTAGGGGCAGATCCGAATAAAGTCACTTCATTCCAAGTATTCTTATATCGAGCCGAAAACATCACTGAACCGTTACAACGTCGCTTTGGAAATCTAGAAATTTATGGCCCATTTTTAGTCAAAACGAATAAGCGCGAATACTATCAATATTTTGCTAAAATGGTTGACCCTCAAGAAGAATTTTTTAACCAAATCTTTGACTCGCCTTGGCTGATGTTATTGATTGTATTAGGCGTTAGTGTACCGATTTTATTATGGTTATCATGGAAAATCGCTCGCCCGGTAAAAGCATTACGACTTTCAGCCAATGCTGTAGCAACTGGTAATTTTTCAATTAATCCGGCATTGGAGACTGAAGGCATCAATGAATTGCGAGAAGTAGGCAAAAGCTTTAACCAGATGATCACTTCATTACAAGATTTGACGTTGCATCAACAGCGTTTGCTTTCGGATATTTCGCATGAATTAAAAACACCGTTGGCTCGTTTACATCTAGCCACCGCATTAATTCGTCGTCGTAATGGCGAATCAATTGATTTATTTATTAGCCAACGTGTTGCTAATCCTGAACGTTTTTATATTAACGGTAATCAAAATATTTTGGCTAGTGCATTGGAGAATGTGATTCGTAATGCGCAAAAATATGCGAATAAAAGTATTAAAGTATTGATGTATATTGATAATACTGAATTAGTTATCTCTATTGATGATGATGGTGAAGGAGTACCGGAAAGTGAATATAAACAAATATTCCGCCCTTTCTATCGCGTAGATGAGGCTCGAGCCAGACAAACCGGAGGAACCGGCTTAGGCCTTGCTATTGTGGCGAATGCAATGCAACAGCATAAAGGTTCTGTTGAGGCAATGAAAAGCACATTGGGCGGTCTACGAGTAGAAATTCGTTTACCGCTTTGGATTGAATAACCTCTCTGAATACAAGCGGTCGTTTTTTGCAAAAACTTTGCAAAGTTCAACCGCTTTCATTTGTATAAACATTGTGAGTTTTACCGCTTATACTCGGAATATTAGGAATAATGAAGTTAATTGAAATTGAAAATCTGAATAAGTATTTTGGTTCAGGTGAGAACAAAGCACATATTCTAAGAAATGTTAATTTAGCCATTGAACAAGGTGACTTTGTCGCAATTATCGGTGCATCCGGCTCTGGTAAATCAACGTTGATGAATATTATCGGCTGTTTAGATACTGCCAGTTCCGGTATTTGCCGTATTGATGGTAAAGAAACACTGCAAATGAATAGTGATGAACTTTCGGATCTTCGCCAAAGAAAATTTGGCTTTATTTTTCAACGTTACAACCTCCTTTCCGCATTAACGGCAAATGAAAACGTAGCATTGCCGGCTATTTATGCCGGTATGGATAGTCACTCTCGGAAAGCGCGAGCCGATCAATTGCTGGATAAGTTAGGACTGTCGGATAAAACACTTAATCGTCCAAATCAGCTATCGGGTGGGCAACAACAACGGGTCAGTATTGCTCGTGCGTTGATGAACGGTGGTGAAATTATTCTTGCCGATGAGCCGACTGGTGCCTTGGATTCCAAAAGTGGTGAAACCGTACTGCAAATCTTACAAGACCTACATAAAGAGGGTCATACCATTATTATGGTTACCCATGACCCGAATATTGCGGCAACGGCTAGTCGCGTGATAGAAATTAAAGATGGTCAAATTATTCGTGATGAACGCCAACAACCGTATTCGGAAGAATTAAAATTAGCTAAACGAGAACATAAATCACCTCGCTTCTTTGATCAATTGATCGAATCGTTCAAAATGGCAACTAGTGCAATTAAGGCACATAAACTTCGGGCGCTTCTCACCATGCTTGGGATTGTTATTGGAATAACTTCTGTGATTTCTGTTGTGGCGCTCGGACAAGGTTCGCAAGAACGCATTCTATCTAACATTAATAGCCTTGGTACGAATACCATGACGATTATGAACGGAACGGGCTTCGGTGATAGACGAGCAAATTTGACTAAAAATCTTACTATCAGTGATGCAACTATGCTTAATAAACAAGCTTATATTGACAGCACAACGCCCTCAAGCAGCTTAAATGCGACTGTGATTTCTGGTAATACAAACGTCACCGCCACGGTTAATGGTGTTGGCGAGCAATATCTGAATGTTAGAGGTTTGAAAATGATCTCCGGACGCTTCTTTAACGCCGAAGACGTTGCGCTTTCCGCCCAAGTCGTTGTTATTGATGCCAATACCAAAAAGGATCTTGGCTTAGCCGAACCGGTTGAAGGTAAAGTGATTCTTGTCGGTAAAAAACCATTAAAAATCATTGGGTTAGCTGCTGAATCCAACAATATGAATCAAACCAGTTTAAAAATGTGGATGCCTTATACGACACTGATGCAACGTATTTCCGGTGAAAAACATATTGATTCATTAACCGTAAAAGTCAAAGATAATATTGAAAGCCAAACGGCAGAAAAAAGTATTACTGAACTATTAATGGCTAAGCACGGTAAAAAAGACTTTTTTGTGATGAATAGCGATACCATTAAGCAAACCATTACCAGTACCACAAATACGATGAAATTATTAATCTCGTCTATTGCGATGATTTCGTTGATTGTTGGTGGTATCGGCGTAATGAATATTATGCTCGTATCTGTCACAGAACGAACCAAAGAAATTGGTGTACGCATGGCAATTGGTGCAAAACAACGTAACATTTTGCAGCAATTTCTCATTGAAGCGATTCTCATCTGCTTACTTGGTGGGATTATCGGCATCTTATTTGCGATTACCATCATTGTGACATTCAATACGCTAGGCTCCAATTTCCAAATGGTGCTTTCTCCTGCATCGGTTGTATTGGCAGTATTCTGCTCTACCTTAATCGGCGTGGTATTCGGCTATATGCCAGCAAAAAATGCTTCGAAACTCAACCCGATTACCGCCTTGGCACAAGAGTAAATGAACTTACTGCAAGCGGTTAAATTTGTCGATGAATTTGCAAATTTTTCAGATAATTTAACCGCTTGTTTTATCTTAAAAAGGAAGAATAAATGGGACTATCTAATCTCGAACTCGAACAAATTATTGATGAAAAATTAAACAGTAAAGCGATTGGCGATTACGCGCCAAACGGTTTACAAGTAGAAGGTAAAGCACACATTCAGCGTATTGTGACTGGTGTGACCGCAACTCTGCCGCTAATTGAAAAAGCGATTGAAAAAAAAGCCGATGCGATTTTGGTTCATCATGGTTATTTTTGGAAAAGCGAATCGCCTTGTATTCGTGGTATGAAAGGTAAACGCATCAAACAATTACTCGTCAATGATATTAATTTGTTTGGCTATCATTTGCCGTTGGATATTCATTCAGAATTAGGCAATAACGCACAATTGGCGGCGAAATTAGGTGTGACTAATCTACAAGGATTAGAAGATCGCCCGAATTCAATTCCAGTATATGGAGAATTTGAAACGCCGATTTCTGCAAAAGCGTTAGCGGAACGTATTGAACAAGCACTTAACCGTAAACCAATTTTATGTGATGAATTTATTGCTGACTATCCGCATAAATTAATTCGCAAAGTCGGTATTTGTACCGGTGGTGGACAAGGTTATATCGATTTAGCAGCAAGTAAAGGTTGTGATGCATTTATTTCCGGTGAAATCTCAGAACAAACTACTCATTCTGCTCGTGAACAAGGTATTTATTACTTCGCTTGCGGACACCATGCAACAGAACGAGACGGGGTAAAAGCACTCGGCGAATGGCTCGCACGAGAATATGGTTTAGACGTGGAATTTATTGATATCGATAATCCTGCTTAACTAATTAATAAACGAAAAAGTCGTATCGGAAAAGATACGACTTTTTTGTCACTAGCACTTAGTCTTCAGATAAACGAGAAATATCGTGATAAGAAGCCAGCTTACGAATTGTACGAGAACGTCCACGGATTAATAACGTTTCGGTAAACATCATACTACCCTTGCGTTGTACGCCTTTTAATAAATCTCCGGTGGTAATGCCGGTTGCTGCAAACAGCACGTTATCATCACGCACTAAGTCATCCAGTTTTAACACTTTATTGACCGGTACATTCATTTGCGCACAGCGAGAAAGCTCTTTTTCTGCAGCAGCAAGATTTTCTGGCGAATTACCTTTTACTTGGTTACGAGGAATAAGGCGACCTTGAATATCTCCGCCTAAAGCTCGAACTGCAGCCGCCGCAACCACTCCTTCCGGCGCACCACCAATACCATAAACTAAATCTAAATCACTATCCGGCAAACAGCACTGTACCGCAGCTGCAACATCACCATCAGGGATTGCCATCACTCTTACACCTAAGTTCTGTACCACTTTAATGATTTCATCATGGCGAGGTTTAGCTAAAATGGCAACGGTCATTTGCGTGAGTAATTTTCCCTTTTTAGACGCAACTCGGCGAATATTTTGCTCAAGCGGAAGATCTAAATCGATCATTCCTTTTGCTTCGCTATCTACCACTAATTTTTCCATATACATATCTGGCGCTTTAAGGAAAGTATCTTTGCCACCGGCAGCTAAAACGGCTAATGCTCCCGCCTGTCCCATCGCGGTCATTCGAGTACCGTCAATCGGATCAACCGCAATTGCCACTTCGTCATCTTCAGGCTGAGAACGCCCAACTTTTTCACCGATATAAAGCATTGGCGCTTCATCAATTTCACCTTCGCCAATCACGATTTCACCACGCATATCCATTTTATTCATGACTAAACGCATCGCTTTTACCGCTGCATCGTCTGCGGCATTTTTATCACCTCGCCCAATCCAGTCATAAGCTGCAAGTGCAGCGGCTTCCGTTACACGGGAAAATTCGAAAGAAATAGCACGTCTCATTTAACATCCTTTATATAATATGACCAATATTTGCTATATTTTATCAGCTGGCAATCGATTTCGTTACTAAAAAATCAGCAAATGAAGAAAAATTCCAAAATGCATGAACTTTTCAATGAAATCAACGCCTAACTGAGGTATAATTCTTACACTTACATATCTGTTTTTAAGAGGGAACCCAATTATGTCATTATCAATTCTTGACCAACTTGAAGAAAAAATTAAACAAGCAGTAGAAACAATTCAATTACTTCAATTAGAAGTGGAAGAATTAAAAGAAAAAAACAACACTGTAGAGCAAGAAAAAGAAACATTACGCCAAGAATTTGAACAATTAAAATCTGAGCAACAAAGCTTCCAAGATCGTTTACGTTCACTTTTAGGTCAAATCGACAACGTATAATTTTCCTTTTTTGTAGAACGGCTAATGCGTATTAGCCGTTTTTTATTTGTGTAAGATTATGGCAAAACTCTATTTTTATTACTCTTCAATGAATGCGGGAAAGTCAACCACCCTGCTTCAATCCTCTTATAACTACCAAGAACGAGGCATGAATACTCTGGTTTATACTGCTGCGATTGATGATCGTTATGGTATTGGCAAAGTGAGTTCTCGTATTGGTATTTCACAAGAAGCGCAATTATTTCAATCGGAATCAAATTTATTCGATGAAATTCAGCTTGCCCATCAAGAAAAAACGTTACACTGTATCTTAATTGACGAAGCTCAATTTCTTACAAAAACGCAGGTATATCAATTAACGGATGTAGTTGATAAACTGAAAATTCCAGTGCTATGCTATGGTCTACGTACTGATTTCCAAGGTGAGCTCTTTGAGGGAAGCCAGTATTTATTAGCCTGGGCAGATGAATTACAAGAACTTAAAACGATCTGTGATTGCGGAAAAAAAGCCCACTTTGTTATTCGTATGAATGAGAACGGCGAAGCCGTCGCTGATGGAGATCAAATTCAAATCGGTGGTAACGATAAATACCTCTCTGTTTGTCGCTATCACTACAAACAAAAGCTAAATAAACTATAGCGTTACAAGCGGTCATTTTTGCTAAAAAATATGTAAAAATGACCGCTTATTCGTTACAGTTTTCTAACTGGTATCATCATTAAGAAGCTGACAATACATAAGATAAGTGATAAATACCATGTACTTTGATAGCCAAAATAGCTAGCCGCCATACCGGCAACAGGCCCAGCAATCACCCAACTTGCACCACTTGTATTATTAAATAATGTCGTCGCACTACCCATTTTATACGGCATTAAGTCCTGAAAATACAACATTCCAATTGAAGCTAAAATGCCAATAAACAAGCCGTTAAACACTTGTAAAGCAAGTAATTGGCTTTCCGTTTGAGCCATAGATAAACCGATGTAATAACAAATACCGGCAAGAATAGCGATAATTAGTAACATTTTCTTACTGATAAATCTTGTGCAATATCCCGCAAGAAGCATTACCGGAATTTCAATCGCCGCTGCGGTACTCATCATCACACCTGCAACTTGTTCCGATAAATGTAGGTTCTGTTTCAAATGTAACGGCAAGTTAATAAACATCATACTGTTGCAAGTCCACATCAATAAGCATGCTAAGGCTAAAAATGTTGTAGATTTGCGATTACTTTCAATACCATTTTCTCGTAATGTCTCATCCGTTTCCCTTGGCTTAACGTGACGTTGTACCGAAGATGGCAACATTAACACCACAATAAGAATAGAAACGGCAAAAATCAAAGCAGCAACAATATACATAAAGGTAAAACCGAAATTACCCGATAAATAATAAGCTACCGGAGGGCCGATAATCCAAGCGAGTGAAAGTTGTGCTCGTAAAATCGTATTGAACATCGTCCCGTCTTTTTGTTTGCTTTCGGTATATTCTCGAGAAAGCGCAAAGACTTGTGAAGTAGCGGACGAACCTAATCCGATAATCAGGGTACCGACAATCAGTAAAGTATAATAATCTCGGTTAAATGCAAAAAGTAAGCAACCGCTCAGTTGCATAACACAACTAAGTGTAACGATCCATTTACGGTTTGTATAAAGATCCGAGTAATGGGCTACAATCTGACTCAACACCATCGCCATCAAGGAGTTAACCGAATAAAATATACCAATCATAAATGGGTCGCTAGTTACTTCATTATGCAGGAAAACACTGAGTGCAGGCACCCTCAATGCCCCTGCAAGACCTGTCATAAAGATAACAATCAGGAAAGCAAAAGAAGCTAATCTTAACAAGCCTCTTTGGATAACAAGCGGTCTTAAATTGTCAGAATTTTGCATTTGTAGGATCTCACAAAAAGAAAAGGCACGTCATTATAACGTGCCTTTCTTAATTTCTTTGTATTTTTCTACAAAAAGATTATTTGATCTACATCCTAACGTTTATGCGGTAATTTTTCCCAAGTTACTTCATTACGTAAATAAACCGGTTCAATTTGTAATGCCGATTGTGTATTCCCTTGAGCAAGTTCGAATTCTGCAAGTGTGAGCATTGATTTTGCTGAAGGTAATGTAATATCACTTACTAAAAGTGATAATTGTGCATCAGAAAATTGCGAATATGCCACCCAACCGGTACCTACCACCACAGTATTATCTTTCGGCTGTATTTGGCTAATAGCATGCTCCGGAGAACAGACTTGCTCAGCAACAATTGCTTGCCAGCACTGCCCTACTCTCTCATATTGCGCAAAATAAACTTCATTCATACGGGCATCAATCAGTGCAACAACATTTGTTGCTCCTGTTTTCTCGTAAGCTGCTTGTGCCATTGTTAAGAGATTTGAGACCGGCACAACTGGTAAATTTGCTCCCATTGCCAGCCCCTGAGCAATACCAACACCTACTCGAACACCGGTAAAGCTTCCCGGCCCTCGACCAAATGCTAATGCATCGACTTGTTTAAGAGAAAGTCCTGCCTTTGCCAATAATTCATCTACCATGGGCAGGATTCGCTGCGTATGCGTTCTAGGACTTAATTCATCTAATGAAGAGATTTGTCCATTATGTAATAACGCCACAGAGCAAGCTTCAGTGGCCGTATCAATAGCAAGAATTGTTTTGTTCATTAATTTATTATCCTAAAAACGACAGAAAACACGGAAACAAGCGGTTAACTTTACAAAAAAGTTTGCAAAAACCAATTATTTCCGTGTTTCTGATATTAATTTTAGTGATTAAGCATGCTTAGCTCGGCGCTGTTCAACCGCTTCCGCTAATGCAAATAACGCTTTTTCACTGTCTTCCCAGCCAATACATGCATCTGTCACGCTTTGACCGTACACTAAATTATCTAAATTACCATCACCCAGTTCTTGGCGACCCTCAACTAAATGGCTTTCAATCATCACGCCAGAAATCAATTCTGAACCATTCGCAATTTGCTGGCATACATCGGCACAAACATCCATTTGACGTTTAAATTGCTTTTGGCTATTTGCATGGCTAAAGTCAATCATTACGTGCGGACGGCGACCGGATTTCTCAATATCCGCACACACTTTTGCAACAGACTCCGCATCATAGTTTGTGCCATTATCGCCACCACGTAAAATGATATGGCAATCAGGGTTACCTGCCGTAGAGACAATCGCAGAATGACCAAATTTGGTAACCGATAAGAAATGGTGTGGTGCTTCTGCAGCACCAATTGCATCTAAAGCAATTTTTACGCCGCCGTTTGTTGCATTTTTAAAGCCAACCGCACAAGATAAACCTGAAGCTAATTCACGGTGTACTTGAGATTCGGTCGTACGAGCACCAATTGCACCCCAGCTCATAAAATCAGCCATATACTGGGGCGTGATCATATCTAAAAATTCACCTGCTGCCGGTACGGTTAAGTCATTGATATCAGACAATACTTTACGCGCAATACGTAAACCATCATTTAGCGCATAAGTTTCGTTTAGGTATGGATCATTGATTAGTCCTTTCCAACCGACAGTGGTACGAGGTTTCTCAAAATACACTCGCATCACTACTTCAAGATTTTGATTAATTTTAGGATCAGCACGAAGGGCTTTAATACGCTGTGCATATTCTAAGGCTGCTTTAGGATCGTGAATTGAACATGGGCCAATCACTACCAATAAGCGATCGTCCGCACCATGAATAATTTTATGGATAGCTTGGCGAGCATTTTCCACCGTTTCAGCAGCGACTTCACTTGCCGGAAAACGTTCTAATAACGCAACCGGTGGCAAAAGTTCTTCAATTTTAGTAATACGTAGGTCATCATTCTTGTAAGACATTGTGTGCTCTCTTATTGTTTGTTTTAAACAGTTATTAGAAAAGGTGTAGACCTAACTTAATAAAATTATAAAATGATGTCAAATGGTTTTTGAACTATTTAACTAGTACAAAAATATTTTGCTGATTTAACGAACAGAAAATGTATCACAAACAGCTGGATTACCGGATTGTAATCCCTTACGGAACCAAGCCAAACGCTCAGCAGAAGAGCCGTGTGTAAAGCTATCAGGCACAACATAACCTTGAGCTTGTTTTTGCAAACGGTCATCACCAACAGCCTGTGAAGCAATAAATGCCTCTTCTACATCACCGGCTTCTAATTTTCCTTCTTTTTGAATTTGGTAACCCCAAACACCGGCAAAACAGTCTGCTTGAAGCTCTACGTTTACTGATATTTTATTCGCTGTCGCTTGGTTACGAGCGTTACGTTGTGCTCTTTGAGTCTGCTCACTGATGCCTAATAAGTTTTGAACATGATGACCAACTTCGTGTGCAATGACATAAGCAAAAGCAAAATCACCTGATGCCCTGAGCTGTGACTTCATATCATCATAGAACGATAAATCGAGATAAACTTTTTGATCTGCCGGACAATAAAATGGTCCCATAGCCGATTGCCCCGTGCCGCAAGCGGTATGCGTAACGCCTGGGTAAAGCACTAATTTGGGTTCACGATAAGTCAAACCGTTTTGTTTAAAATAATTACCCCATATACGTTCCGTAGTGTACAGTACTTTGCGAGCAATCGTATTAAGTTCCGCTTCTTCTGCAGAAATAATCGGTGCCGTTTGTTGCTGCTGATAAGAAGATTGTGAATCGTTATATCCCATCAAACCGGTTAAATCCACGCCATAATAAGCCCCAATTAATACGATGATAAAGCCTAAAATCCCACCTTTAGCTCGTCCACCGGAAGAACGACGACCATAACCGGAGTGTCCGCGTCTATCTTCTACGTTCGAACTCTCTCTTTCATTATCTAAACGCATTTTGCTTTCCTTGAAACTAAAATAATAAATCAACCCTAATTTTATACGAATATCCAGAGATATCCTACAAGTAATTCCTATGCTAAATCCAAATAACAAAAAGCGATTAAATTCAAAGCCAAACTTGCAAAGTTTTGCCAAAATTTAACCGCTTGTTTAAAGAATAAAACGTTACATTGTCGCTTTATCTTGCTAAAATTTCACGTTTTCCGTTTTTTCCTTGCTCTGAAAGAATACCTTGTGCTTCCATTTGATCAACAATGCGTGCCGCACGGTTGAAACCTAATGAGAAGCGGCGTTGGAGACCACTTATTGAAGTCACTCCACTTTCAATCACAAATTCAACAACTTCATCAAATAGTGGATCGAGGTCACCGACTCCACCAATACGCTCCGTACCTTCGGATTCTTCAACGGAAGCAACAATACTTTCTAAATATTGCGGCTTTCCTCGTGCACGCCAGTTATCTGCCACACGTTGCACATCTTCATCGCTCATAAACGCACCGTGGATACGAATAATATCCGGACTGCCTGCACCAGAATACAGCATATCACCACGCCCTAATAATGCTTCCGCCCCGCCCGCATCTAAAATAGTACGAGAGTCAATTTGACTTGCTACGGTAAACGCAATACGGCTTGGGATATTCGCTTTAATTACACCGGTAATTACATCGGTTGAAGGACGCTGCGTTGCAAGAATTAAGTGGATACCGACTGCTCGAGCCTTTTGCGCAATACGCATAATATATTCTTCAACCTCTTTACCGGCAGACATCATTAAATCTGCAAATTCATCCACAATCAGTACAATATAGCTGAGTTTCTCTAGAGCCGGCGGTAATTGATCCATTGAATCGCCCGGACGCCAAGTTGGATCAGGAATCGGGTAATTCATCGCGGCTGCCTGATCAATTTTATCGTTATAGCCTTCAATATTACGCACACTTAAGTGGCTTACTAATAAATAACGGCGCTCCATTTCTTCCACCGCCCAACGTAAAGCATTTGCCGCTTTCTTCATATCGGTCACGACCGGTGTTAATAAATGCGGAATATCGTTATAGATGGATAGTTCAACCACTTTCGGGTCAATCATAATAAAACGCACTTGTTCCGGTGAAAGCTTAAACAATAAGCTCAAAATCATCGTGTTAACACCAACCGATTTACCACCGCCGGTTTGCCCTGCTACCAGTAAGTGCGGCATTTTCGCCATATCAACCACAATCGGTTCGCCACTAATATCTTTACCTAGCGCCATTGGTAAGGTTGCTTTGCTGTGTTTAAAGGCATCACTATTTAACACATCACGAAGCCAAACCGTTTCACGCTGTTTGTTAGGCGTCTCAATCCCCATATAAGGCTTACCCGGCACCACTTCGGTGATACGAATTGCTTTAAACATTAATTCGCGGGATAAATCGCTCGCTAAACCGACTACTTTTGCGGCTTTAACACCGGCAGCCGGTTTGATTTCATAGCGAGTAACAACCGGACCAACCAATACGTCTTCAACCGTTGCTTTCACACCATAATTTGCTAATGCACTTTCTAAACGATGGGAAGTTTCAACAATCTCTTGCTCGGTAATTTGCTGTGTTTGACGTGGCGACTCATCTAACAAATCAATCGTTGGTAATGGCGTTGTCGGTTTTTCTGTTGTATGGTTACGTTGTAGCAATGGGTGTATTAATGTATCGCCATAACCTTTTGGATAATTAGGCGTTGATACTGATTCCACTTCCGACGACATATTAGCTACTTTCACACTTGGCATAACGACGGGCTCCGGCTCACTCTTGACAATTTGTTCAAATGTTTGCTCTAAACCTTGCGCTTTAGCACGTTGTTCCATTTGCGCTAAACGAGCCTGCTCCGCTTGTTCAAATTCTTTTGCTAACAATGCTTCATAATCTTCTTCAAGCTCTTCTTTCTGTGTTGATTCTTCAAGCACCGGTTGTAAACGTACCACCGGTTTCGCTTCTTGAACAAATGCCGGCATAGGCGGATTCATATCTTGATATTCAACCGTTGCATCTGCCTCATCATTATTCTCTACTACTTCAAATTCATCTTGCTGTTCAAGCGCTTGCTTGAATTCATCAGTTGGCGAAATCACTTCAGACTGAGGTACTGCCGCTTCTACTAACGGATTTAAACGAATTTTCGGTAATTCAATTTCTGCATTAGGCTCAGCAAATTCTTGGGTGGCAATCGGCTGACTAGCAATTTCCATTCCTTGAATATTAATTTTTGGTAACTCAAGTTCAGTTTCTACGTTAAACATATTTTGATCTGCTAATTCAGAATCCATCTTATTGTCTGCAAATTCAGGTTGTACTTTCAAACCGGTAATATTCGGACGACTAAATACTGAAACATCCGTCAGCTGCTGAGTCTCAGAATCATCTTGAGCCTCTTCTGCTGTATTTTCATCAATAACAAGCGGTTGAATTTCTTCTGAATTTTGCAAATGAGCTTCATTTGCTTCCGTATCTGCTGCTACCGACGTCTCTTTAGGCTGATCTTTTGCCACAATCCAATCATAGAATTGGGCAAATAGTGGTAGGAGTGATTGACCTGAACAAAAATAGAAACCAATACCGGTAAAGATCATCGCTACAAATAATGCACCGAATTGACCGATCGTGCTTGCCAGTAAGGATTGGAACATTCCGCCGATAAAACCACCGGATAAATAATAGGCATTATTTGACAACACCACGCTAGCAAGCCCAGCCAAACCAATCAGTAATAAAATAAAACTACTGAAACGCAAGCAAAAATGTTTCCAAGTCCATTCATTCGCTAAACGGAAAGCCAATGAATATACCGATACGCCGCATAAGGTCAATGGCACAATAAATGCAACTTTACCTAAGAAAGCATACAGTAAATCCATCGTCCAAGCACCGAATACCCCCGTTTTATTCAATACCCTATGCTCCGTGACACTACTTGCCGTGCTCCAAGCATTATCTAGCGGACTATAACTTGCCCATGCCACGATCAAATAAAAGCCAAATAACCCTGCCAAAATTAATGCAAGGTTAATCATATTTTCCTTACCCTTTAATCGTGGTTTGAATCGTTCGATCACACTCACTCCTTATTTTAATAAGAGATAATTAGTTTGTTTTACTTCTTCCATTACCACGTATGTACGAGTGTCATTCACACCGGGTAAACGAAGTAAAGTCGTGCCTAATAATTTACGATAAGCTGCCATATCCGCTACACGTGTTTTGAGCAAATAATCAAAATCACCGGAAACTAAATGGCACTCTTGAATTTCATCCAGTTGTTGCACTGCACGATTGAATTCCTCAAATACATCCGGTTTTCCGCGTACTAAGGTGATTTCTACAATCACCAGTAATGGTGCTTCGAGTAATTCCGGATTCAGCAACGCACGATATCCCATAATCACATTTTGCTTCTCTAAACGTTTTACACGCTCCAAACAAGGTGTCGGCGATAAACCAACTCGTTTAGAAAGCTCAATATTAGAAATTTTACCGTTACGTTGTAGCTCATTTAAAATTTTTAAATCGATCGCATCTAATGCTTTAGGTAGTTTTTTATGTTCCATTTTTTACCCTTTATAGTTTTTTGTGCTAATGAGCCATTGTACAGGGTTTAAGCGCATTGGTCTAATCGAGTTTGCAAAAAATAAGGGAAATTTTACCGCTTGTTACGGTAACCTTTCCCTTTCACATTTAAGATCTAATTTTAGAGAACTTGTACGAGTTGCATACCAAACTCTTTTCGCCAACCTTTGAGCAATTCCGGCAATTTATCCGGATTTTGCCCTCGAATAAACCAACTAAATAATTGATTTAACTGACGCTTGCTTGCTAATAATTCAGGTGCAAGATCAAGCGGTCGAATTTCTGCCAATTTTTGCTGTAATAATTTTAAGCTGTGTTTATAACCTGGTTCATCGACAAGACGGGATATTGTCGGCGGATAATCTTCTTCCCTAACCGCCTTCCCTTGCTCAACTAATAGTAATAACTTTTTACCATGTATACGAACTTCATTCGGGTGCATAAATTCCAATAATTGAGAAGTATGTTTAGGCTGTAGCTTGGCTATTTCAAATAAATTCTGCTCTTTTACAACAAAGTTAAGCGCTAAATCACGTTTTTCCGCCTCTTCCATACGCCATTTGGCTAAAACTTGTAATACAGCTAATTGTGCTGGAGTTAAACGCCATGCATTAGAAATATCTTTGTATGCTTTTGAACTATTCGGTAAGTTTTGACGTTTTTCCAAGAGAGTTTGGCACTCTTCTTCTACGGCATTCTGCCAACGCGTAACATCAAGATCTACAACTAGGCGTTGATAAACCGGTAATAAATACCATACATCTGCTGCTGCATATTGTAATTGCTCTTCACTTAAAGGACGGGCTAACCAATCTGTACGAGATGCACCTTTATCCAGTTCAATCTGTAAATAATGCGCTACTAATTTAGCAAATCCCATCGAAACACCGATTCCGGCAAAGCCTGCCATAATTTGTGTATCCACCAGAGGTGTTGGTAATTGTTTAAAGCGGTGTTGGAAAACCTCGAGATCTTCACTGCAAGCGTGTAAAACTTTTACTACTTGTTGATTAGCTAATAACGCAATAAAAGGCGAAAACTCATCAATTGTGGTTGGATCAATAAGACTCACCTGTTCGCCATCAAATAATTGAATCAAACCTAATTTAGGATAATAAGTACGAGTACGAATAAATTCTGTATCCAATGCAACTGCCGGCTTTTGACTTGCATTTCGACAAACTTCGGCTAATTTTTGATTGGTATCAACCCAAATATAGTGAATGTTCTGATTCATTTGTATGCTCTTTTTAGTTAATTTTTTCAAAAAATAAATTAATTATGTGAGTTAGCTCACATAATTACAATAAAGTGGTTGTACTTCAAATGTATTGAAGCAAAAATAATTATCTTATGGAGTGTTTGCTTTTGTAAATTTTAATAGCTGTGCTTCTTTTTATAAGTATGAAGTACTGTTTAACCTAAGGATTATACTATGATTTCTGATAATAAAACCCAACATCTTGGTACAATTTATCGACTAGTGGAACAATTTGAACTTATTTCGCGAACAGATCTTGCTAAACTTTCTGGCTTAGCTCCCGCTTCTATCACTAACCTCACCAAATCTCTGATTGATAATAAATTCATTTTGGAACGTACAGTACAAAATAATACCTCTCGTGGCAGACCTGCGGTCGGATTGGCCGTATCTAATTTTTTCTGGCAATTACTTTATTTTACGATTTCTCCGAATAACGTAGAAATTTCATTGTGCGAATTAAATGGCAAACCAATTCAGACCAAACATTACCCTCTTTCATCTAACGACTATCCGCAACTCGATTCTTACTTACAAACTTGCTTAAATGACCTCTTTTGGCATTCACCAATGGAAGCTAACCGAATATTAGCGGCTTCTATTAGCGTAGTTGGACAAATTAGTGCTGATCACAGCAAAATTATCCGTTTAGGTGATACCGCTATTGAAAGTTCCTTTGTAGAAACATTAAAAGCACAATTTGATTGTCCAATTTTATTAAATGAACATTTTCAATTATGGCTTCTCACAGAATCAACACTTGGCAGTTTAATTAATAATGATAATGTGATTTTCCTCCAATTAGATGAGGCGGTAAATTTAAGTGTCTTATTGCGTGGTAATCTATTGCATCAACAATCAAAAATGAATGTAGATAAAATGCTGATGCCTAAATTTAGTCCATTAAGCGATATTGCTGCACCGAATGATTGCGATGAAATTCAACGCTATCAGCTAAATAACCAAGTCACTTTCCCAGCGATCGTACGCTTAGTTGATCATTATCTACCGAATAGCTTTACTCAGAGCCATGAAAAAATTCAGTATTTATGTGAGCAAGTTGAGCAAAGAAATGAAACAGCATTAATGATTTTAGAACATATCAGTGATAATTTAGCTTATGTTTTAATGAATCTGATCAATATTTTTTCCACGGAAAAAATTATGTTGAACTCGCCGCTACTGCGCATTAAACATATTCTATTCGAACAGATTCAACAAAAATTACAAAAAGAGTTACTTCTTGGAAATCTCCATGTAGATCTAGTAACCAGCCAGTTTGAATGGGATAGCCCTCTTATTGCTTGTTCCGCAATAAAACAAGGGATTTATGAGGGAAATTTGATCAAGGACATCATTCAGCTTTAAAACTTCAGTTAAAATATAGGCGATTTTGTAACTTTTTTGTTATTTTTAGATAATAGAGAAATAAAATATGCCTTCGTTATTTATTACCGGCACGGATACCAATGTGGGAAAAACCATTGTTACTCGTGCTATTTTACAAACATTAGCTGCTAACCAATTTATGGCTGTCGGTTATAAACCGATTGCTTGTGGCGGTGATGACTCTCTTCCGACAGAACCTAATCAGGCAGACTATGCTAGCGAAGATAATCTGGATGTATTGACAATTCTAGATAGTTGTCCTACGCCCGTTGCTTATCGAGAAATTAACAGTTATACCTTTATTCACTCCAGTACACCAGTATTTGCTGCATTAGATGCCGTTCACCATATCCAAGAAGAAAAATTAAACCAAGATTTAACCCGTTTACAGCAAAATTATCCGAATGTTGTGGTTGAAGGTACTTATGGTTGGCTAACTCCGATCAATAAAGATTTAAGTTTTGCTGACTGGGTGAAGAACAATCAAATGCCAGTTGTATTAGTGGTAGGAATTAAAGAAGGTTGCGTTAATCATGCGCTATTAACTGCACAGGCGATTAAGCAAAAAGGGGTTAAGTTAGTTGGGTGGATTGCAAATCGTATTAACCCGGGGCTACGTCACTATGCCGAGCTCATTGAACTGCTGAGTCAGGAAATTGATGCGCCACTATTGGGCCAAATTCCTTATATTGGCTATCCAAATAAGAAAGATTTGACACCATATATTCAAAATCCCGAGCCATTATTACAATATTTTCAAAAATAAAAATGCCAAAGGCCTCCTTTTAGGAGGCTTTTTATTGTTTGCTATTGCTTGAGCTAAATTGGTAAAAAAGATAAGAAATTCAACCGCTTATACAAATTTAGAGATAAAAAGGTATAAAAAAAGCCCCTCAACTAGGGGCTACTCGGAAAGCAAATTTATGAAATCGGTTGTTGAACACAACACTTTTTGTTAAGTACGTATAGGATACGTCAATTTATTAAATTTTTCAAATTTTATTCCAATAAATTTGTAACTTTTTTCTAAAAATGTGATCTCTGTCATATTTTTAAATTATAAACGGCGAGCTTGCCAGAAAGTTCTCGACCAATATGGTGAGTTTATATCTGAGTAAATAACTCCCCCCTTGGTCGAAGCATGTAAGAACTGTCCGTTTTTTACATATACGCCAACATGTTTACCATTAGGACCTCGTCCTGTTTTGAAGAATACTAAATCACCAGTTCTAAGCTCATCACGATCAATTCGAGTTCCCTCTTTTGCTTGCTCTGAGGTTGTTCTCGGTAAATCGATTCCAAATAAATCACGGAAAGTTACCTGCATAAAGCCGGAGCAATCAATACCTGCTTTGCTATTCCCACCTAAACGGTAACGTGTACCTTTCCATTCATGTTGTTGTTCACTTAAGCTACTGATCGCCATAATCGGATCAGATAATGTACTGTGATGAGTGCGGAAAATTCCTGCTCTTGCCTTAATTGGTCCTGATGTATTATCACTACTTGAACATGCTGTTAATAGCGCTGCACAAGCTAAAATAGCAAACGAAGAAAATCGTTTTTTGTTGAATTTAATCATATATTCACTGCCTATAAAAAAACATCCTACAGGCTTTATTTCGCCTGTAGAATGCTATAACTTTTTTATGCCTTCACTTTTACATTTTCGACTCTGTCTCTAAGCTTCTGACCGGGCTTGAATACCACTACTCGGCGAGCTGTCACGGCAACAGTTTCTCCGGTTTTAGGATTTCGCCCTGGGCGAGCATTCTTCTCACGTAACGAGAAATTACCGAAACCGGATAGTTTAACCTCTTCGCCTTTCTCTAGAGAACTACGAATTTCTTCGAAAAATTGCTCTACAAAGAGCTTAGCGATACGTTTATCAAAGCCACATTTTTCAACGAGGCTTTCTGCGAGTTCAATTTTAGTGAGTGCCATAAAAATAATCCTTAAATCTAATCTCTTAGATATGCTTGGAAACGTTGTGCTAATTCAGCTAAGACTGCTTGAGTTACAGCTGAAATTTCTTCTTCTTCAAGCGTTTTTTCAGTGTCTTGAACCGTTAAGCTAATTGCTAAACTTTTCTTACCAGCTTCTAAATTTGTGCCACGGTAAACGTCAAATAAGTTTACTGCAACTAATTTTGAGCCACCTGCATTGCGACATGCATCTAATACATCACCAGCTGCTACATTCTCATCTACCACAACTGCAATATCACGATTATTCGCAGGGAATTTAGAAATTTCTTTTGCCGCAGGAATTGGACGGTTTGCAATCGCTTCCCCGAGAATCTCAAATACCACTGGTTTACCTTTAATACCAAGTTTTTGCACGATAGACGGATGCACAGAACCAATGAAGCCGATTTCTTTACCATCTAACATAATTGCCGCAGATTGTCCCGGATGTAATGCAGGGAATTGTTTTGCCACAAATTTTAAATCATGACGAGCTGACGTTAGTGATAATACACGCTCCATATCGCCTTTCAAGTCGAAGAAATCTACCACTTCGCCTTTACTTTCCCAATGTACCGGACGTTTATCACCGACAATTGCTGCACCGAATACGAATTCTTGACGAACTCCTGATTCTGCTGTTGCATCTGGAATAAAGCGTAAACCGCCTTCAAAAATACGAACGCGTGTTTGCTGACGGCTTTGGTTGTAAACAATCGTATCTAATAAACCGGTTAAAAGCGATAAACGCATTGCTGACATTTCGCTTGAAATCGGGTTAGGTAGAATTAACGCTTCTTGATTCGGATGCAATAATGATTGTTTTTTCGGATCAACGAAGCTATATGTCACCACTTCTTGGTAATCGCTATCCACTAATGCAGTACGGATACGGCTTGCTTCTAATAATTTCTCCGGTGTGCCTTTCATTGTTAAGTGTGCAAGCGGAGAATTATTTGGAATACTGTTATAGCCATAGATACGAGCAACTTCTTCGATAAGATCTTCTTCGATCTCAATGTCGAAACGCCAACTTGGCGCTACAGCAGTCCAACTATCATTTGTGAAGGTTACGTTTAAACCTAAACGAGTTAAAATATCAGTTACCGTTTCATCTTCAATGTGGTGACCGATTACAGCATCTAATTTGCTACGACGTAAGGTAACCGTATTACGTTTTGGTAAGTGTTGTTCACTTACTGCTTCTACGATTTCACCCGCTTCACCGCCACAAATTTCAAGTAATAATGCAGTTGCACGTTCCATCGCATCACGTGCTAATTGTGGGTCAACACCACGTTCAAAACGGTGTGATGCATCGGTATGTAAGCCATATTGACGTGCACGGCCGGTAATCGCTAATGGTGCAAAGAATGCCGATTCTAATACTACGTCAGTCGTATTTTCATTTACACCGCTTGCTTCACCACCAAAAATACCCGCCATTGCTAATGCAACTTTGCTATCGGCAATGACTAAAGTATTTGGCTGTAATTTTGCGGTTGTACCGTCTAATAAAACTAATTCTTCACCCTCTTTTGCCATACGTACTTGGATAGCACCTTCAATTTTAGACGCATCAAAAGCGTGCATCGGTTGACCAAGTTCTAACAGGCTTAAGTTAGTAATATCGACAATCGGATCGATTGAACGAATACCACAACGGCGTAATTTCTCTTGCAACCATAATGGTGAAGCTGCTTTTACGTTTACATTTTTCACAACACGAGCAAGGTAACGCGGGCAAGCTTCCGGCGCTTGTAATTCTACAGCCACTTTGTCCGCAATCGTTGCAGGTACGGCCGAAATCACCGGCGATTTTACTTCCGCTCGGTTAATTACGCCCACTTCACGTGCGATACCTGCAATGCTTAAGCAGTCCGCACGGTTTGGGGTTAAACTGATTTCAATTGCCACATCATTTAAATCTAAATATTCACGGAAATCTTTACCAATTGGCGCATCTGCCGGTAATTCGATAATACCGCTATGATCTTCTTTGATACCTAATTCAGAATATGAACAAAGCATACCTTCAGACGGCTGACCGCGTAATTTGGTTTTCTTAATTTTAAAATCGCCCGGTAATACCGCACCTTCCGTTGCACACGCCACTTTTAAGCCCTGACGGCAGTTCGGTGCGCCACATACGATATCTAATAAGCGATCACCGCCTACATTCACTTTAGTGACACGTAATTTATCCGCATCCGGGTGTTGAGCACATTCAACCACTTCACCCACAACTACACCGGTAAATGCGCCGGCAACCGGTTCAACATCATCGACTTCTAAACCTAACATGGTGATTTGGTCGCATAATTGCTCTGTTGATACTGCAGGATTGACCCACTCACGCAACCAAGATTCATTAAATTTCATTTTATATCCTCTATTTTCTTACACGGAATTTGCAAAATTCCACTTAATTTTGACCGCTTGTCATTCCCGTGTATTCAGTGAATCTAACTATTATTTAAATTGTTTTAAGAAACGTAAGTCATTTTCAAAGAACGAACGTAAATCCGTTACGTTGTATCGTAACATCGTTAAACGCTCAACTCCCATACCTACCGCAAAACCACTGTATTCTTCCGGATCGATACCTACGTTACGTAATACATTTGGATGCACCATACCGCAACCTAATACTTCTAACCATTTACCGTTTTGACGCATTACGTCCACTTCAGCCGAAGGCTCTGTGAATGGGAAGAATGACGGACGGAAACGCACTTGTAAATCTTCTTCGAAAAACGCTTTTAAGAAATCGTGAATCAAACCTTTTAACTCAGTAAAGTTTGCTTTTTTGTCCACATAAAGCAATTCGATTTGGTGGAACATCGGTGTGTGAGTTTGGTCGTAGTCGTTACGATATACACGGCCCGGTGCCACGATACGGATTGGCGGCTGCATATTTTCCATGGTACGAATTTGTACGCCTGACGTTTGCGTACGTAATAAACGTTGCGCATCGAACCAGAACGTATCGTGATCCGCACGTGCCGGGTGGTGAGCAGGAATATTTAACGCATCAAAGTTATAGTAATCCGTTTCGATTTCCGGACCGCTTGCCACGGTAAAACCTAATTCAGAGAAAAATTTTACGACACGTTCAATCGTAATTGAGACTGGATGTAAACCACCTAATTCGGTTTTACGACCCGGTAATGATACGTCAATGCTTTCCGCCGCGAGTTTTGCGTTTAACGCTTCTTGTTCCGACGCTTCTTTTTTCGCATTTAAAATATCAAGAATTGTTTGCTTCGCTTCATTGATTTTCGCACCGATTGCCGGACGCTCTTCCGCCGAAACATTGCGTAATTCTTGCATTAACGCAGTAAAATGACCTTTTTTACCGAAATATTCAACACGAAACTCTTCTAACGCATCTAAACCTTGATCTAAGGCATCTAAAGCATTTCTCGCTTTCTCTGTTAATTCTTTTAGGTGTTGCATTACCTATCCTCTAAATATATTGATGAAAAATTATTGTGATGATAATACTTTGCCTGAAGAAAGTAAATGTAAAGTTAAGCTAAAGTGTTGATTTTTAAGGTTTCACAAAAACAATTAATTTGAATGATTTATCTATACAAGCGGTTTATTTTTGGAGTTTTTTTGCAAAAATTAGAAATAAAACAAAGTTTGGTGATTTGCTTTTATGAAGCATTAGCTTAATAGTTGATAAAAGCGTATTATCACAGCGTTTACTACAACTATGAATGAGGAAATTATGTCACATATTGCCAAACAAGACGTTCTAGACGCATTTAGCTTCCGCGCTGCTTGTCGTAGCTATGACCCGGCTAAAAAAATCAGCCGTGAAGATATGGAATATATTTTAGAGCTCGGTAGATTATCACCAAGTTCTGTAGGTTCCGAACCTTGGAAATTCATTGTGCTGCAAAATGCGGTTATCCGTGAAAAAATTGCGCCAGTTTCTTGGGGAATCAAACACCCAATGCACGAAATGAGCCATTTAGTCGTGATCTTAGCTAAGAAAAATGCGCGATACGATTCGGATTTCTTCCACCAGGGCTTATCAAAACGTGGCTTAACACCGGAACAAATGGAAACCACCATTGCTCGTTATAAATCGTTCCAAACCGATGATATTAAAGTGTTAGAAAGTGATCGTACCTTATTCGACTGGTGCTCGAAACAAACTTATATTGCACTCGCAAATATGATGACCGGCGCAGCAATGATTGGGATTGACTCTTGCCCGATTGAAGGCTTTAACTATGATGCGGTAAACGAAATCTTAGCGAAAGAAGGCTTATTTGACGCTAACGAATACGGTGTTTCTTGTATGGTGACCTTCGGTTATCGTGCGAAACCGATTACCAAAAAATACCGTAAGCCGGCTGAAGATGTGATCAGTTGGGTGGAATAAATCTTGCTATCCATATCAATAACAAAGGGGCTTAAGCCCCTTTTTCTATTTTCGATAACAAGCGGTCAAATTTCATAAAAATTTTACCCAAAATCACCGCTTGTTATGCCCGATTAAGCCACTTGTTACTTAATGTGCCTGCCACCATTGAACCATTTACATTTAATGCGGTGCGTCCCATATCAATTAACGGCTCAACTGAAATTAATAAGCCAACCAATTCAATCGGTAAATTTAAGGTGGAAAGCACGACAATCGCTGCAAAAGTTGCTCCGCCGCCTACACCGGCAATGCCGAATGAAGAAATCGCTACCACTAGAATTAACGTGACAACGTAACTGAGACTAAACGGATCTATACCTACAGTTGGTGCGACCATCACCGCTAACATTGCAGGATAAATCCCAGCACAGCCATTTTGCCCAATAGTGGCACCGAAGGTCGCCGAGAAATTAGCAATAACATTATTATTACCCAATTTATCGGTTTGCGTCTCAATATTTAGCGGTAAAGTCGCAGCACTTGAGCGAGAGGTAAAAGCAAAGCTAAGAGTCGGTAACACTTTCTTGTAGTAATCCAGCGGATTCACTTTTGCCACGAAAAGTAGAATGCCATGTACTAAAAACATCAAGCCGATTGCTAAGTAAGACGCCACAATAAAGCTACCCAAATTAACAATATCTTCCCATTTTGAAGTAGTTGCCATTTTTAGCATGAGTGCAAATACGCCGTAAGGGGTTAAGCGAATCACAAAACGGACTAAACGCATAATCAGTTTATTTAAGGTATCCACCCCAGTTGCAATACGTTCACCTAATGCGGCATCTTCTTTGGCAAGGCTTAATGCCGCCACACCTAAAAATGCAGAGAAAATTACCGTGCTAATAATTGAAGTCGGGTTTGCACCGGTTAATTCTAAGAATGGATTTTTTGGAATAAAAGAGACTAACATTGCCGGTACAGATAAATTTGACACTTGCTCTGCACGCCCCGCCACTTTGCCCTGCGCAGCTAATTCTCTCTCACCAGCTACTAATCCTTCCGCTGATAAATCAAATAAATACACCATTGCAATACCGATTGCAGCCGCAATTGCGGTGGTAATCAATAAAACCGATAGTACACTGAAGCTGATTTTACCCAATGATCCCGCTTGTTTTAGACGGGTAATCGCAGACAAAATCGAAATAAACACTAACGGCATTACAATCATTTGCAATAAACGTACATAACCGTTACCGACTAAATTCACCCACTCTAACGTTGCGTCAATTTCTGACTTTTGGTAAAAATTTTGCAAAATTGCACCACTTACCACCCCAAGTAATAAGCCGACAAAAACAGTTTGTCCTAATTTTTGCGTGTTTTTATACAGTAAAAACAGTAGGAATAGTAGCGCTGTAAACACAGCTAAATTAAGGATAATCATCCGAATCTCCAACACAATAAAAAATAAAAGCGAGAATATAACTCTCGCTCTATATTTTCAATATAACTTTCTCATTTTATAGTACTAAAAGTTATATTATTGTACTTCCCAGCTTAAATTAGAGATTAAACGACATTTATCACACTTAAAGTGGAATACTTGATGCAACGGTTGTGCTAATTTCCATTCTCCTTGGCATTTAGGACATTTACGCTGATGTTCTGCAGCTAAATCATTACCTAAACGATATAAATAATAGAAAGTCGGCACACCGCTTAGTGCTTCAAGTTGATGACATAACGTTATTCCTGTTTGTGAAAGTTCGCTATCGACTTCACTAATTTGCGCTAAAGCCTGCTGTTCTAGTACACCGCCATTCATTTGTAACTGATCACAAGCTTGCCAATTTTCTTGCCATTTAATCAACTGTTCGCCAAGTTGTTGCTGTTGCTCGGTTGCTTTATAGAGTGGAATCGCACAAAAATCCTCACCACCATAAACCGGTGAACAGCTATCTAAGTGGGTAGTATAAAGAATTTGGAACGCCTGTTGTTCAAGTTCGCTGGTTTGTTCTGCTTGATAATCTCGACCAACAATCTCAAACGATTCGAATTCTACGCCATTTTCTTCCGCTTGTAATAGTGCCTCATTAACTTCTGCACTATTCCATTCCGGCATTAGACTGGTTTGCTCCGGGGTTGAAACTCGTACTTGAAAATGCGCCAGCGGATTTTGGTGGTAAGTCACCGCAAATTCTCTGCCGATAATCTGTCCGTTAAAACGCCATTGATTGACAACTTGGTTAATTAACGTGACAGGATCGCTTTCAAAATCTTGATAGCTAAAATTAGCGATAACTTGGTACATAATCTTTTACTTGTCCTAATTTAAGTTCTTGCTGAACAATTGAGGTTGGCTCTTGATGAATAATAATTTCCGAACGAGGAAAAATCGCTAGAATTTTCTGTTCCAGTGAATCGGTAATATCATGCGCTTCCCGTAAAGTCAGGTTATCTTCTAGCTCTAAATGAAGTTGAATAAAACGCACAGCCCCCACTTGGCGAGTAAGCAAATCATGCATACCGATAATTCGCTCATGATGTGCGGCAAGTTCTAAAATTTGATCGATTTCTTCCTGTGGTAATGCTTGATCTAGTAGTACTTGTACCGCTTCCCAAAACATTTTAAAAGCATTAATACCGATATAAAGTGCAATCCCAATTGCAAAAATCGCATCGGCATAAACAAAGCCATACAGACTTAGCAGCATAGCGACTAGAATCGCGGCATTCATTAACAAATCCGTTTGATAATGCAGAGAATCTGCCGCAATTGCCGGACTTTTAGTTAAAGCCACAACGCGTTTTTGATACCACACTAAAGCGCCGGTCACAATAATCGAAATCAGGCTGACAGCTATCCCTATTTCCGATCCTTCCATAAAATGCGGATGCATCAATTTATGCACACCTTGTAGCACTAAGAACACCGCCGAGCCACCGATAAACGCACTTTGAGCAATCGCAGCAAGCGATTCCGCTTTGCCATGCCCGAATGTATGATTTTCATCTGCCGGTAGCAGTGCAAAACGTAGCACTAAGATATTGGTGATCGAGGCCAATAAGTCCACAACAGAATCGGTCACTGCCGCTAAAATCGAAATTGAGCCGGTTTTCCACCATGCAAACGCTTTAATGACTATCAGCAAGCAAGCTACCAAAATCGCAAAATTTGCTGCTCTTTTCACCAATTTAATATATTGTTGCTCCATACTCCCCCCAAGTATGTACTATTTATCCTTACTTACAAGTAATTAGCCATGGCATTGCCGCCAGCTGCTGTGCTAATTGGACTAATGAGGCTTGATAAGCGGTCGAATTTTGCCATTTTTTTGCAACCATAGCGCGTTTGTCCGAATATTGAATTTGCCCATAGCCACACTGCAAATCTTTGCCTCGAGAGACTTCAAGTAATACGTCATTAAAACGTTCTGTCGGCGGATAAATCACTTCACTGCGCAATTCTTGCTGCTCAATACTCACTTTAGATTGCGTATTATTTTGTTGCGCAAAAGCAGCCTGTCGAAGCACTACTCGTTGTTGCAACGTTTTACCCTGCGAATTCTGATCTAGAAAAAATAAAATCCCATTATTCCAATGTTCAGGATCTTGCTTTCCATCAGCCGGTAAATAGAGCAATTGTCGCATTTCATCAATACGATTATCCGTTACCTTCACATAAGATTTACCTTGAAAATCCACTTTTTCCGGTAAATCAAATTGCTTTTGGGTTAGGCTACAAGCGGTCAAAAATAACGAAAATCCTGCAAGAAAAAGCCAACGCATTATGCCTGCTCCTTGCGTTTAAAGACGAGTTCCGTTGCGCTGGAAGCCTCTTCATCAAACCAATAGCCACCATAATTAAAAGCTTTCAGTTGTTCTACGCTAGTCGGTTGCGTTTCTAAAATAAAGCGTACCATCATACCGCGCGCTTTTTTCGCATAAAAACTGATTTGCTTAAACTTGCCGTTCTTTTCATCTAAGAATACCGGCTTAATAATGGTTGCCTGTAACTGTTTTGCTTTTACTGCACCGTAATATTCGTCCGAAGCAAGGTTCACTAAGATATTATCGCCTTGTTCATCAATCGCAGTCTGTAAATGTTGGGTAATAATCTCGCCCCAAAACGCATAAAGATCTTTGCCTTGTGGATTAGCTAACTTCGTCCCCATTTCTAAGCGGTATGGCTGCATTAAATCAAGCGGTTTTAATAGCCCATATAAGCCGGATAACATTCGCAAATGTGTTTGTGCATATTCTACTTGCGCTTGAGTAAGAGTTTCCGCATCCAGTCCTGTATAAACATCACCTTTAAATGCAAATAAAGCCGCTTTAGCATTTTGTTCGTTATGTTCCAGTTGCCATTCTGTAAAACGGGCTACATTCAGGCTAGCGAGTTTATCGCTGATCGACATTAATGAGCCTAATTCTGCCAGTGAAAATTGTTTGCAGATATCGACAAGTTGTTGACTATAAGCGGTTAATTTCGGTTGAGAATTTGCAAATGGGAAATTAGGTGCGGGCGTTTCAAAATCTAATGTTTTTGCAGGAGAAATGATGGCTAACATAAAAAATACCTTGATTAAAAATTTGGTTCATTTTAGCACTTGTCAGGCGATAAAAACAGAAAAGGCAGGAATAATCCTGCCTTCTGCTGATAATACTTTCGTATATCTGTAATACTCGAAATTAACGTTTTGAGTATTGTGGACGACGACGTGCCTTGTGTAAACCCACTTTTTTACGTTCAACGCGACGTGCGTCACGAGTAACGAAGCCAGCTGCACGTAATGCAGGGCGTAAAGTTTCGTCGTATTCCATTAATGCACGTGTGATACCGTGACGGATCGCACCTGCTTGACCAGAAATACCACCACCTTTAACAGTGATGTATAAATCTAATTTATCTAATAACTCAACTAATTCTAATGGTTGACGAACTACCATGCGTGAAGTTTCACGACCGAAGTAAACGTCTAAAGAACGTTGGTTGATGGTAATGTTACCACTGCCCGGTTTGATAAATACACGAGCTGAAGAGCTTTTGCGGCGACCTGTGCCGTAGTTTTGATTTGCTGCTGTCATTTTCGATGCTCCGTGATTAGATGTCTAAAACTTGTGGTTGTTGTGCAGCGTGGTTGTGTTCGTTACCTGCGTAAACTTTTAATTTACGGAACATTTCACGGCCTAAAGGACCTTTTGGTAACATACCTTTAACTGCGATCTCGATCACTGCTTCTGGACGACGTGCAATCATTTCTTTGAAAGTTGCATCTTTGATGCCACCTACGTAGCCAGTGTGCCAGTAGTAGATTTTGTCAGTTTCTTTTTTGCCAGTTACTGCTACTTTCTCTGCGTTGATAACGATGATGTAATCACCTGTATCTACGTGTGGAGTATATTCAGCTTTATGTTTACCGCGTAAACGGCGTGCTAATTCAGTAGCTAAACGACCTAAAGTTTTACCTGTCGCATCTACTACGTACCAGTCACGTTTTACTGTTTCTGGTTTTGCTACAAAAGTTTTCATTAATTAAATACCAATATTTTTAGTTATAACCCAATTCACTTATAAATAAGCGAATTACCTATATGACGGTAGAATCCGACCCCTTCGAGTCAAAATCTGACCAAACTTGTTCGGCGGGAAAGTCCAAACAAAACAGGGTGCGAGGATTATACAGATATTTTATCTAAAAAGCTAAGTTTTTTTGCATTAAATCTGAAAAATGTCGGAAAGCTCAAATTTTCAAAATTTAATCGCTTAAAGCCCTTCTCTTGCCTAGCGGATCGTGATACAAAAAGCTGACTTTTCACTAGCAAGAGGAATCGATTATGATGGGACAATGGACACCAGAAGTTTGGTCTGCAATTGGCGTTGCCTTTGTGATTGGCATCATTGCAGGATGCGTGATTGTACGTGCTTTTAAGGGCAATGTGCAGCAACATATTCAACTCGAAAATGAGCTAAAAGACACCAAAGAGAAAGTGGAAGAACAAAAGCAGCAACTTGAGCAACATTTTGAACAATCCGCTGCTTTACTCTCAACCCTTGCTGAAGATTACAAAAAATTGTATCAGCACTTAGCGAAAGGTTCGGAAAAACTATTACCTGAAGCAGAACAAATCGCTTTTTTCAAACAATCTCAACTTCCGCTCAAACATGAAAATAGTGAAGACCAACCGAGAGATTATTCGGAAGGCTCATCAGGCTTATTAAAATCGTAAAATTTCATCAAAAAAAGACCGCTTATTTGGCATAACCAATAAGCGGTCTTTTTATGTTATGAATCGGACAATTCCTCTAATAAACATGTTTTCAGTAATTTCTGCTGTTCTTTGCTTAATGCCTGATTTTGCGAGGTGCAGACGACAAAGAAATCCTCTACCCGTTCACCGATAGTCGTAATTTTTGCATTGACCAAGACGAGTTCTAATTGCCCGAAAATATGACTTACCTGAGCAAGTAATCCTTCTCTGTCTAAGGTAAATAACTCGAATGAAGTTTGGTTTGGGTGTTCATCCGAGAGAAATTTAACTTTGGTTGTGCGTTTAAAAGATTGATGTTTCACCGGTTTTCTCAATAATTTAAACGTTACGCTTTCCGCATCGGTCAGTACTCGCTGCAAAGATTGACGAACTTGTTCACAACGAGAAGGGTCAAGCTCTGCACCGCTTAATTCCGTGACGATGAAGCTATCGAATACCAAGCCATTATTACTCGTGATAATTTGTGCATCGTGAATACTGATCTTTTTCTGACTCAACGCTTGAGCAATACGCGCAAATAATTGCGGTTGGTCATTACAGTGCACAAAAATTTCGGTCGCCCCTCGTGCATATTCGTTACTCACTAATACCATTGGTAACGTTTTATGTTTGAGATAGTCTAATGCGTGCCAAACCAGCTGCTTTGGCGTATTACGTAAAAAGTAACCATCAGGACAAGGCGCCCAAAAGTCTTGCAAGCGTGTTCGTTCTAGAGGTGATAAGGCAAACTTCATAAGTTCTAACGCATCTAAACGATTTTGCTGGCTAACACGTTGATAATCCAGTCGTTTTTCTAATTCCTCGATAGTAAATTGATAAAGTTGCGTAAACAAAGAACGCTTCCAATCATTCCATAAACTTTCATTAGTTGCGCAAATATCCGAAATAGTTAGGCACATCAAATCGGTTAAAGCGGTCGAATTTTCCACTATTTTTGCAAAACTTTTCACTACCGCAGGATCATGAATATCACGGCGTTGTGCAGTTAATGACATGGTTAAATGCTCTCTCACTAGCCATGTGATTTGTTGCGCTTCAGCTTCGGAAAAACCGTGTAATACCGCAAACTGATAAGCATCGACCGCTCCGACTTGAGCGTGGTCACCTTCTCGGCCTTTCGCAATATCATGGAATAATGCCGCAAGATACAAAATAGGTTTATGTGTACAAGCCCGGAAATATTTACAGCATAAAGGATGTAATTCTTCAGCATCATCAGTTAAAAAACTTTCCAATTTCTGCATAACACGAATCGTATGCTCATCAACCGTATAGATGTGGAACAGATCAAACTGCATTAGCCCTTTAATGCCGTCCCACTGTGGCAAATAGGCGGATAACACGCCCAATTGGTGCATTGGTATAATCGCACGTTCCACCACCTTCGGCTGAGAAAATAACGAGATAAAACGGGCTCTAGCTTCAGCATCCATAGATAACGGCTGTTGCTGTTTTTTTAATGCCAATCGTAAATTACGTAGTGTGATAGCGTTAGCTTTAGCTTCCGAATACTGCGTTAAATGATAAAAAAGATCTAAAATTGATACCGGATCTTGCGTAAAACAACGGCGATGACGACAAACAATCTCTGTTCCTTGTAAATAGTAGTTCTGATCAAGCGGTCGTTTTTCGGCAACATTTTGCTGGCCGAGAATAATTTGCTCGAAGTTATCCAGTAGCAATTGACTTAGTTGCGAAATGGATTGAGTAGCTTGGAAAAACGCTTTCATCATTGCTTCAACCGGCTGATTCCCTTCGCCTTTATAGCCCAATTGTTCGCTTAGCTGCAATTGGCGATCAAAACGTAGGCGGTTGTCATAACGCTTAAGCTGCAGGTGTAAGGCAAAACGCATCTGGAAAAGTACGGTTTGCGCTTCATTCAGCTCACTAAATTCTTCAGGAAAAAGAATCCCTTTATTCAATAAACTCTCAAACGTATAAGTACCGAAGTGTCTTAATGAGATCCAAGCAATCAAATGCAGATCTCGCAACCCGCCCGGACTATGTTTTAGATCCGGCTCAAGGTTATAGCTGGTATTATGATAACGCGCATAGCGCTCGTTTCGTTCTTGTATTTTAGCGCTAAAGAAGTGGTCAATCGGCCAGAAATCTTCTGCATATAAGCTTTCGAATAAAGCCTGCCATAGCGCTTTATTACCGATTAAATAACGCCCTTCATACATATTGGTCGCCACCGATAATTCGCTTTTGCCGATCTCAATACATTCTTCGAGCGTACGAATACTGGCGCCGACTTGTAATTTACTGTCCCATAGTAAATTAAATAAGTCATTCAGCTTTGAATGTGTTTCATCATCTAATGTTTGCGCTGTAATTACCAAAATATCTACATCGGATAAAGGAAACATTTCTCGTCTGCCATAACCCCCAACTGCGATAAGTGTTAAATCGTGGCATGCTGTAAAGCCGAATTGTTGCCATAAGTTCAGTAATAGCTGATCATAAAAATCGCTACGTTGACGTAACAACGTAACGACTTCTGTAGTAGCAAAATCGTTTTTTTGTTGTAAGTTAAATTCGGTGAGTTGATTTTTCAACATTGTGTTTGTCATCTTTTTATCTCTAAAATATAACGTGCTTCAATAGCACATCTATTCTCAACAAAATAACATCAGCAAGATTAAAGATAAATAAAAAAGCGGTTAGAATCTGCAAATTTTTTGCAATTTCTAACCGCTTGTTTTTAATTAGCCGGCAACTTGTGGTAAGTAACCTAGCTGAATAAAGAACGGAATAATCATAATAATGACACCGGCGATTAACGCAATCACAAGTGCTGCATTGCCGCCAATGACTCGATAAGCTAAATTAGGATGTAGCTTACGAGCTTTCCATGCTAAACCGATTGGTAATAACATTCCGTAGAATGCAAATAGCAAGCCTGCATAACCTAATGCGGCAATAAATCCGTTTGGATAGAACAGCGCAAACAATACCGGCGGAATAAAGGTTGCTAAGGTCAACCATAAACGATTCGCCGGTAAATTCACACGTTTTAATAAATCACCAACACACTCGAAAATACCCATTGCCACACCTAAGAATGAGGTAATCAATGCAAGTGCTGAGAATAAACGCACCATTTCACCTAAAATCGTGCTGCCGGTAATTTGGCTGGTTGCTTTAACTAAACCGTTTAGTGTTGGGTCTTGTTTTAAGATCTCAACGAATTCCGCTTGGGTTAATACACCGTGCGTTGCAAGTTGCCATAATAAATACGCTACTAACGGAATTGCAGTACCGATATAAATCGCAATGCGGATTTTGCGAATATCCGCATCTAAATAGGTATTGATACTCGCCATAATCACGTGGAAACCGAATGAGGTAAAGAAAATCGGAATGGCTGATACTACAAATAAGTTATCAAGCGGAACGGCAGTTAAATTCTCCAATTTTGCTTTTGGTAGCATCATTAGTAATACAAAGACAAACGCAACAATTTTCCCGATAAATAATAAGCGAGTTAAACCATCCACGCCTTTAATACCAATTACCACGAATGAACCAAGTAAAACGGTAAAGAGTAAAATACCGACTTGAGTTGTAGTATGCGCATCGCCAATTTGAGGTAATAAGCCAGAAAGCAGCGAGCCGCCGCCAGTAATATAAGCGGCTAATAATGCATATAATAAAATTAGTAAACTTGCTGTCGCTAATACCCTCCCCGTGATACCAAAATATTGTTCCGCTAAACTTGCCACACCAATATCTTGCTTCGGTGCGGTTTGGTAAACCTCCATAAACAGCAAACCGGTATAAGCTAATAACGCCCATAAGCAAATGAGTAACGCGACTGTTGCGCCAAATCCCATTCCCGCTGAAGTAAGCGGCATCGCTAGCATTCCTGCACCAATTGTTGTGCCGGCAATCATCAAGGCACTGCCTAAAATTTTATTTTTCATTTATATAATAACCAATTAGATTGTATTTACAGTTAACTTAAAACAAGCGGTCAAAATTTGTAATTTTTTAGCAAAACTTGGCCGCTTTCACTCATCATTAGCCAATTACTCTCGGTAAATAACCGGCTTCAATAATAAATGGCACATTAATGATAAATATTGCTAATAATAATGCAATCAATAATGCCACATTGCCACCAAATACTTTGTATTTAGCATCCGGATACAATTTTCGGAATTTCCATACCATCGCAATCGGTAAAACTAACGCATAGAAAGCAAACATTTGTCCTGCGTACCCCAGTGCGGCAATAAAACCTTCCGGATAGAAAAAGGCGAATAGCATTGGTGGAATAAAGGTTAATGCGCCAAGAGAAATGCGAGGTGTGTTGATATGTACTCGTTTAAATAAATCCTCTAAACACTCAAATAAACCCAATGCCACACCTAAGAATGATGTAATTAAAGCTAATGCTGAGAATAATTTCACTGCGCCGCCAATTACCGAGCTACCGGTAATTTGCTGAATCGCTTCCGCTAAGCCATTTAAAGTCGGATCTTTCTCAATTAACTGTAAAAATGCGGTTTGATTTAACAAACCGTGTGTTGCAAGTTGCCATAACACATAAGCAATTAATGGGATCGCCGTACCGACTAAAATTGAAATACGTAACGCTTTTACATTACCGCCTAAATATTTATTTAAGCTAGGAATTGAACCGTGGAAACCGAAAGCCGTAAAGAAGACCGGTGTTGCAGAAATTAATAATGCATTATCAATCGGCATCTCAAGCAAATTGCTTACCGAGATATTCGGTAATAACAGCGCTAATACTAATAAAAATGCACCGATTTTCGTTAAGAATAAAATACGGTTAATCACATCTACACTTGTAGTGCCAATAACAACAAAAGCACCAAATACAAGGGTAAAAATAACACCCGCAATTCTTTTGGTTGTTTCAGCATCATTGATGGTTGGCATGATACCAGCCAATAATGAACTACCACCAGAAACATAAGCGGAAAGAATCGCATATAAAAAAATCACTAATACAGCAGTAGAAACGATACGGCCGAAATTTCCATAATATTTTTCGGCTAAAGTGCCAATGCCCGCATCACTTTCCACGTTTTGATAAAGTTCAACAAACAGCAAAGCACTAAAAGAAAGTAATAACCAAAGTGCGATAAGCAATGCAACCGTCCAGCCGAAACCAATTCCTGCTGAAGTGAGAGGCATTGCCAGCATTCCTGCACCAATTGTCGTCCCCGCAACAATTAATGTACTGCCAAAAGTTTTGTTTTGCATATCTAACCTCTAAAATTGTTATTAGGTGGGCTATTCTACAAGAACAAAAAACAAATGTAACGAAAAACTTTCACTGTAAACCATATTTTACACCATTAAAAATCAATGAGTTAGCTCCATTTTAGGGCTTGTAAGTTTCCAAAAAAATTCAACCGCTTGTAAAATCAACAAATTATTGTAATAAAAAAGCCGAGAAACATTTGCTTCTCGGCTTGTATTGATAGCTAATAATTAAGCGTCTGCTTGTTTATCTGCAACTTCTGCATCCGTATTCGGCGCATCTGTCGGCTGCTGTTCATCAGACTTCGATGCCGTGCTGGAATCATTTGACGAACTATGATCGTTCTTATCATTCCAACCAGCCGGTTCACCAACCGGACGACGATTCATTAAATCATCAATTTGTTTGCGATCTAAGGTTTCATATTTTAACAATGCGTCTTTCATCGCATGTAAAATATCCATATTGTCTTCTAAGGTTTTCTTCGCACGCTCGTAGTTACGATCAATGATTTTACGCATCTCTTGGTCAATCAGTTTTTGTGACTCTTCCGATACGCCTTTGATTGCCCCCATACCGTCTTCATTTTGATAGAACAACGGACCTAACTCTTTAGAGAAGCCCCATTGGGTTACCATTGCACGAGCAATTTGCGTTGCACGGTGAATATCCGAAGACGCACCGGTAGTAATTTTATCTTCACCAAAAATGAGTCCTTCGGCAATTCGTCCTGCAAATAAGGTTGAAAGCTGACTTTCCAATTTAGTAAAGGTTTCGCTTACACGGTCACCTTCCGGTAAGAACTGCGCAAAGCCAAGCGCTTGACCGCGAGGCACAATGGTTACTTTATTGAGCGGATCGTGCTCAGGCATTAAATAACCGACAATAACGTGACCGGCTTCGTGATAAGCGGTATTCATCAATTCTTTTTCGGTCATCGTATTTGAACGACGTTCCGGTCCCATATTGATTTTATCGCGTGCTTTTTCAAAGTCATCCATAGTTACGACACGTTGGTTTTTACGTGCGGCAAATAATGCGGCTTCATTAACTAAGTTTGCTAATTGTGCACCTGAATAACCCGGTGTACCACGTGCAACCACCATTGGATCAACATCCGGTGCAAGTGGCACTTTTTTCATATGCACTTTTAAGATTTGCTCACGACCTTTCACATTCGGTAAATCTACCGTTACTTGACGGTCAAAACGTCCCGGACGAGTTAACGCATCATCAAGCACATCCGCACGGTTCGTTGCAGCGATAATAATAACGCCTTCTGAGCCTTCAAAACCGTCCATCTCAACTAACATCTGGTTAAGGGTTTGTTCACGCTCATCATGACCACCGCTAAAACCAGCACCGCCACGTTTACGACCGACTGCATCAATTTCATCGATGAAAATGATACAAGGTGCATTTTTCTTCGCTTGTTCAAAAAGATCACGTACACGAGAGGCACCTACACCGACAAACATTTCAACGAAATCAGAACCCGCCATAGTAAAGAACGGTACACCCGCTTCGCCAGCAATTGCTTTCGCTAATAATGTTTTACCCGTACCTGGAGGCCCCACCATCAAGATACCTTTTGGAATACGTCCACCTAGTTTTTGGAATTTACTCGGATCTTTTAAGAAGTCCACTACTTCACCGACTTCTTCCTTAGCTTCATCACAGCCTGCAACATCGGTAAAACGAGTTTTAACTTGCTCGGCAGTCAGCATTTTTGCTTTGCTTTTACCAAAGCTCATTGCGCCACGACCGCCACCGCCTTGCATTTGGCGCATATAGAACACCCAAAAGCCAATTAGCATTAACATCGGGAACCATGAAATAAAAATCTGCGATAACAAACCACGGCGTTCTTCCGGTTGACCGGTAACCGTTGCGTTTGTTTTTGCTAGATCCGCCAATAAGTATTCATCATACATCGGCATCACGGTTTGATATTGCGTACCATCATTTTTAGTAACAGAGATGGTTTCATCATTACGTTTGAAATCCACTTCTTTCAGATTATTCGATTTGATATCGTTTAAGAACGTTGAATAAGCAACCGTATTATTGTTACCAAAGTTTGAGTTAAAGCCTTCAAAAGCCGTCATGAGCACAATCGCCACAACTACCCAAAGGACAATATTTTTAACCATATCGCTCAAGGTTAATTTCCTCTTTTAGAATAAAAAAAACTTGTTATGTCGCTAGATAATAAGCGGTCTGATTTTGCAAATTTTTTGCAATTTTTAACCGCTTATTAACCTTTATAACCTGTTGCTACAATATAAACTTCTCTTGAACGATCTCGAGAAGCTTCAGGTTTACGCACTTTCACGGTGCTAAACATTGCACGAATATCTCTTAAATAATCATCAAAGCCTTCACCTTGGAACACTTTAACGACAAAACTACCTTTAGGTGCAAGTACCTGACGACACATATCTAAAGCCAGTTCTACTAAATACATTGCTCGCGGAATATCAACTGACGGCATACCACTGAAATTCGGCGCCATGTCCGACATTACCACATCCACCATATCATCACCGACACGTTCTAACAGTGCATTCAGTACCGATTCTTCTCGGAAATCGCCCTGTAAAAAATCCACACCGACAATCGGATTCATATCTAAAATATCACAGGCAATAATACGACCTTTACTGCCGATTTGCGTTACCGCATATTGTGACCAACCGCCCGGTGCCGCCCCTAAATCCACTACGGTCATCCCCGGTTTGAATAAGCGATCGGTTTGTTGAATTTCATCTAGTTTAAAATAAGCTCGTGAGCGTAATTTTTGTTTATGTGCTTTTTGTACGAACTGATCTTTAAAATGTTCTGCCAGCCAACGCGATGAACTCGCACTTCTTTTTCTGCCCATTAAAATAAATCTCTTTCCTGCCTTTTAAAAAATCTAGTTTACCATAATAAGGGCAATTTGGCGCTATTCAAGAGCGAAAAGAGAAGTAAAGTTAAAATTTTGTAATAAGCGGTCGATTTTTGTCATTTTTTACAAAAAACAATCAACCGCAACCGTTTGCGCAAAATTCAATTTTACAACTTTGTAAAACACCTGTATAATTCGCCCGCAATAATTTCTAGACAGCAATTTTATTTTATCTTTTAAGGAACTATTGCAAATGGCATTACGTATCAAACAAGAAGCCCTTACCTTTGATGATGTTTTACTCGTCCCAGCACATTCTACCGTGCTTCCAAATACCGCAGATCTTTCAACTCAACTTACCAAAACGATTCGTTTGAATATCCCAATGCTTTCAGCTGCAATGGATACCGTTACTGAAACCAAATTAGCGATTTCTTTAGCGCAAGAAGGTGGTATTGGCTTTATTCACAAAAATATGTCCATCGAACGCCAAGCAGATCGTGTACGTAAAGTGAAAAAATTTGAAAGTGGTATCGTTTCTGAGCCCGTTACTGTATCACCGGATCTTACCCTTGCCGAACTTGCCGAATTAGTGAAGAAAAATGGTTTTGCCGGCTACCCTGTTGTCGATGGTGAAGATAACTTAGTCGGTATCATTACTGGTCGTGATACTCGTTTTGTGAAAGACTTAAGCAAGCCTGTTTCTAAATTAATGACACCTAAAGAGCGTCTTGTGACTGTAAAAGAAAATGCAACTCGTGACGAGATCTTAGAATTAATGCACGATCGCCGTGTTGAAAAAGTCCTTGTGGTTGATGATAACTTCAAACTAAAAGGCATGATCACCGTTAAAGACTTCCAAAAAGCGGAACAAAAACCGAATGCGTGTAAAGATGAATTCGGTCGTTTACGTGTTGGTGCGGCTGTTGGTGCTGGCCCAGGCAATGAAGAACGTATTGATGCGTTAGTAAAAGCGGGTGTGGACGTGTTATTAATCGACTCTTCACACGGTCACTCTGAAGGCGTATTACAACGTGTACGTGAAACACGTGCAAAATATCCTAATTTACCAATCGTTGCCGGTAATATTGCAACTGCTGAAGGTGCAATCGCATTAGCGGATGCCGGTGCAAGTGCAGTGAAAGTAGGTATTGGTCCAGGTTCAATCTGTACTACACGTATCGTAACCGGTGTAGGTGTACCACAAATTACTGCAATCGCAGAAGCAGCAGCAGCATTAGAAGGCCGTGGAATTCCGGTCATTGCCGACGGTGGTATCCGCTACTCTGGCGACATCTCAAAAGCAATCGCAGCGGGTGCAAGCTGTGTAATGGTAGGTTCTATGTTTGCTGGTACCGAAGAGGCACCGGGTGAAATCGAACTTTACCAAGGTCGTGCATTTAAATCTTACCGTGGTATGGGTTCATTAGGTGCGATGAGCAAAGGTTCTTCAGACCGTTATTTCCAATCGGATAACGCCGCAGACAAATTAGTACCAGAAGGTATTGAAGGTCGTATCCCTTACAAAGGTTTCTTAAAAGAAATCATCCACCAACAAATGGGTGGCTTACGTTCTTGTATGGGCTTAACAGGATCAGCGACTATCGAAGATTTACGTACCAAAGCACAATTCGTACGTATTAGCGGTGCAGGTATCAAAGAAAGCCACGTTCACGATGTAACGATTACTAAAGAAGCACCTAACTATCGTATGGGTTAATTCTTAGGTTATCTTGTGCAGCACAGTACCCACGGCTTATGCCGTGGGTTACGCATAATTCAGCTTCTCTAGAGCTGGGCCTTACAAATAAACAAGAGCTACAGCGTAGCTCAACTATGCGTAACCTAGGGCGGCTCGCCCTAGGTTTTTATGAAAAAGAGAACAAAATGAACAACATTCACAATCATAAAATTTTAATTTTGGACTTCGGTTCACAATACACGCAATTAATCGCACGTCGTGTGCGTGAGATTGGGGTTTACTGCGAGCTTTGGGCGTGGGACGTTACCGAAGAACAAATCCGTGAATTTAACCCGACCGGGATTATTCTTTCAGGTGGTCCTGAAAGTACCACTGAAGAAAATAGCCCTCGTGCGCCGGAATACGTATTTAACGCAGGCGTGCCAGTACTTGGTATTTGCTACGGTATGCAAACCATGGCGATGCAATTAGGCGGTTTAACTGAAACTTCTGATCATCGTGAATTCGGCTATGCTTCAGTTGATTTACAAGCGACCGATGCGTTATTTGCAAAATTAAACGATAATTTGACCGCTTCCGAGCCGAAATTAGATGTTTGGATGAGCCACGGCGATAAAGTAACTCGTTTACCGCAAGGTTTCCAAATCACTGGTGTCACACCTACTTGCCCGATTGCTGCAATGTCAGACGAAAGCCGCCGTTTTTACGGTGTACAATTCCACCCGGAAGTAACCCATACCAAAAGCGGTTTAGAGTTATTAACCAACTTCGTAGTAGGTATTTGTGGCTGTGAATGTAAATGGACAGCAGAAAACATTATCGAAGACGCTGTGGCTCGCATTAAAGAGCAAGTGGGCGATGATGAAGTTATTTTAGGCTTATCAGGTGGCGTGGATTCATCAGTAACTGCACTTCTTCTACATCGTGCAATCGGCAAAAACTTACACTGCGTATTCGTGGATAACGGTTTACTTCGTTTAAATGAAGGCGATCAAGTGATGGAAATGTTCGGCGATAAATTCGGTTTAAACATCATTCGAGTAAATGCTGAGGATCGTTTCTTAGATGCATTAAAAGGCATTGATGAGCCGGAAGCAAAACGTAAAACCATTGGTAAAGTGTTTGTCGATGTATTCGATGATGAATCGAAAAAACTGACCTCAGTGAAATGGTTAGCACAAGGTACTATTTACCCTGACGTGATCGAATCGGCAGCAAGCAAAACCGGTAAAGCACACGTAATTAAATCTCACCACAACGTAGGCGGCTTACCAGATTATATGAAACTCGGTTTAGTGGAACCGTTACGAGAATTATTCAAAGATGAAGTGCGTAAAATCGGTTTAGCACTTGGTTTACCGGCAGAAATGTTAAATCGCCACCCATTCCCAGGCCCAGGCTTAGGCGTGCGAGTATTAGGTGAAATCAAGAAAGAATACTGTGATTTACTGCGTAAAGCAGATGCAATCTTTATCGAAGAGCTATACAAAGCAGATTGGTATTACAAAGTAAGCCAAGCGTTCACCGTATTCCTTCCGGTGAAATCGGTGGGTGTAATGGGCGATGGACGTAAATACGACTGGGTTGTTTCACTCCGTGCAGTGGAAACTATCGACTTTATGACCGCACATTGGGCGCATTTACCATACGATTTACTTGGTAAAATCTCAAACCGTATTATCAATGAAGTAAACGGCATTTCCCGCGTGGTATATGACGTTTCAGGCAAACCACCTGCAACGATTGAGTGGGAGTAAGATTTAAAGGCACTATTTATAGTGCCTTTTTTATATCAATGTAGAGAATATGTAATGACTACAGAAATACTCAATGAATTATCGCCCCTTTCAAGTTCAGAAAAGAATCCCGAACCTTGGCATGTTTTGATAAAAGCAGTTAATACTACGGATATTATTGGTACAGTTTTACGCCTACACTTAGTTCTAGAGAAAACTATTGAAACATATGTTTGCATAATCACAAATCAAAAGAACTTATTTGGATTCTCATCAGTGGATAATGAAAAATTTATTATTGAGTGTTCAACCAAGCTAAAAATGGCTAAGGCTATAGGACTCCCGAGTAAATTATATAAAGCCTCATCAAAAATTAATAAAATTAGAAATGAAATAGCTCATATAACCGATGTAACTATATCAGAATCGGATCTTAAAAGCGCACTCGCGCATCTAACACAATATTTAGCTGAACAAGACAAAGATATATTAAAGTATGGATTAGAATTACGAGAATTTGATGGGACTATTCTTTATAATAAAACATTTGGAGATAAAGACATATCAAGCAAAGATAAATTTATACTAATTGTAAGTACCATAGTTAATGAAATCCATCATCTGATGATAACTCAAAGTCATTAATATAAAGATCGTAATTGACACTAATGCTATACTCCCCTTTTTAGATAGCCAATTCCTTATCTAATTACTTAATAAAAAGTGGGTTTGCCTAGGTAAAGACTTATAACCCACTTTATGATAACTTTTACTAGGTTAACTATTTCTTCCTAGCAAAATTCTCATCATTCTGACAATATACTAAACAATCACGAATTAACCCACTGATTCTCAATATATTTTCAGGTCTATCTATAATAATATTACTTCCTGTAATATCTAATCCTGCTCTCTGAATCTCTGCCCGGTGAATATCTAAAAGCTCTAATGGCACATTAATGCAAGGATGCTGTTTATTATCAAAATAACGTAATATCCAGCGATTAGACTTTCCTTGAAATAAAATACTAAAATAGCTTTCAGTATCTTTAGCCACTAATTCTACAGATTCTCCGAGTATTAATACAACATAGTCAAATAACTGTCTTTCTGTATACGTTGTTATAATTTTATTGTTTTCTGAATCTACTATCGGAGCCTTCTCATCAATTTGAGGTTCTTGTGCCTCTGTATCTTCTACTTCATTCTGAGCCTGTCTTGATAACCCAGACACAACCATTGCGCTAACAGCTTTTTCAACCGCTTGCTTAACGATGGGAGTAATTGCGTCAATAAAACGCTGATTAAGCTGCCTTCCTACATTAGAACGTCCTGCTACATATCGAACAAATTCAGAGTCAACCTCTTTTAAGCTTTCACTTATTGTCTTAGTGAATGCCGATAAATATACACTCTCTTCTGCTAATGTTCTCAACGCTTCTGGCTGAAAACGGTCATGACAAAATTGGCTTAACTGATTAATCTTTGAGTCATCTACATTTTCGAAATTAATCCGCAAAAATGGCGATTCATCCATAATATTTTTATCTTTTAGATCCGTAAAAAATCGCCATTCTCGCCCATTAGTCACAGCAGCAACAGTTACCTCGGGTGTTGCATTAAAATATCTCGCTAATTGTGGAACATGATTAGATAAATTTTCATTATATGATTTAGCTTCAATGAACATTACCGGAACATCATGGCAAAATAAAGCATAATCAACACGTTCCCCATTTTTCACACCAGGAAAGTCTGCCCCATACTCAGCTCGAACTTTCGTTGGGTCATAAGGGTTAAACCCCAAAATATCTAGCAATGGTAAAATTAATGCTTGCTTGGTCGTTTCTTCCGTACTGCAATGTGAACCGACCTTAATAACATGCTGAATATGTGATAATACTTTTTCTTTAAATATACTTTGATTCATTATTTTATCCTCATAGGTAAGAAAACTATAATCTATCCGATTCGGTATTTATATACTGTGATAGCAATCACAAAATCATGAAATAAAATAATAAAAAGTCATTTATATATTAATAACTAAGACCTGAGCTAGCTTTCACGCACACTTTTTCTCCCCAACTCATAATACTCTTTTATTGAGGTGCCATAGCCATCTTTAGTTATTGTGCCATTTTGGGCAAATTTGATTGCGTTGCCGACGCCTTTGAGATGTGCGGCGAATAGAAGTCCTGCTTTATGTGCGGCACTGCCTTGATAAACGCCTTTTGTTTCCATTGTGCGAGCATTGCGGTTCATTAGTTTAATAACAGCATCATCTTGAATCATTTTTGAATTCAAAAAGGCAAACTTCCCGCCGGCTAATACCCAATTCTCTGCGTTTGCCAGAAAAGCTCTGTGCTGAACAGCATTTGCACCACTGGCAATACCCGGTTTTGTTTTAATTGCTGCTGCATATTTATCTTTTTGAATCAAACCAACATCTACTAACGCCGCAGCACCGAATTGATAAGCACCTAAATAGCCATAGCTATTTTCTGCCGTATAATCTCCCCCGCTCTCACGCTTGGCTAGTGCTTGTAATAACATTTTGGTTTGATTCAAAGTGAGTCCTTGTACCGTATTCCCTTTTCCAATTGATTTTAAAGCTAAATCAGCAATTTGTTTTGCCATTTTAATTAAACTCATTTTTACCACCTTTTTGAGATTAATAATGCTTTTTGGCAATCAATCTATAATTGGGTTCAGTTTTTGTCTTTTCCTTAAATAATTGACACAAAAAAAGCGAACCATTCGGTTCGCTCTTAAACATATTATCTACTAATTAATTATTAGCAATCTTGCTTGCCATATTGCTCTTGGCGTAATAATTCACGTACGCTTTCATCGAATTGGCTTAATACTTTATCTGCATCTGCCGCATCTTTACCTTTTGCATCTAAGTAGAACTTAATTTTCGGTTCTGTACCAGACGGACGAGTAATTAAACGGCTACCGTTTTCTAATACGAATACAAGAATGTCGCTTTGACGATCTGTTTTCGTATGGTCAATTAATTGAGCCACGTTGAAACCACCGATTGCACTTGGTGGGTTGTTGCGTAATGCCGTCATTAATTTACCGATTTCAGATAAATCGCTTACACGAATTGAAATTTGACCGCTTACATAAGCGCCGAATTCATTATTGAAATCGTTGATTGCGTCTTGTAACGTTTTACCTTGTGCTTTCAAGTTACGGATAAAGTCTAAGAACACAATAGCCGCTGAAATACCGTCTTTATCACGTACTTTATCAGGGTCAACTAAATAGCCTAACGCCTCTTCGAAACCGAATAATAAACCATCTACTTTACCGATATATTTAAAACCGGTTAAGGTTTCTTCTGATTGTAAACCGTATTTTTTCGCAATCTCAGCCAATGCAGGTGAAGATACTAATGAACAAGCTAATACGCCTTGTTTACCTTGTGCGTGATACTGCTTAGCTAAATACCAACCTAATAAGCAGCCTACAACGTTACCGTGTAAACCTTTCCAGTTGCCTTGCGCATCCGGCATTGCCACCGCTAAACGGTCTGCGTCTGGGTCGTTCGCAATGATAAATTCCGCATTTTTCTCTTTCGCTAATTTAATTGCTAAGTCTAATGCACCTTTTTCTTCCGGATTTGGGAAATTCACGGTTGGGAACGAACCGTCCGGTTGAATTTGTTCTGCCACTAAATGCGGTTGTGGTAAGCCGGCTTTTTCTAACGTTTTGCTTAACACTTCATAACCGACACCGTGCATTGCGGTATAAACATAGTTAATCTCTGCTGCCAGCTCTTTCGCTAATGCAGCTGTTTTTGCGATATATGCTTCTACGATTTCATCATCTAATACCGTAAAGTCTTGGCTACGTGGTAGATCCGCAATATTACCTGCCGCAACTTTATCAATTAATGCTGCAATATCTTTATCCGCTGGTGAAACAATTTGACCACCGCCGTTTGCTTTACCTAAATACACTTTATAACCGTTATCTTCCGGTGGGTTGTGACTTGCTGTCACCATAACGCCCGCTGTAGTATCAAAATATTTAATTGCATATGCAAGTACAGGCGTTGGCAATTTACGAGGTAATAAGTAAGCTTTGATACCTGCACCCGCCATAATTTCCGCGGTGTCACGTGCAAACACATCTGAGTTTTTACGGCCGTCATAACCAATAACGATTGAAGGTTCTTTATCATAGCCTTTCAAGTAATCCGCTAAACCGCCGGCAGCTTGAGCCACTAATACTCGGTTCATCCCCATAGAACCTGCTTGTAAACGACCACGTAAACCTGCCGTACCAAACTGTAAACGGCCGTCAAAACGTGCTGTTAACTCTGCTAACGCTTTTTCGTCACCTGCTTGTGCAGCTTCAATCAGTTGAGCTAATTCAGCACGAGTTTCTTGATCTGGGTCTTGTGCTAACCAGTTTTGTGCAATAGTAAAAATTGTACTCATAGCAATTCCTTAAACTAAAAAATAATGAATGAAAACATGTATAGCCTATCTGAAAACAGCGTAAATAAAAATGATTTATTTCATCTTTTTAGCAAGTTTGTGATCTATTTCTCAAATAAAAACCAAGCAAACGGTTGCGACTATCTAAATGAAAAATAAGCATTTTTCGTATTAATCAGATTTTATACAGTCGAAGGGGGAATCTGCTTATTATGCCATTTTTTTACACGAAAAGACATTCGCTATCGCCCTAAACAAGCGGTTAAATTTCAGCTAGATTTTTCAAATTTTTCACAAAAAACAACCGCTTATTCTCTGATACGAATCCTGATTGTAAACTTTTTAAAATTAATAGATAAATTTTTCGGATAAGGTCAGAATGCGCACTTTTCTAGTTATTTTGAAATTTTCTTTCAGTTTAAGATGTTAACGACTATGTTTACTTTTATCCAAAAAGCAGTCAATAAATCGCTGCGTAAAATCATTAATACAAAAAATCGCCAAGCTTTACAAAATCACTCGATGTCAGTAGTTTCTATTAATTGCAACGGTGCATTTATCTTGCATGAATTAGGTGAACAATTCCGTTCGCCGTTTGTTAATTTATACCTTTCACCGACCGATTTTTTAAAATATTTAAAAAATATGTCGCATTATATGCAAGCAGAACTCACTTTCTTGGCTACGGAAAAAAATTATCCGGTGGGTAAGCTAGATGATCTTACGATCCATTTTATGCACTACCATTCAGAGCAAGAAGCGGCAAGCAAATGGGAAGAACGAACCAAACGCATTAATTTGGATAATTTGTTTGTAATGATGACCGACCGTGATGGCTGCACTTACCAAGATTTACAAGAGTTTGACCGCTTACCATTCGAAAATAAAGTGGTATTTACTCACAAGCCTTACCCGGAATTAAAATCAGCTTTATATGTGAAAGGGTTTGAAGATAAAACACAAGTCGGTGATTTGTTTGAGTTTTCTGGTTGGAACGGCAAGAAATATTACGATCAGCTGAATTATGTGAATTGGTTTAACGGGAAAGGGGGCTAGTTTATGTTTAAGGTTTATGGCTTGACCGTAGATAATCAGACACGCTGTCAGCATTATCATTCCGTACTGGATATTATCGCTATTAAATTCAAATGTTGTGATAAGTTTTACCCGTGTTATCAATGCCACCAAGCCTGTGAGACTCACGCTATTGAACGTTGGCAAGCAACTGAATTTGATAAGCAAGCAATTTTATGCGGCAATTGTCAACAAACGCTGACCATTCAGCAATATATGCAGGTTACACATTGCCCTTATTGCCAAGCACAATTCAATAGTGGTTGTCAGAAGCATTATTCGATCTATTTTGAAGTATGAGTTTAAAGCTCGAAATAGTTCGCACATAAATAGAAACAAGCGGTCGAATTTGCAGAAAATTTTGCAAATCCGACCGCTTGTTACATATGTATTGAGTAACTAAGAACTATTTTTTCTTAGTTGGGCGCTGCCAGCCTTGGATATGACGTTGCGGTACACGACTAATCACTAGCTCATTTTCCGCCACATCTTTGGTGATAGTTGCACCCGCACCGATAGTTGCACCGTCTGCGATAGTAACCGGTGCGACTAATTGGCTATCTGAGCCAACAAACACATTGTTGCCGATAACCGTTTTGAATTTGTTTGCACCATCGTAGTTACAAGTGATTACACCTGCACCGATATTACAATTGCTACCTACTTCCGCATCACCGACATAGGTTAAATGGTTTACTTTTGAACCTTTACCTACTTGAGCATTTTTAATCTCAACGAAGTTACCAACGTGAGTTTCTTCCGCAAGATTTGCGCCCGGACGTAAACGAGAGAACGGACCGATTTGCGCCGCTTTACCCACTACTGCATCTTCAAGCACAGAATATGGTTTGATTTCTACATCATCACCAATTTCGCAATTTTTAAGTACACAACCTGCACCGATACGAACACGATTACCTAGTTTTACTTCACCTTCGATAATTACGTTTACATCAATTTCAACATCTTTACCGTGTGTTAAGCTACCACGAATATCAAAACGAGCCGGATCAATTAAACGCACACCGGCTAATAGTAATTTTTCTGCTTGTGTTTTTTGGTAGAAGCGCTCTAACGCGGCAAGTTGTAAACGGTTATTCGCCCCTTCAACTTCCATAAATTCACTTGCTTGTACCGCTTGAACTTTATAGCCATCTTGGTTTGCCATTGCGATTACATCTGTAATATAGTATTCGCCTTGTGCATTGTTGTTATTTAAATTACCTAGCCATTTTTTGAAGCTTGCGCCGCTTGCAACCATTACACCCGTATTCACTTCACGGATTTTTAATTGTTCCTCATTCGCATCTTTTTGCTCTACGATCGCAACTACAGATCCGTTTTCACGAATAATACGTCCATAACCTGTCGGGTTATCCAACTCAACGGTTAACAGCGCAATACCATTTTCTGGTTTTGCTGCAATTAGACGTTCTAAAGTTTCTTTAGTGATTAACGGCGCATCACCGTAAAGCATTAAGATATTCTCATCATCCGCAAAGAATGGCGCTGCCTGTTGCATTGCATGACCTGTACCTAATTGCTCTGCTTGTAATACCCAGTTTACCGGCTCAGAACTTAAGCGTTGTTGTAATAATTCACCACCGTGGCCATAAATTAAATGAATTTGTTTTGCATCGATTTGCTTCGCTGTATCAATAACATGTTTAACCATTGGCTTTCCTGCAACGGTGTGAAGCACTTTGGGTAAATCAGAATACATACGAGTACCTTTACCCGCAGCTAAAATTACTACGCTTAATTGAGTCATTGTGTAATCCCTTAATGAATTAAATAAATACTATAATATTGTAATAGAAAAATGTAATAAACAGAATGGGCGATATTAATTAGAGCTCATTTTGCTTAGTTTACTTTTATTGGATACGAATTCATCCAATTAGTTCGAATCTCTTTGCAATATTTTATCAATTATAATATATAAATAAAAAGCTCCGACCAATGGACGGAGCTCCTAATTAATTACACATTTGCGTGTTCAATTTTTTCTACTTCTTTAGCATACTTTTCTTCATCAAACTCGCGTAGCGGTTTGTGTGATTCGCCTAAGAATGTATAAATTACCGGCAGAACGAATAAGGTAAATAATGTACCGATACTCAAACCGGCAACAATTACCATACCCATACTAAAACGAGCAATCGCACCTGCACCTACCGCAAATAATAATGGAATCAAACCTGCTACCATTGCTGCGGTTGTCATCATAATAGGACGTAAACGAATCGTCGCTGAGTGAACAATTGCATCAAAGCGAGATAAACCATTGTTTAACTGCTCTTCTTTTGCAACTTCACACATTAAGATACCGTGCTTCGTAATTAAACCGACTAATGTCACTAAGCCAACTTGTGAATAAATATTCAAAGTTGCGCCGGCAACACCTGCAATGCCAAGCAAATTAAGTACTAGCAATGCACCACTTAATGCTAATGGTACAGAAACTAGAATTACCATCGGATCACGCCAAGATTCAAACTGAATCGCAAGTACGAGGTAAATAATAATTACCGCTAAGGCAAAGGTCATCGCCATTGCATTACCTTCTTGAACATACTGACGAGCTTCAGATTTAAAGTCGTATTGATATCCTTTAGGTAAGCTGCGATCCAACTCATCTTTCGCCCAATTTACCGCATCACCAATCGAGCTTGATACTACGCCCGAAATGGTTGCTGAATTTAATTGGTTCATACGAGGTAATGCTGATGGTTCTGTCGAAAGCTCAAGTGTCACAAATGAGCTTAATGGAACCGATTCACCACTTGCTGTTGTAACATAGTAATTTACTAAATCTTGTGGATTTAGACGATCTTTACGGATAGCTTGCGATACAATCGGATACGCACGAGAATCAATATCCACACGTGTAATAATCGCACCAGATAAGTACGCACCTAACGTACCACTCACTTGTTGCATCGTTACGCCATAAGTTCCCATTTTCTCACGATCAAATTTCCATTTCATCGTTACCGTATCAAATTTCAAATCAAGACTCGAGAAAAAGAATTGACCTGAAGCTTGCGCTTTTTTCAGGAACTGAGTTGCCACATCAGCTAACTTAGTATAGTTATCTGCGGTAGTAATCACTAATGAGAACGGTAAACCGTTTTCACCGGTTGAAATTTCTGGGAATGAAATCGCATTAATATCCATCCCGACAACATTTTTAGCAATTGCAGAAACGTCTGCTGAAATTGGTGCACGTTCACGTTCACGATCATTCCAATCCTTTAATGAGATAATTGATAATGCACTATTTGCACCATTAAACCCGGATACAGTCATCATTGATGCTACTTCCGGTATTTTACCTACCTCTTCATTAAACTTCTCTGTCGCAGCTTGCGTATAATCTAAGTTAGTGTTTGACGGACCATTACCGATACCAACCACGAAGCCACGGTCTTCTGTCGGTGCAACTTCACTTGAAAGTGATGTTAATAATGTCGGTAATACAGCAAAAATTCCCAATGCAAAAATCAATACAAACCAACGCATCGCCATCACACCTCTCAGCATATTGGTGTAGCAGCTGGTCATTTTGTCTAACATCGCATTGATACATTTTGAGAAACGACTTTCGTGATCTTCATTGTGCTCTTTTAATACTCGGCTAGACATCATCGGTGATAACGTCAATGCAGCAATACCTGAAATAAATACCGCACCAGCTAAGGTTAATGCGAACTCCTTAAATAAAGAGCCTGTTACACCATCCATTAACGCCATTGGAGAATATACTGCCCCAAGTGTAATCGTCATCGAAATAACTGGAATAGCAATCTCTCGCGTACCAATAATAGCCGCATCAAACGGCGATTTGCCTTCTTTAACATGACGTTCTACGTTTTCAAGAACAACGATCGCATCATCCACCACTAACCCGATTGCAAGCACTAGAGCAAGTAATGTTAATAGGTTAATAGAGAAACCAAACATTTGAAGCATAAATAATACCCCGATCAATGAGATCGGAATGGTGATAATTGGCACAATCATCGCACGTAATGAACCTAAGAATAGGATAATTACCACTAATACGATGACAGTTGCTTCACCAATGGTCTTAATTACTTCATTAATCGAACTATTAATAGCAATGGTTTTATCATATAAAATTTGACCGCTCATTGATGACGGTAAGTTTTTGGTAATTAATTCAAATACCGGATAAATGTCTTTTGCTACAGTCAATGAGTTTGCTGTCGTTGCAGCACTCACCGCTAATACAACCGCTTCCTTACCGTCTGCAACTACTCGAGATGCGTCTTGGTATTTATCTAACTCAACCTTTGCAATATCTTTAAGTTTAACAATACGACCGTCCGATGTTGTTGAAATCGTAACGTTTTCTAATTCTTCAACTGACGGCGTACTTGATTCCACCTTGTTTTTATAAACAGTATAGTAACCGTTCGCATTCCCCGCGGCAGTATTTAAGTTATTCGCGCTTAGTGCTGATAATACAGCCGCACCGGAAAGGTTATTGCCAGCCATTTTTTCAGGATCTAACCAAATACGTAAACCGAAAGTTGCCGCACCAAAAATATCTACGCTTGAAACACCGTTTACTGTAAAGAATTGTGGTTTTACCACACGGTTAATGTAGTCGGTAATTTGTGAAGGATTTAATTCATCCGATACAAAACGAATATACATTAACGCATCATTTGAACCTGATGATACGCTAATAGACGGGTCATCGATCCCACTTGGTAAATTTGCACGAATTGCATTCACCTTCGCAGAAATATCCGCTAACGCCATTTGCGGGTTAGTATTTAACTTCATCTTAATCGTGGTAGTTGATGTACTCGGACTACTTGAAGAAGTTACATAGTCGATATTATCCGCTTGCGCTACCGCCTCTTCGATTTGAGAAGTTACCAACGCTTGCATCAAGCTTGCATCCGCACCTGAATAGTTAACGTTAACAGTTACGATCGAAATCGTCATTTCAGGATATTCACGAACTTGCAATTTATTAATAGATTGCAAACCTAAAATAGTAATCAGCAAACTAATACAAACGGCAAGTACCGGACGTTTAATAAAAATATCAGTAAATTTCATTGATTACCTCAATTAAAGTCTACTTTCTTTAGCAGGTTGAGTAACACCTACCGCCTCTTGTTCAGAAACAATCACAAGTGCGTTATTACTTAAACGTTGGAAGCCTCCTGTCACAATTAAATCGCCGGCTTTCACTCCTTTAGCTAATTGTGCATAAATACCGCTACGGTCTAATGTTTTTACTTCAACCTGTTTTGCGCGATACATTCTATTCACATCTAATTTCGGATTTTGCTCTGCCATTTTTGCAACTAATTGCTTATCTTCGTCAGAAAGCGGTTGTAACACATAAAGTGTTTCACCATACATTGTGTATGTCACTGCAATTTGTGGTACAACAATTTGCTGTTTCTCGGTCGGTAATGCCACATTCAGACGAGCAAACATACCTGATAAAAGAAGATTTTGGTTCTCTGTAATCACCGCTTCTACATTAATTAAGCCGGTTGTATGATCTACTGCTGGATCGATTGCTGCGATATTTGCTGGGAATGTTTGACCCGGTAACGCATCAATGACTGCCGTTACTTTTTGGCCTACACTAATTTTTTGCACATCAGTTTGCGGTAAAGTAAAGCGAACTTTCATGACACTTTGATCTTCAACACGCACGATCTCTGTACCCGCTGGAATGTATTGCCCTACGTTTACATTAACGATACCGGCAATACCGCTAAACGGTGCGTAAATTTTACGGCGACCGATAGAGGCTTTAAGTGACTCAATATTCGCAAGTAAGTGGTTATAAGTTGATTGCGCATTATCTAATTCAGCTTTCGATGCACTATTTGATGCGACTAAATTACGGAAACGATCGTAATTTGCTTTTGCATTTGGTAATTGCGCTTGCGATGCGCGTAAAGTCGCTTCTTCAACGGCACTATCAAACTCTACCAATAAATCGCCTTTATTTACACGCTGACCCGAGCGCACATGTACTCGAGTTACTGTACCAGTTGCTTCTGCACTTAGCATAGCACCTTGATTTGGACGAATGTATCCCACAGCAGCAATGCTCGGTGTCCACTCTTGTGGCTCTACTTTCATCGCAGTAATTTCACTTACGGTTTCCGGCATATTCGCTGCCGCTTCAGCTTTTTTCCCCGCAATAAATTTTTGCATTCCAGCAACACCACCAAAGGCAACCAGCACTACTGCTAAGGTTGTCACAATTAAAAACTTTCTGCCACGAGAGGGCTTTTGGTTTTCTACTGTCATATATTCTCCATAGACAAATTAACTAAATTTAGAAAGTAATAGCTTTCCAAGTACGTGAAATAATTTCCTCGAAATATTCTTCCGGAACAACGTCTTTCTTGACCTGTTGTAAATACGCAATGTCTGTTGCCGTTCCCATACTCAGGTAATACAACACCTCGTTAGGTAAATCGACAATTACACCTTGCTTTTTACCTTCGTCAACAAATCGGTTCCAAATAAATTCTGGATCATTAATTGTTCTATAAACAATTTCGCTGAAACCAAGCATCGCTTGGTATTGGGACAGGTGAATAGCAATCATGGGGTTGTCAGACAAGAACTGCCACTTTCTAACCCACATTTGACGATATTGCTTGAAGAGAGATTCGTTCGGATCAAAATCAATGTTGATATAGCAGCTATAGCGTTCATAAATATGATTGGCTAGCTGACTTAAAAGTTGATCTTTTGTACTAAAATATAAATAAAGTGTACCGGCTGCCACGCCAATTTCTTTTGCTATCTTGCGCATTGATAAATTCTGTAAGCCTTCCTTTGCTACAAGTAACTCCGTTGCCGATAAGATATGGTTGATCATATCATTCGGATCAGTTCGTCTGGACATAAAACCTCCCATGTTTAAATCCAATGAACAGTCGTTCATTTTATATTTATTCATTATAATTTAAAAGAAAAATATCTCGGCCGATAAAAAGCCGAGAAAAATTAACTGAGCATTTTATCACTAACTCCTTTGTATAGTGATTTTTTTACTCTAATTTGCAAAAATATGGAAAATCCCACCGCTTATTACTCTCATTCCGACTAATTTTATGCTACTATTTGCCAAATTTTTTTAACCTATCTTTTTAATATGGCAACTCAATCAAAATATCAAAGTAAACAATTCGATGCATTATCCAGTGATTTAATTGCAACACTGGAAAAACATAAAGCTCCTGTTGATCTTTCATTAATGGCATTAGGTAATTTAATTACCAATATCTTACGTGAAAACGTTCAAACCGAAGCACAACGTCATGCTTTAGCAGATGCTTTCTCAAATGCATTAAAAAATTCTTTAAAAACGAAATAAGTATGTTTACACGCCTTCGCTCATTATTACCGACCAATTCTCGTCAATATCGAGAAGAAACCTCACAACGCATTACGTGGGGTCATTGGTTTACCCTTTTTAATGTAGTGTTGGCGTTACTTATTTCTTCCCGCTACGCTTTTAATGCCGATTGGCCTAATACACTGTCAGGTAAACTTTACTTTTTTACCAGTCTGTTCGGGCATTTCAGTTTTATTGTATTTGCCTGCTACTTACTGCTACTCTTTCCATTAAGTTTCGTCATCAAAAATGACCGTACTTTCCGAGGTATTTCAGTTATTTTAGCAACTATCGGGCAAACCTTTCTTTTAGTCGATACCGAAGTATTTAAGCGATTCTATCTGCATTTATCACCGCTTGTTTGGGACTTATTAGTTAATCCCGAACAAGGTGAACTTACTCGTCAATGGCAATTACTCTTTGTACCAATGCCACTTATTTTGTTAGCGGAAATGCTCTATTCACGTTGGTGTTGGCAAAAATTACGTAGTTTTAATCGCCAAAAATGGGGTAAATATGTTGCTTATTTTTTCTTAAGCTGTTTTACCGCGACACATTTAATTTACGCTTGGGCGGATATGACGTTATACCGTCCGATTACCGCACAAAAGGCAAACTATCCGTTATCACATCCGATGACCGCTCGTACCTTCTTACAAAAGCATGGGCTGATTGATCGTGCTGAGTTACAGCAAGAAATTGAAGAAAATGGTCGTTTAGACAGTTTCTATTTAAATTACCCGAAACACCAACTGACCTTTACTAAAAAGCCTCATTCAAATATTTTACTAATCAATTTATCAGGATTACGTAATAACGCTATCAATAGCGAAAACACGCCAACACTTGCTGACGTTAGTCGTAAATCATTACGTTTTATGCAGCATTACAGCAGTGGTGACTCTCACTCTGCCGGTGTATTAGGCATCTTTTATAGCTTAAGTGGTAAATATCTGGATTCGGTATTAGGTAATAAAGAAGCCTCTCCGTTGATGCTAGCTCTTCGCCAATCCGGTTATCAGCTCGGCTTATTCTCGCATAATGGCTTTGCGGATCCGGTATATCACCAAGCAGCTTTTGCCGGTATTTTATTGCCTGAATCCAAAAATAACCTAGACGCAATCTCACAATGGAAACAATGGCTAACAGAGCGATCTTTAAATGAGCCGTTTTTCAGTTATTTAGATTTAAGTTTACCGCAGGCAAACGCTTACGATCAGCAAACCCGATTGCTCGATTGGCAATTTAGTGAGATTTGGTCACAATTAGAAAAGAACGCTTTATTAGCAAATACCATGGTAATTATTACCTCTGATCAAGCTAATCCAACTGATGAAATGAGCTTTACTCAGCAGGATATGCAAGTGCCGTTAATTATCTATTGGCAAGGTGAAGTGAAAGAATACGATTCGCTCTCAAGCCATTTAGATATTATGCCGACACTGTTAACCCAGTTCTTTGGGGTACGGAATCCTCTTAGCGACTATTCTCAAGGGATCAATTTAACCGCCCCAAATAATCGTCTATGGGTATTAGCGTCTAACCATAATTGGAATGTTGCGATTATGCCGAATGGTGAACAATACCATATTGATCGCAAAGGTCATTTTGAGAAATTTAATGCTCAAGGCGAAAAAGAGAAAAGCGATCGTCCGCCTTTAGCGCTCTTCTTACAAATGATTCAGCAAAGTAACCAATTTGTCGAGAAATAAGGATTAGAAATATAACAAGCGGTCAAATTTAGCGAATTTTTTACTAAATTTAACCGCTTGTATTCTCTATAAGCATTTATGTGTTAAGCATATAAAAACTTAACATACTATTCTGCCGTTTCATCATAATATACTTCACCCATCATCAGCGGTTTAGCAGTACGTACCAGCGCTGCTCGAGTGAATTTATAATCACCATCTACGTTCTCGCAAACCATGTCAACGCTGATAAAACCGGAAGGATGTTCAATCGTTACTACGCTACCGGTATCTTTATAAAGCGGATGCGCAATCGTACCTTCAATATTACACGCTGCAGAAACACAAATTGAACCGGTTACCGCATGGCTTGCATGGCATTTGTCCGGCACGAAGTAGCGAGACGTAATATTTCCTTTGCCCACCGGTGCCGATAAAATCCCCATTTTCGGAATCACTTTTTCAGATACATCGCCTAATCCCATCATTTCACCTGCTTTACGACGAATTGGCTCAATGACTTCGAATAACGCACGATTCTCATCTAGTTCCGCTTTGGTTTCTTTACCGGTTAAACCAAGATCTTGTGCATTAAACAGCACCATCGGCATCGCTACATCAATACAAGTCACATTATAGCCATTGATATTATCTTGTTTATTGCCGGTCGGAAAAACTTTACCGGTTTTGGCCCCTTCAATCTGACTAAAATTGAGATTTACCGGCGATCCCGTTCCCGGAACACCGGAAACTTCCGCATTACCCGTATATTTTAATTGCTTATTTGGTGACTCGGCAGAAACTTCGATAATACTGTTGGTATTAACGTTATTTACTACGACACTTGTGATACCATCTTGTAATTCAATCAAGCCCTTTTCACTCGCAAAACAGATAATACCGGATAAAATATTACCGCATGAAGGTGCCGTATCTACCACTTTTTGACCGATACCCACCTGTGCAAATAAGTAATCTAAATCAACCCCTTCTTTTTCAGATTTTGAAACGATCGCCACTTTACTGGTTACACTTGTCGCACCGCCCAAGCCGTTAATTTGAGTCGGATCGCCCGATCCCATAATTGCCATTAAGAATTTATCACGTTCAGCTACATCTGCCGGTAAATCATCTTTTAAGAAATACACGCCTTTTGATGTACCGCCACGAATGATCATACAAGGGACTTTTTTCATTTTTTCCACCTTTGCAAAAAAGTTATGAAATTTGACCGCTTGCGCAATCTGCTAAGCGGTCAAATTTGCGAATTATTTTACTAGCCTAAAATACCCATACTTTGGAGCATTGACCACCAACCAAAACCAACTGTTACTTGGATAAATAATGTCACCAACGCACATACTCCACCGGCAATCCAAAATGACTTCACATCGTGATAGCCTAAGCCGTAGATAACTGCAGCCGGTGCCGATGCATAGTGCGTTACCATGCTGCCATAGCTATTAGAGAATAATAAACCGAACGCTAAAAATACTGGATCAGCTCCCGCTGCCATACCTACTGCACAAAATACCGGCACCATTGATGCAACATAAGCCGCCCCTGAAGCAAATACATACCGAACAAGCACACTCAGCGTAAGTAGTAAAATAGTAATTACCATTGGACTACCTAAATCAGCCGGTACTAAATTGCTCATTGTATTTGATAGCCAAACAAAAAATTTCGCTTGTGTAAGTACAGCTGCAATACCTAATAAACCACCGTACCAAGTCAATGTCGTCCAACCGCCTTTGTTTTTAAGCACATCGTCCCAAGACAACACCGATGTAATCACAATCGCAGCCATTGCGGCAATTGCCACGGTAAATTCAGAAAGATTTAATTGTTTTGAGAACACCCAGCCTAATACTGCACTGATAAATACGCCGGCTAATACTTTTTCTTTCGCCGTCATTGGTCCCATCGCTTCTAAACCTTCACGAGCAATCGTTTTGTTATCAACATTTTTAAGTTCCGGTTTGTAAAGCACATAAGTGACAAAAGGTAACAGTAATAAAGTGAGTAAGCCCGGCACTGATGCGGCTAAGAACCATTGCGTCCAACTTACATCAATATTTAAAATCGGACGCATCAACTCAAGCGCTACTGCATTTGGTGCCATTGCCGTTAAGAAAATAAAACCTGTGGTTTTAACCACCATATAAGTATTAAGCAGCAAATAATGCCCCGCTTTACGAGGTGAAGTTTCAGGTTCTGAGCCTAAAGAAACGGCGATAGATTGCATAATTGGAGCTAGGATACCGCCACCACGTGCCGTTGTTGATGGCATTGCCGGTGAAATTAATAAGTCTAGCATCGCATTTACATAGCCTAAACGTAACGTTGTGCTACCAAATGCGCCAATCATTTTATAAGCAATACGGCGACCTAAACCGGTTTGCACAAATGCTGCGCTCATAGAAAACGCAGCAAACACTAACCAAGTTGTACCCGATTTATAACCATCTAATACTGAACCTTGTTTTACTGCGACTTTTGTACCGTCAGCTAACACTTCAGCGGGCGTATTACCAATAATAATAGCGGAAATCGCAACGGCAGCTAACAGAAGAGGGGGAGCCGGGAAAGGTTTAAGAATGAGAGCAAGAATAGTACCGATATAAACACCTAAAATGTGCCAGCCAAGCACAGATAAGCCTTCAGGCGTAGGGAAAATATAAGTAACTATTGGGCATGCAAGAATAATTACATAGTGCAGAAGTTTTTTCAGGTTCATAAGAAATACCTCATTGTAAGTATAAATTCGTATAGTCATATATATAACTAGTTGTATTTATACTTGCAAGTACCGATCTCGCAAAAATTTGAGATAAATCATAAAAAAGGGCAAAGATTACTCTTTGCCCATTATTGTTCTATTATTTGCACTTTTTTTGCAAAATTTGACCGCTTGTTTAAAGTCTTTCTTAGGTAATAATCGTCTCGTAGTAGAAATCTTCCGCTAAACCATAAGATTCTCGATACTCAATAATGCTCCCGTCCAATCCTTTCGCTGCACGACACACTTTAATCACGGTTTTATCTTGCCCGTCCGTTAGATAAGTATCGCTATGGCTTAATAAAATCGTCATTTGCTCCTTTGCCGAGACGACTAATTGTCCACATTTCTTAAAATAAAACGGATAAAGCAGATTCTCAAATTGCTCCGGTTTTACTGAAAGTAATTCACTAAATTTTTCCGGAGACAGCCAAATCTTATCGCTCACAATCACTTTATTATCGACGGAACGGATTCGCTCAAGGTAGATAAGCTCTCGCTCCACCGGCTCGCCCAATAACTGATTAATCTTTGGGTTTGCTTTCACACTTTTAATGCATTTAACTTCACCGATTGGTGTTTCCGGCTTCCCTTCTTTGGCATTACGTAGATAGAATCGCACAATCGACGATTCAACAAATGCAGGATGTTTTAAGAAAGTTCCCTTACCTTGATGCTTAATCAGCACCCCTTCTTCCACCAAGCCCTCAACCGCTTTACGCACAGTTCCGATGGACACTTCATAAGTTGCCGCTAATTCCTGTTCACTAGGAATTGCTTTCTCAAAACTCCAATTATTTTCAGCTAAAAATCTTTGCAATTCGTATTTAATTTGTAGATAACGGGGAATTTTATTTAAATCGACATATTTTTGATCATAGTTAAACATTTATATTTTTCTCTTAAAATCAATTGACTCACTACCGAAAAATAAGTAGTGTTTCGACATATAGTCATCTATATGTTTATAGGTTTCTTCTACTTCTAATTTATTGTGGGGTGACAATCATGTCTAATTTTCTTCAAACATATTATGAACACGTTGCCGAACGTGCGGCAATAGGGATTGTACCAAAAGCATTGGATGCTCAACAAACCGTACAGTTAATCGAATTGTTACAATCACCGATTGCCGGCAAAGAAGCCGAACTTCTTGAGTTATTTGAAACACGCATTCCTGCCGGCGTGGACGATGCCGCCAAAGTTAAAGCTGAATTTCTGACAGGCATTGCTAATGGTAGCATAACTAGTCCATTAATTTCTCCTGAACATGCAGTAAAATTATTGGGTACAATGAGTGGTGGCTATAATGTCACACCGCTTGTTGATTTGTTAGACCATGCGCAATTGGCACCGCTTGCTGCTCAAGCCCTTTCTCATACCCTGCTTATTTTCGATAGTTTCAAAGACATTGCTGCTAAAGCTAAACAAGGTAATCCTCACGCTCAACAAGTACTTCAATCTTGGGCTGATGCCGAATGGTTCACTTCTCGCCCAACACTTGCGGAAAAAATCACACTGACAGTATTTAAAGTACTTGGTGAAACCAACACGGACGACCTTTCTCCGGCGCAAGATGCTTGGTGTCGTTCCGATATCCCGTTGCATGCCAATGCGATGCTAAAAATGAAACGTGAAGGCATTGAACCGGATCAAGAAGGTGCGGTCGGCCCGTTAAAACAATTAGCCGCGTTAAAAGAAAAAGGCTTTCCACTTGTGTATGTCGGTGATGTTGTCGGTACCGGTTCATCACGTAAATCGGCAGCTAACTCAGTGTTATGGCACATGGGTACCGATATTCCGTATATTCCGAATAAACGTACCGGTGGTTTTGTCCTAGGAGGTAAAATTGCACCGATTTTCTTTAATACGGCAGAAGACTCCGGTGCATTACCGATTGAATTAGATGTGACTAAACTAAATATGGGCGATGTAATCGACCTTTACCCATACGCTGGTAAAGTATGCAAGCATAATTCAGATGAAGTGATTACTACTTTCTCATACAAAACCAATGTGTTGTTGGATGAAGTTCGTGCAGGCGGTCGAATTCCATTAATTATCGGCCGTAGCTTAACCGCTAAAGCACGTGCAGAACTTGACTTACCGGAAAGTGATGTATTTGCCAAACTTGCTGAAGTCGCTGACTCTGGCAAAGGTTATACTCTAGCGCAGAAAATGGTAGGTAAAGCTTGCGGCGTAAAAGGGGTACGTGCAGGGCAATATTGTGAGCCTGCAATGACTTCCGTAGGTTCGCAAGATACAACCGGTACAATGACTCGTGACGAATTAAAAGATCTTGCGTGCTTAAGATTCTCTGCACCGCTTGTCATGCAATCATTCTGCCATACCGCGCCGTATCCGAAACCAAGTGATGTGGTTACTCATCAAACATTACCGGAATTTATCACGAGCCGTGGCGGTATCGCATTACGTCCGGGGGACGGTGTTATCCACTCTTGGTTAAACCGTATGTTAATGCCGTTTACGGTCGGTACCGGTGGTGACTCGCATACTCGTTTCCCAATCGGGATTTCTTTCCCTGCTGGTTCCGGTTTGGTGGCTTTTGCTGCCGCGACAGGTATGATGCCACTTGATATGCCGGAATCCGTGTTAGTCCGCTTTACTGGCACGATGCAAAAAGGTATTACATTACGCGACTTAGTCCATGCAATTCCTTATTATGCTATCCAAAAAGGTTTACTCACCGTGGAAAAAGCGAATAAGAAAAATGTTTTCTCCGGTAGAATCCTTGAAATTGAAGGATTAGAACACCTCACCGCAGAACAAGCATTTGAACTTTCCGACGCAACCGCAGAACGCTCAGCAGCTGCTTGTACAATTAAGTTAAGCCAAGCATCAATTGAAGAATACTTACGTTCAAATGTCGTCTTGCTCAAAACTATGATTGCCGACGGTTACAGTGATGCCCAAGCTCTTGAAAATCGTATTAAAGCGATGGAAGCGTGGTTAGCAAATCCTGAAATGCTCGAAGCAGATAGCGATGCGGAATATGCGGAAATCATCGAAATCAATTTAGATGAAATCAAAGAGCCGATTTTATGTGTACCGAACGATCCTGATGACGCACGCTTATTATCTGAAGTACAAGGTAATAAGATTGATGAAGTGTTTATCGGTTCTTGTATGACCAATATCGGTCACTTCCGTGCTGCTGGTAAATTACTCAGCCAAGTAAGTGGAGAGATCAACACCCGTTTATGGCTTGCTCCACCAACCAAAATGGATGCAGCTCGCTTATCCGAAGAAGGTTACTACAATATTTACGGACGTTCCGGCGCTCGTACCGAAATGCCGGGTTGCTCGCTCTGCATGGGTAACCAAGCTCGTGTACGTCCAAATTCTTCGGTGGTTTCAACTTCAACCCGTAACTTCCCTAACCGTTTAGGACAAGGTGCAAATGTTTATCTTGCGTCTGCGGAACTGGCTTCTGTCGCAGCGATCTTAGGGCGTTTACCATCACCACAAGAATATTTGGAAGCGGTTGCAACACTTGATGAACAACATAATGAAGTTTATCGCTACCTCAATTTTGATCAGCTACCAAATTATGTGCAAAAAGCGGAAAGTGTAATTTTCCAAACCGCTCTCTAAGCGAAAACAAAAAAGTGGGCGATTAGCCCACTTTTTATTTGCCTTTTAAAACTGTTATTTCACTACTCGATAGCGTAGTGAAATAAACACAAACCACAAGATTGCAATCCCTGCTAATCCGCTACCAATTAATCCGATATAAGGTAAGCCAATATGTTGGATCACTTGGCTACCGATTAATGCTCCGCCACCAATTCCAACATTATAAATGCCTGAATAAATTGCTGTTGCCACATCAGTCGCATCTGGTGCGAGATCCAACACTTGCATTTGCAATGCGATACTCATGGCGGTAATACCAATCCCCCAAATAAACACAATGCCGAACATTGCCGCAATATGATCGCTCAATGGTAATAAACACAATTGCATTAGCATAATGAGTGCCATATTAGCGATGATAAATTTTTTCGGCGCTTTCGGATATAAACGCCCGAATAAGAAACTTGCCACTACACCGGCTAAACCGAACACTAATAAAATTGCCGTACTGGTTTGTTCACTCATTTGGCTGATCTTCACCATAAACGGTTCAATATAACTATAGCCGGTAAAATGCCCGGAGATCACGACCACCGTGAGCAAGTAAATACCGATTAGCATCGGACGCTTGATTAAAATCGGTAAACTGGCTAATGACCCCGAATTTTTGCTTGGTAAATGTGGTAGTAACTTCCACATAATCAACATAATACCAAGTGCAATAATGCCGATCAGCGCAAAGGTTTCACGCCAACCGAATGCTTGTCCAATCATTCGACCTAACGGTAGACCAAGAATCATCGCTAATGAGCTACCTAACGCTAATAGCCCTAGCGCCTGTTGTTTCTTATCTTTCGGTGCAACTCGAATCACCAGCGAAGCGGTTATTGACCAAAAGATAGCGTGAGTAAGTGCAATCCCAATTCGAGATACCAATAACATTGCAAAACTGGTGGCGAAATAAGAAATCGCATGACACACAATAAATACCGCAAACAATACGAGCAACAAACGCTTTCGTTCTACTTTTGCAGTAAGTAGCATAAAAGGTAACGAAGCGAGAAACACCACCCACGCATAGGCGGTAATCATTAAGCCGGTTGTTGCCGTTTCCATCTCAAAACTCGCTGCGATGTCCGAAAGTAAGGCTACTGGAATAAATTCCGTGGTATTAAAAATAAATGCGGACAGTGAAAATGCAAACACACGTAAAAATGAAAGTCTGCGCTGTTCTTTTCTGGTTATCATTTTATCTTCCTAAAAAATTAAGCGGTCAGATTTTGCAATTTTTTTGCAATTTCTGACCGCTTGTAAGTTTACGCTTTAGTGTTGCCCAAACCCTTTCAATCCGACCACGTGTACATACTCTTGGTTATTGGTAATTTTACGCACCAATTTATAAGTCGTACCACGTTCCGGGCTGATATTTTCCGGTGCGGCAATCAATAACTGCATATCTAAACGTTCGCACAATTCAAACAAGGTATTGATTGAAGTTGCATCCAAACGTGCCGCTTCATCAAGGAATAATAAGCGGCTCGGTAAAATATCTTTCGCACGCATACGGCGAGACTCTTCTTCCCAGCTTTGTACCACCATTAACAGGATTGACATACCGGTACCGATCGCTTCACCGGTTGAAAGTGCACTACTTTCCGCACGCATCCAACCGTCTGCGCCACGGAAGGTTTCCACTTCAAGATCTAAATAGTTACGGTAATCTAATAACTCTTCACCGATCGTTTGTGGCGTACGTTGTCCCATATCAATATGCGGATTCACACGTTTATACAACATTGCCAACGCTTCTGAGAAACTGAGTTTTTGGCTGTCGAATAAGTCTTTATGCTCTTCTCTACCATTGCTCAATGCGTTAAGTAGGATTGCGTGCGTATCACGAATATTCACGACTAAGCGAACGCCTTTCACCTGACCGAAGGCAATATTTTGTAGCCCTTGGTTAAGCTGCAAGATACGGTTTTGCTCACGTTGAATCGTTTTACGCAAGATATTGGCGACCGATTCCGCACTGATTGCTAATTTTTTCTCACGGCTGGTTAATTCGTTGGTTAAACGAGATAACTCAATTTCCATTTGTTCAATCGCATCAATCGGATCATCGGTTTTGATAATATCCTGACGAATACGCTCACGTAAGTGCTGATAAACCGCAATAAAGAATGCGACTTTATTTTCCGGCTTACGGCTATCTTCCGAAGCTCGTAGGCTGTCACGGAGATATTCGTTATCCGCCACAGCGGTACGTAAAGCACCTAACGCTTTATCGGAAATCGAACGTAATTCTTCCGCCGATTGATAAGCTAACTCACGGCGATTTAAGCGTTTTTCTACATCGCTGTTACGTGAAAGTTTAAGTACCAAACACCAGCTGACTTTCGCTTGCACCACTAACTCACGTTGTGTGTGGTAATCACGTTCCGCTTTGCGTAGCGTACGGGTTAAATTATCAATTTCCGCTTCAATCGTACCTAATTGTTTATCTAAATAACCTTTGCGTGAACGCTGTTGGCTTAAACGTTGTTGTAATTCGTCACGACGAGCTCTTGCACGTTCTTCCGCACCGACATCACCCCGTACGCCTAAGTCATCGATTTCACGAATCAATTCTTGCAACATCTGCATTTTCGCATCACACGAACTGCGTAACCCAGTTAACACTTGGTTGTATTGAGTAAATTGTGCTTGTGCTTGACGTAATTGATCACGGGCTTGCTCACGTTCACGTTGTGCGCTCTCTAAACGAGCTCGTAATTGTTCGGTTAATGCAGATCCTTCCGAACCGATCGCTTCTTCGTAGCTGAAATGCACTCGGCGTTGAATCACATCAGACAGTGCAAAAACTTTTTGTTGTACTTGTTTTTGTTCTGCTTTAGCTTGTTGGTAATCTTGCTCCAACTGTTCAAACTTCGCCGGATCGCTCTTCAAGCTCGCCGCAATCGGTTCTAATTGAGTTAAGTAATTACCGAATTGGCGAACGAACTGTTCATCTTCTTCCGCTTCATCTAATTGCGCACGGCATTCTTCCGCACGATCCGCTAAGGTTTCGTCTTCTAACAAGCTCACAAGCGGTAGAATTTTATTCAACATTTGCAATTTTGCTTTTGCCGAATCTAATTGGGTGCGTAATTGCTGTTCATTGCCTGCCGCTTGGTTAAGTTCACGTTCGATTTCAGTACGTTCCGCCGCAATTTCTTGCATTTGCTCTTCCGGATTCGGCTGGAAGGCTAAACTTAAATGCGTACCGACAAATTGGCTTAAATGCTGATGTAAACGCTGACATTTTTGCACGTCAAAGGCACGTTCCGCATGTCGTTCGCTCACTTCATCACGTTCTGCTTTTAACGTTTCTAGATGTTTCTCACGTGCTGCACGTCCGAATAACGGCACTTCCGGGAACTTAGAATAACGCCATTGACGATCAGATACTTTGACCACCACACCTTCGGCTAATTCTTCTGCAGTAAATACCGCATCATCAAATGCTGACGGGTCACCTTCAATCAAATAAAGGTCTGTCGGGCAATCCTCTAATTTTTCTAATTGTGCTTTAACGCTTTCTAAATCACGCACCACAATAGCGTGACGAGCTTCACCGTAAAGTGCTGAGAAATACGGTGCATCATCAATTGAAACATCATCATATAATTCAGAAAGCAACACGCCGCCAAAACGTTCCGCCAATTGATTTAAGCGGACATCATCCGAACCGTCCGGCTGACTTAAACGAGTAATCTGTGCGTCTAACGCGGCTTCTCGGCGTGCTAATTCATCACGAGCTAAGGTTGCTTCACGCTCTTTAGTCAGCATATTTTGCATAAACTGCATTACTGACTGGCTGGCTTCAAATTTTTCACCACATTGCTCTTCTAAACGTGCTAATGCGGATTGCGCCGTATGCCATGCCGGTGCGGTTTTCGCTAGTTGGTTATATTGCTGATTAAGCTGCTCACGTTGCTGACGCTGAGTCGAACGCACTTCAACAAATTCCGCTAATTCTGCTTCCACATCTTCAAGGCGAGCCTGTTGCTGTTCGAAATAGCTTTCTAATTCTTCCGCTGTCTCAAATTGCGTTTGGGCTTTTTGATTAAACTCGGCTAATAAGCGTTCCGCATTTTGTTGTTGATGTAAACGCTGTTCCAAATCTGCAAGTTTTTGGCGTAAAGCGACCGCTTGTGTTGCCTGCATTTTTTGATCGGTAAACGCTGTTAGCAAACCTCTCGCTTCATTCCACGCTTCAGAGCGGTCAATTTCACCGGAAATTTTGCAAACTAATTCATAAGCTTTTTCGAACTGCGTTTTCGCCATATCTGAAACGGATAAACGCTGCTCCAGTTCAAAGACTTGATCGGTTAAATCGTCCGCCTGTGCGGCAAACTCCGCATGATAATCTTCTACATTATGGAGATCTAAATGCGGTAAGCCACAAAGTTGTTTCGCTTTTTCTAATGCAGCAATCGCCTGTTGATATTGCAACGCACGTGTTTGCTGAGCATCTAACGCTTGCTGATAATCCGCCATTTGTGAGCGTAACTCTTCCACTTGATCATCGGCATCATCCGCTCTTGCTTGTGCAGTTTCTACTTGTTCGGAAACTTCTTCCAACGCAATTTGTTGCTCTTCTAGCTTTTCATTGAGTTCCGCAACTTCATCTTGATAACGTTCGATTTTTTCTTGGTGACGAAGCGCATTCATCACCAAATTTAAGTGATCGTTCGCTGAATTGTATTCCGCTTCTAAGCCACTTTCGTTTTCTGAAATATCCGCTACTTCACGGCTAAATTCGATTAAACGTTGCTGTTCTAACTCAAGTTTAGATTTCGATTCATACCACGCTCGGCGTTGCTCTAGAGCAATTTGTACGTTACCACGGCGCTCATTTGCATTGCGCATATAATCAGCCGACACGTAGTTAGTTGATTCGGTGATCAGGTGTTTAAACATATCACGATCAGATTGCGTGACCTTAATCGCTTCTAACGTCATACGGTTTTCACGTAATGCCGATTCCATATCTTGGAATGCTTGACGAACGCCGGTGTTTTCCGGTAATAAATAGTCACGTAACGATTTGGTAATCACGCTTGAAATACCACCGTAAAGCGATGCTTCGATTAATTTATAGAATTTGCTGCGATCCGCTGAAGAACGTAAACGTTTAGGAATCACGCCTAAATCGAACATAAAACTGTGGTAATCAGTAATCGAGTGATATTGTTTAAATACTACTTCCGAACCATCAAATTTATCTTTTAAATCCGCTAACGGTAACACGCGCGCTTTTTCGCCGACTTGTTCGGTTAAGACGCTGATAATTGAATTGCTCATCGGCACGTTTTGTAACGAGAACGAACGAATATCTACTTTTTTGTCACGTCCTGCTACTTGTTGTAAACGCACACCGGTAATCACACGCTGTCCACGTGAGTTCAATGACTCTAACACCGCATAACACACACCGGCTTTTAATTTACCGTATAAACCTTTATCACGAGAGCTCGAGGTTGAACCGGCTTCTGTCGTATTACGGAAGTTTAATAGGGTAAGATCGGGGATCAAAGCAGTCACAAAACCCGCCATTGTGGTGGATTTACCCGCACCGTTACCGCCCGAAAGCGTGGTAACCAGCTCGTCTAAATCGAAGGTACGTGCAAAAAAACCGTTCCAGTTAATTAACGTAAGCGAACGGAATTTACCACGGCTCACGGTATGCTGAGGATTGGCAAGCGGTGCGATTGGTGCAGAATTTTGCAACGCAGTGGTTTGATCTTCAAATAATTCGTTTATATCTGTCATTTGCTTTATCTCGTTAACTGTTATTCTGTTTCATCTTCTAATTCGTCAGTTGCAGAATTTTCTGCAAATTCGACCGCTTGTTCCGCTAAAATTGCCGGTGTTGTCGCTTCACCATCACGAATTAAGCGTAATTGTGCTTCTCGTGGATCATCTCCCACTCGAACATCCGCTCCGAAGCGGAACACTGATTCCGAGATGACAAATTTTTTGCTGTTTTGCTCTCCGATACGGGTAATAATACCGATACGTGCTAAACGGCGTAGCGCACCACCAACTTTCTCTGCTAATTTTGCTTTATCTAAGTCAGAACCGGTCGAACGTGGGTTCACCGCCTTAAGTAATTTGCTTTCATCAGCGAGATTCATTAGCTCTTCATACACATCGTCTTGGCTGAAAATGCCTTGTTGGGCTAAACGCTCCGGACTGAGGTAAAGATAGCAAAGCACTTTACCCACTAACATTTCCATTTCCGACATTGCCGAACGGGCGATCAAGGTTGATGCTTTCGGACGTAAGTAGAAAAAGCCTTCCGGCGCACGAATTAATTCCACGTGATAACGGCGGTAAAAACTTTCTAACTCGGTTTGGAAGTCCATTAAGAATGCGTGTTCGTCCAGCTGTTCCGTATTAATATGGCGACCGGCACGAAGTTGGCTGTCTAGCTCTGGGAAAATCGGGTTAGCAATTGCCACTGCCAATTTTGGAGAAATAACGTCTTGAATTTGCTCTGTCATATTTTACTCTCGTAGGGCAGGCATTCCTGCCTACCATTAAACTTTCTGTTTTTCCAATGGTGGGCAAAATGCCCACCCTACTATTTGTTATATTGGTCGATTACGTTCGCCTGAACTTCCGCACCCTTATCATTAATTGCTTGCCACTCTGGGTAAACCGCTTGGCTATCGAGGCTTGCCATACCGAGTTTTACCGCTTGATCCACAATAATTCGTGCCACATCAAAATGACGAGATTGCGGATAAAGTGCCAGTTGCTCTCGTAATACCGCACCGAGATCGATTGGTTTACCTTCTGCTCTAAACGGTGCTAAATGCGCTTGCATTACGCTGATAATTTGTTCTTGAACATCCGAAAGCGATTCATATTCCAACTCACTCGGTAATTCACCGACCGCTTCCGCCTCATTCAGCATCGTTTCATCATCACGCAAATCTAATAACGATTCCGCTTTCGCAGTATAAAGTAGCCAAGGCGCATTGAAATAATCTTGAATAGATTGGCGTAAACGCTGACCGAACACACGATTTTTATCCATATCAATTGCTGTACGAATAAACTTGTGTACATGACGATCATAACCGATCCACAGGTCAATCGCTTGTTGTCCCCAGCTAATGATGCGGTCTAATTTGTTTTGCAGATTGACAATCAGTTGATCGACAAAATCCAAATCATCTCGCCCGATCAAGCAGCTTTGAATACGTAGTAATTGTGCCTGTAACTTATCACCTGCCGCATTAAGCGTATCTTGTAACTCACGTAAATTACCCGAAGTTTCATCTAGTAATTGTTCACAACTAAGAATCGCTTCATGCCAGTTTTGGCTTAACAGTTCGGCAATTCGCTCACGAATTTGATGTTGGTTTTCATCCATCATACGCTGAGAAAGATCGATGCTGTCGAAAATTTCCGCGACCGAATATTTAAGCGGTGCAAACACGTTATTACGCCAAAAACGCTCGTCACCGCCCTCTTCCGCCGCCGATGAAGCACGTTGAATCTCGTCCGCTACAATCGAAAGTTGGATCGATAAACGTAAAGTCGAAAATTCGCGCTGGCGCACATAATAATCCGCTACACCAACACCTAACGGTGTTACTCGGTAGATTGCTAAGCCTTCGGTAAATTCGCTAGAGAAACGGTTAAGAAAACGCTGTTTAACTAAATCGTTAATCGCATTATTGGCACGCTGTGTAAGGGTGGCTTCCGATTGGTCGAATGCTTCCGAAACATAACGGAAAAGATCAACAAGATCGCTTTCTAAAAGTTCTCCGTCCGTTTGTTCGTTATTATAAATGGAAATCGCCAAGAGAAAGGCAAGGCGATCAGAAGATAACGAAAGTGAAAATTCTCGCTCTTTCGTCCAGTTGATCAGTTCTGGGATTGTCTGTGCCAATTCGTTTTGCATACAGATTTGTCGTTTGTTGATGAAAAATGGCTTTTATTGTACAGGAATGTGAATCAAATAGGAACGAAATCAAAAAAAGAAGCGGTCAAATTCCGCAAAGTTTTTACGAAATTTGACCGCTTGTCTGGTAAGGAAATAATTAGTCTACAATTTCCACAGTCGAAGTCGCGCTGAGGCCTCGTACAAGTTGAGATCCTTTTCTTGCACGTTCACCACGATAATTATCAATATCGCTCGGCTTAAGGGTGATTTTGCGTTTGCCGGAAACAAACACTAACGACTGTGTCGGTTTAACCAGTAATAAACGGGCAAGCAATTCATTACCTTCTTTTGCCGCCTGTGCGGAAATATTGATAATCTTATTCCCTTTACCTTTCGAAAGCTGTGGTAATTCGGTGATCGGGAATACTAACATTCGTCCGACACTACTCATTGCAACAAGCGAAAGTTCTGCTTCATTATCAATTAATTGCGGTGGCAACACTTTGGCATTTTCGGTTAAAGAAATGACCGCTTTACCCGCTTTATTACGAGAAACCAAATCTTCAAAGCTACAAATAAAGCCATAGCCGGAATCCGATGCCATCAGAACTTTAGTGTCCGAGTTCGCCATTAATACTTGCTGAACGGTTGCGCCTTCCGGTAAAGTGATCTTACCGGTGAGCGGTTCGCCTTGAGAGCGTGCTGATGGTAACGAAGTCGGATCAAGCGCATAAGCTCGCCCCGTGCTATCAAGGAACACGACCGGCTGATTACTTCTGCCATGCGCATGTGCAAGATAACCGTCACCGGCACGATAACTTAAGCCTTGCACGTCAATATCATGCCCTTTCGCACAACGCACCCAGCCTTTTTCCGATAGAATCACCGTAACATCTTCAGTCGGGGTTAAGTCACTTTCAGAAATCGCTTTTGCTTCGGCCCGTTCAACGAGTGGTGAACGACGTGGGCTAGCAAACGCTTTTGCCTCCGCCTGAATTTCTTTTTTGATCAGCGTATTTAAACGGCGTTCCGAACCAAGCGTTAATTGCAATTCATCACGCTCTTTTTCAAGCTGTGATTTTTCTGCCTGTAATTCATGTTCTTCTAGTTTTGCTAAATGACGTAAACGTAAATTTAAAATCGCTTCAGCTTGTACTTCACTTAAATTAAAGCGAGCCATTAATGCCGTTTTCGGTTCATCTTCATTACGAATAATTTCAATCACTTCATCAATATTGAGGAAAGCGATCATCAAACCGTCTAAAATATGCAAACGGTTTAAAATTTTATCTAAACGGTAACTTAAACGGCGAGTTACCGTAGTACGGCGAAATGCTAACCATTCGGTTAAAATTGTTTGCAGATTTTTTACCGCCGGTTTACCGTCCAGCCCGATCATATTCATATTGACTCGATAGCTTTTCTCAAGATCGGTTGTGGCAAATAAATGATCCATTAACGCTTCAAAATCAATACGATTTGAACGAGGTACAATCACGATACGAATCGGATTTTCGTGATCTGATTCATCACGAATATCATCCACCATCGGCAATTTTTTATTACGCATTTGCGTTGCGATTTGCTCAATGATTTTTGACGGCGAGGCTTGGTGCGGCAGTGCCGAAATCACAATTTCTCCGTCTTCTTTTTTCCATACCGCACGCATTTTGATTGAGCCTTTGCCTTGCTCATACATTTTGGCAATATCGGCCTTAGGGGTAATAATTTCCGCTTCGGTCGGATAATCCGGGCCTTGTACTACCGTCATTAACTCGGCAAGGCTTGCTTTCGGATTTTCCAATAACATCACGCTTGCTTCGGCTAATTCGTTGATATTGTGCGGCGGAATATCGGTTGCCATACCGACTGCAATACCCATAGTGCCATTTAGCAAAATATGCGGTAAGCGTGCCGGTAAATATTTCGGTTCTTCAAGCGAACCGTCAAAATTCGGTTGGTAATCGACCGTGCCTTGCCCTAATTCGCCAAGTAATACTTCTGCCATTTTCGACAGTTTTGATTCGGTATAACGCATTGCAGCGAAAGATTTTGGATCGTCAGGCGCACCCCAGTTTCCTTGCCCGTCAATGAGCGGATAGCGATAAGAGAACGGCTGTGCCATAAGTACCATTGCTTCATAACAAGCACTGTCACCATGCGGATGGAATTTACCTAACACGTCCCCGACCGTACGCGCAGATTTTTTATATTTTGCCGAGGCATTTAAGCCCAATTCGGACATAGCATAAATAATACGGCGTTGTACCGGTTTTAACCCATCACCGATAAACGGCAATGCGCGATCCATAATAACGTACATTGAATAGTTGAGGTAAGCGTCTTCGGTAAAGCGCTTAATCGGCATCTGTTCAACGCCTTCGTAATTAATTTCTGTACTCATTTTTGCAAATAATTTAGTAAAAAAGGCCGCTTATTCTCTATGATTTATGGATATCTGTCCACCTCAAAAATGACAAGCACTTGGATTTTGTAAAAATCGAACTGCCGCTAAAATAATTAACGATTTTCTATAAATTTTTCTGTATAATGAATTCGCTTTATTTCTTGATTTTAGAGAGGCGGCTATCAAAAACTATTTGTTGGCACCCAGAGAGTTTTTGCTAGTCGCAATTTAAAGAAATAAAACGAAACGATTAAAAGTAAATTAAGGAATTTCAAAAATGAATCCAATTGTTAAGCAATTTAAATACGGTCAACATACCGTAACATTAGAAACAGGTGCTATCGCTCGCCAAGCAACGGCGGCAGTTATGGCAAGTATGGACGATACAACCGTATTCGTTACCGTAGTGGCTAAAAAAGATGTAAAAGAAGGCCAAGATTTCTTCCCATTAACCGTTAACTATCAAGAACGTACTTATGCGGCTGGTCGTATCCCAGGTGGTTTCTTCAAACGTGAAGGCCGTCCATCTGAAGGTGAAACATTAATCGCTCGTTTAATTGACCGTCCTATTCGCCCACTTTTCCCAGAAGGCTTTTTCAACGAAATCCAAGTGGTTGCAACCGTTGTTTCTGTAAACCCTCAAATTAGCCCGGATTTAGTCGCAATGATCGGTGCATCAGCTGCACTTTCATTATCAGGCGTACCTTTCAACGGCCCTATCGGTGCAGCACGTGTTGGTTTTATTAATGATCAATTCGTACTTAACCCAACTATTTCAGAACAAAAACAAAGCCGTTTAGATTTAGTGGTTGCTGGTACAGATAAAGCGGTATTAATGGTTGAATCTGAAGCGGACATTCTTTCTGAAGAACAAATGCTATCTGCGGTAGTATTCGGTCATCAACAACAACAAGTTGTGATTGAAAACATCAAAGAATTCGTAAAAGAAACAGGTAAACCGCGTTGGGACTGGGTTGCTCCGGAACCAAATACCGCATTAATCAATCAAGTTAAAGCATTAGCGGAAGCTCGTATCGGTGATGCATACCGTATCACTGAGAAACAAGCTCGTTACGAACAAATCGATGCAATTAAAGCAGATGTTATTGCACAATTAACTGCGCAAGACGAAACAATTTCTGAAGGTGCAATCGTTGATATTATCACTGCTTTAGAAAGCTCTGTCGTTCGTGGTCGTATCCTTGCGGGTGAACCGCGTATTGACGGTCGTACGGTAGACACCGTTCGTGCATTAGATATTTGCACCGGCGTTTTACCTCGTACTCACGGTTCTGCGATCTTCACCCGTGGTGAAACGCAAGCATTAGCGGTTGCAACTTTAGGTACTGAGCGTGACGCACAAATTATTGACGAATTAACCGGTGAGAAATCAGATCGTTTCTTATTCCACTATAACTTCCCTCCATATTCTGTAGGTGAAACAGGTATGATCGGTTCACCAAAACGTCGTGAAATCGGTCACGGTCGTTTAGCAAAACGCGGTGTGTTAGCGGTAATGCCGACTGCGGAAGAATTCCCATATGTAGTACGTGTGGTTTCTGAAATTACCGAATCAAACGGTTCTTCTTCAATGGCTTCTGTATGTGGTGCATCTTTAGCATTAATGGATGCCGGCGTGCCGATTAAAGCGGCAGTTGCGGGTATCGCAATGGGCTTAGTAAAAGAAGAAGAAAAATTCGTCGTACTTTCAGACATCTTAGGTGATGAAGACCATTTAGGTGATATGGACTTTAAAGTAGCCGGTACACGTGAAGGTGTAACGGCTCTTCAAATGGACATTAAAATCGAAGGTATTACACCAGAAATTATGCGTATTGCATTAAATCAAGCGAAAGGTGCTCGTATGCACATTCTTGGCGTAATGGAACAAGCAATTCCGGCTCCTCGTGCAGATATTTCTGATTTTGCGCCTCGTATCCACACGATGAAAATTGATCCGAAGAAAATCAAAGATGTTATCGGTAAAGGTGGTGCGGTAATTCGTGCATTAACAGAAGAAACCGGTACTTCAATTGATATTGATGACGACGGTACAGTGAAAATAGCCGCAACTGATAATAATGCAGCGAAAATTGTAATGGCTCGTATTGAAGATATCGTTGCAGAAGTTGAAGTAAATGCAATCTACAAAGGTAAAGTTACTCGTGTTGTAGACTTCGGTGCATTTGTATCTATCTTAGGCGGTAAAGAAGGCTTAGTTCACATTTCACAAATCACAAATGAACGTGTTGAACGTGTTGCCGACTACTTAAGCGTAGGTCAAGAAGTGACTGTGAAAGTGGTTGAAATCGATCGTCAAAACCGTATTCGTTTAACGATGAAAGACATCAACAATGATGCTGCAACCCCAGCAGAAGAAACAGAAGCTCAACCTCAAGAGCAACAAGCTGAGATCTAATAGCACTCACATAATCTACCCTCTTTAGCAGAGGGTAGATATTTTCTCAAAGGCTGCTTATCTAATGTTTTCACTGATATTTAAAGTGTTTCATATTCGCTTCTTAATGTTCAATCTTTTCACATTCTTATTTCTGACCGGTTGCGTCAATCGCAATATTTCAGAAATGGTTTCGTCAAATCATTTAGCATTAGCCGAATTAAACCCGCAATTACGCTTTGAACAAGAAGTGATGGTTGTCCGTTTAACACAGGTATTACAAGAAGCAAAATTAAGCCCTGCCGAACGTGCAGATCTTCATTTTGAACGAGGTGTACTCTATGACAGCTTAGGTTTATGGTCCCTTGCTCGTTATGATTTTGCCCAAGCTATCGGTCTTAGCCAAAAAATGGCTGCTGCCTATAATTATATGGGTTTATATCTGTTACTTGAAGATGATTACGACAGCGCTATTGATGCCTTCAATGCCGTATTAGAACTTGATCCAAGCTATAATTATACTTACTTAAATCGTGGTTTAGCTTTTTATTATAGTGGTCGTTATTCGGAAGCAGAACGTGATTTATTGCGTTTTTATGAAGAAGAAAAGCAAGATCCATATCGTGCATTATGGTTATATTTCAATGAGTTAGAACTCAAACCTAATGAAGCAAAAGCAAATCTAATTGCTCGAGCCAAATCATTATCTCCAGATTTTTGGGGAACAAATGTGGTACATTATTTCTTAGGGGAGTTAACTCTTGGACAACTTCGTGATAGAATAGAAAAAGAAGCGCAACCAAATACTGCTTCTTATGCGGAAATTCTAACCGAAACGTATTTTTATCTAGCAAAACAACAACTCAAACTAAATAAAACGGATGAAGCCACCACGCTTTTCCGTCTCTCTCTTGCAAATCAAGTGTTTAACTTTGTTGAGTATCGTTTTGCCTTATTTGAGCTTTCTCAGCTACGTAGTAATAGCGCAGCAGCTCAAATTACTCCCGTTGTTGGGAATAATTAGGACGATTTAAGCGGTCTAAATTTTGCAAATTTTTTGTAAAAACAGACCGCTTGTACTCTTTGGGACAAATTGTTAAAAGCATCTGATTTGCTTCATTACTTTATTTTTTCTTTCCTAAGCTCAACAATTTATTATCAATTGATAATGGATAACTAAGATAATTTGTTATGTATTGCAATGCATAACCTAATTATCTTTATCACGCCATTATTTATTACTTATGGTTTTTTATGACAACTAATTCTTTAACTTTCGCAGACTTAGGTCTTCCACAATCAATTCTTGACGCAGTAAATGAAATCGGCTTTGTAAACCCATCGCCAATTCAACAAGAAACTATCCCTCATTTATTAGCTGGCCGTGACGTACTTGGTATGGCGCAAACCGGTAGTGGTAAAACAGCGGCATTCTCTTTACCGTTACTTGCACAAATTGATCCGGCACAACGCCACCCGCAAATGTTAGTGATGGCACCAACTCGTGAATTAGCAATCCAAGTAGCAGATGCGTGCGAACAATTTACTAAAAATATGAAAGGCGTGCGTGTTGTAACCGTTTACGGTGGTCAACGTTATGACATTCAATTACGCGCATTAAAACAAGGTTCACAAGTTGTTGTTGGTACTCCGGGTCGTATTCTTGATCATATTCGTCGTGGTACATTAGATCTATCTGCGCTTCAATCTATCGTATTAGATGAAGCGGATGAAATGCTTCGTATGGGCTTTATTGACGACGTTGAAACCGTGATGGCGGAATTACCGGAAAATCACCAAACAGCATTATTCTCTGCAACGATGCCTGAACCGATTCGTCGTATTACCCGTCGCTTTATGAAAGATCCGCAAGAAGTTAAAATTCAAGCGACTCAACGTTCTGCACCAGATATCACGCAAAGCTACTGGTTAGTAAATGGCTTCCGTAAAAATGATGCGTTACTACGTTTCTTAGAAGTAGAAGAATTTGATGCGGCAATTATCTTTACTCGTACCAAAACCGGCACAATTGATATTACCGAATTATGTGAACGTAACGGCTACCGTGCGGCGGCATTAAACGGTGATATGACCCAGCAAGCACGTGAGCAAACGTTAGAAAAATTAAAATCAGGTCGTTTAGATATCTTAGTAGCAACCGACGTGGCAGCTCGTGGTATCGATATCGAACGTATCAGCCTTGTAGTGAACTTTGATATTCCATTAGATGCGGAATCTTATGTTCACCGTATCGGTCGTACCGGTCGTGCAGGTCGTTCTGGTCGTGCATTATTATTCGTAGAACCTCGTGAGCGCCGTTTACTTCGTAATATCGAACATTTAATGAAAAAACCGATCGATGAAGTTGCGATTCCAAATCATGAGATTCTAATGGAAAAACGTCGCGAGAAATTCAAAGCACGTGTTTCAGCACAGTTAGAACACCACGATTTAGAGAAATACCGTGAACTACTTGAAGATTTATTCACAGCCGACCAAGACCACGAGGAATTGGCAGCGGCAATGATGATGATGCTTCAAGAGAAACAAAAATTAATTCTTCCGCCGGATCCGGAAATTCGTGCAGCACGTAGCGAACGTGGTCGCAGAGACCGTGACGATCGTCGTGGAGGACGTGATGAGCGCCGTGGCGGCCGTGAACACCGTGAAAATAACGGTGTGGCAATGGATTTATATCGTATCGAATTAGGTCGTGAAGACGGTGTGGAAGTACGTCATATCGTAGGCGCTATCGCTAACGAAGGTGATATTAGCAGCCGTTATATCGGTCACATTAAATTACACGATACTTACTCTACGATTGAGTTACCACAAGGTATGCCGAACCACATCGTGCAACACTTTGCGCAGAAAGCACGTGTATTAAACAAACAGATGCAAATGTCTTTGTTAGGTCCTGCCGGTGGTGTAAACAGCCAACCGTTTGAAGAACGCCGTGGTGGTGGTCGTCGTAGCGATAGAAATGATCGCAATGACCGCCGTGGAGATCGTGGTGGCCGTTCTGACCGTCGTGAAGGTGGCTTTAACGACCGTAAGAAAGGCGGTTTTAAAGAAAAACGTTTCAATGACAGAGGTCGTGGTCGTCGTGACTAATTCACGTTGTTAACTAAATGCCCCAGTTTTGGGGCATTTTGCTATCCAATCAAGCGGTTAAATTTTTTCTAATTTTTACGATTATGTTTATCAAACCTCAAACGACCCAATGTTCACTAGCCATCTCAGCACAAGATATTCACTTTATGCAATATGCTTTAGCATTAGCAGATCGTGCGGAAGCAATAGGTGAAATTCCTGTTGGCGCAGTTCTGATCGATAGCGATGGAAACATTATTGGTGAAGGCTGGAACCAAGTGATTCAACTTGCCGATCCTAGTGCGCATGCAGAAATGCTTGCAATACGTCAAGCAGGTAAAGTACAAAATAACTATCGCTTATTAGGTTGTACTCTATATGTCACTTTAGAACCTTGCACTATGTGTGCCGGAGCTATTTTACATAGTCGCTTACATCGCTTAGTTTTTGGTGCGAGTGACTATAAAACCGGTGCTATCGGTTCGAGATTTCATCTGTTTGAAGATTACAAAATGAACCATTTTCTTGAAATTCGAGGAGGAGTATTAGCGGAAGACTGTAGCCAAAAAATCAGCCGATTCTTTCAACGTCGTCGTCAAGAACAGAAGCAACAAAAACAAGCGGTCTAATTTTCTGCATTTTTTGCAAATTCCTTGAATAAGGACACCTATACGGTGTCCCTAGTGCCAACAAAAACACCTTATCCTTTAATCTGTTGTAACAACAATGCCATAATACGGTTATCTGAAGTTAATTCCGGATGAAATGCACAAGCCAGTAAATTACCTTGCTTGGCAAATACAACATTTCCTTGCCATTCCGCCAATACCTCTACCTCATTTCCAGCAGCACTAATATAAGGCGCACGAATAAACACTGCCGGAAAAGGTTCGGTAAATCCTTTAATCATTAATTCCGCTTGGAAGCTATCAACCTGCCGCCCAAAAGCATTACGTTGAACTTGAATATCCATTTTCGCCAAATGAGGTTGCTCATCGCCTTCAAGTTTATTCGCTAATAGAATCAATCCGGCACAAGTGCCTAAGATAGGTTTATCAAATGATTGTAGCGCCTGAAATAAACCGCTTGAATGAAGTAATCGTCCAATTGCGGTGCTTTCGCCACCGGGTAATATAAGTGCATCAACTTGCTGCAATTCGGCTAACGTTTTTACCATAATGGCTTTTGCGCCCAGTGTCTCTATTTGAGCAATATGTTCCGAAACCGCTCCCTGTAGTGCTAATACGCCTACAGTATATTTTGTATAATCTTTCATTACCAACCACGCTCTTGCATACGATCTTGTGCCGCTAATTTGCTGATCTCCAAGCCTCTCATCGGTTCACCTAAATCTGCTGAAAGGCGGGCAATTAAGTCATAATCTTGATAATGAGTGGTAGCTTCTACAATCGCTTTTGCAAACTTTTCCGGATTTTCGGATTTAAAAATACCTGATCCGACAAATACGCCGTCTGCACCGAGTTCCATCATCAAGGCGGCATCTGCCGGTGTGGCAATTCCGCCTGCCGCAAAATTCACCACCGGTAATTTGCCTAGCGTTTTGATTTGTAGCAATAATTCAAACGGTGCACCTAATTGTTTAGCTTCAGTCATCAGTTCATCATGACTCATATTAATCACTTTGCGTAATTGCGCATTAACCTTGCGTAAGTGACGTACCGCTTCCACCACATTTCCCGTTCCCGGTTCACCCTTAGTACGCAACATCGAAGCGCCTTCTCCAATACGGCGCAGTGCTTCGCCTAAATCTCGGCAACCGCACACAAAAGGTACGGTATATTCGCTTTTTAATAAGTGAAACTCTTCATCTGCCGGCGTTAATACCTCACTTTCATCAATATAATCTACACCCATTGCTTCCAGCACTCTCGCCTCAACAATATGTCCGATACGTGCTTTTGCCATTACCGGAATGGATACCGCTTCCATCACTTCACGCACAATCGTCGGATTTGCCATTCTTGCTACCCCACCCGCTGCACGAATATCAGAAGGTACACGTTCCAACGCCATAACGGCAACCGCACCGGCAGCTTCTGCGATACGAGCTTGTTCCGCATTCACTACATCCATAATGACCCCGCCTTTTTGCATTTGTGCCATTCCGCGTTTAACCAGATCCGAACCTAAAATTTTAGCCATATTAATTTCCTTTTTATTGATGTGAAAAACGGTGGCTATTTTTAGATCAATCAGATATGATTAAAAGTATCAATTTTATAAATATTAATGAGGTCAGAAGTGAAAAAATTAAGCTATCTACTCAATAAGCAGCAAACTACACCGCTTTATTTACAACTTTATCAGCAAATCAAGCGGTCTATTTATAACCAAGAATTACAACTTGGCGATAAATTGCCGTCTAAACGTCACCTCTGTGAATACTTACAAATTAGCCAAAATACGGTGGAAAGCGCCTATGCACAGCTGTTAGCAGAAGGTTATATCGAATCTAAGCCTCGCAGCGGTTTTTTTGTCTGTTTTCAAGCTGAGCAAGCTTATCCGAGTGCAAATGTCGTAAAAAATTTTATAAATTCGACCACTTCTACAGAGTATGAGATCGATTTCAACTCAAATAAAATCGATAGCCTATCTTTTCCATTGAATCGTTGGAAAAAGTGTGCCAATTGGACAAATAAAGATTTTTTAAATATGGGTGACAAGCAAGGCGACCTCAATTTACGTCAACAGATCTCCCAATATTTATTGGCTTCACGCGGGGTAAATTGCGAGCCGGAACAAATCGTGATCGGTGCGGGAGTAGAAAGCTGCTTACAGCAATTGATTTTATTATTTCAACAGCTCAACCCCGCTATGAATTGGGCAATGGAATCTTACGGTTATCCTACGGTAGAAAAACTATTGAATCTCTATCAAAAGCCAATTTTTAAAATGCCGTTCAGCTCGGAAAATTATCAACTGGATATACCTTTTTTGGAACAGAACCAAATTAACGTAGCGTATCTGACTCCTTCGCATTTATATCCGTTCGGTCATATTCTAACCGTTGGACAACGCCAACAATTACTCGAATGGGCAACAGCACAAGACGGACGTTATATTATTGAGGATGACTACGACAGTGAGTTCCGCTACACCGGCAAACCGATTCCGTCGTTACAAAGTTTAGACCGACAAGATAAAGTGATCTATCTAGGATCATTTTCTAAACTATTAATGCCCTCACTGCGGATTACGTTTTTAGTGTTACCTCGCAATTTATTGAGCAAATATCAGCAATATTGTGAATTTTTTAATGCCTCTGTTTCTCGCTTGGAACAGCAACGTTTAGCCAAATTTATTCAATCCGGTGAATTTGAAAAACATATTAATCGAATGAGAAAAATTTACCGCCGTAAAATGGAGTTATTATGTGATCTACTCTCGCCCCATACTAAACAGATTAAATATTATGGCGAACATTCCGGCTTCTATTTGCTGATCGAATTATTAAACGAAACAAGAACGTTAGATCAATTAGTCGAACTGGCAAAAGCACAGAAAATTAAGGTCTATCCGATTCATCACCAACAACGCAGATTATTTAGTTTAGGCTTCGGTCATTTGTCGGAAGAACAACTTCGGAAGGGATTGGGTAAGTTGCTGCACTGTTGGGATATTGCTTGCTAACAAGCGGTCAAATTTTACAATTTTTTTGCAAAAATAAAGGCACGTCAACACGTGCCTTTTTCTTCATTCAGCAAAGATTAGAAATCTAATAATTCTTTTTCTTTTGCCGCTAATACTTCATCTACTTTTTTCACATAACCGTCAGTGATTTTTTGGATTTCATCTTGTGCTTTACGCTCTTCGTCTTCACTGATTTCTTTGTCTTTTAATAACGCTTTGATTTGGTCATTTGCATCACGACGTACGTTACGGATTGCAATTTTACCTTGTTCGCCTTCGCCTTTTACGATTTTGATTAAATCACGACGACGCTCTTCTGTTAATGGTGGAAGTGGAACACGGATTGTTGCACCGGCTGATGAAGGGTTTAAACCTAAATCAGAGGTTAAAATGGCTTTTTCTACTGCGCTAATTAAAGAACGGTCAAATACGTTTACCGCTAATGTACGCGCATCTTCCGCAACCACGTTTGCTACTTGACGAAGTGGTGTTGCAGAACCGTAATACTCTACTTGGATACCGTCTAAAAGGCTTGGTTGTGCACGACCGGTACGAATTTTAGAAATATGGCTTTTTAACGCTTCTAAGCTCTTTTCCATACGATCTTGCGCATCTTTTTTAATTTCGTTGATCATTTGTTGTTCCTTTCAATATTTGAGTCAATAAACTTGTCAATTCTACCTAAATCCCTTTCATTTTCATAGCCCTAACACCAAATTTCTCGTTTTGTTAAAACATTTTACAGACGTTAAAAGCAAATAGCAGGCAATAAAAAACGGTCTGCTTTCTTTATTTGTAAATCATTAAAGAAAACAGACCGCTTGTAGATCATTCAGATAATTAAGAAATGATCGTACCTTCGGTTGTACCGGTTACCACTTGTTTTAAGGCGCCCGGTTTAACCATATTGAATACACGAATCGGCATACTGTGGTCACGTGCTAACGTAAATGCCGCTAAGTCCATTACTTGTAACTCTTGATCGATAACTTCCGCATAGCTTAATTGGTTGTAAAGTTTCGCATCGGCAAATTTAGCCGGATCTTTATCATATACACCGTCAACTTTAGTTGCTTTTAATACCACGTCCGCTTCAATTTCGATACCACGTAAACACGCTGCAGAGTCTGTGGTAAAGAACGGGCTACCTGTACCGGCAGAGAAAATCACCACACGTTTTTCACGTAACATTTTGATTGCTTCAGACCAGTTATAAGTATCGCAAATGCCGTTTAATTGGAATGCAGACATTAATTTTGCGTTTACATCCGCACGGTGTAACGCATCACGCATTGCTAAACCGTTCATTACAGTCGCAAGCATACCCATATGGTCACCCACAACACGGTTCATACCCGCTTTTGCTAATTTCGCACCACGGAACAAGTTACCGCCACCAAGCACAACGCCAACTTCTACGCCCATTTCTACTAATTCTTTTATTTCTAACGCCATACGATCCAAAATTGATGGATCGATGCCGAAGCCTTCATCACCTTGTAGCGCTTCGCCACTTAACTTTAATAAAATACGGTTGTAGATTGGTTTACTCATTTTAATTGCCTCTTATGCTGTATGGACTAAAAACAAAATTACGCTATTATAGACTATCCTGTTTAATCAGGAAATAGCAACCGATTATATTTACTTCTTGGAATAGCAAATGACACAGAAATTAACAAAACAACAAGTCATCTATACTTTTATTGCGCTGCTTTTAGCAATTTTCGCCGGCTACTTTATGCTAAAAGGTTCCGGTTTCTTCCCTACACCTAATCTTATTGAAATACTATGCGCCGTCATTTTAATTATTGCGCTCGGAAGTTCTAAGATTTCGTACTACGCATTATTATTACCGATTACTATCGGCTATATGCTATATACGCCAATCGGCTTATCTTTCGGTGCGCCATCTTATCAATATATTGCTTCATTATTTGCAACCGATTTACTGGAAGGACGAGAATTTCTCACTCAGTTACCGATTAGCAATTATTTGATTGCTATCGGAATCTTACTCGCGATCATTTTTTTCCGAAAAATTACCAAACAGCATCAGATTAATTTCTTGAACAATCGTACATTTATTATTAGCTCATTAGTGGTTTCACTTTTCAGCCTTGCGCCCTTCAAATTCTTTCACGAATTTTTTAGTGAAAGTATGAAGGTAAAACAGGAATTAGAAGCGCTAAATAACAGTACTGCGATTCCTTCCGAATGGGGCAATTCCACACTTTCTAGCGATTCAAAATATGATGATTACGTGTTAGTTATCGGTGAAAGCGCCCGTAAAGATTATCATCATGCTTACGGCTATCCGGTTGAAAATACGCCGTTTATGAGCAACGCGAAAGGCACGCTAATTGATGGATTCACCGCCGGTGGAACCAATACCATTTCATCATTAAAATTATTGCTCACTAAGCCGAATACTCAAACTTGGGAAGGCAATTACCGCTTAAATTTAGTCGAGCTAGTCAAATCCGCCGGGATTAAAACTTACTGGATTTCCAACCAAGGCTATTTAGGACGTTTTGATACGCCGATTTCTTCATTGGCAAACAAAAGCGATGAGAAGATCTTTCTCAAATCAGGTGATTCATTTAGCCAAAATATCAGTGATTTCGCATTACTGCCGAAATTCAGCCAAGTAATTTCGCAAGCGACCCAAGGCAAGCGCTTTATTGCGGTGCATTTATATGGTTCACATCCGATTACCTGTGATCGCCTAACCGATTACCCGAAGATCTTTGATGATGCCAAAATTGCGCAAAAATATCACAACGTAAACTGTTATCTTTCTTCGATGAAGAAAACCGATGAATTACTGGAAAAACTGTATAACGAGTTAAACCAAAATAAAGCGAAAACCGGCAGAAGTTTCTCCATGGTTTACTTTTCCGACCACGGTTTAATTCATAGTGAAGACGAAAAAGGCATCCATATTTTAAATACCGCACAAGGCAAACTACACTTTGATGTGCCGTTATTTAAAATTTCAAGCGATGATACCGAACGCCACGTTTATAAAGTGTTTAAATCCGGTTTAAACTTTACTGACGGTATCGGTAAATGGATAGGCATTAGTAATGAAAAATTAAATCCGCAAGCGGATTTGTTTAGCAATCAAAGTGATAAAGACGATTACGGACTGAAGCAAGTAATTGAAAAGATTCCGGCAAAAGCCGATCCTGCGATTGTAATTCCAGCCAAATAGTTAGCTGATAACAAGCGGTCATTTTTAGCAAGAAATTTGCAAAAATTTCAGCAAATATGACCGCTTAACCAATTGGTAGATAGAAACAAAAAAGCAGGCCAAAGCCTGCTTTTTCTATTTTCATACCGAAAATTAAACTTTTTGCATTGCAGCAACTTCTGCAGCGAAGTCAGTTTCAACTTTCTCGATACCTTCACCAACTTCTAAACGGATGAAGTTAGATACAGAAGTGTTTACTGATTTTAAGTATGCACCAACTGTTTGTGAAGGATCCATTACGAATGCTTGACCAGTTAATGAAACTTCACCAGTGAATTTAGCCATACGGCCTTCAACCATTTTCTCAGCGATTTCTTTTGGTTTACCAGAGTTCATCGCGATTTCGATTTGGATTTCACGTTCTTTAGCAACTACGTCTGCAGAAACGTCTTCTGGGTTTACGAATTCTGGTTTAGATGCTGCAACGTGCATTGCAACTTTCTTCAATTCTTCTTCTGAACCTTCACCAGCAACTAATACACCGATTTTCGCACCGTGTAAGTATTGTGCAATTACGTTACCGTCTAAGTATTGAACACGACGGATGTTCATGTTTTCACCGATTTTAGCAACTAATGCAACACGTTTTTCTTCGAATTGTGCCGCTAATGCTTCAATTGTGATGCCTTTGTTTGCTGCTGCGAAATCAACAACTTCGTTTGCTAATTCTAAGAAACCAGCGTCTTTTGCTACGAAGTCAGTTTGGCAGTTCATTTCAACTAACACACCGAAACCGTTAGCAACGCGAGCTAAGATAACACCTTCAGCTGCCACGTTACCTGCTTTTTTAGCCGCTTTAGCTTGGCCTGATTTACGCATGTTGTCGATTGCTAATTCGATATCACCGTTTGCTTCAACTAACGCTTTTTTACATTCCATCATACCTGCGCCAGTACGTTCACGAAGTTCTTTTACGAGTGATGCTGTGATTTCAGCCATTTTGTATTCCTCTAAGGTTGAATTAGATAAGAAAAGCAGGGGGATAAAAAATCGCCCCTGCTCCAAAGTGATTTAAGGGCTATGCCTTAATAACGATTATTCAGCTGTCGCTTCTAACTCAGCTTCAACGTTTGAACCACGACCTTCTTTAACTGCTGCTGATGCTGCGTCTAAGTAAAGTTGGATTGCACGTGTTGCGTCATCGTTACCAGGGATGATGTAGTTAACACCGTCTGGCGTAGAGTTTGTATCAACGATAGCAAATACCGGAATACCTAAGTTGTTTGCTTCTTTGATTGCGATATGTTCGTGGTCAGCACCGATTACGAAGATTGCATCCGGAAGACCAGCCATATCTTTGATACCGCCTAAGCTTAACTCTAATTTTTCTAACTCACGAGTACGCATTAACGCTTCTTTTTTAGTGATTTTGTCAAAAGTACCGTCTTGAGTTTGAGCTTCTAAATCTTTTAAACGTTTGATTGATTGACGTACTGTTTTCCAGTTAGTCAACATACCACCTAACCAACGGTGGTTTACGTAGAATTGTTGGCAATCTACTGCTGCTGCTTTAACTGCTTCAGACGCTGCACGTTTTGTACCAACGAATAAAATTTTACCGTTGTTGCTTGAAATGCGAGTTAATTCCGCTAAAGCTTCGTTGAATAAAGGTAAAGTTTTTTCTAAGTTGATTACGTGAACACCGTTACGCGCACCGAAAATGAATGGTTTCATTTTTGGGTTCCAGTAACGAGTTTGGTGACCATAGTGAACGCCCGCATTAAGCATATCGCGCATAGAAACTTGTGCCATAAGAATTTTCCTTAAATGTTGTTTGCTTTGTCACTTATGAAAGACAAAGCGGGGTTTAGCCTCCACATATCCTAATAAATCAACCACTTACGTAGCACCCCGACCATTAGCTTGTGATATGTGTGTGTTTTAGTGTTAAAAAATAAATGTAAATGTTTTTCGCCTAAAATTCTTCAGACAAAAAACGGGGCGAATTATGCCAAAAAACGGACAAAATTACCAGCAGTTTTTTGCAAAAATACCGGCAAATTTAACCGCTTGTATTAGCCGCAATTCATACACTCACAACGTTCCCTTTCAGTCAAATTAATTTGCTTGTTATGGAATTGCTGCAAAGTACAACGATGCCCTACGCTAATGATAATGCTGTTCGGCAATCGGCTACGAATTGTTTGATACAAAATCGCTTCGGTCGGTTCATCTAACGCCGATGTCGTTTCATCGAGGAAGATCAACTCCGGTTTCGCCAATAAAATGCGCACAAAAGCAACTCGCTGCAATTCACCCGGTGAAAGCGTTGCTTGCCAATCGGTATCGAAATCCAGCGAATCCACATATTTGCTCAAACAGCATTGCTGCATTGCTGCTTTTAACTGTTCGTCCGTCACGACTAAATTCGGGTAACAAATTGCTTCACGTAAACTGCCTTGCGGTACATAAGGGCGCTGCGGTAAAAACAACGGTTGTTCTAAACAAGCACGCTCTGCCACGCCGAAAGTTTCAAACGGATAAATCCCCGCCAATGCTTTCAATAAAGTAGTTTTTCCACTGCCGGAAGCGCCTTGAATCAGTAACGAATCGCCGGTGTGTAATTCGATATTGATATTTTTCAGCAAAATTTGACCGCTTGCGTCTTTGACCCCAAAATCTTTCAGCACAAAGCCTCTTGAACACGGGTAAGGCGCATTTACCGGCATTTGGTCGAGCTTATCCAAGGTAATGAAGAAGCCGTATAAACGATTCAAACGGGCTTGGTATAAGGTAAATTCTTCATAAAACAAGCGGAAAAAAGACAATGCGCGCATTAAGCGATTAAATGATTGTACCGTTTGGTGCATATCGCCTAATGTCGCTTGGCCGGCAAAAAAACGGGGCGCTTGTAACATCAAGGGTAAAATCATCGCAACTTGTGTTACGCCGGTATTAAAGCCGTCCAGCCCTAACATTTTGCGCACAATTTTCCAGCGATTGGCAATGATATAATCGAATTTAGCGGTTAAATTATGCTGCTCTCGTGATTCACCCGAATAGAAAGCGATACTTTCGGCATTGTCTCGCACACGAATCAGCGAATAACGATAATCCCCTTGTAGCTTTTCTTTATTAAAATTTAAACGAATCAGCGGTCGCCCAATCCAAATCGATAAAGCGGTTGCAAAAATGATGAACAGATAAATAAAGAACACAACGCCTTTCGGAATATCTACACCAAATAGTGTCAGCAGTCCCGATAAGCCCCATAAGATAATGGTAAACTCAATCGTTGCCACAATCGAATTAATCACACCCCGAGTGACTTCCACCGTCCCCGTCACAAAAGCAGTCGCATCTTGTTCGATACGTTGGTCGATATTATCCGGCAACGTTTTCTCATACTGTAGCAGATAGTAATTTTTATTTTGCAACCAACGATTTAACATCTCACTGTTAAGCTTTTCCAACCACTTAATTTCAAACGATTGGGTAAGAAAATAATTGATAATCAAGTGAACAATCTTCACGATCACCAATAACGCATTAATCCCCGCAAAAAACCAAAACGCCTCAACCGCTTTATCCTGTAGCGATTTGTATAAGCCATTATAGAAAAAAGTATTGAGTACGCTAATCCGCACTTCAAGTAGGATCAAAAAGATCAACAATAAAAGTAAGCCGAGCGTTTTCCCTTTATGGCTTTTCTGCCAACAAGGTCGGGTAATATGCCAAAAGCGCTGCCCGAGCTCGGTTTGCTTGAGTAGCCAACCCGTTGCTAAAAGCCCCGCAGACACGCAGCAAAGTGCCGTTATCAGCCACAAAAAACTATTATTTAATTCTGTTTGCCAGTTCATTTAAAAATGTATTGAAAAAATAACAACTTACGTTTCCGAATAAAAAAAGCGGTCGAAATTGGCAAATTTTTTGCAAAATCCGACCGCTTGCCAAATGGAGATTTAGAATGAATATTCCATATTTGCCCAATAAGTACGAGGCATACCTAACACGGCAAAACTGCGATCATATTGACCACGTTGTACCTGCCAGTAACGCTTGTTAAAGGCATTTTCCACCCCACCACGTAAGGTCAGCGTCTGTTTATCCGCTACTTTCACTACATATTTCGCCCCGAAATCTACCGTAGTATAAGACGGCAAACGATAATTCGCTGCAGTATCTTGGTAAGATTTTCCATAGTATTGTAGTGCGGCATTCAGCGTTAAGTTAGCCACAAACGGCGTATCCCATTCCACATTCGCCTTTGCCATCCAGCGAGGGCTGGTGACTTGTACACCGTCGGTAATCACATCGGCATAAGTTGGGAAATCAAAGACTTTCGCTTGGTTATAAGTTAGCCCTAATGAAGGACGTAACGTGTTATTTAACAAACTTGCATAGGTATTAAATTCAATCCCACGATTACGTTCTTTGCCATGCTCTTTACCCGCAAGTGCTTTCAATGCGGCCTTATTACCACGAATAATCCCCGGGCGACGAATTTCATACGCACTTAGCGTGGTCGTTAGCCAGTTATCCCAATTTTTACGCATCCCCACTTCGATTTGTTTGCTAACACGAGGGCTATTCATTTCGCCGGTTTCAACATCAATATTACCCGGTTCTAAATCTTCCAAATAGTTACTGTAAAGCACTAAATCCGGATTCGGCACATAAGCAAGGGTGACCATCGGGCTAAAGCGATCTGCTTTCACTTCCGTACCGGCTTTTTTATCTTGTTGCTTAATCCACTGGAAACGACCGCCTAAAGTTAGGCGAACAGTATTTTCCACAAAGCCTAATGTATCTGCGAATGCAAGGCTATTAGCGCTCAATTTTGAATCTGTGCCCTGCGTATTGGCAGTTAAATCAAAGTTTTTTAACGGCGCAAAACTTGGTGCATAGATTGTACCGCCTTTAATTTTTCCGTTAGTTTTACTGCTTTGGTCATGATCTCGCTGGCGTACCACCGAATCAAAAGCTAAATTCCAATTATGCGAAATCGCTCCCGTTTCAAAATCACCCTGTAACTTCAAATTACCACTAGTGGTACGAGAACGGAAATCAATGCCACGAATACCACTAACTTCAAACTCACCATTCTGCTTAAGTGAAGTGATTTGTCCGAATGCACCCGAATAACGAGATTCCATATGACCTAAACCGCCCGATAACATCATTCCGTAAGGCAAATCATATTCGAACGTCCCCATTACGGTTTCGTCTTCGGTGGTCTGCCCGATCCAATGCGGATTCAAGTTGGTTTTACCATTTGGCGCAGCAGGAACGGTATAAGCAAGATTTTGCAAGTCCTGTAAACGGGCACGTCCGCCATCGGTATCTCGCTTGCTGTACATATAATCCAAACCGACACGCAACGCATCGCCACGATAATCCGCACCGATCGCTAATTCTTTATTCATTTCATCATAATCATTACGTGCAGTATTGCCGTCACGGTATTTACCACTTACACGTACGCCCCATTCGTTATTCGCACCGAAACGGCGACCGAAATCGAACGATTCTTGTAAACGATTATTGCTATACCAACCGAAGCCGATTTTATTAATCTCTTCATCGGTTGCACGTTTGGTTTCGATATTCATTGACGCACCGGCAGAACCTTCCGGATCCATACCGGTAGTTGCCGTGGAAGCACCTTTAATCAATTGTGCCGAAGCCACCGCAGCGGTCGGAGAATTATACGTCGAATATAAACCCGCCAAACCGTTTACACTCACTTGGCGCATATCTAATTGCAAGTTACGCACATACACACCGGATAACGTATTGGTTTCACCACCGAAATTCATTACAGAAGCATCTGTTTTCGCAATTGCATCCACCACATTACGAGGCGCTTTATCTTCAAACGCTTTCTCATCATAATTGACCACCGAAATCGGTGAAGTAAAGGCGGTTTGTCTGCCCAGCAGACTCAAATTCACAATTTCTTTTTGTTTATCGCCTGCCGCTTTTGCTTTTTCAAATTGCGCACTAACGTTCACCTGTTCCAGCGTTGCCGCTTCATCTGCGATTGCGATTGAAGGTAAAACAAATAATGCACTATAGATCACACTGTATTTGAATTTCATACCAATACTTCCATAAAATAATCAATGAAAAATACCTAAATCAATAGGTTTAAATTATTGAAAATAATTCTCAATCAGAATTTAAGATCATACCTATCTTTCCAATAGAAATCATCCTGAGTTCTTATTATTTATTTTTATTTACAAAGTAATTATCAAAAAACAACAAGCGGTCGTTTTTAGCACAAATTTTGCAAAAATTTGAACCAAAACAACCGCTTGCAAAAAATCTATAAGAGTTAAAACTGCCGTTTATCTTTCATTAACCAACCAAATAAACCGATAATTAACACCATCACCATAATCAACGTTGAGCCGTATGCCACCGCCAATCCGTATGCACCGTCTTCAACTCTATTCAGAATATAAGAGGTCGCCACTCGGGTACTTGGTGAAACTAAAAATACGATCGCACTAATTGTGGTCATCGAACGCACAAAACTGGTCACCAATGCCGATAAGAATGCTGGTTTTAACAATGGCAAGGTTACAAATAGTAAAGTTTTCAACGAACTCACTCTTAATGAAAACGAGGCTTCATCCAATGATTTATCTAATTGTTGCAATGCCGCCATACAGGCTCGCATACCAATCGGCATATTGCGTGTCACCATCGACAAAACGATAATCGCTGCCGTACCGGTGAGATAAAGCGGCGAATGATTAAACGCCACCACATAAGACACGCCGGCAACCGTCCCCGGCACGGCAAAACAAAGTAAGGTAACAAATTCCAAACTTTGCTTGCCGACAAAGTTACGGCGAGTAAGCAGATAAGCAATTAATAACCCCAATATCGCACTAATCGGAGCGGCAATCAGTGAGTACAATACCGTTTGAATCAATGACGGGAAACCGCCCTGATCTAAGCCTTGCCCAAATAACTTGCGATAATTTTCTAAGGTAAAGCTATGATCCACGCCCCAATTTACGGTAAAGCTGCCGTAAAAAATCGAGCCGTACAGTAAAACGGTAAAACCGCCCCAAGCGGCGAGTATGCAAAAAATTAGGCTTTTTAGATCGCTTGGTAACGGCTGGAATGTACCTCTATACCCCTTTCCGGATACCGTGACATAAGATCCTTTACCAATCCACCAATACTGAATTAGAAAAAACAACAATGAAAAACCGAGTAAAATTGCGCCTAAACCGCTTGCCGCAGCATAATCTAATTGCGTGCCAACAAGGTAAAAATAAATTTGGCTCGCCAACACATCAAAATTACCGCCCAACACAAACGGCGTACTAAAATCGGCAAGCGATTGCACGGTAATTACCAAAAACGAATTAGCTAATGCCGGTTTAAGCAACGGTAATAATACAAAGCGGAAAGTTTGCCAACTGTTTGCTCGTAACGTATAACTCGCCTCTTCTAGCACCACGTTAGATGACTTTAATGCTCCCTCTAAAATCATAAACGCCATCGGTGTAAGTGCTAAGGTGTGTGAAAGCGCAATCCCTGTAAAGCCATACAGCCAATTTGCACGAAAGCCGAAATATTCCACCAAAAAGTCGGTAATATAGCCGGAACGCCCGAGCATTAACGTAATGCCTAAACTCACCACAAAAGGCGGCGTCACCATTGGCAAAACCGAAAAACATTTACTGAGCAAGCGAGTGCGTTTGCTTGCTATTCGCGTGGTATAAAGTGCAAAACATAAGCCGAGAACGGTGGATAACACACCCACGGTTGCCGATACGCTTAATGAGTTCCAAATAATTCTTAAAATGTAGCTTTGTTCTAGGATCGCAAACGCATTGCCCTCGCTGAACATCGTGCTAAAAATTGTGGTGATCGGATATAAAATAAAAAACGCTATCGTCAATACCACCACTAACAAGCTCACGATCAAAAAGCGATCGGCTTGTAACACTTTTAAATTTGCCAACGCATTGCTACTAATTGCCAATAAAGCTAAAGCAAGAAAAATAATCGCATAGCCGAAACGATAGTTGAGATAAACGGCGGAAGATAACAGAAAAAATGTGAGTAACAACGCCAAACCCAATTCAATTCGGCTGCGTAAGATGCGATCTTTTATGAAACGAAACGCTGGAAAAATCAGTAAACTGCCAAACCAAAGCCAACTGATATTAATGTTACTCCAGCCCATTGCCGCCGTGAATTCGCTTTTGGTTGCACCGAATAAGCCGTAATCTAATGCCTGTGAAGGCAAACAAACAAAGGCAAACAGTGCTAATAAGATCCAAAAATAAGAATGAGAAAAACGTTGTAACATAAAAGATTTGTGCTATTCAAAAAAATAAACCACGGCATAGCGTGGTTTATAAGCGGTTAAATTTAGCCGAAATTTTGCAAATGTTTTTGTAAAAATTAAGGAAAATTCGACCGCTTGTTATCAAAGAAAATTATTTCGCTAATTTAATTTCAGTAAGCCATTTATCAATCAAACGCTTACCTTCTTCACTCGAACCGAATTTATCAAAATCGAACTCCAATAAGTCCAGCTTTTTCGGGTCAACCGAGCTTGGCGAAGCCTTCGCATTCACATTGGTCGGAATCTGATACACGCCATGCTCTCGCCACGGCAACTCTTGCGCTTCGGCACTGAGTACGTAATCCATAAATAACTTGGCATTCTCTAAATTGCGCGCATTTTTAATAATACTTGCACCGCCTAACGCATAGCCGACTTTACCTTGCGGAATCACCGTTTCAACCGGCGCACCTTTTTCTTTTTCCGTAGCATAAGCGTGCACAAAGCCAATACTTGCCGTACTTTCACCTCGAGAAAGATTTGCCGTGACTAAATTGCTTTTCACATATTGCGATACGTTTTCATTTAATTTTTTAAGGTATTCGAACGCTTTCTCTTCGCCCAATTTTTGAATAAGCGTTGCCATAATCGTGTAAGTCGTACCTGAAGATCTCGGATCGGGCAATTGAATTTCGCCTTTAAATTGCGGATTCAACAAATCTTCCCAGTTTTGTGGTGCTTTCTCCCCTAATTTCTGTAACTTATCACTATTTACCCCAAAACCTAGCACTAACATATAGATAATCGAGGTTTTATCGCCACGTTTTTCCATTAGTGATTTAAATTGCGGCAAAATCTCCGCTTGTTTTGGCGAACGATAACTTTCTAATAAGCCTAGTTCTCCGGCCTGGAAATGCGGTTCAATCGTACCGCCGACCCAAATATCTGCTTGCGGATTGTCTTTTTCCGCTTTAATTTTACCGAAAATCGTACCGGTACCGCCGTGAATAAACTGGGTTTCCACTTGATATTGCTTCGCAAACTTTTGGGTTAAATTTTCGCACACCTCATTTTGCACCGTACAATACACAGTCAAGCGCCCCTCCGCCTGAGCCGTGTTCGCACTTAATAATGCTGATGTTGTACTTGCGATTAAAGCCAACGTTTTTAGTTTTGCTTTCATTATACTTATCCTTTTTATTTGCAGAAAATAGTGCGTCATTCTCAAGATAAACAGGCATGATTTAAAGGGTCAGAAATCAACATTTTAACAGTGTCAGATTTACAAATAACGCTAATAAAATAACAAGCGGTCGTTTTTGCAAAAAATTTCACAAAAACGACCGCTTGTAATCAGCAATCTAGATAAAACAATTACTTAGTAATTGCGCCTAAGATGCCACGCATGATTTGTTTAGAAACTTGGTTGGTCAGCTTTTTCGCTATCGACTTCGTCACTTCACTCACCACTTGCTCAGCAATGGTTTGATCTTTTTTCTTTTTCGTACCGAAAATCGAAGCAATCATACCACCGAAGAAATTGTTTTCTTCTTCCGCTTTTTCCGCTTCGGCTTGTTGTTGAGCGGCTTGGGCTTGAGCAACTTGCGCATTCAATAATTCGTACGCCGATTCATTATCAACATATTCACTGTAATAAGCATACAGATCATCTTGTTTTACTAACGCATCACGCTCTGCTGCGGCTAACGGGGTTAATTGGCTTTTCGGCGGATGAATATACGCCACTTCCACCGGTGTCGGCATACCTTTTTCATCGAGCACCGAAATCAGCGCTTCACCCACACCCAGTTGGGTAATCGCTTCAACCACGTCCACGCCTTTATTAGCACGGAAGGTTTCTGCCGCTGATTTTACCGCTTTTTGATCACGTGGGGTAAAGGCACGTAAAGCGTGCTGCACACGGTTACCTAGCTGACCTAATACCGAGTCCGGTAAATCTAACGGGTTCTGCGTCACAAAATACACGCCAACCCCTTTCGAACGAATTAAACGCACCACTTGTTCGATTTTGTCCACCAATACTTTTGGCGCACCGTCAAACAATAAATGCGCTTCATCAAAGAACAGCACAAATTTCGGTTTTTCCGGATCACCGACTTCCGGTAGAGTCTCGAACAATTCCGCCATAAACCACAATAAAAACGCACCGTACATACGAGGCGAATTAATTAACTTCTCTGAATTGAGTACGTTAATCACGCCTTTGCCATCACGGGTTTGCATCCAATCTTGTAAATTTAATGCCGGTTCACCGAATAAATTCGTTGCCCCTTCGTTTTCAAGAGCCAATAACGCACGTTGAATCGCACCGACACTCGCCGCCGAAACATTGCCGTATTCCACTTGGAATTCTTTAGCGTTTTCCGCTACAAATTTAAGTAACGCACGTAAGTCTTTTAAGTCGATGAGCAATAAACCACGATCGTCCGCTACTCGGAAAACCAAATTTAATAAGCCTTCTTGCGTTTCGTTTAAATTTAATAAACGAGAAAGCAACATTGGGCCCATTTCCGAAATGGTGGTGCGCAGCGGAATCCCCGATTCACCGAATACATCCCAATAAGAAACCGGATAACCGCTTAAATAGCTTTCCCCGCCTAATTGGAATTGCTCGACACGTTCTGCAATTTTTCCGGATAAACTGCCCGCTTGTGCAAGCCCTGAAAGGTCACCTTTTACATCAACCAAGAAAACCGGTACACCGTCATCACTGAAAGCTTCTGCGAATTTACGTAATGTCACCGTTTTACCCGTACCGGTTGCACCGGCGATTAAACCGTGACGGTTTGCCATTTTTGAATTTAATGAAATAATTTGCCCTGTTTTCGTTTGGGCGAGTGCGTATTGTGCCATATTGAATACTCTTAAATAATGACGTTTATCATAAGTTGAACCGCGCCATTTTATGCTTTTTTCACCCCAACTTTAAAGCCTTTTTCCCAATTTTGTTGGAACTGATTGGCGTTGGATAGCGTTCCTTTACAATAATTCACACGTTGCTGATACATCGCCTCTTTTTGGGTGGTAAATGAATAGCCGACACGATAGCCGTCCAAATACCAATCATCTGCATCCTTGCACTGTGTTGTATTAATTCTTCCATGCGTAACCGTTTGTTTTTCCAAATTTTTTGGTTGCTTTGGTCGTTGAGCATAGGTTAGCGCTTTCGGCTCCGGATAGCCTTTTGTCACTTGTACACCCTGACGTTTTTCTGCTTCAAACAGCTTGCCTAAATTACTTAGATCTTCCAGTACCGTTTCTGTATCCACAGAACCGCAAGCGCTGAGTAAAAAAGGAATAGTGGTAAATAATGTTAATTTTAGTTTTTTCATTTCTACTCCAAAACGTCTATCAAGCATTTGATAGACCCCTTAAACACCACAAAAGTGGTATGACCTCAATAAAAAGCGCACAAATTTACAATAAATTCTGAGATTTGTAAAAGTAATTTTTAGGTATCGCAAGCGGTTAAATTTCAGGATTTTTTTGCAAAAAAGAAGCCTCCGCAATAAGCAACTTGCGGAGGCTTCTTGATATAGTATAGAAAGATTAACGACGTTTAGCTGCCGAATGTCTTGGGCCTCGAGCCACTCGAGCCGGCTTCGGCAACGCTAATAACGCACTGGCGTCATATTGGCTCACCGGAATCGCATGGCCGATATATTCTTCAATTGCCGGTAAATTCACAGCGTAACGCTCACAGGCAAAGCTAATCGAATGACCGCTCTCTCCGGCACGTCCGGTACGCCCGATACGATGCACATAGTCTTCACGATCATCCGGCAAATCATAGTTAAAGACATGGGTCACTTCCGGAATATGCAAACCACGGGCAGCAACATCGGTTACCACTAAAATATCTAACTGACCTTTGGTAAAGCTATCTAACAGTGCCAAACGTTTTTTCTGTGCAATATCACCGGTTAACAGCCCAACACGGTGACCATCCGCCACTAAATAACTCCAAATTTCTTCACATTTATGTTTAGTGTTGGCAAAAATCATACAACGATCCGGCCACTCTTCTTCTAATAAGGTGAGCAATAACGCCATTTTGTCTTCATTAGAAGGGTAAAATAATTCTTCTTTAATGCGATGTCCGGTACGTTGCAACGGCTCAATTTCAATATATTGCGCATCATTCATATCTTCATACGCCAACTCTCGCACACGTGGCGAAAGTGTTGCAGAAAATAACATGGTCAAGCGTTGCGCCGGTTTCGGGCATTTACGCATTAAATAACGAATATCTTTAATAAAGCCGAGATCGAACATACGATCCGCCTCGTCCAACACCACCACTTGCACTTTATCTAAATTGATCACGCCTTGTTTAACATAATCAATTACACGTCCGGTGGTGCCGACTAAAATATCTACACCTTGTTCAATCGCTTGCACTTGCTTGTCATAACCGTCTCCACCGTAAGCCAACGCAAGTTTTAAATCGGAATGTTTCACCAATAGCTCGGCATCCGAACCAATTTGCACCGCAAGCTCACGAGTGGGCGCTAAGATTAAAGCTCGAGGCTGATTAGTTGCTGTTTGAATATCGTTAGTTAATAAATGATGGAAAGTTGCAACCAAAAACGCCATGGTTTTACCCGTACCGGTTTGCGCCTGTCCGGCAATATCATTGCCGGCTAAAGTAATCGGCAACGTTTTCGCCTGAATAGGCGTACAGAATTCAAATCCTTTACTGTCGAGTGCCGCAATTACATTTTCATGAATCGGAAAATCAATAAAACGCTGTTCGGTGAGATGTTTGGACATCGCAAATCTCCTTTTGATGGTTCAATTTAAAGCCGTAGCACAGGCTATAAGCATATCACAGAAGCGAAATATTGAGTAGAAGGTGATTATTTCGCCAGTCAGATTGCGTTACTCCGCCCTCCCTCTAATTAGCTGCTCGCAAATTAGCCTAACACCTCCTTAATGTTAATTTACATTTCATTACATAAAATTAAATTACTCAATTGTTAAATTTACCTTTGGAAATAAAATGCACAGCAAAGATCAATTTTTGATCAATCAAACCATTTTATTTTTTGCACACAACTGATTAGACCAGTTTAAATTAAAACCAAAAAGCACATGCTTTAATCACCTTATTTTAACATTTAAGCAACTTTTTATTTAAATAACATTAGCAAAAAAGTGGTTATCTTCTTGGAATTTGCTGAATTTTGCACACAAAACCTAGCAAAAGTCATAAATATCATTTTTCATAACAAAATATAAACAATTTTTTATCATACTTTTCAAATATAAAGTTTACTTAATATTACATAGATTGAGCTTAATATTTACAATTTACAAAACTGAATTTATTATGCACCCCGCCAACGCATAACGGATTTCATGTATTGGCAAAATTCATTTCATTTTTTAATTTTTGATAATAAGGAGTTTATTAAAAATGTTATCAACTTTAACCACAAAAGCTTATATCGCTGTAACTGAAGGTATCCGCAACTTTAAACAAAACCAACAAGGTGTAACCGCTATCGAATACGGTTTAATTGCTGTGGCTTTAGCAATTTTAATTATTACTGTGTTCTATAATGATGGTGGTTTTATCCAAAGTTTAAAAGCTAAATTTGCTGATCTTACAAAATCAATTGATAGTGTTAACGGGAAATTAAGTATTAACCAATCAAAATAAAATTCTTATACCTTTTAATTGGGTATAAAAATACGAAAGTCTCTCAGCCATAAACATGAAAAAACTTCTACAGTTTTCTCGCCTGCAACAAGGTGTTACCACCATTGAATACGGCTTAATCGCTGTCGCAATGGCGGTTTTTGTTGTGGCAATTTTATATGGTGAGGCAAGTTTCACGGATGAAACCTTAAAAAAATATAACCAGCTTTCCGAGTTGGTTAGAACGGCGCTTTTGAGTACGTCTTAAAGGCGCCGGTAAAGGGCATAAACGATAAGGATATCACTTATGACACTCTTTATAACCTCCCTTCTTGCCATAATCATTTGTTTACTGATAACCCTTTGCTGGACGGACTTACGTTATCGGCTTATCAGTAATCGAATCATTATGGCATTATTGTTGGTCACTATTCCCTTTAGCTATTTAGTGCATGGCACACTGTTTTGGCTACCTGCATTGCTCTGTTTAGCCATCGGTTTCATACTCTTTATGTTCAACATTATCGGCGCCGGCGATGTGAAGTTGCTTGCGGTGTTGATGTTGGCAATTCCATCACATTTTGCAGTTTTTTTCCTTTTTTTAACCGCTTGTGCGGGTTTGTTGCTCATTATTATCGGCTGGTTGTTTTATCGACAGTCCATTCGGGAAAAAGGATTACCTTATGGTATCGCAATCAGTGTTGGCTTTCTTACCACCTTACTACTTTTTAACTATTAGAATTTAAACCTAAGGAAATAACTAATGAACTATAGAGTGCTATTTATCATCTCGACCTTCATTCTCGTTATCGGCTTTGGTGGACTATTTATGCTGCCGAATGCAGAAGATAACGTTCCTCAAAACGAAACGGCTGCAGCAAGTACGGAAACAACCACGCAGCCTGAAGTGGCAACTAAAGTGATTACTACCGCCACCCTTAATCGAGACTTAACCAAAGGGACGTTAATTCAAGCGGAAGATTATACCCTTTCGGAATTAACTGTACCGGAAACCAGTCCGTTACTCAGTAACGATTTAAAAAGCTTACTTGAAGCAGCAACCGTACCAACGCTACAAGGTTTTGTTGCTACTGAAAATATTAAAGCCGGTTCTTTACTGCAACCGGAATTGCTGATTACACCGGACGATCCTCGTTTTATTCTGTTTAGCATTAATCCGCAACAAGAAGTTGCCTATCGAGTGTATATCCAAAGTGCCGAACAATATATTTTAGATTCGGTACGTAGCGGCGATAGCGTTTCGGTATTTAGCCAACAAACCGATCTTGCTCACCGAGAAAGAGACCAAGGCTCTTTAGTAAAACTTGCCGATAACCTTACCGTGTTACAGGTAAAAACTTTCACAGCGGAAGAAAACAAAAATGCAAGTGAACAGAAAAAAGATTTCTTAGGCTACATCAGCTTAAAAGTAGATGCAGCGATGCTGAAATCATTTTATTCACTTGATAAGCAAGCCAAATTAATTGTGTTACCAACTGATGCTGCAACCAAAGCTATTAATCATCGAGGTATGTTTATTCGCCAATTACGAGGAAAAAATAATGCGAACTAATTTCTTTCCGAAAACATTAATCTGCTCTGTGCTGCTAGGCTTATTTGCATTTTCACATACTGCAGCGGCAAAAACCTTCACTCTTGAACAAGGGCAAAGCCAGTTAATTAAAACCGATGCCAAAATTGATACGGTATTTGTTTCTTCGCCGGATATTGCCGATTATGAAATTTTAGATGACAACACCTTTATGTTATACGCCAAAGCGGAAGGTCGTGCCGAAATCGTCGCATTTGATGTGGACGGTACGCCATTAACCGAAGATTTCATTAACGTGAATAATGCGATCAATAACATTGCAGCAACAAATGAACAAATCCAAACACGTTTTCCGAACAGTAACCTTTCGGTAAAAAAAATCGGGAAAGCTTATGTGATTGAGGGAAAAGCAAAAAACGCCGCCGAGAGCGAAGAGATCAACCGGATTGTCGGTGAATCGCTCGGAGCTGGTAAAAAAGTCGTTGAAGCGAAAGTCGAAGGTTCAGAAGATGCCATTCCTTTCTTAGATAAGTACCAATACGAAGGCATTATTAATAACGCTAACGAAGAAGACGCAACGCAGATCAATGTGAAACTAACCGTTGCGGAAGTGAATAAAACCTTCTCAGACGAAATTGGGATTAACTGGAACAATCTAAGCGGTAACTTTTTCCGCAATTTAGGTAGTGCGGCAATCAATGGCGGTTTTGGTAAAAGCGGCGGTCAATTAGCATTGGTAAATTCGAATAATTTAAATGTGTTATTAAGCGCCTTAGACAACCAAAACAACGGCAAAATTTTAGCTGAACCGAATATATCAATGCTTTCCGGCGAAACCGCAGATATTTTGGTCGGTGGTGAAGTACCTTTCGTACAACGAAACAGAGACGGTGAATTGAACGTACTTTATAAAGAGTTCGGTATTAAACTTGCCGTGGGCGCTAAAGTGCAAAAAAGCGATCGTATCCGCTTATTGTTATCACAATCGGTTAGCACCATTGCCGGTAACTACGAAATCGATGATAACCATATCCCGATTTTTAATACTCGTCGCTCAAAATCAACCTTTGAAGTTGGTAATGGTGAGAGCTTTATTATCAGCGGCTTACTCAATAAACAAGATATCGAAGGTATTAAGAAGGTTCCATTCTTAGGCGATGTACCGATTTTAGGCGCATTCTTCCGTAGTGCGAATTCATCACGTGAGAGTAAAGAATTAGTGGTTGTGGCAACGGTTAATCTAGTTAAACCGGTTGATGGCTCACAAATACTTTATCCGACATTTGAAAATACCGGCACGATGGAACGTTTCTTTAACAGTACATCACTGAAAAATGTTTATCACAAAACATTAACGTCTAACTTCTTAAAAAATGGTGGGTTTATCCAATGAAAAAATTAATCACAATTTGTGCAGGTTTAGGTCTGACACTAACCACCTATGCAATGGCTAGCACTGAATTACCTAAAACAATTCGTCCGGTACAGCCGACTCATAGCGAATTGGTTTCAAATAAATCCTTAGTAGTAAAACGCTTTATATTAGCCGAACCATCGGATGTGGCATTTGAAAACTTAGTTTCAGATGTAAGACGCCATTCATCCAGTGATAAAAATAGTCAAGCGATCCACATTATTTCGTATGACAACTCAGCAAAAACATTAGCTAAAAATATTAGCAAGCGTTTAAAAGCGTTACACGTTAAACCGGCTATCCACGTAGAACATTATAAAACGAAAAATAGCCTTTATCCGCTTTATGTAGAGATCCGTCAAATTGCTAAGCGTACTTCGCTATGCAAAGTGGAAACGGCTGAAGATCATATCGGGTTCGATTCATATCACGATTGTGCTCTCAAACATAATAACCAAGTGCAGCTGAAATATTAGGACTCATTCGGGATTGTTGCTTTTATATTGTGTACGAGGAGGTCTTTATCTAGCCAATATAAAAGACATTTTAGCGTAAATGGCAATCCCCATTTAAATAATAACTAAAAGGATTTAATTATGTTATTGCTCGATCAAGAAGGTCATGGCGGCGAAGGTGTTGATAGCATCCGCAAAATTGCCATTATCTCTGAAAAAAATGGCATTAATAATCATATTGCCCAACTTCTTCGTTCTCGTGGATTAGAAAATATTGAATTAATTCACGCTAACTTTTTTAACGCCGAAAATCTCGCATTTTCTGCAGAAGAAACTGTAGGTGTCATTGTTGATATTCAAGATGAAACCAAACTCGCCAACATTACCGGTCGCATTCACAGCGTTATCCCACAAAATGTATGGTGTTGTGTGGTTGGGGAAAGCGACTCCATTTCACTTTTACAAAAGCTATTAGAACAAGGCGTACTGTATTTCAACAGTGAAACGCAATTAACCCAAATGGTTGCTCGTATCTTGGGTGGAATGAATATTCCATTAGTGCGCCATACTATCAAGATTTCCGTATTAGGTTGTAAAGGCGGTATTGGGGCAAGTTTTATTAGCTCTCATATTGCGCAAACCATTGCTACCGAGAAAAAAGTGCCGGTGTTGCTGGCACAAGGCTCAAACGGTTCGCAAGATTTAGATTTGCTATTTGATAAGAAGCTGCAAAGTGACGTAGCGGAATATACTGCAAATTTAGATTTATATCGTGGCGTACCATCCAGACTTGCTAGCGAAACGCTGAATAAATACAACTTCATCGTTTATGACCAACCGATCTTTAACGTAAATAAAGAAGACTACCCAAGCATATTACAACACAGCAATACTTTTGTATTGGTCGTGGAACGTAAGATTAGCTCTCTACGTGTAGCGAAACAGTTCTTAGGCGAATGCGAGCGAATGAAAGCCAATACCGGCAGATTAATTCGTACCTTTGTCTGTATTTCTGACCATAAGCAAGAAACAGCAAAACTGATGGCAACCGCTGATATTGAACGTTTATTGAAATGTGAAGTAGATGGTGTGATTCCCTATAACAAACAATCTACCAATAAAGATACCGTACTGACATCAACTTTAAGCCGCCAAGGCAAAAAAGAAATAGCAACGCTGGCGATGAAGGTCATTGGCATACTCTCTCGCCAAGCAGCTCAACGTAATAAAAAAGTAGGTCTGTCCTTATTCCAAAAACTCTTTAAATAACGATTATTATGCTAACAAAAGAACAACAAATATTCTTCCGCACAGAATTACTCAGTAATTTGGACGTGGAAAAACTCGATGAAATCCAAAACGAGCGTAATAAATTAATTGAAGAACTTACTCAGTCTCTTTATCGCATTGCTAGCAGTAATGCGATTTATCTGACACCTGCCGATGCTACTTATATGGCAGGCTTAGTCGCAGATGAAATTGACGGGTATGGCCCGATACGTGAGTTAATGGAAGATGAAACCGTCAATGATATTTTAGTTAACGGCCCGGATAATATCTGGATTGAACGTGCAGGTATTCTTGAGAAAACCAACCGAACCTTTATCAATAACGAACAATTAACCGATATTGCAAAGCGCCTTGTCGCTCGAGTCGGTCGCCGTATTGATGAAGGCATGCCGTTAGTTGACTCTCGTTTACCTGACGGTAGCCGTTTAAACGTAGTTATTCAACCGATCGCATTGGACGGAACTTCTATCTCGATTCGTAAATTCTCTAAATCGAAAAAATCATTACAAGATTTGGTTAATTTCGGTTCAATGACGTTGGATATGGCAAATTTCCTAATTATTGCCGCACGCTCACGTGTGAATATCATTGTTTCAGGCGGTACGGGGTCGGGTAAAACCACCTTACTTAATGCGCTCTCCAACTATATTTCACCAACCGAACGTGTACTAACGTTGGAAGATACGGCGGAATTGCGTTTAGAACAGCCGCATGTAGTTCGACTGGAAACTCGTTTAGCCGGTGTAGAAAAAACCGGTGAAATTTCGATGCAAGACTTAGTAATCAATGCGTTACGTATGCGTCCGGAACGAATCATCGTCGGTGAGTGTCGTGGTGCGGAAGCATTCCAAATGTTACAAGCGATGAACACCGGCCATGACGGTTCAATGTCAACCTTGCACGCCAATAGCCCAAGAGATGCGACCGCTCGTTTGGAAAGTATGGTGATGATGTCGAATGCTTCCCTACCGCTTGAGGCGATTCGCCGTAATATTTCTTCTGCGGTAAATATTATTATTCAAGCGTCTCGTTTGAATGACGGCTCTCGTAAAGTTACCAATATTACTGAAATTTTAGGCATGGAAAACGGGCAAATCGTCTTACAAGATATTTTCTCATTTGAGCCGAGTAAATATCGTGATGAAAATAACAAAATTATCGGTAAGTTTATCAATCACGGCTTACTCACACGCTCGGTGGTTTATCAAAACGCCCAAATGTTTAATTTAAGTAATGAGCTACAAAACATCTTTAAGGAGAAATAATGATACTACTCTATTATTTTGTCCTTGCCTTTGGTGCGTTATTGTTGCTGTTTACCGCTTCTGCTTGGTTTAAAACGACTAAGAAAATTAATGCTCGTGAAACTAACTTTAGCGAGAACCTTGATAAAACCGCCAAAAAACTGCAAAAGATGGCTCATTTATGGTTCTATTACTTTACATCCGGCGATAAAAATAATCTTGTCCGAAATATCATTATCCACTTTTTGATCTTTACCGGCTTGTATTATCTCAATGCCCAATTTATTCGCTTTAATAACCAACTCTTTATGGTGGTGGAATTAATTGGCTTTATCGTTGCTGTATGGAAATTAGGTCAACGCCGCAATAAAAAGCTATTTAATGAAAAATTTCCTGAAGTGATTCAGGTGCTTAACTCTGCAACCTCTTCCGGTATTAGTCTGTTACAAGCATTAGAGCGCTGTGGTAAAGATATTACTGGCCCTATTGGAGAAGAGTTCAGCATAATCTACAAACGTTTAGCTCGAGGGGAAGATGCAATGGCGGTATTTCATGACAGTTACTCTCGCTATCCTTATAAAGAGTTTTACTTCTTTATCAGCATTATCCGTACCAATCTCTCTCGAGGTGGGCAAATGCGTGAAGTAATTTCTCGCTTAGGACGTGCAATTGCAGATTCAAACAAAATGGAACAAAAGAAGAAAGCAATGACTTCAGAGGCTCGAATGTCTGCCGCAATTGTTGCCTGCTTTCCTGTTGCGTTCTTCCTATTTATGAAAGTAACCACACCGGAAAACTTTGATTTCGTAGTAAATGATCCAAATGGCCGAATTATCCTTTATTACGTGGTGGGAAGTGAATTACTCGGGATGTTTATTATCTGGTGGCTAATGAGGAAATCGACCTAATGAATCCTATTTTATTCTTCCTTGGCATTATTTTTTCTGGCGTATTTATTTTAATTGTGGCGTTTTCTCATAAAAAGAAAATCGATCGTAACAAAGAAATCTTAGAAGGCATTCGTCCGAAAGACAATGTTGAAGATAACAGCCAGAAAGGAAAAAACAAACAACAAATTGAACTGGAATTATTACTCGTTAATAAAAATCCATTGCTTAAGTTTCTTGGTTTAGTTGATAAGAATATTAAAGTGAAAATGTTGGTTATCGCCCTGCTTACTTTGATTAACTACCTTATCAGTGAAGACCAAACCACCTTTTTACTAGGTTGTGCCGTAGTGGTGGTATTAGCAATTATGCTACCAAGTATCACAATCGGCATAATTCTGAAAAGTAAGATTAAGCGCATTATGAACGATATCCCCGGTTTTATCGATCTAGTTGCGGTTAATGTTCAGACCGGTATTAGTATCGAAGCGGCATTTAAACAAGTGGCAATCGACTTCGAACATTTAAATGCAGACTTAACCTACGTGATTCTACGCATCATGCGTAAAGCTGAACTCACTAGCTTAAGTGCCGCATTACAAGATATGGCAATTTCGTTACCAACCAAAGAAATTCGAATGTTTTGTACGGTAATGCAGCAGAGCCTAAATTTCGGTTCTTCACTTTATGAACATTTAACACAACTGTCTGCCGATATTCGTGAAATGCAATTACTTGTAATGGAAGAAAAGCTCGGAACACTTTCTGCCAAGATGAGTATTCCGCTCATTCTATTCATTATGTTCCCTATTATTATTTTAATTGTTGCACCTGGTGCTATGAGGGTTTTACCACATGTCTTCTAAATTATTTAAAACAATTTTTGTTTCAACCGTATTATTGTCTTTATCTGCTTGTTCAAGTCTTACAACTTCAACTTCTGCGACACAGAGTGTAGATCAACAAGAAAGACTTTACCAAGATACTAAAAACTATAGTGCATTAATTTCGTTATACCGTGAACAACTTAAATTAAATCAAGATCCACAACTGCAATACAAACTGGCGAAAAGCTACTACTTAGCCGGCGATAGTAAGTCTTCACTACTTTACTTAGAACCACTGCGCTTTACTCAACTCTCATTTAATGACGATGTAGAATTATTGTATATCCGCAATCAAATTCAAGTAGGTGATTACAATGAAGCTTATTTAACGGCAAGTGATCTGATTGCTTTATCACCCAAAAATAGCGAGGCATACAACTTGCGAGGCATTAGTTCTGCACAATTAGGCAAATTAGCTGATGCTGAAAAAGATCTGAATAAATCTCGAGAGTTATTTATTCACGACACGATTGCTATCAACAATTTAGCGATGCTAAGCATTTTAAATAATGACTATAAAAATGCAGTAAACCTATTACTACCACAATATTTAAACGGCTCAACCGATTCTCGTTTAATTCATAACCTTGTCTTTGCGTTAGTTAAGGCGGGGGATACTGAATATGCGTTAGATATTATTCGTAAAGAAAAACTAAATACTTCACCGGAAGATTTAGTCAATGCATTAAAGAAAACTGAAAAATTACCGATGGTAGGTCGCAAATGATGAAAAATACGCTTTACCGTTTTCTCCATAATGTAAAAGGCGTAGCAACTATTGAGTTCAGTCTCACGATTGGACTCTTTATTCTCGTCCTTTTTATGATCGCAGAAGGGTGTCGGATCGCCCTTCTCTCGTCTTATTTAGATTTATCGGTTTCTGAGGCATCTCGCACCACCAGAAAACAAGAAATTGGCAGTAATTATAAAGAACTATTCGAACAAAGTCTGAAACGTAAAGACAGCATTTGGACATTTCTAAATCAAGATTCTATTACGGAAGTTAATGTGCAATATGCCAACAGCTTGGATGATTTAATCGCTCAAAAATTCCAATCTGCTGCCAGCGGTGTAGCTTTTGCACAATACTCATTCCAATATAGATACAAACCGTTGTTCTTCTGGGTGCCAAGCGCTGCAGTCGAACCGTTATTTAATCGCTCTATCGTGGTACTACAAGAATATGAAAAAGATAAAGCAATTTCTCACTAATCCTCGAGGCTCAGTTACTGTTGAGTTTATATTTATTTTCTTCCTGTTTTCCGTACTACTGATTTTCTTAATTGATGTCACCATTTTGCAATCAACCACTGGGAAACTACAACGTACTTCTTATTCATTACTGAATATCACCAAAGAACGTACTGCCGTATATAAAGGCAATGAAACTATCACTCAAGAGGAAGCAGATAAACTTAAACAACTTGCGATTTCATTAATGGGAGAAGAAAAGGACTCCAACAATATTGCAGTAACAATTGAGTACTATAAATTTGATAGTGTTAAGCCTCAACAAGCCGTTTCCGATATTTTAGCAACCAGACCGAACAAAAAAGAGACTGTGACAAAATTCTCTTCCGGTAATAACGTATGTGAAGCAAGTGGAACCCAAGATGTTACAAATGCCGCACCACTTACTCAAAACTTCCGAGGTTCGCTACGCTATGCATCAATTTATCGTATAACGGTTTGCCGCAAAATGACGAACTTATTTAAAGGTCTTACGCCTGCAAAAGAAGACCAAGTATCTGGTTGGATAAGAGCTACCGCTATGGGTGTAAGCCGCTAACCACTCTCTTTCTAAGGATGGAACTTTTATGAAAATAACATCATTTAATCAGATTAAACGCTTTATTCAGGATGAATCCGGCGTCTATGCGGTAATCGGCGGATTATTAGCTTTGCCGATTGTCGCGCTTATGTTTGTCTCGCTTGAAAGCGCCGGCATTATCCAAGATAAAGCTCGTTTATCCGACAGCCTCGAACAAGCCGTGTTATCGCTTAGTGCGGAAAACAATAGTGGCAGAAAGTCTAATGACTATAAATTATCTAATACTGATGCCGAAAATGGTCACTTTAACCCTAACTCAAAAATTGGTGAACGTGACCTTGAAATTTCGAAAAGTTTTGTGACAACTTATCTGCCGCAAACAGATCCAAACAAAATTAAACTTCAGCCTGTTTGTACAACAACTGATAAAAAAAATAGACAAGGACATACCGCATCAACTGAAACCATTTGTACCGTAGCTGGCACAATTGAACATAAGTCATGGTTCCCACTTAAAGTCGGTAGCACGGAAGTTATCCCAACAGAAGTTAATATTGCAAGTAACTCAAAAGCCATTAAGAAAAATACTATTAGTATCCCAATTGATTTAATGGTGGCGGCGGATTTATCGGGGTCGATGCGTTATGATTTAGAAAATAGATATGAACCAAAAGATGGAACAAGCAAAATTGATATTTTAAAAGCTGTATTAACCGAATTATCTTCTAACTCTTTGTTTAGCCAAGAGTCAAATGATAATAATCGTATTGCTGTATCGCCATTTGCATTAGGTGCAGAATATTCAACTACGGAATGTACACTTCCCTTTGCTTTGAAAAATAATAACAGAACTATTAATTACACAAAGAGTTTGGGCATACCAACAACAGAAAATGTACAAGATATTATCAAGAATTATCTAACCAAATCTGGTTCTTCAAATTCACAATTGTCTAGAGCTATCTTTACACAAAGCCTAGTAACACAGATTGATGTCACTAATACACTTTCTTCAATAGGTTCTCTAGACAAAGTTGGCTTAAAATTTCCTAAAAATGCCTATTGTTTAGGAGATAAGAATAGAAATCAACACCAGTGGTTTACACGAGAAGAACAGGATAAATTTTCTACATTTGTTAATAGCTTAGAAGCCATTGGTAGTACATTTGCAGGATCAGGGTTATTAGCTGCCGCTGATAAAATGTTAAAAGAAACAAGCCGTACTCAAAAATTAGGCGAAGAAACCAAAAGAGTTCTATTAGTTCTTTCCGATGGTAATGATGAATTAAGAGCAGATGACACTGGAGTACCATTTACAAACTACAGTAGATTAACTGAAGACCTTATTTTAGGCTATCAAGAAGAAATTTTTACATCTCCATCTGAACAAAAATCTTTCCATGATATTACTTACTATGGAAGAAGAATTTATTCAGGGAAATCTGACATTATTTTAGGTAATAGAAGAACACCATTATCGAAAGACTTACAAATGTGTAATATTATTCGTGATAAACTAAACAAACTGAATGACGACAAGAATACATCGATTGTTTTTGTAGAATTCGGCTATAAATCAAAATCTGCTGATGCTTGGAAACACTGCGTAGGTGATGGAAACTACTACTCTGCTAAAGATAAAGAATCACTACTTAATTCATTTAAGCAAGCGATTGGTCATACTGATGATGTAGGTCATAGTATTAACTAAGCCTAGGTTGAGCTAGGACAAAAAACAAGCGGTGTAATTTGTAAAAAGTTTTGCAAATTACACCGCTTTTATTTGGTAGGTAGTTAACTTAAGCGCTTTTTAGCTTGTTCGGCAGAATACTTTGGAACAGTTCTCGGCTCTTAAGCGGTTGTGAACCTAAGTAAGGTTTGAGCGCAATACGAGTAAAGCGTTTTGCCGCTTGTAAAGTTGCTTTATCAGAAAAATCCAGCTGCTCAAAAGCCAATAAATCTTTGCCCAAAAAGCTAGCGTTATTCTGCAACAGCGAAGCAATAAAGCCTTGATTTTCTTTAAATTGATACGTCATTGACGGTGAAATCGGATCTCCGGTTGCAGCACATACGCCGAAATTCACACCGTAACCTAATGCTTTTAACGTGTGAAATTCAAAAGTTCTTAAAATCGCTTCGAGATTATCAGGCTGAGTTGCTAAGTGTGTTACACACTGTAAATAGTGCTGAAAAAGCGCCGGATAAGCGGTCTGATTTTCCAAAACTCTTGCAAGAACTTCATTTACATAAAAGCCGCTGTATAACGCCAAAGTTTGCATTGGTAAAGTTAACGAAGCCGGTTCGGCTTTGGTTAAAGTTTTTAACTCCCCTTTTCCGCTCCAACGTAATAGCAACGGCGTAAATGGTTGTAACACGGCTTTTAATGGCGAACAAGGACGTCTTGCGCCTTTGGCAAGTAAGCTAATACGTCCGTGATCTTCGGTAAAAAAATCTACCAACAAACTTGTTTCACTATATTCACGGCGGTGTAAAACAAATCCTCGATGCCAATTTTCTATCATGATTTATTTCAGAAACTACTCGTCCATATAGCCTAAACTACGTAATGCACGTTCGTCATCCGCCCAGCCGGCTTTCACTTTCACCCATAATTCTAAGTGAACTTTGTTATCAAATAAGCGTTCCATATCTGCGCGCGCTTCAGTACCGATGGTTTTGATTTTTTGACCTTTTGCGCCGATCACCATTTTTTTCTGACCATCACGTTCTACTAAAATCAGGCCGTTGATTTCATAAGTACCACGCTCATTCAGTTTAAATTGTTCGATTTCAACCGTAACTGAATAAGGTAATTCTTCACCGGTAAAACGCATTAATTTTTCACGAATAATTTCCGATGCCATAAAGCGTTGGCTACGGTCGGTAACATATTCTTCAGGGAAATGGTGAACCCCTTCACGTAATGATTTACGCACAATTTTTTGCAGAATATGGACGTTTTTACCACGCTGTGCAGAGATCGGTAAAATTTCTGCGAAATCGAATTTTTGTGAAAGCTCGGTAATATGCGGTAATAACTCATCTTTTTCTTTGATATTGTCAACTTTATTAATCGCTAATACTACCGGTGCTTTTGCCGCACGTAATTTATTTAACACCATTTCGTCATCGTCGGTCCATTTTGTGCCTTCAACCACGAAAATAATTAAATCAACATCACCGATTGCCGAGCTTGCCGCACGGTTCATTAAACGGTTGATCGCACGTTTTTCTTCAATATGAAGTCCCGGCGTATCGACGTAAATCGCTTGATATTGTTCTTCGGTATGAATACCGACAATACGGTGACGTGTTGTCTGCGCTTTGCGAGAGGTAATCGAAATTTTTTGACCTAAAATTTTATTTAATAATGTTGATTTACCAACGTTTGGGCGACCAACAATGGCAATAAAGCCACAATAGGTTTTAGGTTGTTGATTTTGTTCTGTCATTGTTATTCCTTGATGCAGCGGAATACTTTATTGTTATCTTTTATTTCGCTGCTATAGATTATTTATTTAATTTTACCAGCACTTGCTCGGCGGCATTTTGCTCCGCTTTACGGCGGCTGGTACCAACACCGATAAAGGTTTCATCGAATGTTTCAATTTTACAAGTGACTTTAAAGGTTTGATTATGTGCTTCACCTTTAATATCAATCACTTCATAGGTTGGTAACTGTAATTTACGACCTTGTAAAAACTCTTGTAAGCGTGTTTTCGGATCTTTCTGCGCATCACCCGGTTTCATTTCGGCTAATAAGTCTTGATACCATACGGATACACGCTCAATCGCATTATCCATACCGGAATCCAGATAAATCGCAGCAATAATCGCTTCCACACAGTCAGAAAGAATCGACTCACGGCGGTAACCACCACTTTTCAATTCGCCTGCACCTAATTTCATATATTCGCCTAAATCAAATTGACGAGCTAAAATCGCTAGCGTTTGTTCACGCACGAGTGTTGCTCGCATACGGCTTAATTCACCTTCATTTGCCTTAGGGAATTTCTCAAATAGCGCTTTACCGATAGCAAAATTCAAAATCGAATCACCAAGAAATTCTAGGCGTTCATTATTTTTGGCTCCGGCACTACGGTGGGTTAATGCTTGTAAAAGGTAATCTAGGCTAATAAATTTATAGCCTAATTTTTTTTGTAATCGCTCGATATGCATAAAAAATTAAAGGGTGGGCTTACACCCACCTTTCTCTGGTTATTGGATTGAACTGAACATTCGACCAAAACGAATACCGCTTGGGAATTCATTTGGCTTCTTATCAAGGCTTAACCAAATATAAGTTGCCTTACCTACTACATTTTTTTCCGGTACAAAGCCCCAAAAACGGCTGTCTTCACTGTTGTCTCGGTTATCACCCATCACGAAGTAATGACCTGCCGGCACAATCCATTCTCCGGCTGGCATTCCCTCTTGTGTGAAGAAATACGGTTCATAATTAAACGGCTGTGGATTATTTAAGATTTGGTGAGTCACATCACCTTTCTCAGTACGCTCCACTTGCATTTCACCATGATAGAAAAACTCTGGGTTTGGTACGCCTACGCTATAGTCAAATACAACTTGTTGGCCATCTGCGTGGGTCACCGTTAATTGCTGAGTACGTACATCATATTTAACTCGGTCACCACCTACACCAACGACACGTTTGATATAGTCGATATGAGGCTGTTTCGGTGCTTTAAACACAATCACATCACCACGTTGCGGTTTACCGGTTTCGATTAACGTATTCTGCCAAATCGGATCTTTAATGCCATAACTAAACTTGTTTACGACCAAAAAATCGCCTACACGCAGGGTCGGTTCCATTGAACCGCTTGGAATTTGAAACGGTTCAAAAATAAACGAACGTAATAGCGTCACTAAAAAAAGCACGCCAAATAATGAGGCAAAAAATTCACCGGTTGCCGAACGTGGTTGAATCTCAGCTTTCTCTTCTTCCGTTAACGGACGATTTAAATGCTTTTCTTCACGAGCAATTGCCAATTTACGGCGAGGATCCGCACTAAACTTGTAAAACGCCCAAAATCCGCCACAAATCACAACTAATGAAACCAATAAAATGGAGATTGTGTTTGGTAATTGCATTGAATCAAGCCATTTCCAAACACCGTATAAAATTGCGATAAAAATAATCGGCATAATTTGTGCCATTGTGTTCTCCCTTGTTTATCTACTGCTATCTACGACAAAACCACGGAATATAGCAGATAAAACTTGCAAAATTTTTGCAAAAATCGACCGCTTGTATTCCGTGATTCTAAGCATCAAGCGGTAAATGATTAGTCTTTACCTACATGAAGAATTGCTAAGAATGCTTCTTGTGGCACTTCTACGTTACCGAGAGATTTCATACGTTTTTTACCCTCTTTTTGTTTTTGTAGAAGTTTCTTCTTACGGCTCACGTCACCACCGTAACATTTCGCCAATACGTTTTTACGTAATTGTTTTACGGTTGAACGAGCAATAATGTGGTTACCGATTGCCGCTTGAATTGCAATATCAAACTGTTGGCGTGGAATTAAATCTTTCATTTTTTCCACTAACTCACGACCACGGTATTGCGCATTATCTTTATGTACGATCAATGCTAACGCATCCACACGTTCACCGTTGATCATAATATCAACACGTACCATATCCGCCGCTTGGAAACGTTTGAAACCGTAATCCAATGAGGCATAACCGCGAGAAGTCGATTTTAAGCGGTCGAAGAAGTCTAACACCACTTCACCCATCGGGATTTCGTAGGTTAATGCGATTTGGTTGCCGTGGTACACCATATTGGTTTGTACGCCACGTTTTTCCACACAAAGGGTAATCACGTTACCTAAATACTCTTGCGGCACAAGCATATTACATTCCGCAATCGGCTCACGAATTTCCGCAATATTGCTAATTGGCGGTAATTTTGCCGGGCTATCGACATAAATGGTTTCGCCGTTAGTTTGTACCACTTCGTAAACTACCGTTGGCGCGGTAGTAATTAAGTCGAGATCATATTCACGCTCTAAACGCTCTTGAATGATCTCCATATGTAATAAACCTAAGAAGCCGCAACGGAAACCGAAACCTAATGCAGTTGAGTTTTCCGGCTCATAGAAAAGCGATGCGTCATTCAGACTTAATTTACCTAATGCGTCACGGAATGCTTCATAATCGTCCGAGCTAATCGGGAATAACCCCGCATATACCTGCGGTTTTACTTTTTTAAAGCCTGGTAACACTTCAGTTGCCGAATTGTGGTGATGAGTTAAGGTATCACCCACCGGTGCGCCTAAAATATCTTTAATCGCACATACTACCCAGCCCACTTCGCCGGTTTTTAATTCTGTCGTATCAACTTGTTTCGGCGTGAAAATACCTAAACGATCAACGTTATATGATTGACCGGTACTCATTACCTTAATTTTGTCGCCTTTTTTGATTGAACCGTTTTTCACACGTACTAAAGAGACAACGCCTAAGTAGTTATCAAACCATGAGTCGATAATTAGAGCTTGTAACGGTGCTTCAGGATCGCCTTCCGGTGCCGGAATTTTTTTTACGATGTCTTCTAATACATCTTCGATACCTAAACCGGTTTTTGCAGAACAACGCACCGCATCCATCGCATCAATCCCTACGATGTCTTCGATCTCTTCCGCAACACGCTCAGGATCTGCCGCCGGTAAGTCGATTTTATTTAAAATCGGCACAACTTCTAAATCCATTTCAATCGCAGTATAGCAGTTTGCCAATGTTTGCGCTTCTACCCCTTGACCAGCATCCACCACTAATAATGCGCCTTCACACGCAGCAAGCGAACGAGAAACTTCATAAGAGAAGTCCACGTGTCCCGGTGTATCGATAAAGTTTAATTGATAAGTTTCGCCATCTTGCGCTTTATAATTGAGCGTTACGCTTTGTGCTTTAATTGTGATACCGCGTTCACGCTCTAAATCCATCGAGTCTAAAACTTGTGCTTCCATTTCACGATCCGATAAGCCGCCGCAAGTTTGGATTAAACGGTCGGATAAAGTCGATTTACCGTGGTCAATGTGAGCAATAATTGAAAAGTTACGAATGTTTTTCATATTCATCGGGCAATAAATGTCCTGTGTTGTAATAAATTTATTTAAAAGGGAAATTAACCGACCAATTCTACTTTAAATCCGTTGCTTTGGAAAGGAAAAGCACAAAAAAGCAAGCGGTCGTTTTTTCGAAAATTTTGCAAAAAAATCCGGAAAAAAGACCGCTTGTTCAGACAACCGTTTAAAGTAACGCTTTAACCGCTTGCGAAACATTAGACGCTAAGCTAATTGCACTAATCACTGCAATCCCATTTGCACCATTTTGCTTAAGTATTGCAACGTGTTCAGCTTTAACGCCACCGATAGAAACAATCGGTTTACGAATTCCTGCATCACGGGCTTTCTTAACAAAATCCAAACCGATCGGTGGATTATGTTTTTCTTTAGAATTAGTCGGGAAGACGGGCCCTAGCCCACAATAATCCACTTCAATCATTTGTTCGGAACGCCAAAGATCTTCCAAGGTATTATTCGATAAACCGATAATCAACGGTTTATTGGTCATCTGGCGAATCATGATTGGAGATATATCTTTTTGCCCGACATGAACACCGTCCGCATCAATCTCGATCGCTAACGCAACGTTATCATCCACAATAAACGGAACCTTGTATCGGTGACATAAATCACGGCATTGAATCGCCAATGCTTTTTGGGCTTGTGGCTGAGCTTCTAATGAATTATTACCTTTATCACGAAACTGAAAGCAAGTAATCCCCGCTTGCAACGCCTGTTCTAAAATCAACAATAAATTTTGCGCGCGATCTTCGGTCGGATTCGGACAATCTTGTGTACCGGCAATAAAGTAAAGTTGAAGCATTTGTCGTATATCGTACATAATCATTCCTCTATGGGTAAATCTTGATAAGCCCAATGATTAGTCGGCCCATATCCATAGCCAATATTCAGAGGATGCGAAATTGCTGCGCTGATATAGTCTTTTGCAATTTTTATTGCAGTTTCGACCGCTTGTCCTTTGGCTAATTCCGCCGTAACGCAAGCAGAAAACGTACAGCCGGTACCGTGTGTATGACGAGTTGGAAAACGTGGACATTCCAAAATAAAATGAGTCGTTGGAGTAAAAATCCAATCACGGCAATGCGTACTTTGCGAATCCGCCAAATGCCCGCCTTTAATCACCACAGTATTCACACCTAAATCTTGCAATTTTTTTGCCGCCTGATAAGCGGTCGAATCATCGATAATTTTTATACCGGTTAAGGCTTCTGCTTCGGGCAGATTCGGCGTAATCACATCCGCTAACGGTAACAAATACGTTTGTAATGCACTAATCGCATCTTGTTGTAATAGTGGCGTGCCACCTTTGGCGATCATGACTGGATCAAGCACTAATTTACCAAAATTATACTGACATAAAGCATTTGCCACACACTCAATCGCTTTCGCAGTGCCTAACATTCCGATTTTAAAGGCAGAAATTTGAAAATCTTCTGCAATTGCTTTGATCTGAGATTCAATCGTACTTAACGGCACAGAATGAATATCGAATACGCCTAACGTATTTTGAGCGGTAATTGCAGTAAGAACCGAAGTGCCAAAAACGCCTCGCATTTGGAACGTTTTCAGATCCGCCTGAATCCCTGCACCACCACCGCTGTCCGAACCTGCGATGGTTAAAGCCTGACTAATCTTACTCATAAGAGACCCTCCCGTATTTTTCGATTGTATCGGCAGAAAGCGCGCCCAGCTGATCTAATAATGCAATATTGAATGAACCAAATGCATTAGTAGCTAATCCTTTCGCAGCCAATTCACCGGTAATAGCATACGCTGTTACGCCCTCGCAAGTTGCCTCAAAAATTTGACCGCTTGTCGCAACGGCACTAAATGCTGCCAATACAGATCCAAGCAAACAGCCCGAAGCCGTAATCTTGGGAAATAATGGTGTACCATTGACAATTTTCGCTAAGCGTTTGCCATCGCTGATATAATCAACGCTTCCACTAACAGCAACTACACATTGATATTTATTCGCTACATAATGCGCTATCTCTGCAATATTTGCCGTTCCATTACCTGCATCGACCCCTTTAGTTTGCCAATTTAGTTCGGCTAGTGTGGCTATTTCACCTAAGTTTCCCCGAATCACCGAAAAATGAATTTCATCTAACAGTCTCATCACTGTCTGGTAGCGGTAATCCGTTGCAGCAATTCCAACCGGATCCAATACAATAGGGATTTCTGCTTGATTCGCAATTTTCCCAACTAAACACATCGCTTCCACTTCTGCTGAACTTGCCGTACCAATATTGATAAGGAGTGCATTGCTAATTTTTGCCAAACTTTCAGCTTCTTCAATAGCGGTGGACATTAATGGTGAAGCACCGATAGCGAGTAAGCCATTAGCTGCAAAATGAGCGGCAACCACATTAGTCATATTGTATATAAGAGGATTTTGCTGGCGAATTTGTTCTAAATAATTTGATTTCATATTTATCTCCATGGGTAAGTGTAAAAAATGACGCAAATAGATAAGTCATCCTTACTCAAGGAGGCATAAGATTTCTTATCATGCATAAAAATAAATGCACGCAGCTATTCATCTTGTTTATCTCAAGCACAGATATAACCATTACAAAGCTTGCTGTGATGTTTTAAATGAATGGCAACAAAAAAATGACAAGAAAAAGGAAAGGGTAAGAGAAATAAAGATTGGCATATTAGTTTCCTACGTCAGTATTAACTGTATCAGGTTCACGGGTTTAATCTCAGCCTCGTTGGAGGCACCCCGACTAAAAATTGTTGTTAGTTTAAAGACATTACCGATGAAAACCAATCGGCTGATGTTGAATATGTGAACAAGATCACACTAAAAAAACAAGCGGTTAAAAAATGTAACTTTTTTGCAAAAAATTACGAAATTTAACCGCTTGTCTCAAAGTTAGAACTGATAGCCTACATTTGTATGGAATGATGTACCAGAGAAATTGTCACGACGACCTAAATCACGTTGCACCGCAAGTTGGAAATGCCATGGACTTGATTTTGCTTTCCAATCAAGGCCTGCTTGTACATTCACCCAACTCTTATCTGCTTGCGCTAAGCCTACTTTAAATTTGCTATTGTTAAAAGTAGTCACTAATTCTGCCGGTGAATCACGCCACTCTTTTACCCAACGAGCATTTACATACGGCTGCCAATCGGTAAATTGATAACGATATTCCGCACCAACACCGCTACGCACGCTACGAATTTGCTGTTCTTCAAAACTTAGTCGCATTGCATTCGCTTCCGTCTCGCCAAAATCTGTTACTTTACCATGGCTATTGGTAAGATCCGCTAATAATGCCACTTGGCTCTGATCAAACTTCCACTCATAGCCACCAAATACGCTGGCACTGATGACTGCTCCGCTTGTTTCACCTTTTTGTGAACGTTTAGCACTGCCTAGCTGAATCTGACGACTGGTTTTATAGTCATTGTCGCTTAACTGTAATGCAGCACCAACCCACCACTTATCCGCATCATAACGTACCGCGGTATTAATCGCTTTGCTCTTAATCTCGCCTTTCGTTGAGCCTTTTGAACCGTCTAAATCACTTTGGCTAAATAATGCGGAGAATTGCCATTGTGGGGTAAATTGCGCTTTCAACCCTGCATAAATCGCATCACCTTCGTTATAACGTTGATATGCTGCGATACCTTGTACAGTATTAGTTTCTTGCTTTAATAAACGATTACTGTTGCTTTGTTGACGAGCGAAATCAAAAGTTTTCTCCGTTGAATATAACGCTAACTGTGGTAATACGCTTACTTCGCTTGGCGCTTGTAATACATTTAAAATGTAATCCGCCATCACTTTGTGCGCTACCGCCCCCGGGTGGAAACCGTCTGCAAATAATTTACCGTCTGCGCTAGTTTGGTCAGTTGGAGTACAAACTACCTGTGTAGTTGATGCACATACGGTTGCAGTTGTATTGGTTAAACCGAAGTCTGCCGGATTACTCAACATATCCGCAAATAATGCATCCGTATCAATGCGAACAACATTACCACCGACTGAATTTAATGCTTGGGTAGTTGCACTATTTAAGAAACTTGTTGCGCTTGCTGCTTGTGTTGCAAACTGTTGATATTGTTGAAGAAGCGTATTAGTAAAAGTCTTCTGATCAATTACTGCACTTAGTGCTGAACCTAATGAAGATTGATAAAGCGCTCCTACTGTATTTGCTAATACCTGCATACGTGCATTTTCAAAATCTGCCAGATTTGTTTGAGTCGTATTATTTAATGCGGCTAAATTTGCATCAAACGCATCCTGAAAAGCTTCCTTTGCCATTTCACCATAGCCAGTTTGAGCTGCGAAGCTACTTGCTGCAGATGTACCAAATTGTTGGAATAATGATGGCGTATAAGCCACATTAGGTACTGTCGGTGCAACAAGTAAAGTTACACCCGATTGTTTTAAAGCTGCCCATTGTTGTGCGCTATTTTGCGCCGCTACTGTGCTTTCGGTTTGAACTGTTTGTAAAGCATCTTGGCTTGCTATCGCTTTCGTTAAAATTGCCGGCATATCATTACCGCCTGCCCACATAACATGTAACGCATCATTTTTTACGCCATTTGCCAAGTAATTTTGAATTTGTTGTGCGACTGCAACATTGGGTTGCACATTGGTATATTGGCTATTAGTTGGAACAACTACCCCACCGCTATAAGCATAGTTAGATCCGCCTTTTGATGAAGCTGTTAAAGTACTGCCCAATGTTTTTGCTATATGTTCATTATAAAGGGCATTTGGCGTGCCGTTCGGTTGATTATAGGTCGCTTTATTTAACCATCCTGTTTGCCCCACATCGCTTAAACTGTCTCCAAACACTACAACATCTTGCGCAATTGCCGCAGAGGTTAAAGCTGAAGCAAATAACGCTAAATGTGTTTTTTTCATTTTCACTGTTTTTCTCCTAAAAATAATAAAGCGATAACATTCATTTACAAAATAATGTAAATAAATGTTATCGCTTTACAAATAAAAAACAGATTGGACTTGTTAGCTAATTAGTCATTTTTAGACTTCCAAATCAACGGATCCACTCCACGATGAATTAGATCTTGATGCTCTTCAATCTTAAATACCGGATCTTGTCCTGCTTTAACTTGACGGATATAGTCTTTCAATAAGCGCCATACAATTGGTGCGAGGATTAAAATTGCAATTAAGTTAATCACCGCCATTGATGCCATTACCGTATCGGCAAATGCCCATACAATACCGCCGTCACGCACTGCACCGAAATAAACGAAGAATAACACGATGATTCTGAAGCCCCAAACAAACCAAGGTTTGTTTTTAATATAACGAATATTGGTTTCTGCATACGCATAGTTGCCGATAATCGAGGTATAGCAGAATAATAATAAGATGAACGCTAAGAAATGTAAGCCAAACTCACCTAAATGGTATTGTAATGCGGTTTGAGTCAATTCAACGCCTTTCAAGGTGTCACTACCGTAATTATCCGACATTAAGATAATCACTGCGGTACAAGTACAAACCACCATTGTATCAACAAATACACCCAACATCTGGATTAAACCTTGGCTTGCCGGATGTTTTGCGTCTGACGTTGCAGCGGAATTCGGTGCTGAGCCCATACCTGCTTCATTCGAGAATAAACCACGTTTGATCCCCATTAGCATGGTTTTTGATACTAATGTACCAAACATACCGCCAGCTGCTGCCGAGAAATCAAATGCACTATCAATAATTAACGCTAATACCGATGGAACCCGCTCAATATTCATTCCAAGAATAATCACGGCAATAATCAGATAAAATAATGCCATCATCGGTACAATTTTAGAGGAAACTTGACCGATAAGCTTAACACCACCCGAAATGATAATACCGGTTACGATCACTAGTACAACGCCGACATATTGTCCGTCCCATTCCCAAGCTTTACTGGTTGCCGCCACAATAGAGTTCGATTGCACGGCATTAAACGCAAAACCGAAAGTAAAAATTAGTGTCACCGCAAACGCAATCGCCATCGGCTTAAATTTTAGACCACGTGTAATATAATAAGCAGGACCACCACGGAACATACCGTTCGGGTCACGAGTTTTATATAACTGTGCAAGCGAAGATTCCGCAAATGCAGAACTCATTCCCATTAATGCAGTAATCCACATCCAAAAGACTGCGCCTGGTCCACCTAATGCAATGGCAGTTGCTACACCGCCGATGTTGCCCACACCGACTCGGCTTGCTAAACCGGTTGCAAATGCCTGAAACGGTGTAAGTGAGTTCCCTTCTGCTGAACGTCCGCCCCACATTTCTTGGATACTTCTCGGCAATAAACGTAATTGCACCAAACCGGTAGTAATGGTAAAAAACATTCCGACGCCTAAAAGTAGAAGAATAGTTACGTCCCAAAGCGGCCCGTCAACAGTGTTGACAATCCACGTCAGCAGGTTTTCAAAGCCTGAAACAATAAAATCCATTAAAAAAGCCTCATAAAAAGTTAAAAATAGAAAAAGGGAAACGATTGCATTGTAATGATTTTTTAACGTTTGAAAAGATTTTTTAATCTAATCAATTAACAAAAGTTATCGTCTTAGTAATCCAGAACCAGTCGTAATCTCAATAAAACTGCTATGAAATAAGGTGATGCCTAGCAAAATCAAACCAAGCCCTGCAGCAATTTTCAAAAAGAGTACCAATTTTTTACTGGTCTGTTCAGAGATATACCACGAACTTAAACGAATCGCTTTATTGCGAGCGACTAAAACCAGCCAAGCAAATAAACTTAGGGTTAAACCGGTGCCGACCGCCATTACCAACGCTGAAGCAACCCCCCAAATATATAAATCCAACGTATAGGCTAAAAATAAAACTAAAATTGCACCGGAACAAGGTCTGGCACCAATACTTAGAATAATCATTAGCTGAGCTTTCCAATCTTTTGCTTTCTGCATTTGATCTGATGAAGGCAAATGTTGATGACCGCAGCCGCAATTCTCTGTATGAATGTGCGGTTTAGCGTTAACAAGCGGTCGAATTTGACTCATTTTTTGCAAATTCGGAGTTGCAGAGATTTTGCGAATATTAGGCTTTTGCTGCACGGTCGTTTTTACTTTCCGTGAAACATTTTTTAATGCTTGATAGCACCAATAGGTACCAAACAAAATCATCAACACAAAACTGCCCCGCTCCACCCATTTAAGCGTAAAATTAAAGTAGCTGCGAGACAGGGTAAAGACCACCACAATCACCGTCACCAAACTCACTGCGACAATACCTTGCATTAGTGCAGATAATAAGCTGATCTTCATAGCTTGGTTTAGTTTAGTCTTTTCAAGCGAAAGATAGCTGGTCAAAATAAATTTACCGTGCCCCGGGCCTAACGCATGAAATACGCCGTAGAGAAAACTAATAAGCATCAATGTCATACCGGCTTGTTGCGAATGCATACTTAGCGCCGTTAGTGAGCCTGATAATTGTTGATTAAATGCCTTCTGCCATATCATTACCTGATAAAGTATCACCGGATAGATTTGGTAAATAGCAAAAAATACGAGAAACATGACCGCTAGCCAAATTGCAGATTTACTTTCTATTCGCATACAACGGTTACCTTTTGTGCAAATTGAGCGCCTAACGAATTATCTTCATTATCAGACATTTCCGGCGATTGGTTTTTATCTAAACTGGAAGCATATAGACGTAACGAATTACTGATTTTCGGTTGGGTTAATGTCGCTTTACATTGAGGGTTCGTAATAGACAATGTATTAGCACTATTATATTCCATCCCCATATAATAGCTGGGTTCATAGGTATAAAAGCGGACAGGGTTATTTTTGAGATCATGCGGCTTACTTAACGGGATCGTAATATAAAACACAACTCGATTGCCGTGGATTTTAAAACGAGTATTAAGTGGCTTCGCACTAAATTTGATAGGTTGGTCTTTCGCATCATAAAGATAGCTGAAATAATGCGTTTCAATCGCAGTTTGCGTCATTTCATCGGTAATTGATTTTTCTGTTGCCGCTTTATCTGGACTATTATTTACCTCATAAATTAATTCCGCTGAGGCAATCTCATCCAGCATCCACTCCATTTCAAACGCCTTTAGCTTTGTCCCTTCTACCAAGACGTTATTTTTTAAATCGACAAAAGAATGCGGATGTGCGAGTAATACCGAACTAAACAGTACCGCTGGAAATATACTGAATAATTTTACTAATTTCATTGAGTCTCCCTATTAGAAAAACAAAAAGCGAACAAGTCACCCTGTTCGCTCTTTTAGAATTAGGCTGAGTCGGTCGATAAGCCGAGTTCTGTCGTGGACAATCATTCCTCTAGGCTTGCATTCGCATACAAGCTCAAGCAACCTACCCGAACTCTGGACGGGCCATCCATTGAGTTCCTATTTGGTCTTGCTACGAGTGGAGTTTACCGTGCCGTGGAATGTTGCCACCCACGCGGTGCGCTCTTACCGCACCCTTTCACCCTTACCTGCGCTAATGCACATCGGCGGTTTGCTCTCTGTTGCACTGGTCGTCGGTTCACACCGCCCAGACGTTATCTGGCACTCTGCCCTGTGTAGCTCGGACTTTCCTCTCGTTTACTTGTCCCACTAGGTCGTTCTTGCGAACAATTAAGGGCTTCAATAAACCAGCGATTGCCTAACCAACTCAGAATAGCGAGTATAATGGATTTGCAAAGTTTTGCCAATATTTAACCGCTTGTTCGGCTAATAATTAGCAAATAAAAAAGGATTAAGTTCCGAAAAACTTAATCCTCTCTTCTCACTAACTTTTAACGTTTAAAAAATTAAACACGTTTGAAGTCTAAGTGAACTAATTTTGGTTTAGTTGGGTGACGTTGAATCGCTTGTACTTTAACTTGCTCTTCTTTACCCGCTACAACGATAGTTAATACTTCGCTATAGAACGCATCGTGGATTTGTGCGTTGTTTACGTTATCGTGGTTTAAAACGATTGATACAGGCTCTGCGTTACCACCGTAGATGATTGCAGGAACTTGACCATTGTGACGCAGGCGGCGGCTCGCACCCTTACCTTGCGCAGAACGAACTTCAGCTTCAAATTTGAATGACATTGTTTGATTCTCTTAAAGTAAAAAGGAACATAATGTTCCGTGAATATAAAAAATAGCAGGCGACCCAGCTATTTCACAAAATAATTCCGACTAAAAAAGCCGAGTGCGTATTCTACGCATTTTTTTGACAAAATGCAAAACAAAAAGAGGCGAATAGTATCGCCTCCATTCATTATTTAAACAATTAAGCTACTAGCGCTTTTACTTGTTTTGCATACGCATCCCAATCGGTAATCGGGCGAGTTGCCACGCCTGAATCCATTGCTGCTTTCGCAACCGCTGATGAAACTGCCACAATTAAACGTGGATCGAATGGTGTTGGAATTACATAATCCGGACCAAATGATAATTCACCATAGGTTGATAATACTTCGAATGGAACCGGCTCTTTCGCTAAATCCGCAATTGCGTGTGCCGCAGCCATTTTCATTTCTTCATTAATAGTTGTTGCACCTACATCTAACGCACCACGGAATAAGAATGGGAAGCAAAGTACGTTATTTACTTGGTTCGGATAATCTGAACGACCGGTACATACGATTGCATCCGCACGTACTGCTTTCGCTTCATGTGGTGTTGTCTCAGGCACTGGATTTGCTAATGCAAGAATTAACGGATCTTTTGCCATAGTTTTGATCATATCTTGGCTTAATGCACCCGCTTTAGAACAGCCTAAGAATACGTCCGCACCTGCAACCGCATCCGCAAGTGTACGCCAACCCTTATCTTCAATCGCATAGAATTGTTTGGTTTCATCCATATTATCGCCACGACCTTGGTAAATCACCCCTTTAGAATCGCACATCGTGATATTTTCTTTTTTGAAACCTAATGAACGTAATAAGTTAGTACAAGCAATTGCAGATGCGCCTGCGCCATTAACCACTAAACGAACTTCACTAATATCTTTCCCTACGATTTGTAAACCGTTTACCGCTGCTGCGCCTACGATAATAGCCGTACCATGTTGGTCGTCATGGAATACTGGGATACCCATACGCTCACGTAATTTTTTCTCGATGTAGAAACATTCCGGTGCTTTGATATCTTCTAAGTTGATTCCACCGAAAGTTGGCTCTAACGATGCGATAATATCAACTAATTTATCCGGATCATGCTCATTAATTTCGATATCAAATACATCAACACCGGCAAATTTTTTGAATAATACACCTTTACCTTCCATTACTGGTTTAGACGCTAATGCACCAATATTACCTAAACCAAGTACAGCTGTACCATTTGAAATTACTGCCACTAAGTTACCACGAGCGGTATAACGACGTGCTGCTGCCGGATCTTTTTCAATTTCTAAACAAGGTTCAGCAACTCCCGGAGAATAAGCTAATGCTAAATCATGCTGTGTAGCAAGAGATTTAGTTGGAGTAACCGAGATTTTACCCGGTACTGGGAATTCATGAAAATCTAACGCTTGTTGTCTTAAATCGCTCATAGCCTATCCTTAATAATACGACAAATTGATGTGTGTTTTAGCAGTTAACAATTGAAAGACGGCTGAATACAACACGTCTCTAAATTATTAACAATGCTATAGTATTTTACTGCAAAAATTAGCAATTTTGTGTGATTTGGATCTAATTTTTAACAGTTTGTTAAACATAACAAAAAACGATGGGATTTTGCAAAAGAATTGCAAAATCCCACCGCTATTTTACTCTAATTAGGTAGATTAATTCACTGTTGGTAACCAACCCGCTGAGAATAAGAATTCCCACCATGCAATACCTAATGTTGCGTGAATAATCAAGCTACCAAACGCAATAATAAAACCGGCTGTCCACCAAGATTTGATGTCGTTATAACCTGCACCGAATGTAATCGGACCAGGACCGCCACCATAGTGAGTTACCGAACCACCGTAAGAGTTCGAGAATAATAAGCCTAATGCTAATAATTCAACCGGTGCACCCGCAACTTTACCGACCGTTGCAAACACAGGCACCATTGCAGCTACATAAGCACCGCCTGAAGCAAATAGATAACGTACAGATACACTTAAAATTAAGATAACGATTAACGCAATGTTACCGTGATCACCGAAATTTAAATTTGCACTTAGCGTATTTGCTAACCATTCAAAGAATTTCGCTTTTTCTAAAATACCTGACATACCGATGATACCACCGTACCAAATTAAGGTATCCCAACCCGCTTTGTTTTTACGAACATCATCCCAAGATACAATGCTTAATACCACACAAAGTACCATGGTAATTAATGCTACAGTTGTCGAGTTTACATGTAAGAAATCTGCAAAGATCCAACCTAATAACGCCAATACGAATAAAACTGCTAATGATTTTTCACGGAAGCTCATTGGGCCTAGTTCTTCTAAGCCTTTTTTCGCAATTGCTTTGTTATCCACTTTCGTTAATTCTGGTTTTGCAATTAAATAGCATACAAACGGAATAATGAACAAGCATAATAACCCCGGTACAGAAGCCGCTAAGAACCACTGAACCCAATTTAAATTTAAACCTAAGATGGGTGCCATTAATGAAAGAGCTAACGCATTCGGAGCCATTGCGGTTAAGAAAATATAACTGGTTGTCTTAACCACCATATAAACGTTTAATAAAAGGTAACGACCGGCTAATTTAGGCGATTTTTCAGGATCTGAACCTAATGCAACCGCAACACTGTTAATGATTGGGAATACGATACCACCGGCACGAGCAGTATTTGATGGGGTAGCAGGAGAAAGTAATAAATCAAGGAAAACGGTCACATAACCTAAACGAAGTGTCGTACTACCTAACCAGCTAATCATATGGTAAGCAATACGTTTACCCAAACCGGTAATCACAAATGCAGAACTTAACGTAAACGCTGTAAAAATTAACCAAGTTGTACCCGATTGATAACCGGCTAAAGTGTGGCTGACTTTTACAAACTCACTTGCTCCTTCAGTATTACCGATAGTTGCTGCAGAAGCGGCTACAGCGGCAAGTAATAATACCGGCTCACCATAAGGTTTCATTACAAGACCGACAATCGTTGCAATATAAATACCTAATAAGCGCCATGCAATAAGTGGCAGACCTTCCGGTGCGGGTAATAAGAAAAATATAATCGGTATTGCCACTAACACCGCTAATTTCTGTGCTTTTGATAAAGCCATAGATTCACCTCTGTGTAAAGATTGAAATATATAAAAAGAAATTCTTATACCTCTAAAGAGTAACATCACTATTTTTAACACACTTTAATGCTAAAAACCTTGATATTTCTCTAAGTTTTGCAAATTTTTTTATTTATTAAAATAATCAACTATACTCTATGCCTTTAATGCAAAGGAAAAATATCATTAATGCAAGTAAATCCGCACTACCGCCACAACTAATATTTCGACGGATACATTCGTTATCAAGTTTTTCCAAAGCGGAAATCATTTCTGATTTAGTAACCGCATTTCGTAAAATTTCAGCCGCTTGCTGTTTCACAAAAGTTAAACCGTCCATGCCACCTCGATGAACAACATTCGTATCATCATTGTGTGCCATCAACCATAATAGGATTTGGTGTAAATTCGGCTGTTCTTGACTGCCAAATTGCGCTAAACAGTGCGCAACTGTGTTTAAACCGTTTTCTGCCTCACCTCTCGCACCGGTTAACCCATATGCCCGATACAGTTTTACTCCGTGTGTAAGCGGTAAATTTTCAGGGTAATTTTGCAATTCTGCCGTTAGCCCTTTCGCAAATTCCGATACCATATCAAATAGTTGTGAGAGTTCTACCCTATCGGGAGTATAGATACTATACAATCGTCCGATAGCACAACAGATCAGACCAAAAGCAAAAATAGCGCCTTTATGGGTATTTACCCCATTAGTTACTTCTAACATCGCATTTTCGGCAGCGATCCCAAGCGGTCGAATTGTCGTCAAAATTTGCGATTCAGGCAATGTACTTGTTTCGATTCCCTTTAAGACAAATTTCGCAAAAAACGGACGTAAAGCCAAGGCGCTTCGTTCAAACGTTTGCACATTCATATCTTTATGTGAACCGTTATTTCGGCGGTCAACTAACCCAGGTTTCGGAGTGAGATAAACTTCTTGTAATAGTGATTGATAAACGGCCTCTGCTATCTGTTGGGCAAAAAAATCATCCTCTGCACGTTGTTGCATTTGCGCTACAATTTGCTCAATAGAATGCTTACGTGATCTGGCACAGAGTTTGGCATTTTCTGCACAACATAAACAAGAGCGAGGTGAGAATCCCAATGCTGTCCGACTCAATAATTCTCCATTTGGAGTGACAACATCAATATCCCACAAGCGGGCAAGTGGTGAACTGTCTTCCAAATCAATGCAGGCCTTTTTTAGCACAATGGCGTCAACAGGCAATACAAAAATAGCCTCATGCCCTGTCACGAGCGGACGAATAAACTCCGCAGTCGGTGAAATATTTAATCTTTTGAATAAAGCACTTAGATGTTCCAAACATCTTACAAAAATATAATCAAGCAATTCATTTTTCTTCACCCCACCTACGGCGGTTAGAGTGACGGACAATAACGTTTGCTGATATTTTTCAAGGCATTCTTGTTGTAAGAATGCACGTTCCTCACGTGCAGTTAATAGCTGTTCTAGAGAAATTTCTTCTCCTTTGAGAGAAAAGTTTTTGCAAAATTTTTGGAAAATCATACCGCTTGTTACTTATTGATAAATACATATAAAAAAGGCGTGCTTGGCACGCCCTTACAATTGAATATTATAACAATTATTCTTTTACCGCATATACCGTATCGATCACAGAACCGTCACGATAACGTACTACCGCTACCGGTTGATCAGTTACCTCAATTTCTTTCGGTTTACCTGTGATACTGTATGCACGTTCACAAAGTTGTTCGATAGTGAATAATTCAATGCCTGCTTCAGATAATTTTTCAATTAAGTCCGGACGTTTCGGGTTCACTGCCACACCGTGATCGGTAACTAAAATATCAATGTTTTCACCCGGTGTTACGCAAGTTAATACGTTTTCTACCACGCAAGGAATACGACCACGTACTAATGGCGCTACAATGATTGCCACTTGTGCTGATGAGGCTGTGTCACAGTGGCCGCCTGATGCACCACGAATCACACCATCTGAACCTGTTAATACGTTTACATTGAATTTCGTATCAATTTCAAGTGCTGAAAGCACCACGATATCTAAACGCTCAACCGATGCACCTTTTGAACTGAAGTTTGCATATTGATTTGCCGATACTTCGATATGATTCGGGTTACGCGCTAATGATTCTGCTGCGTCTTTATCAAATGATTGTACGTCGATTAATTTTTTGATTAATCCCGCTTCGTGCAATGCCACCATCGTTGAAGTGATACCGCCTAAACCAAAACTTGCCGTAATATTTTCACGACGCATTTTATCTTCTAAGAAACGAGTTACTGCAAGCGATGCACCACCGGTACCGGTTTGGAATGAGAAGCCATCTTTGAAATAGCCTGAACCGAAAATCACATCCGCACATTTACGCGCAATTAAAAGTTCTCGTGGGTTTGTGGTCATACGGGTCGCACCACCACCGATTTTTTTCGGGTCTCCCACTTCATCTACTTGCACGATTAAATCAACACGGTCTTGCGTAATACTTGCTGGATTTAATGGATATTCACCAAATTCTTCAGTTAAAAGTACCACTTTATCGGCAAATTCCGCATCAATACGTGCATAACCTAATGAACCACATTTACTTTTACCGCTAAAACCATTCGCATTACCGAATTTATCGCACATCGGCACACCTAAGAATGCTACGTCAATTTTTAATTCACCCGATTTTACTAAGTGAACACGACCACCGTGCGAATGAATATTTACTGGTTCTTTTAAAATCCCTTTTGAGATCTCGTCCGCTAATTTGCCACGAATACCTGATGAGTAAATTTTAGTAACCACACCATTTTTAATGTGTTCGATAATTGGGAAATGGCTGTCAATTAATGAACTTGAAGCAAGTGTTAAGTTTTTGAAACCCATTGCTGCAATTTTTTCCATCACCATATTCACTACGAAATCGCCGGCACGGAATGCATGATGGAATGAAATAGTCATACCGTCTTTTAAACCTGAGCGGCGAATAGCATCTTCTAAGCTATCACATACTTTACGATCTTTTGCGGTACGAACAAGTGATTCTGCTTTCGGTACAGCTTGGTAAACAGGTTTGCCACCATTAAATTTTTCGATACGTTGTTCTCTTGTTGTCATAGCGGTTCCCCCTTATTCCTCACGAATACCATGTTTTGCACGTTCAAGTACTAATGCGGCACGGTCAATAATTGGTGCATCGATCATTTTACCGTTGAGCGATACCACACCTAAACCATTGCGTTTTGCCTCTTCTGCCGCCTCAATAATGCGTTTCGCTTGATCCACATCTTTTTGCGTTGGCGCAAATAAGTTATGAAGTAATTCAATTTGGCGAGGGTTCACAAGTGATTTACCATCGAAACCAAGCTGCTTAATTAGTGCTGCTTCCGCTAAGAAACCTTCTTCGTTATTTGCATTTGAATAAACAGTATCAAACGCTTGAATGCCCGCTGCACGAGCCGCTTGTAAAATTGAACAACGTGCAAATAATAATTCAATACCTTCTGGCGAACGTTCGGTTTTAAGGTTACGTACATAGTCTTCCGCACCTAACGCAATACCGATTAAACGGTTTGAAGCTGTTGCGATTTGGTTCGCTTGAGTAATACCAAGTGGCGATTCAATTGCGGCTAACATTAATGTTGAGCCAACTTCACGTCCACATGCTTTTTCAATTTCGGTGATCGCATGATCCATATCAATCACATCTTGTGCAGTTTCAGTTTTTGGCATACGTACAATATCAACACCTGCACGTACTACGGCATTTAAATCTGCTAGACCGAATTCTGAATCTAATGGGTTTACACGCACCACACATTCAATTTCTTTATAAAGTGGGTGTTGAAGTGCATGAGCGACTAAGATACGAGCTGAATCTTTCTCTTTTAACGCCACCGCATCTTCAAGGTCAAACATGATTGAATCAGGTTTATAGATAAAGGTATTACTGATCATTGCCGCATTTGAACCCGGAACGAAAAGCATACTTCTTCTTAATCTAATTTTTTGGCTCATAGCACTTTCCCCCAATCGATTTGTTCGTCAGTTGCACGTAATAAGGCGGCTTTTAATCTTGCACGAAGTACACAGTCTAATGCACCTTTATCTTCTACCGTCACTTGTGCTGCATTTACATCAAATTGAGCGAGTACTTCTTTGATGGTGGCTAAAATGTCATCACCAAATTGTTTTCCCACCGAGCTATTTAACTCAATGTTTAACGTATTCGCAGGCTCAATGCGGACTTGCGCATCACTAGATTCTAGTGTGCCTGCCACAGCGATTTTAGTTATCTGCATAATGGTTTCCTTATTTTTTGCTAATAAACGAATTACTAATGGACAAAAGATTACAAATAAATTGGAAAATACGACCGCTTGTACTCCCTTCTCCATTGGCAACTGGTTGTGATCGACGGTAAAAACAGAAATAAAGAAAATAAATTAAGGTAAGTAAAAAAAGGAAGAAATTTGACCGCTTGTAACAACGGATAGCAAGTAACATAGCCAATAGACGAACTAACGGAAGCTTTTCGCCACTGTATTTGAGTCTGTCTTATGATATGTCTTATAGCCATATGTTAATTATTTTAAGAAAAAAAATATTACCGCAATAATTGCATTCTAACGAATTCTCATAATTTTGCTAATTAGAAAGAGGTATTGTTGATATGGATCAACCAACAAAATACAAAGCACAATAATTATGAATATAATTCATGTTAATTCTGAAAATTATGAAATTGACGTTAATTAAAAGATAAAAATAAAATACCCTCACTCGATACCAGAAAAAACGGTTGCAAATTCAACACCATTCTAATAATAACAATTCGCAAGAGGGACAAAATATGAGCTATGCTAAAGAAATTGATCATTTAAATCAAAGTGTTGCAGACTTAAACGGTCAAATTAACGTTTCATTTGAATTTTTTCCGCCTAAAAATGAAAAAATAGAAACCATGCTATGGGACTCTATTCACCGCTTAAAAGCGCTAAAACCTAAATTTGTTTCCGTCACTTATGGCGCAAACTCCGGCGAACGAACACGCACGCACTCCATTGTAAAAAATATCCAGCAAGAAACCGGCATTTTAGCTGCACCGCATTTAACCGGCATTGATGCCAGCCCTGATGAATTACGTACAATCGCTCAAGATTATTGGGATAACGGCATTCGTAATATTGTTGCACTCCGAGGAGACGAGCCGGCTGGCTATGCGAAAAAACCATTTTATGCAGCAGATTTAGTGAGATTATTAAAAGAAGTGGCTGATTTTGATATTTCAGTTGCCGCTTACCCCGAAGTACATCCGGAAGCAAAATCAACGCAAGCCGATTTAATTTACTTAAAACAAAAAATTGAAGCCGGCGCCAATCGCGCAATCACTCAATTTTTCTTTGATATTGATAGCTACCTTAGATTTCGTGACCGCTGTGCCACCGTAGGTATTGATGTTGAAATCGTACCGGGTATTCTGCCCGTTTCTAATTTCAAACAATTAGAAAAAATGGCAAAAGTGACCAATGTGAGAATTCCAAGCTGGATGCAAAAAATGTATCAAGGTTTGGAAGACGATCAAACAACTCGCAATTTAGTCGGGGCAAGCATCGCAATGGATATGGTCAAAATTCTCTCAAAAGAAGGTGTGAAAGATTTTCACTTTTATACTTTAAACCGTTCCGAGCTTACTTACGCCATTTGTCATACGCTCGGCGTTCGTCCATAGACACTAGACAATAATGTACAAATAACGGACAATGTTCATATTGAATGATTGTCCTGTTGACTTATGCTATTTTTAACCAAACTGATTACCGCCATTATCCTTCCGCCATTTAACGCTTTGATTTTATGGATTTTTTCTTTATTTCTCCATAAATTACAATTCAAAAAGCTGAGCTATTTTTGTACCGCATTAGGTATGACGATTCTCTATATTTGTAGTACACCTTATTTCTCACATCAATTGATTCAAGCGGTCACTTTTACCCAAAAACTTACCATTGAAGATTACAAAAAAGCCCAAGCGATCGTAGTATTAGGCGGGGGATTGCGTGACAGTAATGAGCTATTCGGTAATTATGCGATTGCCGCCGCACCGTTAGAACGGATGCGCTATGCGGCTTATTTACATAAACAGACCGGTTTGCCGATTTTAGTCACTGGAGGAAGCCCAGAAGGACGAGAGCCGGAAGCAAAAATTATGGAGCAAGAGTTGAACGATTTTTTCCATGTTCCCGTTACTTGGATTGAGGAAAAATCAAATGTTACCGAAGAAAATGCAACATTCAGTAAACCGATTCTGATGCAAGCCGGTATTCAACATATTGTTTTGGTGACTAACCAATGGCATATGAAACGCGCCAAAATGCTGTTTGAGCGAGAGGGCTTTAACGTGCTTGCGGCTAGCACTACCGCTCATCAGGCGCTTGATATCGGAATTTTACCGTTTATCCCGCAAGCACAAGCGCTACAAAATAGTAGCATTGCCCTTAAAGAATGGATTGGTTATTGGAAAGAAAAACTTATCGGATAAATAGAATAACAAAGCCTCCGTTTGGGGGCTTTCGCATTAAGGTGAATGAATCAGATGGTCAATCATCAAACTGGCAATATCAATGCCGCTTGCCTGCTCAATCCCTTCTAACCCAGGGCTGGCATTCACTTCTAACACCAGCAATCCGCTATCAGAACGAATCAGATCGACACCCGCCACGCTAAGTCCGATTGCTTTTGCCGCTTTCGCTGCAAGTTGTTGTTCCGCTTCAGTTAATGCTATCGTTTGAGCTTTGCCACCTAAATGAATATTGGCTCGAAATTCCCCCTCATTACCGGAGCGCTTCATTGCCGCCACGACACGATCTCCAACTACAAACGCTCGAATGTCCTGCCCTTTTGACTCTGCTACAAAATCTTGCAACAAATAAGCTAATTTCGCTTGCTGTAAAACAGCCAAAACACTTTGGGCGGTTTGTTGGCTCTCCGCTAACATTACTCCCACACCTTGCGAACCGGATAATGTTTTCGTTACTAACGGGAGCTGATGTTGGGTTAAATGCCCTTCTACCGAACACAGTTCACCGGCTAACGAACTTGCCGGCACAGCGATTTGTGCGGTAACCAAGGCTTGCAAACTTAGCCATTTATCTCTTGCCAAAGCAAAAGCGGTCGAATTATTTAAGACTTTTACCTGTTTTGCTTCAAAGTAACGCAAAACTCGGCATCCCATTTCCGTACTGGTTGTGCCGAAACGAGGCAATACCGCATCATAATCAGGCAATAATTGCGGAAGCGGTCGGTTTTTATCGTAAGTTTCACCCGTTTGATAATAGAGCTGTAATACCGATTGACCTTGCTCCACCGCTAACTTTATCAACATCCGATTCGGATCAAGAATATCTAAGTGGATACCTCGCTGCTCACAAGCTTGCTGTAAACGTCGGCAGCTATATAAACGAGGTTCTCGGCACAACATTAAAAATCTCATCGTTTCAACAATCCTTGTTGTTGGAAAAATGGCAACATATGCGGACGTACCGCTTTATTTAAGGTTTTATCGATCGCAGCCTGCCACTGCTGCCCTTCACCGGTTCTCTCCTGATAATAAGCGGTCAAAATTTCGTTATATTTTGCAAGTTCAGATTGGTCTAACGGCTGATATTGATCCTCATAGCAAACTAATGTTGCCGGCAAACGAGGTTTAAGTGCCGGATCTTGTGCCGGATAACCTAAACACATACCAACTAACGGCACACAATATTGCGGCAGTCCTAATACCTCCGCTACTTTAGCGACATCATTGCGTAATGCTCCGATATATACACCGCCTAAGCCGACCGATTCCGCAGCCAACAAAACATTTTGTGCAAAAATTCCAGTATCTACCGCACCGATAACACTCACATCCGCCCAATCTAATTGCGAATCCGGTACAAGCTGTTTATGTTTATAAAAATCAATGCAAAAAACCAAAAATTCTGCACATTCGGTCACATATGCCATACCAGATACCTCACGCAATGATTGGCGTATGGTTTGATCTTTGACACGAATCACGCTCACGCATTGTAAATGATTGGACGTGGAGGCTTGTTGCCCGGCTTGGATTAAGGTTTGGAATAGTTCTTCCGAGATAGGTTGTTCGGTAAATTTACGAATCGAACGATGAGAAAGTATCGTTTCTAAGGTTGGTTTGCTAATCATATTGCCCCCGATAAAAAAGATAAAAAAATAAGCGGTCGAAATTGCAAATTTTTTTGCAAATTCTACCGCTTGTTCTACAACTTTTCCAAATAATGACGACCGCCTAATGCCGTCACTTGGCGCATAATCCACGCCTGACGTTTACGCATGGTCGGCCCCGGTTTATTCACCCGAAACACTAACGGATTAGGTAACGAAGCGGCTAATAAAGCCGACTCTTGTAAAGTCAGATCTTTCGCACGTTTTTTAAAGAAGTGCTTCGCTGCCGCTTCTACGCCAAAGATACCGTCACCAAATTCAGCAATGTTTAAGTACACTTCCAAAATACGGCGTTTACCCCAAGTATTTTCCATCACAAAAGTTAGCGGCAATTCAATACCTTTTCGTAGCCAACTTTGTCCGTGCCATAAAAACATATTTTTGACCGTTTGCTGAGAAATAGTGGAAGCACCTCGCACTTTTTTCGATTTAGCATTGCGCTGTAATGCAATTTCAATCGCTTGTAAATCGATCCCAAAATGGCTTTCGAATTTTTGATCTTCCGAAGCAATCACCGCCATCTGCATTTGCCAAGCGATTTTATCTAAACTGACCCAATCATATTGGATTTTATAATTATCACCGGCAATCAAATGCTCAACTTTTTTCTGCGCCATATAAGCGGAAAATGGCACGGGTAATACCGAAAAAATCATCAAAAACGTAACGAAAGCACCACCAAGCCCCGCCCCTAAACGGCTTGAGCCGAACCACAACCAACCGGCTCTCGAACCAATCTCCTGCGGAATAAAAAACTTGATAAATTTACGGCATAAGCGTTTGATCAAACTAAACATGGTGACTGACTTCTTTTTGCGTTTTCGTTTACGCTTTGCCATTAAGTTTCTCGTTTAACCACTCAATAAATTGCGGCTCCAATGTTTTCAGCATATTAGAAGCGCGCGTAATGGTTGCGGCACTAGTGTTCAAGTTTTGCTGAATTTCTCTTTGCGGCACTTCACCTTTTAGTAACGCCGCAACAATTTGCACACGTAGACCTAAAGAGTTACGTTCATCTGCCGTTAAAAACGAGGTAAAAAACTGTTCTAATTTATCTTCTGCCACCGCCTGTTGCAATAAAACCATAAACTGTTGCCACTCTTGCGGATCACGTTGACTATAAAGAATTTTCATTGAACCTCCAAAATAAGGAAAGCGGTCTGATTTTGGCAAAATTTTGCGAAAATAAAACCGCTAGTAAAATAAATTATTTCTTAGATTTTTTACCGCCACGTTGGTCATCTAACTCAGCGCCTTTCGGTACGCTAAATTTGAACAAATCAGACGATACGCCACCACCGGTAATATTACGTAATACGTATAAATTGCTCTGTCCGTCTCGTTCAATGGTACTAAAACCTTTTAACATACCGCTTTGATCGATACGCACATCAAACTGTTTTAAATTACTTTTTTTCGATTTCGGTTTTAATACGAAAGTATCCGCATTTTGTGTCACATCATACTGATCCCAGTGGCTTTTATCACTACTGGTTAATAATACGAACGGTGTATTATTTACTGCATCTTGCACCGTATTCACCGTCACTTGTGACACAAACGGATCATAAAACCATAAATTCGCACCATCAGAAACAATTAAATTTTCTTGCGGTGATTTAGTATCCATACGGAACAGATTCGGGCGCTTCACTTGGAATTTACCTTTACCCGATTGAATTTGTTTACCTTTGCTTGAACGTACCGTTTGATCAAAATCCGCACTATATTGGCTGACTTGCTCTAAACGTCGTTGCAATTCGGCAACTGACTGCGCATCAGCAAAAGCTGCGCCAGTCATAGAAACTAAGGCAAAACCTAATAATGATTGCTTAATTAATTTTTTCATTTTTTGTTCCTTCTATCAAAGAGAATCAAGTGCCTCTTTGACAACCTATTCTGTAAAAGTTTCACAAAGCTTCGTACTAGCATAACGATACAATAAAATAAGCCAAACACCAAGAAGCATTTGGCTTTTATTTTATTGATTAATTATTTTTCACAAAATTAGTGCGCTTCGTCCCAGTTATCGCCCACGCCGACTTCTGCAATTAAAGGCACTTTAAGCTGAATCGCTTTTTCCATTTCCGCTTTAATTAATTGGCTATAATGTTCGATCAATTCTTCTTTTACTTCAAACACCAATTCATCATGCACTTGCATAATCATTTTGATATTTTCATCGCCTCGAATCACTTTATCAATGCCAATCATTGCGACTTTAATAATATCCGCCGCAGTGCCTTGCATTGGTGCATTGATCGCCACACGTTCCGCCGCTTTACGGCGCATTGCATTACTGGACTTAATTTCCGGTAAATATAAACGTCTGCCGAAAAGTGTTTCCACATACCCTTTTTCACTCGCACTTTCACGAATATCGGTCATAAATTGTTGCACTGCCGGATAACGTTGGAAATAACGTTCCATATATTTTTTCGCATCGGCACGTGAAATGCCTAATTGGTTTGATAAACCGAATTCCGACATACCGTAAATTAAACCGAAATTAATAGCCTTAGCACTACGGCGTTGCTCACTTGTTACTTGATCCAACGCTAAACCGAAAATTTCCGCTGCTGTTGCACGGTGAATATCTTTACCTTCAGCGAAGGCGGTAATCATACCTTCATCATTTGCTAAATGCGCCATAATACGCAATTCGATTTGTGAATAGTCGGCTGCGACAATTTTATAGCCTTTATTCGCAATAAATGCTTGGCGAATACGTCTGCCTTCCTCATTTCGGATCGGAATATTTTGCAGATTCGGATCACTTGATGAAAGACGACCGGTCGCCGTTACTGCCTGATGATAAGAGGTATGCACTCTGCCTGTTTTTGGATTAATCATTAATGGTAACTTGTCGGTATAAGTCGATTTCAACTTACTTAAGCCACGATGTTCCATTAATAATTTCGGCACTAAATGCCCTTGCCCCGCTAATTCATCCAACACTTCTTCATTGGTAGAAGGCGCACCTTTCGGTGTTTTTTTCAAGACAGGTAAGCCAAGTTTAGTAAATAAAATTTCTTGTAATTGTTTGGTAGAAGCAAGATTAAAGACTTCACCGGCTTCACTATGCACTAACTGTTCCAACTCAGCTAAACGCTGCTCAATTTCTGCCGATTGCGCCAGTAATTTTTCCGGATCAATCAATACACCGTTACGCTCAATGCGAGAAAGCACTTCAACCAACGGCATTTCAATTTCATTAAACAATTTAACCAATGTCGGCGCTTTATCCAATTCCGGCGCAAGCACTTGATGTAATTTCATCGTCACATCCGCATCTTCCGCCGCATATTGTGAAGCGACATCAATCGCAATTTTATCGAATGTCAGCTGATTTTTGCCCTTACCAGCAATTTCTTCAAACTCAATCGTCTTATGCCCTAAATAGCGATCCGCTAATTCGTCCATATTATGACGACCGGTACTATTTAGCGTATAAGATTCCAGCATCGTATCGAATGCAACACCTGCCACCTGCACACCGTGATTTGCGAAAATAGTCAGATCGTATTTAATATTTTGCCCGATCTTTTTCACATCATCATTTTCTAATACCGGCTTAAGCTCATTCAAACAAGCGGTCAAATTTAGCTGATTTTTTGCAAGTTCAAAGCTTGTGGTAGTTTCCACTTCTGCCGGCTCGGCAAACAGATCGCTTTGCTGAGGCTCAAGCGTTACCTGTTCTTTGTGCGTTAACGGAATATAGCACGCTTCGCCGTTAGCCAAGCCAAATGAAATTCCGACTAAATTTGCCGACATAGAGTCCAAACTATCGGTTTCGGTATCCACCGCCACTAATTTTGCTTGGTTGATCTTTTCAATCCAACTCTGCAACTGCGCCATTGTGGCTACCGTTTCATATCTGCTACGATCAATCTCCACTTTTGCAAAAGTTTGCTCGGTTTCGACCGCTTGCGGTGCTGAAACAGTCGCTTGATAATTATTAGGAATTTTTTCCGCTGAATTTTGCGTGACCGGGTTAGCGTCATTCATCACTTCATTCAGCCAGCGCTTAAATTCATAACGTCCAAACAACTCAACTAATTCATCACGCTTTTGTGATTGCACCACTAATTGTTCATGGGTGACTTCCAGTTCAACATCGGTCTTAATCGTGGCAAGCAAATAAGATAAATCCGCCGCTTCTTTCTCCGCTTCTAATTTCGGTGCAAGTGTTTTAGCACCACGGAATGAAAGTGTGGCGACTTGATCCAAATTCGCATAAATCTCTTTTAATGAGCCGATTCCTTGCAGCAAACCTAATGCGGTTTTCTCGCCCACGCCCTTCACACCAGGAATATTATCCGAAGCGTCGCCTTGCAATGCTAAATAATCAATAATCAGCTCTGGCGGAATACCGTATTTCTCAATCACACCTTCACGATCAAGCAAAGTATTGTTCATGGTATTAATTAGCATAATGTGATCGTTCACCAGTTGTGCCATATCTTTATCGCCGGTACTGATTAACACGTTTTTTCCGTCATTCGCCGCCTGCACCGCAAGCGTACCGATCACATCATCCGCTTCTACACCTTCAATCGAGATCAGCGGAATGCCTAACGCTTTAATAATCGTATGTAACGGTTGCACTTGTGCACGCAAGTCATCTGGCATCGGAGGACGATGCGATTTATATTGCTCAAATAACTCATCACGGAAAGTCTTACCCTTCGCATCAAAAACCACCGCAATATGGCTCGGCTCAACCTGAGCAATTAAACTTTTCAGCATATTTAACACGCCATACATCGCTCCCGTCGGCTCACCATTTTTATTAGTCAGCGGCGGAAACGCATGAAACGCACGATAAAGATAAGAAGAACCGTCCACAAGAACGAGCGGATTTTGAGCAATTGTAGCCATTTTAACCTTTATTTTAGAAGTGAAAATTACTGCAATTATAGCGGATTTTTCTACTTAAATCTGAAGAAATCGATAACTTTTCGAGTTATATCGAAAAAATCACTTTTGCAGATTGAAGAATAAAAGGAAAAACTTATTCTCAATTTATCTGATTTAAATTTGTATATACAAAGGTGAAAAATGCTGATAATCTCACATCAAATTTATTTAAAACTGATTCAGAAGCATGGACTTTCTGATCCGGAAACGGAAATTCTCGAAGCATTTTCAAATATAAACGGACAATTTTTAATTGATACACGTGAAGAACATTTGAGCGAACCGCCAACAGAATGGTTTATTGCCGAAACCAATAGGGGAATAAAACTCAAAGTCTGTTTTATGCGAAAAAATAACGACATTTACATTCGAACAGCCTATCGCCCAAATGCGGAAGAAATTCGAATTTACGAGAAATATAAATAGAGGTAAGTATGAAAAATATTGAAAAATGGGAAAACAGAGAACTAGGGCAAGATGAAAAATTTGTACAACGTTCAACTCATACAACGCCAGAAATGTTAGAAGAACTACTTGCTTTACAGCCAATCTCAATTCGCTTATCTAAGGGATTAATTCAAGATCTCAAAGATATCGCCCAACTTCACGGACTAGGCTATCAACCTCTAATCAAACAAATCCTAACGCGTTTCGTTGAGTCTGAAAAACGAATGTTAGCCAATGAAAAGATTCAAGAAGATCTCGCCAAATTACATAATGCAGCTTAAACACAAGCGGTTAAATCCCCTTTAAATTTTGCAAAATTTTCTGGAAATTTAACCGCTTGTTTAGTGGTGTGCTTTAGCCTTTGGCTAAAATCTCTTTTAAGAATCTTGCCGTGTGCGAGCGTTTGTCTTTCGCTACCTCTTCTGGTGTGCCGGTTGCAATAATTTGTCCGCCACCCGAACCGCCTTCAGGGCCTAAATCAACAATCCAGTCGGCAGTTTTAATCACATCTAAATTATGCTCGATCACCACAATTGTATTGCCTTGGTCACGCAATTTGTGTAGCACTGAAAGTAATTGTTTAATATCGGCAAAATGTAAACCGGTAGTCGGTTCATCTAAGATATACAGCGTTTTGCCGGTATCACGTTTGGAAAGCTCGGTCGCTAATTTAACACGCTGCGCTTCGCCGCCGGAAAGTGTAGTCGAAGACTGTCCTAAGCGAATATACGATAAACCGACATCCATTAACGTCTGCAATTTACGCGCAATCGCCGGCACCGGTGCAAAAAATTCTCTCGCCTCTTCCACCGTCATATCCAGCACTTGATGAATCGTTTTGCCTTTGTAACGGATTTCCAAGGTTTCTCGGTTATAACGTTTACCTTTACAGTGATCACACGGCACATACACATCCGGTAGGAAGTGCATTTCCACTTTAATCACGCCATCGCCTTGGCAGGCTTCACAACGTCCGCCTCGCACGTTAAAACTAAAGCGTCCGACATTATAGCCTCTCGCTCTCGCTTCTTGTGTGCCGGCAAATAATTCACGAATCGGCGTGAATAAACCGGTATAAGTTGCCGGATTTGAACGAGGCGTACGTCCAATTGGGCTTTGGTCGATATCAATCACTTTATCGAAATGCGACAAGCCATCAATCGATTCATAAGGTGCGACATCAGTACGTTCCGCACGATTTAATGCATTTTGTGCTAACGGGAACAAGGTATCATTGATTAAAGTCGACTTACCCGAACCCGACACACCGGTAATACAAGTGAATAAACCCACCGGAATATCCAACTGTACTTGTTTTAAGTTATTACCACTCGCCCCTTTTAAGGTGAGCAATTTTGCTGCGTCATAAGGCACTCGTTTTGCCGGAATTTCAATTTTCTGCTTACCGGAAAGGAATTGTCCGGTAATCGAATCTTCCACCTGCATAATTTCTTCTGCCGTACCTTGCGCAATAACTTGACCACCATGTACACCTGCCCCAGGGCCGATATCCACAATATGATCCGCCGCACGGATCGCATCTTCATCATGCTCCACCACAATCACGGTATTACCCAAATTACGCAGATGAATTAAGGTATTTAATAAACGTTCGTTATCACGTTGGTGCAAGCCGATAGACGGTTCATCAAGCACATACATTACCCCAACTAAACCCGCACCGATTTGGCTGGCTAAACGAATACGTTGAGCTTCACCACCAGATAAGGTTTCTGCCGAACGAGAAAGCGAGAGGTAATTCAAGCCGACATTGACCAAGAACTGCAAACGTTCACGAATTTCTTTTAAAATTTTCTCCGCAATCTTCGCTTTTTGACCGGCAAGATCTAACTGTTCAAAAAATTCTAACGCTTCGCCAATCGATTTCTCCGATACCATCGGCAAATTAGTTTTATCTAAAAATACGTAACGAGCTTCACGGCGTAAGCGAGAACCTTCACACTCCACACACGGGCGATTATTGATATATTTCGCTAATTCTTCTCGCACCGAATTCGACTCGGTTTCTTTATAACGGCGAGCCATATTATTTAACACACCTTCAAAGGTATGTTTACGTTTTACTTTATCGCCACGATCATTAACATAAACAAATTCAATTTCGTCTTTTGAACCGTTCAGAATAATTTCACGTTGTTTTTTAGTCAGCTCTTTAAATGGCGTATCCAGTGAAAAATCATAATGATCCGCCACCGATTTCAACAAACCGAAATAGTAAAAGCTACGGCGATCCCAACCTTTAATCGCACCACTCGCTAACGAGACATCCGGATTCTGTACCACTTTGTTCGGGTCAAAATACTGTTCTACCCCTAAGCCGTCACAGGTTGGGCAAGCACCCGCTGGGTTATTAAATGAGAACAAACGAGGCTCTAATTCGTGTAACGAATAGCCGCAATGCGGACAAGCAAAACTAGACGAAAAGACGATTTCGTCCGCACTCGGATCATCCATATCAGCAATAATCGCAGTCGAACCGGATAAATCCAATGCCGTTTCAAACGATTCCGCTAAACGTGTTGTAATATCACTTCTCACTTTAAAGCGATCGACCACCACTTCAATTGTGTGCTTTTTCTGTAATTCCAATGCCGGCGGATCAGATAAATCACAGATTTCGCCGTCAATTCTGGCTCGGATATAGCCGGAAGCGGTCAAATTTTCCAATAATTTTACGTGTTCGCCTTTACGATCTTTGACCACCGGTGCAAGTAACATCAAACGCTTGCCTTCCGGCTCTTCCATTACTCTATCCACCATTTGCGAAATGGTTTGTGCCGCCAACGGTAAATCGTGATCCGGACAACGAGGCTCGCCCACTCGGGCAAATAATAGACGTAAATAGTCGTGGATTTCAGTTACCGTCCCCACCGTGGAACGAGGGTTATGCGAAGTGGATTTTTGCTCAATAGAAATTGCCGGTGAAAGCCCTTCAATATGGTCAACATCTGGTTTTTCCATCAATGAAAGGAATTGGCGTGCATAAGCAGAAAGGGATTCGACATAACGGCGTTGCCCTTCCGCATACAGCGTATCAAAAGCTAAAGAAGACTTACCCGATCCGGATAAGCCGGTAATTACAATAAATTTATCTCGAGGGAGAATTAAGTTGATATTTTTAAGGTTGTGGGTTCTCGCACCACGAACATCAATGTACTGCATAATCGGTTGCTCTCACTAAAAAATGTTTTTTATTATCGCATATTTTAAAGTAACTGTACAAAATATCAGTTTTAATGCGTGCATTTTTTTGAATTTCAGGTAGAATGTCGCACAAAATTTCAAAGCACTTAATTAATTCACAGAGGATTTTATGGCAGGTATTAATAAAGTTATCATCGTGGGCAATTTAGGTAACGATCCTGAAATGCGCACCATGCCAAACGGCGAAGCGGTTGCAAATATTAGCGTAGCAACCAGTGAAAGTTGGACAGATAAAAATACGGGCGAACGCCGTGAAGTAACCGAATGGCACCGTATCGTATTCTACCGTCGCCAAGCGGAAGTTGCCGGTCAATACTTACGTAAAGGCTCACAAGTTTATGTTGAAGGCCGTTTAAAAACACGTAAATGGCAAGACCAAAACGGTCAAGATCGTTACACCACCGAAATCCAAGGTGACGTTTTACAAATGTTAGGCGGACGTAACCAAGGCGGCGATTTCGGCGGCAACCAAGGCGGTTGGGGAAATTCAGCACCTGCACCACAACAAAGTTACAACCAAGGTAACAGCGGTTACGGTTATGACCAAACAGCAAGCCGCCCTGCTCAACAAGCTGCAAAACCAGCTCAAGCAGAACCACCAATGGATAACTTCGACGACGATATCCCGTTCTAAACAGTGTAAATCAATATCAATATAATAAATACAAAGAGAAGTTCTCATCTTAATATGAAAGATAGAAGAACTTCTCTTTTTTTAAATACATTTCCTTAAAACCAGAATTAAATTTCTTCAATATCTTCAAACTCATTTACAAATCTAAATTTATAGATATAATATCCCTATCAAATTTTGGAGCGAATATGGAATTAGTCGAAATTTTTAAAGTATTGGCGAATGAACATCGCTTGCAAATGTTACGTTGGATTAAATCGCCTGAGCAGTATTTTCGTGGGGCAGAATTTACTGTTGATGCGATTGCAGCTGATGGCGGCGTGTGTGTGCAGGCAATCACGATTAAGTCAGGCTTAGCGCAATCCGTAGTATCGGGTTATTTAAATAGTTTGAAAAAAGCTGGGCTAGTGGAAATGAGTCGTTCTGGAAAGTGGACATACTACCACTACAATGCTGAGAAAATCGAGCAATTTCTAACTACTCTTCGTATTGAGATTTAACTGAAAACGCCGTCATTTGGCGTTTTTTAAAGCAAAAACATATCTACATTTTTAGATTTAAGAAAATAAGGATTTATTATGAAAATTGAAATTTGGTCTGATTATGCCTGCCCGTTTTGCTATGTAGGTAAACGCCATTTGGAAGCAGCATTGAGCCAGTTTGCCCACGCTAAACAGGTACAAATTGTGCATAAAGTCTTTGAGCTAGACCCAACCGCGTCAAATGATGTTACTACTACAACACAGCAGCGTATTGAACGTAAATACGGTAGAACATCTGCAGATGCGAAAGCATTTATCCGTCAAGTAGAAGCCACAGCGCAAAAGGCTGGTTTAGAGATGAAATATGAAACAGTGCAAAACACCAACACTTTTGATGCACACCGTTTAACCAAATTAGCAGAAAGTTTAGGCAAAGGTGATGCAATGAATGAGCGTTTAATGCACGCTTATTTCACCGAAAATCTCGCTCTTACAGAGCGTAAAAATTTAGTTAAATGTGGCGAAGATGTTGGCATTAGCCGTGAATTGATAGAAAAATTATTGGACTCTGACCAATTCGCCAGCGAAGCTCGCCAAGACGAACAAGAAGCCCGTCAAATTGGCATTCAAGCTGTACCGTTTTTTGTGATTGATGGCAAATTTGGCCTATCAGGCGCACAACCTACAGATTATATGTTGCAAGCCCTAAATCAAGCATGGAACGAACAAACAGAACTTGAAATCACCACAGGAATGGCATGCGGTATTGATGGGTGTAACTGATGGCGGACATTCTTATTCCACATAATGAACCACTTATCATACCGTCTGGAAAAAATCCTGAAAATTCCACCGCTTGCGTGATTTTCTTACACGGTTTAACCACTAGTGGTTTGCAATTCCGCCCTATTGCTGAATATTTAGCAGAATCATTACCGAACGTAAAATTCGTCTTGCCCTCTGCACCAGTACGTTTTATCAGATGGGCGAACGCTCCCGTTTCGGGCTGGTACGATTTACTAGGCGATAATTTTCTGATTGAAGAAGACGAGTCTGGCATTCAATGTGCGGCCAATTATGTGCATAAATTGATCGATGAACAAATCACTCAAGGCATACCAAGCGAGAAGATTTTTCTGAGCGGTTTTTCACAAGGTTGTGCTATTTCGCTACTAGCTGGCACAACCTATTCTAAACCGCTAGGCGGTATTGTTGGCTTATCAGGCTATTTGCCATTAACAAACCAATGGCAAGACAACGGATATTTTACACCGATTTTATGGTTACACGGAAGCCAAGATCCGCTAATTACGCTCACACAGATTGAGCAAGGCAAGCTGATGCTGGCGAAAAACCGAGATTTCACATTCAAAACTTATCCTATTGAACATTTTGTAGCAATGCCTGAAATTGATGAGATGGGAAGATGGATTCGAACAAAACTTTAACTTGGAGAGCAAAAATGACATTAAATAAAATGATGAAAACCCTTATTGCAACCGCAATGATAGCAAACTTTACCCCTGTTCTACACGCAGAAACAACCGCACAACCTGCCGTGAAACAAGCTGAACAGCAAGTTGCTGGCTTTTACCGAATGCAATTAGGCGATTTATTGGTTACCGCATTATATGACGGTCCTGTGAATGTGCCACATAAATGGATTCACGGTATTTCAGCAGATGAAATGCAAGCAGTATTCGACAAAATGTTTTTACCTCGTACTGCAGATGGTATCCAAACAGCTGTTAATGCATTTTTAATCAAGCAGCCTTCAGGCTATACCCTCATTGATGCAGGAGCTGCAAAATGTTATGGCGATACGTTAGGTCATATTGTTGAAAACTTAAAAGCATCAGGTGTTCAACCAGAAGAAGTGAAAGATATTATAGTAACACATTTACATTCTGATCATGCCTGTGGTGTAGCAACCACTGATGGAAAAATGGCATTCCCAAATGCAACACTTTATGCACCGAAAAGAGATTCAGATTTTTGGTTAAGCAAAGAGATTGCAGCCCAACAACCAAAAGAAGTACAAATTTTCTTTGATTCGGCTCGCCAAGCTGTAACGCCTTATCAAGAGGCTGGGCAATTTAAGACATTTAATGAAGGTGAAAACCCTATTGAGGGCATTGAAACTGTACAAGAATTCGGACATTCACCAAGCATGACAGGCTATTTAGTTGGTTCAGGCAAAGATAGATTGTTAGTATGGGGCGATATTATTCACAGCCATACGATTCAGTTAAAAAATCCTGAAATTTCTATGGAAGTGGATAGCGATGAAAAAGCGGCGATCGCCACCCGTAAGCGCATTCTGAAATTAGTCAGCGAAGGTAAATTATGGGTTGGGGCAGCACATATCCCATTCCCAGGGATTGGACATATTGTGAAAGAAGAACAAGGGTATTCTTGGGTGCCAATGCAATACTTACCTTTAGAAAATCAATAAGATACAAGCGGTCTTTTTTTGCAAAAAAAAAGCAAAATTAGACCGCTTGCCATAAGGAGAAAAAATGCAAACACAAAAATCCATTGCATGGTTTATTTTTGCAGGACTGTCAGCAAGTTTGATTTCTATCGGCTTGGCACGTTTTGCTTATACGCCACTATTACCGTTGCTAATTAGTGAACAATGGTTTTCAGCTTCAGATGCAGCTTATTTAGGTGCGGCAAATTTAGCTGGATATTTGATCGGTGCGTTATCTGGGCGACCGATGGGAAATGCCTTTTCTAACAAGCAAACATTACGTGTAATGATGCTGTTAGTTACACTCTCATTTTTTGCTTGCGCCTTCCCGCTTTCAACTGCTTGGTATTTCGTTTGGCGATTAATTTCAGGGATTTCAGGTGGTGCAATTATGGTATTAGTTGCGGCAACTATCACACCCCATGTACCTGTTGAACACCAAAATCTCGCCAGTGGTGCAATTTTCTTAGGTATTGGGTTAGGTATTTTCGCCTCTGCAACTATTGTTCCAATGTTAATTAATTTAGGGTTAAAAGCGACTTGGTTTGGCTTAGGTATTTTTTCTACTATTTTGACCGCACTGAGTTGGTTTAACATTCCTGATCCTGTCATAAAAATACAGGAAATTGCACCTGCCCAAACATCACTACCAGCCCAACCACATATCCTAGAACCCAAACCTGCCTTTCTGATTTTATATCTCCAATATGGTTTGATGGCTGTATTTATTGTTGCACCAGCCGTATTTATTGTGGATTACATTGCACGAGGCTTACAACTTGGCGCTGGCACAGGTGCACTATTTTGGAGCTTATATGGCATTGGTTCGATGATTGGTCCACCACTTTATGGCTATTTCGCTGATAAATTTGGTGCAAAACCAACTTTACGCACAGTACTAGCGGTCGAATTTTTAGCTATTTTTGCATTATGTGCCACAGAAAATATCATTGTAATAGCGATACTTACGGTTATCATCGGCTCATTTCCACCAGGAATCGTGCCATTAATGCTTGCTCTCATTTTTGAAATGACCTCCTGCCCACGGTTACGCAATGTAAACTGGAGTAAAGCTACCGTTTTCTTTGCCTCTGCTCAAGCATTAGCTGGTTATGGTTTATCCGCAGTATTTAGCGCCACCCACAATGACCATCGAATTTTGTTCATTATTGGTGGTATAGCATTAGCCATTTCACTAAGTATGGACTGGCTATTTCAAAAGACAGAATAATTTATTTAGGGGCTGTCCTAGATAACTGACAAATTTCCTATTTAGGATACAATATCCCAATGAGAAAAAGTCGTCTAAGTCAGCATAAACAAAATAAACTCATTGAGCTATTTGTCGCAGGAGTTACTGCACGAACAGCTGCTGAATTAGTTAATGTAAACAAAACTACTGCCGCATACTATTTTCATCGCTTACGATTACTTATCTATCAAAACAGCCTGCATTTGGAAATGTTTGACGGCGAAATCGAAGCAGATGAAATCTACTTTGGTGGCACTCGTAAAGGTAAACGTGGGCGAGGGGCAGCTGGCAAAGTCGCTGTATTCGGGCTTCTTAAACGTAATGGCAAGGTTTATACCGTTGCCGTACCGAATACGCAATCAGCGACATTACTCCCGATTATTCGAGAGCAAGTGAAGCCAGACAGCATTGTTTACACCGATACTTATCGTAGTTATGATGTACTTGATGTCAGTGAATTTAGTCATTTCCGTATTAATCACAGCACACGTTTTGCAACTAATCATAACCACATTAACGGAATTGAGAATTTTTGGAACCAAGCAAAACGCCATCTACGCAAATTTAATGGCATTCCCAAAGCATATTTTGAGCTCTATTTAAAGGAATGTGAATGGCGTTTTAATTACAGTGACATAAAGTCTCAAATTTCCATTTTAAAACAATTGGTTAGAGGAAGTTTGCTCTAGTTATCTAGGACAGCCCCTTTATCTATAAATAAAATACCGTCTGGATATCACTTTCAGACGGCATTTTTTAATCCCAATGAAACACCACTTTCAAACCTGTTGCATCTGCAAAGTTTTGAATGGCTCGGCGGCGATCTTTTGTTGATAAATGGGAATAAAGATAAATATCCTCTTCAAGCTGAGTCGTATATTTCATTCCATTTGGTCTAAAACTTGGCGCATTCCCAATACAATGAGACGCTGTTGGTTTTCCATTTAAACAAAAATCCTCCACTAAAGAACGATATTTAGGCTGTTTTAATAAAAATAAAAAGAAATTTTTCTGATTATCTCGGTAGCTTTTCCCTGAAATCTTATGTCCGTCTAACTCAATATAAATTTGATCAGTTGGATTTTCTTCTTCAGTAACATAACTTTCAAAGATATTAATATGCGCAACTTCATCTAAAATTTCTTGAGCAATATTCCAAACATTGTCAGCTTTGATCTTACTCGTTTTTTCAATAAAAGAGGTATTACCCGAAGTGGCATTATCTAACGTTAAATTGGTTTTCTGAAAAGCCTCAATTAATTTCTTCTCAAGGTAATCTGTTTGCGATTTATCCAAATGTCCATCTTCTCGCCCAAAGAAAATAATCTTACTCCACCAATTTTTACTATCATTATGCGTAATTAGGCGATCATAAATTTTTCCGCTCGCCTGCCCGACATAACGCTGATTCTCGCCTAATAAAATATAAATTCCGGCTCTATTCGCTTCTTCCAAATGTTTTAATGCTTTTAAATCTTCACGATCCGCAATCGCTAAAAACACAGGTTCTTTGGTATAAACTGTGATGTTGTCTTTTGCCCTATCGCTAATAATAACGGTATGGGTAACCATAAATTTTCCTCTTATCTCATCGATATTACCGTATCCATTTTAACCTAATCGCTCGAATAAAAATTCACTTAGCACATTAATTTTCATCATTTGGCGGTTATTTGGGGTGTAAACCAAATAAATGCCGTCATTTTCTGCGGTATCCGTGGGCGTAATTTGCCAATTTGCAAAAATTTGCACTAATTTGCCCGCTTGTAGGTGGCGTTCAACCAACCAATCGGGCAAATGGGTAATGCCCTGCCCATCTAGGCAGGCTTGAAGCAACATTTCGGCGTTATTGCCCGACAAATTGCCCTTCGCCCAAATGCTTTCCATTTTCTCGCCTTGCTTGAAATACCATTTTGCTGCCAAGCCACGATAAGTAAACGGTAAGCAGTTAAGTGCGGTCAAATCTTGCGGAGTTTCAGGCGTGCCATGCTGTTGTAAATAAGCTGGGCTTGCCACTAACAAACGCTGTTGCGGGGCGAGTTTTTTGGCGATCAAGCGGTCATCATTGATTTGCCCCAAACGAATCGCTAAATCAATCGGCTGACTGAACAGATCGACAAAATCATCAGAGCTAATTAATTCCAACTCAATTTTTGGATAACGAGTCGCAAACTCTGCCAACAGCAACGAGAGTTTACAAGCGCCATAAGTATTGGGGAACGTAATGCGGAGCTTGCCCTGCGGTTCAAGCACTTCGTCTTTTAGTTGCTGATTGACCTGCTGTAAATCGTCCAAAATTGATTTCGTCTGCTGTTGGTAACGAATCCCTGCTGCGGTGAGTGATAATTTGCGGGTGGAGCGATTAAGCAACGCAATGCCAAGCGATTGTTCTAAATTGTCGATTTGGCGTGTAACCGATGACACCGCCACCCCAAGCTGTTTCGCTGTTGCCGTAAAACTAGTGGTTTCACAAACCGAATGAAAAATTTGCAGTGCTGAAAAATAGTCCATAGTCATCCTTGCGTTTAACGCAAAATTAAATTGCTTTTTCGCTATATTATCATTTTTTATAAAAAACCTATAATGCAGACATCGCAACGCAATGCGAAAATTTTTTGATTCACTCAAATAAGGATAGCAAATGAAAATTAAATCATTAGCGACAGCAATTTTATTAGGTTTAGGTATTTCAGCAGGGGCGAATGCTCACGAATCTCACGCCGCTTTCACGCCAAAAGCGAACGTTGTAAAACCTGTTTTACAACAAGTTGATGGCTACTACCGCTTTATGTTAGGCGATTTTGAAGTTACTGCTATTTATGACGGTTATTTAGATATTGGTAATGACATTTATGCGAAATTTACTAATTTAAGCAAAGAAGAATTAAATAAACTAATCGAAAACGAGTTCCGTCCTTTAACGGAAACAGGTGGCGTGAACACTGCAGTAAGTGCTTATTTAATCAACACAGGTAAAAACTTAATTTTAGTCGATGCTGGCTCTGGCGATGTATTTGGCGATAAAGTGGGCTTTGTGGAAGCAAACTTGAAAAAAGCAGGTTACAAACCTGAACAAGTGGACATTATTTTGCCTACGCACTTGCATTTCGACCATTTCAGCGGTGTAACTCGTAATGGCAAAGCGGTGTTCCCGAATGCAACTATCTATATTTCAAACCAAGAAAAAGCGTTCTGGAATGACACACCGATCGAGAAAATCCCAGCTCACGTTCAGCAATATGTGCAATGGACAAAAGATGCGGTTGCACCTTATGAAAAAGCGGGCAAAGTGTTCTATTACGACTCAGGTGTAGAAGTGATTCCAGGCGTGAAAAGCGTGAAATCTTTCGGTCATACACCAGGGCACGCAGGCTTTGAATTTGAATCAAAAGGCGAAAAATTATTCGTTTGGGGCGATTTACTACATAATCACGCTTTCCAATTAGCCGTGCCAGAAGTGGCGGCAGAATTTGACGTGAATGCCGAAGGTGCGAGAGAAGCTCGTCTTCGTTTATTACCTGAACTAGCGAAAAACAAAACGTGGATTGCAGGAGCGCACTTGCCATTCCCTGGAATCGGTCATATCCGTGCTGAGGAAAAAGGCGGCTATTCTTGGGTGCCTGTGGAATACACACCAATTGAAGTGAAAAAATAACGATTTTTCATAATGCTCACCTGTGAGCAACCTTTCAAGCGGTCATTTTTTGCAAAAATTTTGCAGAATTTGACCGCTTTATTGTAGGCAAATACCAGCAACCTTTGCATTTAACGCAAAACTATTTAGCCTTTTAGGCTTATTATCATTTTTACGCAAAAATATATAATGCACACATAAATACGAAACAAATTAAAGGATCAAAAAATGACAAAACAAATTCAATTTAATCAAACTGGCTCGGCTGACGTATTACAAATTGTTGATGTGCAAGTGGCCGCACCGAAATCTCACGAAGTACAAATTCAAATGCAGGCGTTAGGCTTAAACCGTGCGGAAATGATGTATCGTGAAGGGGCGTATGTGATTGAACCTGTTTTCCCTGCGACAATGGGTTACGAAGGTGCAGGCGTGGTAACAGCGGTTGGTGCGGACGTGAGCGAGTTCAGCGTTGGCGACAAAGTGAGCGTAATTCCATCATTTATGTTTACCGAATACGGCACTTATGGTGAGCTCGTGAATATGCCTGTTCACGCAGTGGTAAAACACCCTGAAAACCTCACAATGGAACAAGCTGCGGCAAGCTGGATGATGTTTGTCACGGCGTATGGCGGTTTAATTGAATTTGGCAACCTACAAAAAGGGGATTTTGTGGTATTAGGCGGAGCGACCAGCTCAGTAGGGCTTGCGGCAATTCAAATCGCTAAAATGCAAGGTGCAACCGTGATCGCCCTTTCTCGCACCCACACCAAAGGCGATGTATTACTAGAAAAAGGTGCTGATTTTGTGATCGCTACCAAAGAAGATGACGTTACGGCTAAATTACTAGAAATTACAAACGGCAAAGGCGTGAATTTGGTGTTCGACCCTGTGGGTGGTAAAGAAGCAGCAAAAATTATCAATGCAATGGCGCAAGACGGCAAATACATTATCTACGGTGCATTAAGCCACGATGACATCTCTGTGCCAGTGTTCCCAATTTTAGGCAAACATTTAACCGTGCGTGGCTATGAATTATTTGAAATCACCACCGTGCCAGAAAAACTCGCCCAAGCGAAAAAATTCGTATTTGACGGCTTAGCAAGCGGTCAATTAAAGCCTGAAATTGACAAAGTGTTTGCTTTTGATGATATAGCGGAAGCCCACCGTTATATGGAAAGCAATGCACAGATTGGGAAGATTTTAGTGAAGTTGTAAGGAGAGATGCCGTCTGGAAGTAGGTTTCAGACGGCGTTTATTAACTATGGGTCATTTGAGAAAATGGAACGTAAATTCTGCCTTCTCTAGCTGCAATTTGCTTTTTTCTATTAATTAGTTCAATGAACGAAATTCTTTCTTCTAAGACAGCCATAAGATCAGAACCATCCATAAGAATCATTACTTTATCTGAAGATTGAGATGCTGCTACACCATCTTCTGAAAATCCATCAATGGATAGAAATAATCCTAGAGTATTTTCCAACTTAGATTTTACTTTTTCTTTAAAAATAGCTAAATCTGAATTATTAATTGGAGGTTTAACCCATTTTGCTTCGAAAAGAAACTCTATCCCATCTAAAGTAAATGCCCCATCTATTTGTTGTCCGATAATTTTGAATGCTGCTTTAGGATCTAAATCGTTTAATGTGAAAAGCTTATTCATCAAATTTTCTAACTTAAAGCCTCTTTGCTGGCTATCTTGACTGGTTGCTAGAGAAATAAACTCTTGCTTCAAAGCACATAATTCTTCCTGGTAACTTTTAAATGATTTCTGTTTTTCTTCAGCTGCTTTTTTTCGTTGTTTTCTTAATACTTCCTCTTGTTGTATTTCCTGATAAGGAATCATAAATTGTTTTAAATGATTTACTGCGTTTTTAGCTAAACGTATTTTATTTTCTGAATCCTCAAGATGCGCTAAATGCTCAAAAGTATTAAATTGACAAATATTTTCTGCTAGTTGCAGTAAAATTTGTGTGTGCTGTTTTTGAGCTAATTTATCAACAATAGCTGTAATAATCTCTCGTTTCGTAAGCTCCCAATTAATATGAGAAATCTGAATATTTTCAGGTAAGCTATTTAATAAAAATGATTTAAGATCCTTTTTAAACCAATAAATATGGGTAAGAGCATCTTTTAAAGCGACTAAGGCAGCTGGTGTTAATTGTTTACTCATATATAATTCTTTATCCTATTCTAAGAAACCATTACATCTACGTGATAATATTATTATATCCCATACAACGGCACATTCACCACCCAATCCTGTTCCCTAAAATCTGCCATTGAAAACCGTATCGCCTGCTCGGGCTGGAACTGTTCCACATATACTTTTAAACTTTTTGCTTTTAAATTTTCTTCAGCTTTGACTTCAATCGGGATTATGGCTTGTTTGCGTTGTACGACAAAATCAACTTCTGCTGTGCCTTTTTCGGTTGCCCAATAGAAAACTGGATTTTCTTGGGTGGCAATAAGCTGCTGTAGGACATATTGCTCGGTTAAAGCGCCTTTAAATTCGGTAAAAATACGGCTACCTTCAAGCAGAACGCTGACATCTAAATGGCTTTGAGCGGCAAGCAATCCTACGTCTAATACATAAAGTTTAAATGCGCCGTCTTGATAAGCAGAAAGTGGTAAATGTGTTTTTTTCACACGTGGCACGGAATGCACTAAACCACTGTCTTTCAGCCATTGCAAGGCAATTTCATAATCTTTACTTCTCGCCCCTTTTTGCAGGTGTGAGTAGATGAACTTTTTGTTTTCTTTGGCAAGCTGTTCAGGAATTGAAGCCCAAATTAACCGCACTTTTTGCACTGTCTGCCCATCTTTGATATGTTTAGAAAAATCCTGTTCATACGCCATCAATAAATTGCGTTGCACTTGGCGGACTTCATCAAAGTTTTGCGTTTCTACAAAGACTTTCACGGCTTCAGGCATTCCACCCACAAAATAATATTGGCGCAGCAAATCAATATAGCTCGTTTTCATCGCAGAAATAAGCGACCAATCTTTGAGTTCCAATAGTTGTACTAAATCTTGCTTACCAAGTGCGGTCAAAAACTCATGAAAATCCATCGGGTAAAGCGGTAAAAAATCTACCTTGCCCACAGGAAAAGAAACCTGATGATGTAATGACACACCAAGTAATGATCCTGCCGCCACAATATAAAATTGCGGTGCATTTTCATAAAAATATTTGAGCGAAGATAGTGCCTGCGGTACTTCTTGTACTTCATCAAAAATAATCAGCGTATTTTCAGCTTGAATATCTACACCACTTTCAATTTTTAAACCAAGAATCAAGCGGTTAATATCATAATCTCCCGAAAATAGCGTTTTCATTCGTGGATTATTATCGAAGTTAATGTACGCCACCTTTTCAAAAGATTGCTCACCAAAACGCTTCATCGCCCACGTTTTACCCACTTGTCTTGCCCCTTGAATAATTAAAGGCTTGCGGTTAGGTTTCTGTTTCCATTTTTCTAAGGATTGAATTATTTTTCTTTGCATAATTTGCTCATTTTCTATTCTTTGGAAACTATTTTAAGGATAATTAAACATTTTTTCAAAGGAAAATCTGTAATAAAAATACATTTTTTCCAATGAAAAAATGTTAATAATATACACTTTTTCAAAGGAAAAATTGAAAATATTAAAAATCTAATGCATCAAATAAACAGGAAATCTACGTTTACCACTATCTTTTGAAAGAGTGAATACATGAATATCTCTCCTCTCTTCCTATGGATTCTGGAACAATCCTTCTGCGGTCTCTCTCCCGTAAACGTGAAATGGTTAATCTTTACAGCATTTTTCTCTTTCTATTAAAAACCTCTCACAAAACCCTAAAAAGGTTTTCATGATTGCTGAGGGGTGGCGGTGAGCGGGATAGATGGCGTGAATAGGATAGGTTGGTGCCGGATAGTCGGACATCAGTTCGACTAAGCCGAATTTCTCGGTGAGTTCTTGAGCCATATAGTCTGGTAATTGGCAGATGGCGTGCGCATTTTTGGCTTGGTGGGCGATGGCATACACGTCATTAGAGGTAAAAATCGGTTCAATTTTGACCGCTTGTTCGCCCAGTTGTAATGTTGCACTTTTTTGCCCTGCTCTTGCCCAGCAGGCAAATGGTAGTGCAGTCAAATCTTGCGGTGTTTTCGGCGTGCCGTATCGAGCAAGAAAATCAGGGTGAGCCACCAGCACTGCATTTAAATCCATCATTTTGCGAGCAATAACATTTTCCGTATGCAGATCGCCCATTCGAAACGCGATATCAATGCCATCTTCCACCAAATCCAATACGCGATCGGTCGCCTGACAATGCACTTTCACCTGCGGATATTCTGCCTGAAATTCAGCAATTGCCGCCCAAATCGGCTCACAGGCGGAAACGGTGGAAATACGCAGATAACCGCTCAATTCCTGCTGTTCACCAATAAAATCCTGTGTCGCTTGCGTTAAATTGTCTAAGCTCAAATAAACCTTTTCATACAGTTGCAAACCAAGTGCGGTCGGTTTCACCCCTGTTTTGTAGCGATCAAAGAGTTGGGTGGAAAGCGATTTTTCAAATTCCGCAATACGGCGACTAACCGTCGCAACTGGGATTGCAAGTTGTTCCGCTGCTTTAGAAAAGCTCTCCGCTTGATAAACTGCCACAAACAGTCTTAGATTATTTAAATCCATTTTATCTTCTCATTTTTGAAAATCTTATTCTTATTTTAGATGCTTCTCAACCAATTTTGCAAGATTATAATAGCTACCATTCATTCGCAAAAAAGGACAAAAAAATGACCGCTTGTAACCGTATTACTGACATTTTAGGTATCAAATTTCCACTTGTGCAAGGCCCGATGGCGTGGATGACAGACGCAAAATTTGTTGCTGCTGTAAGCAATGCCGGAGGTTTGGGGATTTTAGGCCCGAATGCCGGCTTGCAGAAAGCGCCGAAAACCACCGAAGATTTGCTCCACACTTTCCGTGAAGAAATCCGTAAAACCAAAGCATTAACTGATAAGCCATTCGGTGCACCGGTGATTTTATCCTACGATTTCAGTACGATTGATTTGTTAGTGGATTTATTAATTGAAGAACAAGTGCCGGTGGCATTAATCAACGGTATTGATGGCTATGATTACAAGCCGATGATGAAAAAATTTAAAGCAGCAGGCACAAAAACCATTTTCCGTCCGCATACGCCTACAGTAGAAAATGCACGCTATGCGGAAGAAATCGGGGCGGATATTTTCGTCGCAACTGGTTTTGATGAAGGTGGCACTGTACCGAACCAAGTGATCGGAACATTCTCTATCGTGCCTCAAATGGTCGATGCAGTAAGTATTCCGGTGATGGCAGCTGGCGGTATTGCTGATGTGCGAGGCGTACGAGCAAGTTTTGCACTCGGTGCGGAAGGCGTATTTGTCGGTTCCGTATTGTTAGCAACCGAAGAAAATCGTATGCATGAAAGCGTTAAGCAACTCGTTGTCGATAGCACCGCTCAAGATTTATTGTTATTCCGTACCCAACCGGCATATTACCGTTCGCTACCAACTCAATTAGCACATAAATTGGTAGAAATGGATGAAAACGGTGCAACACGAGATGAACTCGCCGAAACGCAAACCGGTGGTTACGGAATGCGCCAAGGTATGTTACTTGGCGATTTTGAGAAAGGCTATATTTCGGTAGGTAACGGTATTACTTATATTAAATCGATCCGCTCTGTCAAAGATATAGTGGAAGATTTAATGCAGGATTTTGTATAACAACATCTTACAATCAATAAAAACCTTGAGCTTTTTTGTTGATAGTCTCATATTAAAATAGCCTAGAATAAATATAATTTAAGTTTTTTCTTGACAAAAAATCACCAATATTGTAGCATAACATTCAATTCAGTTTGGTAGTTATGCTACATTTCAATTTAGTGAATCCTCACTATCTTATATTATCCTTTTCTAATAGGATAATTTTCAAAATCCCCTATCTTGTAGGGTATCAATAAATCAATTTCTTTTTATATGGTACTTTTTTGTTATTTTAAACTTCAGAAATAGAGAAAAGTGCGGTCTTATTTTAGCTAAAAATGGAGCATAAGATGAGTTTCATTCAAGAACTTCGTGCATCAAGCACACTAAAAGCCCCGATTTTTGTGCCGACGGTGTTTTTTGTCGCTTTAGTGGCGCTTTTTTGTTCGGCTTTTCCTGAGCAGGCACAAACCACTTTAAATGCAGCAAAGCAGGCAGTATTTACCAACTTTAGTTGGTTCTACATTCTGGCAGGTTCTATTTTCTTCCTGTTTTTGATGTTTTTGTGTGTCAGTTCACTAGGTAGTATTCGTCTTGGTGCAGACACTGATGAACCGGAATATTCCTTTATGTCTTGGATGGCGATGCTCTTTGCTGCTGGTATGGGGATCGGTTTAATGTACTTCGGTGTTGCGGAACCTTTCTCGCATTACTTAAAACCTGTACAAGAGGGGTTAAGTGAATCTGAACGTATGAAAGAAGCGATGATGACCACGTTCTATCACTGGGGAATTCACGCTTGGGCAATTTATGCAGTCATTGCATTAGCATTAGCTTATTTCGGTTTTCGTTATAAATTGCCTCTTACCGTACGTTCAGGTTTTTATCCATTACTGAAAAATCGCATTGCCGGTTTTTGGGGAAATTTAATTGATGTCGTAGCATTATGTAGCACGATCTTTGGTTTAACCACCACCTTAGGCTATGGTGCTATGCAGGTGAATGCCGGTTTTAAATTCCTTGGTGTGTTAGATAGCAGCAGTTTTGGCGTATTAGCCATTACCGTCATTATTGCAATGGCTCTTGCTGTAACCTCTGCGATTTCCGGTGTGGGCAAAGGCGTGAAAATTCTAAGTGAAACCAACTTAGTGATTGCCAGTTTATTGCTGATCTTCGTCATTGTTGCAGGCCCTACCTTATTACTCTTTTCAGGACTTACCGAAAACCTAGGTTATTACTTTAGTTCACTTTTAGAACTTAGTTTCCGCACTTTTGCTTATGAATCTGAAAAACAGGATTGGTTAAGTAATTGGACTGTTGTGTATTGGGCATGGTGGGCATCTTGGGCACCTTTTGTTGGGACGTTTATAGCTAAAATTTCTAAAGGACGTACCATCCGTGAATTTATTTTAGGTGTACTTTTTGTGCCTTCTCTGTTCAATATTTTATGGATGACCAGTTTTGGAAGTGCTGCAATTTGGGTTGATCAACAAACAGGCGGCGCATTAACGGCTATCAGTGACAGTACGGAAGCCTTATTATTCGGTTTCTTTGATCAATTACCCTTTGGCATGATTGCATCAACAGCTGCGGTTATTGTCATTTCAATTTTCTTTGTAACTTCTGCCGACTCAGGCATTTTTGTTCTAAATAATATCGCCTCACAAGGCGCTGAAGACTCGCCAAAATGGCAAAGTGTATTCTGGGGTGTATTACTCGCTGTGCTTGGTTTATCGCTGTTATATTCTGGTGGTTTAGGCTCGTTACAAACGATGACCTTAATTATCGCCTTACCGTTTATGGCAATTATGATTGTGCTATGTTTCGGTTTATGGAAAGGTTTAATGGTAGATAGCCAATACTCTAGCAAAAAATTCACCCAAGGCAGCGGTAACTGGACGGGCGAAAATTGGAAAGAACGTTTAGAAAAAATCGTTAACCCAACCAATCGCAAAGATATTCGTCAGTTCCTATTAAAAACCGCACGCCCTGCGTTTAAAGAATTAGTTGAAGAATTTGAAGGACACGGTTTAACCGCACAAATGCGTTTTATTGACGGTAAAAATCCGAAAATTGAATTTGAAGTGGTAAAAGAAAACCTCCGTAACTTCTTATACGGTATTGAGTGTCAATCTCGTGAATTATCGGATTTAGTGGTGGAAGACAGCAACGTGCCGAATATGGATGAAAGTAAGATTTACGAACCGATTACTTACTTCTTTGACGGTCGTAACGGTTATGATGTGCAATATATGACCAAAGATGAGTTGATTGCAGACGTATTAAAACAATACGAACGCTTTATGAACTTGGCCATGGACGAAAGCCACGCCTTGATGACGGCTGATGTGGAAAATATGACTGAAACTGCATTAAATGAGGAAGAGAAGACAGAATAATTATTTGTAAGGCGGGTATCGTACCCGCCTCTAGATTCCAATTTATAACAAAAATTTAGGAGCTATTTTGCAAACAACCAAATTTTATTCGCTCTTTTCCGGTATCTTTTTCCTCTTTTTCGGCTATGGGTTATTCTTAAACTCCGCTGGTGTAAAACTTGCTGAAATGGGCGTTAGCGATGTCGTGATCGGTTTACTTAACGCAGCGTTTTTTGTAGGTGCAGCACTTAGCGCTATTCTTGCCCACCGTATTGTATCCAGTGTGGGACACATCCGTTCGTTTAGTGTATTTGGTGCAATCTTTGCTATTGCTGCACTTAGCCATATGATGATTGATAACCTATGGGTGTGGGGCGTACTGCGAATTATTTTAGGCTTCTGTCATTACAGCTTATTGTTATTAGTAGAAAGCTGGTTAAGCGAGAAAACCAATGTGGATACCCGAGGCAAAGCATTGGCAACCTATAATATTATTTTCTATCTTGCCTTTATTTTAGGGGTGAGCTTACTCAGTCTGGAATTAACCAGTAACAATATTTTTACGCTCGCTACGATTTTAGTAGTGATGTCGATGATTCCGATTGCCTTAACGAAAATGACCCAACCGGAGATTCCCGCTCGAGAACGAATCAGCGTACCGCGTTTATTAGCCATTTCGCCCCTTGCGTTAGCGACAAGTTTTATTAGCGGGATGTTGGTAAACGGCTTTTTCACTATGGTTTCAGTGTTTCTCTTAAAGCTAGATTTTTCATTAGGCGAAATATCGCTATATCTGATGGCATCGATGATTGGGGGCTTTATCAGCCAGTTGCCGGTAGCAGGTTTATCGGATCGCATTGGCAGACGTAATACAATTTTAATTTGTGCGGTAATTGCTAGCTTAACTGCCGGTTCAGGAATATTTGCAATTTTTCAAACAAATTCGACCGCTTGGTTACAATATATCATCGCATTCATTTTTGGCTGTAGTCTGTTCAGTCTTTATGCACTAAGCATTGCCCGTGCCAATGATGAATTACCAAGCAATATGAATACGGTAGAAGTCAGTCGTGGTTTGCTCTTTTGCTATGGTATGGGTGCGTTAATTGCCCCGCTGTTTCTCGGCTTCGCAATGGGCTTATCATCCCAATATGGTTTTTACGCATTCTTTGGCATCTTCTCGGTGATTCTCCTGCTCTGCGCACTTAAAACCAAACCGATTCCAAAAGCAGAGCGTGTAGATATGCAATTAACCACACCTATTGCGACAGCAAGTGCGGTTGAAGATATGTTAGAAAGCAATGAAGACCTTGTGCCATTTAATGAAGAGGCGGTGCAAGAATATCAAGCGGCCTTTAGTGATGAAGAACAAACGAATGCCGATCATGAAAATCAAGAAACGACTGTGCAAACAGTGGTAGAAGATGAGCAGAAAAGTGTTCCATAACACTTGTATACGACTTTAAACACAAGCGGTTAAACCTTGCTCAAAATTTGCAAAAAACTTTCAAAATATGACCGCTTGTGTGTAAGGCGGGAATAATCGCTTGCCTTAACATAAAAATTACCTATAATAGGAAGCCTTGCATATCGCTAGAAAAGATATGTAATCCGATGGGGCGTTATTGGTTCCTCGCAACGGTGTTCAGCTTACTTAGTCAGGTTCGGAAGAAAGCAGCTTGGGTTGAAATTTCTGTGTGCCGAGGGTTGCTGGTAATGCCCCACCCTTTTCTATCCTCCCCAAAATCATTCTTATTTCTCTATTACATTTTCACTCTATGCCAAATAACAAGCGGTTAAATTCCACTTAAAATTTACCTTGTGCAAATTTATTGTAAAATTTAACCGCTTGTTACAACTTTTTGTAATATTAACTTAGCGCTACTCTTTTTCCGGTTTTGGTAATTTGTATAGCTGATTCTTATATAAATAGCTGCCGAGCAACGCATACGCTAACGCTTCTTTTTTCATGGCTTCCGGCTGTTCTTGTGCTTTCAAACTGTGATCCGCTTTATTATAAACAAAACCTTGAATCGGTGTATTTGGGCGCATTACCACCACAGAACCATCATCTTTCATCATCGCTTGTGTTGCATCATATTGCATAAAGGCACGATTCGGATTTACATCTTTAGTTAAATCATAACCGAGCATAGGATATGCTCCACTTATACCTGCAAGTGAAAGTAAAGTTGCCGGCATATCAATTTGGCTAACTAAACGGCTATCACGTTTTGCTTCAATGCCCTCACCGATAAACAATGCCGGAATATGGAAATGTTGAATCGGCACTAAATGTTCGCCTACCGCTCGAGAATCGTGATCAGCAATCACCAAGAAAATCGTATCCTGCCAATACGCTGATTTTTTGGCTAACTCAAAGAAATGCCCAATCGCAAAATCAGCATATTTTGCCGCATTATTTCGAGTTTGTTTCGGCTGTTCATATAATTCGATTTTACCGTCCGGAAATTCAAACGGATCATGATTACTTGAACTAAATACTAAACTGAAAAACGGTTTGCCTTCTTTGTGTAACTGAGTGAACGTTTCATTTGCTTTATCAAACAGATCTTCGTCACTCATGCCCCAAGTGGCTTTAAACTTCGGATTTTTATAATCTTTTTCATCAATAATACGGGTAAAGCCATTGCCATAGAAAAAGCTCGCCATATTGTCGAAATGTTTTTCGCCGCCGTAGATAAAGCTAGTATCATAACCTTGACGGCGTAACAGCTCGGCAATGCTAAAGAAATTATGCTGACTCTTGGTCAATTTCACCACCGCACGTGCCGGTGTCGGAGTAAAGCCGGTAGTAACCGCTTCAATACCTCGCACAGAACGAGTTCCTGTGGCATATAAATTCTCAAATAACCAGCCTTCTTTTGCCAAGCGGTCAAAATTTGGGGTAAGCGGTTTACCGCCAAGCGTTCCGACAAACTGAGCGCCTAAACTTTCTTCTAAGACAATTACGATATTTTTTGGCTTGCCTTGATAGGTTGCTTGGTTATAGGTCAATGTCGGGATTTCAGTTGAAATATAGTCAGACTCTGCTCTGCCTCGCGCTTGTTTAACTAAAGCAAACATTTCCTCCACCGACATTTTGCCATACTGTTCCGCAGATTTATCCTCATCTTTTAATTGTTGTACCGCATACAGTACCGAATAACCGGAGCTCAATACCAGTGAATTAACTAACGGATCGCTTGAAAATGCGACCATTGCCGGATTTATACCTCGGTGAGCAACCGAAGAACGTCCGCCTACAACCACTAAAGCCGCAACCAGTAAGCCGATTAACGGGCGGAATTTCCAATTCGGAAAACGAAGATTGTTAGTCGCCCAACCAGACAATTTCCAATACACCACTAACGAAATCGCCGCCAATAATGAGCTAATAATTACCGAAGCCAAATGCCCGTTAATCAGCATACTAAACACTTCTTTCGGGTGTACTAAGTATTCGATAAACAGTCGGTTTGGACGTAAATCAAAAGTTTCAATAAAGTTTGGCGTCGCCGCTTCCATAAACAGAATAAAAACCGAACCGGCGGTGAGCCAAATACGCAAAATAACACGCCATATTGCGCCTAATTTATTGTGATTTAAGAAAAGTGCAGTAAATAATGCGGGAACGCCGAATAGCCAACAAAGAGCGGAAATATCAATGCGAATGCCTTGTAAGAAAAGCGGTAACCAGCCATCAACGGCGGTAACTCGTTCAGATTGCCATAGGCTAAGCCCTAGGCGAGATAAAGACAGTATGAGTAGATTGATCCCAACAAAAAACAGTATTGGGAACAACACAGAACGGCGTTGTTCCATAATTTCTCCTTTTAAATTTAAAATAAAGCACATACCGATAATCGGCTGCGCGCATAATATCGAATGATTATTAAGATTTTATTAAGACTTGGTCGCCTAAGCGAATTACACCGCTATTTTGAGGTACTAAATGAATACCAAAAACCGGCTTACCTTTTTCATTGGTATGCATTTGTTTAAGTGTTCGGAAAGGCTCAACATTCGGGTCAAGTTCAAGTGTGGTTAAATCACGGGTAATCATTACACAGCGTGTGCATAATGCAGACTTGGTGAATAAGACCTCGCCGATTTGTACTTGTTCCCATTGCTCCTCTTCAAACGCCTGATTTCCGTCCACCACAATATTCGGACGAAAACGATCCATTGAAATCTCAATCGGTGACCACTGTTTAACTTGCTCAAATGATTTTTCCGACATGAGTGAAACCGGATTGCTATCGGCAAAACTTAACGGATGTTGAGAAAAGTTCGCTACTTCACGATGGCTCTTGCCTCCTAACCACCGTAGTTGTACTTCTCGCCCGAAAATTTCGCTTAGCCATTGATTTACTTCTGTTTTTGCCACTAAAGAGTCAAAATGAGTCCCCCAAACTTCGCTCGTCTGAACGTACTGAAAATCTTGGTAAAGCACCACGCATTTTTGACCGCTTGTATGGCAAATGACGATCCCCATCGCAATCGGAAACACAGCTAAATTGTATAATTCCGCATCTTTACGAGCAGTCATAAACTTGCCGTCTATTTCGGTAATCATAAATTCCCGATCAAAGTTCAGTCCTTTAAGCTCAACAAAGGCTTGTTCGACACGATAAGCTGCCGTTGATTTAATCGGGTAAAGATTAAGTTGTGTCACTTTCATTGGTAAAAATTCCTGTAAATTTAACCGCTTGCTAAAATACGTTCGCACCATACCCAAAAGCGGTGAAAAAGTAAAAGGAATTTGCAAATAAAGAAGGGAGACGATAAACTTACACCATTTATCGCCCTAAATTAGGTAATTGAAATGGCTAAAAAACCCACCCAAGATTTTGAATCAACCTTAAAAGAATTAGAAGCAATTGTCAGCCACTTAGAAACGGGCGAGTTGCCTTTAGAAGAAGCACTCAATGAATTTGAAACTGCGGTAAAACTTGTACAGCAAGGACAAGAACGCTTACAAAAAGCGGAACAACGCATTCAAATCTTACTCAATAAAAACGAACAAGCCGAACTTTCTGATTACGAATAAAAATAACAATGAGCTACTCTCTCTCAACTGATCTTACCGCTATTCAGCAACGTATTAATGATTTCTTAAGTGTAAAATTACACACTCATCAGGCTTATGATTCACCACTTGTTGATGCAATGTCTTACGCCGTATTGCTGGGTGGAAAGCGTGTTCGTCCCTTCCTGATTTATGCTACCGGCAGAATGCTCGGCGTATCGCTTGAACAGCTTGATCACAGTGCCGCTGCAATGGAAGCGATCCACGCTTATTCATTAGTACATGATGATTTACCGGCAATGGATGACGATAAACTTCGCCGAGGTAAACCGACTTGTCATATCGCTTTTGATGAAGCAACCGCAATTCTTGCCGGCGATGCGTTACAAAGTTTTGCCTTTGAACTGATCGCCCAAGACGAGTCATTAACCGATTCGCAAAAAGTTTGGCAAATTCAAGCGCTTGCTCAAGCTGCTGGTGCGAGAGGAATGTGTTTAGGGCAAAGTTTAGATTTACTTGCTGAAGATAAAGCAGTGAATTTAGCAGAGCTAGAATTAATTCATCGTAATAAAACCGGTGCATTGATCGTTGCTTCCGTATTGATGGGCTTTAATTTATCCGCTCATTCGCAAAATTTAGCGGTAAAACAACCGCTTGAACGCTATGCGCAAGCAATCGGATTGGCGTTCCAAGTGCAAGACGATATTTTAGATGTGATTGGCGAAACCGATAAAATCGGTAAAACCGTAGGCTCGGATGAAAACTTGCATAAAAGTACTTATCCAAAACTACTTGGTTTAGAAGGCGCACAAAAGAAAGCACAGGACTTATATCAAACTGCATTAAATGCGCTTGAGGAATTACCGTTCGATACCTCAGCCCTCAAAGAATTAGCGCATTTTATTGTTAAACGTGAAAGTTAATTTGCAAAAAACGGTGCGGTTTCAACCGCTTGTTTCAGATAAAAGGCGAGGTACTTCCCGCCTTTTTTATTAATACTCACTTTTGGAAAGCGAAATAAACCGCCCCTAAGATGCAGATAAAACTTAATAAATAATTTAATTTAAACCCTTCATTTAAGTACACTACCGCAAAAACTGAAAATACCACTAACGCAATCACTTCTTGTATAATCTTTAACTGGAACGGTTTAATTTGCCATTGTGCGCCTAAATTATTCGCTGGCACAGCAAGGCAATATTCAAAAAAGGCAATTCCCCAGCTAATCAATACAATTTGCCATAACGGTAATGGCGTCGCTGACGGTTTAATATGCCAATACCAAGCAAATGTCATTAAGGTATTAGAAAGCGTTAAAAGAGAAATTACAATTAACCAACTCATTATTTTTCCTTCTCAACTTGCAAAATTTTAGCGATTTTTAACCGCTTGTAAGATCAAAAAAGCACACTCGAGAGTGTGCTTTTTTTCGTATCAATTCAGATTATTTCTGGCGCATTGCAGGGAATAAGATCACATCACGAATTGACGGTGCGTTTGCAAAAATCATTGCTAAACGGTCGATACCTAAACCTTCACCAGCTGTCGGCGGTAAGCCGTGCTCTAATGCTACCACGAAGTCTTCATCTTTAAACATTGCTTCGTCATCGCCCGCATCTTTCGCTGCAACCTGAGCATCAAAGCGTTCTGCTTGGTCTTCCGCATCATTCAGTTCTGAGAAACCGTTACCGATTTCACGACCACCGATAAATAACTCAAAGCGATCTGTTACTTCTGGATTTTCATCATTACGGCGTGCAAGCGGTGAAATTTCCGCTGGGTGTGCCATTAAGAAAGTCGGTTGAATTAATTGGTGTTCCGCAACTTCTTCGAAAATGGCATTTACTACTGAGCCTAAGCCCCAAGATTTTTGGATTTCAATACCTAAACCTTTAGCAATTTCTACTGATTTTTCGAAGCTATCTAAATCCTCACGTGTAATGCCGTTACCGTATTTTACGATCGCATCGTGCATGGTGATACGCTCGAATGGTTTACCGAAATCGAACACGTATTCACCGTAAGGAACGGTTGTCGTGCCAAGAATATCAATCGCTAATTTACGTAATAATTCTTCGGTGTTATCCATTAAATCGTGGTAATCCGCATACGCTTGATAGTATTCGATCATGGTGAATTCAGGGTTATGACGCACTGAAACACCTTCGTTACGGAAGTTACGGTTTAATTCGAATACACGCTCAAAACCACCAACTACTAAACGTTTTAAGTAAAGCTCAGGCGCAATACGTAAATACATATCTACGTCTAACGCATTGTGGTGAGTGATAAACGGTTTTGCTGCCGCACCGCCCGGAATCACTTGTAACATTGGTGTTTCAACTTCAATAAAGTCTTTCTCTAAGAAGAATTGACGAATGCCTGAAACCACTTTTGAACGAATCATAAACGTACGGCGAGATTCTTCATTAGAAATTAAGTCTAAATAACGTTGACGATAACGTGTTTCTTGGTCGGTTAAACCTTGTACTTTGTTTGGTAACGGACGAAGTGATTTAGTTAATAACTCTACTTCTGAACAACGAACGGTTAATTCACCTGTTTTCGTTTTGAAAAGCGTACCGGCAACACCAACGATATCGCCTAAATCCCACATACTGACTTTATCCGCATACACGCCTTCAGCAAGGTTATCACGTGCAACATAAAGCTGGATTTGACCGCTTACATCTTGAATGGTAAAGAAAGACGCTTTACCCATTACACGTTTAAGCATAATACGGCCGGCAACTTTCACTTGAATATCTTGTTCTTTTAACGCTTCACCCTCTACTTCATCGTATTGTGCGTGTAATTTTTCTGCATAAGCATCACGACGGAAAGTATTCGGGAACGGATTACCTTGTTCACGTAATTTTGCTAATTTCTCACGGCGAGCTAACATTTCACCATTAAGATCTAATTCTTGGTTTTCAACTTCAGACATTTTTTAACCTTTTGCTTGATAAATTCGAAAAATGAAAGCAATTATAAGCGATTTTACAGATTTTTGGTAGGAAACAAGCGGTCGGATTTTAGGAAAAATTTGCAAAACTTTCACAAAATCCGACCGCTTGTCGATTACATGACAACAACATCAAATTGATCTTGATGATAGTAAGGTTCTAATTTGATTTCGACTTTCTTGCCGATAAAGGCTTCTAACTCAGCAATCGAAGCGTGCGTTTCTTCATTAATTAAATATTCCGCCACTTCTTTTGATGCATAAACGCGCACTTTCTCGGTTTTAAACAAGTGATGAACACGCACAATCTCACGCAGAATTTCATAACAAACGGTTTCAACCGTTTTAATCGTGCCGCGCCCTTTACACGCTGGACAATCACAGCAAAGCACTCGCTCTAAACTTTCACGAGTACGTTTACGGGTCATTTCGACCAAGCCCAGTTGGGTAAAGCCGTTCACATTGGTTTTAACTCGGTCGCCTTTTAACGCTTCTTGTAATGACTGCAACACACGCTCACGATGCTCTTCTTCTTGCATATCAATAAAATCAATAATGATAATGCCACCTAAATTACGCAACTGTAACTGATGTGCAATCGCTTGGGTCGCTTCAATATTGGTATTAAAAATCGTATGCGCTAAATTACGATGACCGACAAACGCACCGGTATTAATATCAATCGTAGTCATCGCTTCGGTTTGTTCAATAATTAAATAACCGCCTGATTTTAAATCCACTCGTTTATCCAACGCTTTTTGAATCGCTTCTTCCACACCGTAAGCGTCAAATAACGTTTGGCTACCGCTATATAAACTCACGTTTTCGGTCAGTTCCGGCATAAACTCCGCTAAAAACTCTTTAACTTGTTCATAAGTCATTTTCGAGTCAATGCGAATCGAACTGATATGTGTACCAACAAAATCACGCAAGACTCGTTGTGCTAGAGCCAACTCACCATATAACATTGATTTAACAGGATATTTTGCTTTTCGCTCTAAAATTTTACGCCATAAACGTTTCAAGAAAATCGTATCTTGTTGCAAACTTTCTTCCGAAACTTCTTCCGCCGCTGTGCGTACAATAAAGCCGCCAAGTTCATCGCAATAAGGCTCAACCAACGCTTTTAAGCGATTACGTTCTTCCTCGCTTTCGATACGTTGCGAAACGCCCACGTGGCTATTTTCCGGCATAAATACCAAATAGCGAGAAGGCAAAGTAATATCGGTGGTTAAACGCGCCCCTTTGGTACTAATCGGGTCTTTCACCACTTGTACGATAATATCCTGCCCTTCACGCACTAGCTCTGCAATATCTTTTACGACAAACTGTTTCTTCTCGTTTTCATCGACACATTCAGTATGCGAAACAATATCGGAAGCATGTAAAAATGCCGCTTTTTCCAAGCCGATATCCACAAATGCCGACTGCATCCCCGGCAACACTCGTGTCACACGCCCTTTATAAATATTACCGACAATCCCTCGTTTCGCTTCACGCTCAATATGAAGCTCTTTTAGCAATCCGTTCTCAACTAACGCCACCCGAGTCTCACTCGGCGTCACGTTTACTAATAATTCTGCACCGCTCATTGTTGTTTTTCTCTAAGTCGTTAAATCATATTCACTAAAGTTTAACATTGACGAAGTAAGAAAACAAAAACCAAGATCAAATAAGTGGTGGATTTTGACATTCACTTCAATTGAATGCTTTCACTTACATTACATATTCAATCTAACTAATAGCTAGGTAGCTCGTGGGGGAGAAATTTCACAAAAAATTTACTTATCTGTGGGGATTTTTGCTAAAATGTTGCGGTTTTTTTACGACAAGTCAAAGGTATTACAATGTCAGAACAAACTTTTATTACCGGTAAAGATGCTGCGCTTGAGGACAGTATTTCTACCTTTCAACATAAATTAAAAACTTTAGGGTTTAACATTGAAGAAGCGTCTTGGTTAAATCCTGTACCGAATGTGTGGTCGGTGCATATTCGTGATGCGGATTGTCCGCAGTGTTTCTCAAATGGTAAAGGCGCAAGCAAAAAAGCAGCGCTTGCTTCGGCATTAGGTGAATATTTCGAGCGTTTATCAACCAACTATTTCTGGGCAGATTTTTATTTAGGTCAAGAAATTGCGAATAGTGAATTTGTGCATTATCCGACTGAGAAATGGTTCCCAATCGAAGATGATGAGCAATTACCGGAAGGTATTTTGGATGATTTCTTATTTGATTACTTCGATCCGAATGGCGAGTTAACCCCGAATTTATTAATTGATTTGCAATCAGGTAACTACGATCGTGGTATCGTTGCGTTGCCTTATACTCGTCAATCGGATAACCAAACCGTGTATATTCCGCAAAGCATTATCGGCAACTTATTTGTTTCAAACGGTATGTCGGCTGGTAATACGAAAAACGAAGCGCGTGTACAAGGTTTGTCGGAAGTGTTCGAGCGTTTTGTCAAAAACCGTATTATCACAGAAGCAATCAGCTTACCAGAAATTCCGCAAAGCGTGATTGACGGCTATCCGACAATCAAAGCATCTATCGAAAAACTTGAGCAAGAAGGTTTCCCGATTTTATGCTATGACGCATCATTAGGCGGTGAATTCCCTGTTATTTGTGTGATCTTGTTAAATCCGAATAATGGAACTTGTTTCGCTTCATTCGGTGCGCACCCGAATTTCCAAGTGGCGTTTGAACGTACGGTAACCGAGTTATTACAAGGTCGGAGCTTAAAAGATTTAGATGTGTTTGCTCCGCCTTCATTTAATAATGAAGATGTGGCGGATCACGCTAACCTTGAAACGCACTTTATTGATTCAAGCGGTCTGATTTCGTGGGATCTTTTCAAGAAAGATGCCGATTATGAATTCGTTCACTGGGATTTCTCAGGTACAACCGAGCAAGAATTTACCAATATGATGGCAATCTTTAATAAGCACGAGCAACCTGTTTATATTATGGATTATGAACATTTAGGTGTGTACGCTTGCCGTATTCTTGCGCCAGGTATGTCGAACATCTATCCAAGTGACGATTTAGTTTATGCGAATAACAATATGGGCATGGATTGGCGTGAAATCTTGTTAGATCTGCCACATTTCCATCACGATCGTGAAACTTATCAAGAACTTCTTGATGAATTAGATGAACAAGGTATTGATGATTTAACTCGTGTACGTGAGTTTATCGGTTTAGTAGCAGAAAAAGGTTCTGCAATGCAAACCTTACGTATCGGTGAGCTTAAATCTATGCTGCATTTAGCTTTAGGTAACTTAGAGCAAGCGTTAGACTGGGCAAACTGGACTGCGAATATGAATGCGAGCGTATTCTCAGCGGAGCGTAACAATTATTACCGCTGCCTAATTCAATCGATTGAGTTGTTCTTAGATGAAGAACGTGATGCAGAACAATATCGTATGGTATTTGAGAAAATGTACGGTAAACAAGCGGTTGAATCTGCTTGGGGCGCAATCCAAGGCGGTAACCCGTTCCACGGCTTAACCGCATCGGATGAATCGCTTGAAAATATGACCGCACATCAGAAATTACTTGATGCTTACCGTAAATTACAGGTGGCGAAAGTAAATCCGATTGCTCGTTAAGCTTTTCAAATGGTGGGCGAAAGCCCACCTTATTATCTACTATATCTTCCTGAAATCTCTCGCACACTTTCCACTACTTCATATTTCAAATCATTAAAATCTTGCTGAAGATAGTTGAAATTTTTACGTGCATAAGCAATTTTCATCTGCTCTGATTGATCCAACAAACTTTCATCTACACCAGCCTGGATGCCTTTACCCGTATTTTTGGTTTCTGCCACAAAATAAATTTTATTCTGTCCTTTAAACACTACCGCCCAATCGGGGTTATAATTACCTAATGGTGTTGGAATTTTAAACTTTTTCGGTAATTTGAAATAAAACTCAACTTGTTCACTATTTTCACAATCTCTTGCAAACGAAGTTTCCGTATTTGAATCTAGGGAAATATATTCTTCGTGAATTGTTTTTTCTTGCTCATTCACTTTAAAAGTGAATTGATTTGGATAAAACTCAAAATCTTCGAATAAAGTCATCTCATAGGTTTTACCCGCAATACGTCGATACTGTACACCTTCCGCCATAATTTCTTGCAAAGCAAAGTTAATTTTCTCTGCAACTAAGTCAATAAAACGCTGTGGATTAGCAAAGATCTCCTGCAAGCGGTCAGATTTTTGCAAAATATTACAAAGCGTTTCACGGGTTAGTCCCGTTTTCTTTTGGAGCATATTCAATACATCAGGAATTGCCCATTCCACTTTTGTTATATCACTTCCTTCACCTCGTAAATCTGTCTGTACCCCTGTTTCATCAAAACGTAATTTAACTTTCGTATGCTGAATTTTAACCGCTTCCACTCTCTGCATTTTGGCAATTTTCGCTATGGCATTTTCAATTAAATCAGCTTGTGCAAACGCCACTCGATAAGTGGTTTTATATTTGATTCGCTCCCATAAGGTTTGAAATTCAGGGTGTTGGCTAAAATCTTTCCGATAACGCACAACCTTACGTTCTGCTTTATTTTTGATTTGGCTTTTTTCAAATGTAACGCCACAATCTTCTTCAATTTCACGTTGTAATTTCGAAGCAAATTCCTCGTAGCTTTCATTGGCTATCACAGTCAAAATATTTTTACTTTTATCTTGCAAACGAACACCATTTTGATCAACTGGTAAACGTAAACCTCGCCCGATCTCTTGACGTTTTTTTAGCTCGCTAGCAGTATCATTTAGAGTACAAATTTGGAATACGTTAGGATTATCCCAGCCCTCTCTCAACGCTGAATGGGAGAAAATAAAACGCAATGGATTATCCAATGATAACAAGCCTTCTTTATTTTTCATTATAAGTTGGTAAGTATCATTATCTGCCTGCGTTGTGCCGCTGGTATCTTTTACTACACCTTTTTTATCTTTCGAAAAATAGCCATCGTGCACACCTTCGGGGGACTCATTTACCAATTCTTGATAAATTTCTTCAAACCACTGGTAGAATTTCCCACCATTGCGATAGTTATCCACCTTATCAATAAAAAACAACGATAAAACCTTCACGCCAAGCGGTCGAAATTTCTTTTCTTTTTGCAAATGCTCTTCAATCGTGCGGCGAATCTGCATTTTCTGCAAATCGTCTTTTAAAGCAGAATTATTTGCGCCTGCGAAAACTTGCATACCACTATTAAATTCAATCATTTGAGCATCAAAATCCATTCCACTCAAAATATAGCCACTGCGATACATCTCATTTTGGTTGGAAAGCTCAAACAAATCTTGATTTGGCTTAATGGTAACGACTTTTTTCTTCATCGCTTTCTTATCATTAAACAAAATTTCCACCTTTGCCGACCAACTTTTTGCCGTTGTTTTAAGTTCTTTTAATGCGACATAAGCTCCATTTACCTCGTTTTCTGCCAGAACGCTATCTACCTCAATTTGTTTCACATAACCCTGTTCATAGGCTTGTACAGGGTTGAAACTAAAAATTGGGTGGTAGGCATTTTTATGCGTCGCTGAATAACGTAAAGTAAATAATGGATTGAGGCTATCAATTGCTTTACGGCGAATTTCAGTTTCCATATTTTGAGGTTCGTCAATAATCACGATTGGGCGAGCCTGTTGAATATAGCTAATCAGAGCAACACCACTTTCATTCATCGTATTGATAATGTTGCTATCTTTCGCAAATGAGTCGATATTAATCACTAAAATTTCGATATTGTGATTTTCTGCAAACTGTTTCAAACGTGAAAGTTGGTTACTTTTATACTCAAATTTTTGGTTTACACTCACATTATCGAATAATGTGGCGAAATGCTGACGTGTAGTTTTTAACGTATGCAATACGCCCTCACGAATCGCCACGCTCGGCACAACGATTACAAATTTTTGCCAACCGTATTCACGATTTAGCTCAAAAATCGTGCGAAGATAAACATAGGTTTTCCCTGTCCCTGTTTCCATTTCTACGGTGAAATTTAAACCGTGATCAGAAAGTGTCGTTTTGTACTTAATGTTTTGAGCGTTTTGCTGATTTGCCAAATTCTCAGTAAGAGGCAAGTCTGCAACCAACTCTGCATTTGGGCAAAATTGAGAATGATGAGCCAGTTGTAAATCATTTGTCTGTTGATTCGGCTGCCCAACAAATAAATTTAATACCGAACGTACCGCTTGTTGTTGATAATCTAACGTTTCAAATTGGAGTTTCATTTTAAATTCTTCTCGATCTACTCCCCTCTTTATAAAAGAGGGGCTGGGGGAGATTTAATAACGATGTCTCATTTCGTATGAGCATAAATCACTTCTGCCAAATCTCCCCTTCCCCTCTTTGCTAAAGAGGGGTTTTAATTTAAATCACAAAAAATGCAATATTCGCATCTTTCATCTGCAATTCGGCATTTTTTTTCAATGCGTCATTGCCAGCAAACAAACGATCTAATGCCACCACTTTTTGCGGTTGTACATTGATAACACTATTAAGCAAATTCTCATCGATATGCTCCAATAAAATGGCATAGTGCTGTGATTTTTCATCTTCAATCCAAAATATGTTGTTTTCATAACGCACATTACAGGTTAGTTTCAGCCCCAAACGTAGCAGAATTTCATATAGCATTACTTGTGGTTCGGTGTTTTCTTTCACATTGTCGATAAACATTTCTAGTTGTTCCGCAAGGTTTTCTGCCGTTGGCGATTGCCACTGTTTGAAATGGCTATCCGTTAATTTGAATACTTTAAAGCCCACATCAAGCGGTCGATTTTCCTCATTTTTTTGCAAAATTTGCGAACCTGCTCTGCGAATACGCTCTTTTGAAATTTCGGCAATAGTTGCAGGAACCCCTAAATTTAAACAAAATTCAACAGCTTCTTTTTGATCTTCATTATCTACATTTAATGATTCAGCTAATTGAACACTTATAAATGTATTCTTTTTACCTTCTGCTAAATTAGTCTCTAATATCGCATGAGCAGTGGAACCACTCCCACTAAAAAAATCCAAGATAATATCCGTCCCCCCTGTAAACCAACGAATAAAATCACTTAACATTGGTAATGGTTTAGGATTATTAAATACTGTTGCATTCATCAACTCTTTTAAATTGTCTGTATGCAAACTGCTCATACCATATTTAGGTAATAAGGTAGGAGGAGTTATTGATGTTCTCTCTTTTCTACATTTCAACTTTCCTGTTGATGAAAAATAGAACTCAATAACCTTTTGACCTTTAGTGTCATAAACTTCATTTCCTGCAAAAAACTCTGTCATTTGTTTCTTCTGTGTCCAACCTGCAGATAATGTAACTTCTTCTAGGGTTCTGCCATTTATTGCCCTAAAGCATCCTTTAACAACAGTAACTTTTTCACTATCTCCAAAAGTTCCTTTTAGTTCTACACCATCTTTTGCTTCAAATTTTACTCCAGCAGGAAATGTAAATTCACTTTCAGGATTAGATTTAGAGATTTTCTTTATTGCTCCAGCATCAATAACACCTGTCCCACCTTTAATATTCTTATGATTATTTATATTCTTAGCATAAAGTAAAACGTATTCATGATATGTCTTGAATAGCCCTTGCTGTTGAGAATGCTGCTTATCCCAAATAAGTTCTGCCACAAAATTCTCCTCCCCAAACACTTCATCGCACAATAATTTAAGCTGTGCCTGTTCGTTATCGTCAATGGAGATAAATATCACTCCGTCATCTTTGAGTAAATTACGAGCGAGGTGGAGGCGAGGCAACATCATATTCAGCCAGTTACTATGGAAATGCCCATTCTCTTTGGCATTTTTGCGGAAGGCTTTTTTGAGAAAGCCATCTTCGCCTATTTCACCAGTTTGAGCCTGATAATCTGTTTGGCTTTGGGCGAAATTGTCGTTATAAACGAAGTCATTTCCCGTGTTATAAGGTGGGTCAATGTAGATCATTTTGATCGAATTGAAATAGGATTTTTGCAACGCTTTCAATACTTCTAGATTTTCTCCCTCAATAAAGATATTTTGCGTTTGCTCGAAATCTACGCTCTCTTCTACACAAGGTGTAAGCGTTTTTTGCGTAGGAATTTGTAATTGCTGATACGCCTGCGATTTGCCCGCCCAGTTGAGATGATAGCGGTCAGGTTCAGTAGAAATGTTGTCAGAGAAAAGCTGTTGGAACTTATCAAAATCAATTTTGCCCTCGCTAAAAATTTCAGGCAAGAGTGCTTTTAATTGAAAAAGTTGTTGATCTTTAAGCGAAAAGTTGGCAAGGCTGTGCTGTTAGGCATTATGATGTCCCTTTGAAAAAATTCAAAGGACTTATTCTACAAATCTTATCATTTTAAACAAAGAGTAAGCGGTTAAATTTTTAGATTTTTTTGCAAATTTTGCTAGAATGTCGGCTTTATTTTAATGACACAAAAATTTCTATGATTGACTTTCGTCCTTTTTATCAACAAATCGCAACAACGAATCTGTCCGCTTGGCTGGAAACTTTGCCTTTACAATTAAAACAGTGGGAAAAAACCACGCATGGTGATTATGCCAAGTGGGCAAAAATTGTCGATTTTATGCCAAATTCGACCGCTTGTATTAATTTGAAAGATAAGGTGGAATCGATTCCAAATGCACCGCTTTCAGTCGGCGAAACCAAACAACTGACTCATCATTTAAAACAGCTGATGCCTTGGCGTAAAGGGCCTTATCATTTGCACGGAATTCATATTGATACCGAATGGCGTTCCGATTTTAAATGGGATCGTGTACTTCCGCACCTTGCCCCGCTGAAAGACCGTACTATTTTAGATGTCGGCTGTGGTAGTGGTTACCATATGTGGCGTATGGTCGGCGAAGGCGCAAAAATGGTGGTGGGTATTGATCCAACTGAATTATTCCTTTGTCAATTTGAAGTGGTGCGTAAATTACTTGGCAATGACCGCCGAGCGCATTTAATTCCGCTTGGTATTGAGCAAATGCAACCGTTAGCTGCTTTTGATACGGTTTTCTCAATGGGCGTGCTTTATCACCGTAAATCGCCGTTAGATCATCTTTCACAACTTAAAGCGCAACTGGTGAAAGGTGGTGAATTGGTATTAGAAACGCTAGTGATTGATGGCGATGTGAATACTTGTCTTGTCCCAGCCGATCGCTATGCAAAGATGAAAAACGTTTATTTTATTCCGTCGGTCGATTGTCTGATTAACTGGTTGGAAAAAGTTGGCTTCAAAAATGTTCGTTGTGTTGATCAAGCCATTACAACATTAGAAGAACAACGTAAAACGGAGTGGCTAGAAAATGAAAGTTTGGTTGATTTCCTCGATCCAAATGATCATAGTAAAACCATTGAAGGCTATCCTGCGCCGAAACGTGCAGTAATTTTAGCCAACACCTAACACATATACCTATCTGCTAAAGCCTCACATTGCTGAGGCTTATTCTTTTGAACTAAATCAAACTCGTTCCAATTTACCCCATTTTTTGTATATCCCCCTATTTTCGTCAGTTTTAAAATTTTAAAAAACGAATGGAGTATAAATTATGTCGAACCCTTTTACTGTCGCTTGGAGTCGTAAACAACAAGTTATGTGTTTAGGTCATTGGATTATTCATTACAATGGTCGAGAACTTACCCTGCCTAAAGACCGTCAAGATAAAGATATGGGCACAAAAGGGATTTATAACTATATGGATCCGGATGATGAGCTTTACTTAGAAGGATTGGATGAAGATGATTGGATTGTGGAAAATATTGAATGGTTAAGTGATTGGTTTATTGAACAAGATGTGCCATTAGAAGAAAACATTATTCGCTATTTTTATCAAGCGGTAAACAAAGAGGACTGGCGTTGTGGCAGTTGTGGAGGCTGTATCTAGAAGCTAACAAGCGGTCATAATTTGCAAGTTTTTGCAAAAATCGACCGCTTGCTACGATGGATGATTAGTTTAATACCCAAACACGTCCGTAGTGTTTCATTAAACCGGCTTTATGACCCGCCTCATCGCCGATACCTTGGTATAAGTCAAAGTGATGACCTTTTACCGCACCGCCGACATCTAATGCCACCATTAAACGTAATTCATGTTTGCCCGTCCAGTTACCGGCACGATCGATTAACGGCGTTTCGACCAATAATACACTGCCTGACGGTACAAGGCTTTTATCTGAAGCAACTGATGCCAATGCGACTAACGGTACGCCTGCCGAACCTTTTACTTGACCGGTCGGATCATTTTTAAAGAAAACGTAAGACGGATTACGTTCTAATAAACCTTGTACACGATGCGGATTACGTTCGCCCCATTCACGGATCGCTTGAATAGACATCTTCTCTTTTGGAATTTCACCGTCTTCAACTAATAAACGACCGACACTCGCATATTTAAAGCCGTTTTGACCGGCATAAGCAAAATAATTTAAACGACCGTCACCGAAATCAACATAACCGCTCCCTTGCACGCCAAGTAAGAAGTTATCTAACATTGAATCACTGTAAGCCAGTTCTAAACCTTTACCTTCTAACGCGCCGTCATAAATTTGTGAACGGGTAAAACGTTTTTGGCTTGGCATCGCATAAATCGGATGCTGATATTTACCTTGCGGTGTACGACGTGCGTGAATTACCGGAGAATAGTAGCCGGTCATTAACACGTTTTGAAAGCCGTCTTCACCACGCATTTGTAACGCGTGAATATTGTAACGAGCTAAATCTGATACCTTACCACCTGAAGCGATCCATGAGGAAACTTTACCGTAAGTGCCTGCATAACGGCCGGTAATACCGCCGGCATACGCACGTACATTATTTAACTGTTTTAAGAAATCTTGGAAATTAACAATAGATCCATTTGCCGCCACTCTCGGTGTGCTGACAAAATTATGCGGAATATACTGACGACCTTTATATACCGCGCCAAACTTTGCGTGTTCGGCTTGGTAATCATGCTGCCCTTTGTTTGCATTATCTGAAGAACAACTTGCAACTAAAAGCGCAATAGCAGTAACCTTTGCCCATTTTTTATATGCTTTCCAATTCATAAAAGACCTTAAGTAATGATTGATAGAAAAGAGGCTAGCGTATCAAAATTCCTGTTAAAACGATACTAAATTTTTATCCTTTACACAGCCTTAATTTACGATATTTTATGCTATTTCTGTTTCAAATTCAGTCAAACAAACTAATTTCGATAAATTATGCTTGCAATGATGCTAAAAACGAGTATTATACACCACATACAGACGCGGGGTGGAGCAGCTTGGTAGCTCGTCGGGCTCATAACCCGAAGGCCGTCGGTTCAAATCCGGCCCCCGCAACCAGAATTCTTAGCCCTCGATAATATCGAGGGCTTTTTTGTATCTGCAAAAAACAAATGAAAATTTACCGCTTGCACCTTATCTTCTTTTACCAGTAAACTTTCCCAAAATACTCGGCAACTTTCTAGATATGAACAATATTCTTACCATCACGCAACTTAACTATTCGGTACGCAATTTACTTGAAATGGAATTAGGGCAAGTTTGGCTTACCGGTGAAATTTCCAATTTTAGCCAACCCGTTTCCGGACATTGGTATCTCACCCTTAAAGACGAAAATGCCCAAGTGCGTGGTGCAATGTTTAGAATGAAAAACCAACGAGTCACTTTTCGCCCGCAAAACGGTATGCAAGTACTGGTACGTGCCAGCGTTAGTTTATATGAGCCGCGTGGTGACTATCAAATCATTATTGAAAGTATGCAACCTGCCGGTGACGGCTTGTTACAACAACAATTTGAACAACTAAAAATGAAACTGGCCGCCGAAGGGCTTTTTGCACAAGAAAAGAAAAAAGCTATTCCGCCTTTTGCTAAACGAGTCGGTATTATTACCTCTTCAAGCGGTGCAGCATTACAGGATATTTTAAATATTCTAAAACGCCGTGATCCGAGCTTGGCGATCATTATTTATCCGACGCTAGTACAAGGTAAAGAAGCAACACAAGATATTGTAAATACGATTGATTTAGCCAATCGCCGCTGTGAATGCGATGTGTTAATTGTCGGTCGAGGTGGCGGTTCGCTTGAAGACTTGTGGTGTTTTAATGAAGAATCCGTTGCTCATGCAATTTTCCGTTCGGATATTCCGATTATCAGTGCAGTAGGACACGAAACCGATGTGACGATTGCCGACTTTGTTGCAGATTTAAGAGCTCCGACCCCCTCTGCCGCAGCGGAATTGGTTAGCCGAGATCAACAAGAGTTAGTACGTCAGTTACAACATCAATTTGACAAATTAAGCCTTGCTTTTGACCGCTTATGGGCGGAGAAACAAGCATCTTTCGAACGTTTGAAACTACGTTTAAATGCTCAGCATCCTGCTCGTCAGGTACAAATACAACAGCAACAATTAGCTCAATTTAGCTATCGCTTAGAAAATGCAATACATAAAACTTATTTAACCGAAAAACAGAAACTCGAACAATTGTTGCTACGTTTAACCAATCAGCACCCACAGCGTCAGTTACAACAGCAACAAATTCAATTAAAGCAAGCCAAATATCGTCTGGTGCAAGCGATAGAACAAACCTTAATCCGCAAACAACACCAGTGGAAACATATTGCTGAACAAGTGAAACGTAATCCGTTGCCATATTATGTAGAAAAGAAAAATCAGCAGTATGTACAATTAGCACAACGACTTCAGTTTGCGATTGAAAAGAAATTAACCAAAGAACAGCAAGCATTTCAGGAACTTTGTACGAAAATAGACGGTTTAAGCCCGCTAAAAATTCTAGCGAGAGGCTACTCTGTAACACAAACCTCGCAAGGCGAAATTCTTCGCTCAACCCAAAATCTTGAGGTAGGAACACAAATCACCACCAAACTTTCGCAAGGCGAAATCGTGAGTGAAATCATTAAAATTAATTGATTAAAATATAACCTATATTATTTTAATTAATATTTCCTTTGCCAAATCAAGATGTTATTTGCTCTTGTGCATTGTTGTTCACGAAGTTATCCACAAGTTGTGTGAATAACTTCGTTTTTCAAGTTAAAATAAGTGTTGCTTTTTAATGCAAACAATGTTTTATGCGTTTTTATCCCTTGCACAAGCGGACTAATTTCCCTATAATTCTTCTCGTTCTCAGTTCTGAGAAATTCACTAAATTCATCCTTGCCTGGGTGGCGAAATTGGTAGACGCAGCGGATTCAAAATCCGCCGGTGAATAACCATGTCGGTTCGAGTCCGACCTCAGGCACCATACCTAAAACCCTTCCTTTTAAAGCCAATACTCCTTAACGTTAATTTCTTTGTTAAGTGAGTAAATTATGAATTTATTACAAAACGCTTCAAATAAGCCCTTTGTTATTACTGTAGCTTCAACTAAAGGCGGCTCGGCAAAAAGTACAAATGCAGCAAATATTGGTGCATTTTGCGCTGAACATGGCTTAAAAACTCTTCTCATTGATACTGATACCCAACCTACATTAAGTTCTTATTATGCTTTGGATTATCAGGCTCCTGGTGGCACTTATGAATTTCTACATTTTAGAGATGTAGAACCGTCACATATCATTTCTAAAACACAAATTCCTAATCTTGACTTAATCCAGTCAAACGACCCATCAAATAAAATTAGTCCTATGTTACGAGATTCGCCAGATGGTGCACTTCGCTTTAGCTTACTTCTAAGTAAAATTGATGGATACGATGTAGTCATTGTAGATACTCGTGGTACTCGCGATATTACCGTAGATATGTCTGTATTAGCTGCGGATGTTCTTTTTTGCCCTATTCTTCCACATATTTTGTCTGCAAAAGAATTTATTCGCGGCACGATTGGGATGTATCAAGATTTGCAGACTTTTGCAAATTTTGGGTTCACCCTCCCTCCATTGAAAGCTGTCATTAATTGTGTTGATCATACTAATGATGTGAAATTTGTTTCAGAACATTTACATACGCTATTTGCAACAGAATTTGATGCTTCCAAAACATTACTAGATTTTACAGTTCCAGATAAAGTGGCCTATCGTGAGGCTGCAACATTCTCTATCCCGGTATACAAACAAAATCGAGCAGAATATAAAACAATCCAACAACTCTGTTCATTGCTGATGCCTCAATTTGCTCAAAGCCATTTTATGGGTAAGGAGTAAAGAATGAGCCATAAACAACCAATAGAGCTTTATTCTGTAGATGCCGAAAGCTCGGTACTCGGTGGGCTTATTCTTGATAATAGCCTCTTTGATGAGATAGTTGATGTGATCATTCCAAATGACTTTTACCTGCACGCACATCAAATTATTTTTAAAGGGATTTTTTCATTATTAAGTAATGCTAAACCCGTCGATATATTAACGCTTGAACAATATTTCAAAGAACAAGGTATTTTGGAGCAGCTAGGAGGATTAGCTTATATCGCTCAGTTAGTTAAGATTACTCCAACTACAGCTAACTTTAAAGCTTACATTGATATTGTCGTGTTATACAGCAAGCACCGCAAACTTTTAAGACTGGGCCAGAATATTATTTCTGAAATACAAGTTGCCAAATCAGCCGAAAAATTAGATGAACTTCTCGAAAATATTGAAAGACAGTTTACGGATTTAACACTCTCTCAGCAGACAGAGGGCGTTATAGATTTAAATGAAACTTTAAAAAAAGTGGTTCTTCGAATGGAATCTTCTGCCCAAAATGCTGATCCAGTTACAGGCACTCCTACAGGTATTCAGGAATTAGATGAAGTAACTACAGGTGGTCAGGCAGGAGATTTTATTGTAATTGGTGCAAGACCTTCCATGGGAAAAACTGCATTTTGTCAGACAATTGCTTATCACACCTTAGAAAAATTTAAAGATTTACCTATTCAATTCTATAGCATGGAAATGCCGGCAGAACAAATTCTGCAACGTTTTCTAGCTATGCGAGCTCGAGTGAGTTTACAAGCTATCCGTAAAGCAGATCAGTTAGGTGAAGATGAATGGGCAAAAATCTCACTTGCGATGGGGCATATTCTAGATGAATGGAAAAATCGTTTACTCATTGATGATGAAGGAGGACTCACCCCTCAAAAATTACGTTCGAAAGTTCGTTATAACATCCGCAAATATGGTAAACCGGCGGCAATTTTTATTGACTACTTGCAATTAATGCAAGGTTCTCGTCGTTACGAAAATCGTCATTTAGAAATTACCGCAATTTCTCAGGCGTTAAAAAATTTAGCGAAAGAAGTGGATTGCCCCGTTTACGCTCTCTCACAACTTAACCGGAGCTTGGAACAACGCGCAAATAAACGTCCTATGAATGCCGATTTACGAGAATCAGGCTCCTTAGAACAAGATGCGGATCTCATTCTGTTCATTTACCGAGATGAGGTCTATAACGAACAAACTGAACATCCTGGTACTGCAGAAATTATTATCGGAAAACAACGTAATGGTCCGTTAAAGACAGTATTTACGCGATTTATCGGTGAATACTCACTCTTTGAAAATTTAGCAGTAACACAATACTAGGGGAAATAAAAAATGACAAAAAATGAAAAAAGAGCGGCAGCTATTGCACGAAATTTAAATGTAAGCCCAATTGCCAATATATCTCCATCATACTCAACTGTCACACCAAATCATTACAGCTCAGAGGTGGAATATATTACTGTCACATTAGATAAGTTACGCCCTTATGAGCATAATCCTCGTAAGACACGTAACCCTAATTTTGAAATGATTAAAGAATCCATCCGCCGCCGCGGCTTAGATCATAAACCGAATATTACTCGTCGCCCAGGAGAAGATTTTTATATTATCGCCGACGGTGGCAATACTCGAATTCAAGCCTTGAAAGAATTATTTACTGAAACCAAAGATCCGAAATTTTGGTCAATTAGTTGCGAATATAAACCATGGCAAGGCGATTCTGCAGATAGCGTAGAAGCTGAATTAAATATCCTGATCGGTCATTTAATTGAAAATGACACTCGTGCAGATTTATCTTTCATTGAGAAGGCCTTAGGGATTCTACAAGCGAAAGAATATTACGAGAAAAAACTAGGAAAATCACTTTCATCTCGTGAATTATCTACTGAGCTGGAAAAAGACGGTTATATTATCCACTATACGCTAATTGCCAAAATGGAACGCTGTGTAACCCATTTGTATCCTCATATTCCTGATGTGCTTTTTAAAGGATTAGGTCATACGCAAATCGATAAATTACTTGCAATTCGCAATAACGCAGATGAAGTTTGGCATCATTATCATCTTGAAATGGATACTTCTTTTAACAATGTCTGGGCAAGTTCATTATCAAGTTGTAATGAGGATTCGCCATTTCAAGTACGTGATTTTCAAGATAAGTTAATTACCCAGATGGCTGATTTACTAGAAGGGAAAACAAGCTATGAATCTCTTTATCTTGAAATTGATCTTGATGAAAGAAAATTCAAAAAAATTGCGGCGAAACAACATGAGATAGAAAATAATGTTGAGCATAGTCTTGAACAAATTACACAACACCAAGAAACGGTAAAAACAAAACCTATCGCTACAAGTACATCAAAACCTAGTGATAAAAATTCACTCATTAAAGAAGATTCTGCACTAATTCCTACTACTCCTTCATCTAGTGAGGGGAATGAAGACATTGAATCTAGTGGAGAGCTTACATCAAATGTGATGGATTTCTTTAATAATGCACAAACAAGTATTGTGAATACGAGTGAAAACACGGAGACAGAACTACTAACTCAGATTTCACAAGATTTTGGTTTAACTCCAGGTATGAGTATTCAAGAGCAACGTGAAAAACGTGCAGCTGAGAATGGACTTTCGTTTGCTTGTTGTGGTCGTCAGCCAGTCGAAGATATTTGGCAGATTTATCCCGCTCGCAACTATCGTTCAGAAGCCTATTCTTTGGCTTTAGATATTGCCGAAACAGCCAATATTAATGAATTAGTTGAACATGTGGTTAAAAATCCTGTGGATTATAGCTACCGAATGAAACCTAACGATAGTTCACTTTCGGATTATGCTTCTTTTATTTATCAGTTACTTTCAATGTTACAAACACATGATTTTTCACAATCGGTACATTGCAATTTAAATAGCCACTTTTTATTTGACATTCAACAATCAGGCACTGGAATTGATGATATTACGTTAGTCAAAATTTTCCGTCTTATTCGAGTTGTACGTCATTTACGCCAGGGAGCTCAACCATGATTAAGCAAACAACTATTAATGAAGCCTTGTTAGCCAATGTACTACTTAATCTACGAGAAGGTAATGTTCGTTCTTGTTTAAATCTAGGCTTTTCGGAAGATGAGCTTAAAGCAATAAATCAATTAACTTTGGACGAATTATTTTATATCGGTCATTCCACAGTTCAATTTGCAAAAGTAGAAATTAATCATGATGCATTTTGGAAATTGCTTGCTGTTGCACAAGAAAATGCAGAAGAGCAACAAGTTATTGATCGCGCACTCCTACTTGGAGCTTCTATCGAAATGTTGAATCAATACTTCGGGTTATCTACTTCAGCTGTTTCTGCTCGTCGCCAATTACTTGGCAAAGAAGAAAAAATGGGCAGAAAAGCGGCAGCAACGGATGAAGAGCAGGAATTGATTTGGAATCTATGGAAGAAATACCAAGCAACGATAGAAAATCTTCATTCATTAGAAGGATTGGAGTTGCTAAGTCTTATTGCGGAAGAAAGCAATATAAACCTTACTGTCGTTTGGAAGCTTGTTTGCGAATGGCAAAGTAACTAAAAGAATAAACCCCAAAGACAGCCTAAACCTCTATCTTTGGGGTTGGAGATTTCCATCTATGACTCTATGGAAATTATTCGTTGTAATTATATCACCACAACATATTAGTGCAATAAAAAAACTCTTTATGTTGGCTGGAGAATAAAATGAAGATAACCCAACAAAATAAGCGAACAGAACATGGATTACTCTTTTTTGGTAATCAACATGAAACTGTACCGACACGTTTATTGCATGATCCTTATTTAACACCTAGAGCAAAATTTGCCTGGCAACTGATTAAATGCAATGCGCGAGAATTTCAAAGCGGACTCTTCCCGTCTTATGACGTATTAGGAAAATTATTATCAGATAAACCTTATACAGAGAGCCGATTATCTGAAAAAGCGATTACACAAACGCTTTATCTTTTACGTTTAACTCGTTGGCTTACGTTATGTGAAACTGTAAGGAACGAGAAAGGTTATGTAATGGGTAATGTTTACCTATTGCACGATGAACCAATTCCTATTTTAGATGCAATTCAATTAAATGATGAATATTTAACGTTTTTGGAAAAATGTGCTAACCATCATGACGGGCTTGTAAATAGTGTAGCTAATCATATTATTGAACATTTACTTTCTGATAAAACGCAATGGCACTATGTATCGCATCTCGAAAGTATGCAAGTTCGCTATCGTGAATATCAACAACGTATAGCACAAATACCTGAAGACTCGTCTTTACCAAAAAAAGAACTGCAAAATCTTCAACAAAATATCCTAACTTCCAATATGGAAGTCAGGGATAAAAATGTGGAAGTCAGGGAAAAATCAGCTAAAAGCCTAACTTCCAATATGGAAGTCAGGGATAAAAATGAGGCTAACTCATTGATTTTAGACTCTCTTCCATTAGGGAAGTCAGGAAAACAGTACAGTACTAGTACTTTATATATTAATAAGTACTGTACTGGAAATGCAGAAGAATTAATTTGGCCAGCAGAAATCTCGCTTTCTACGGTAGAAAAAAACATGGCTGCTAAAGCGATGAATGGATTAGATTTAGGCTTATGTCGAGCTATCTTGCTAGAAGCCCAACAACGCATTATTCAAAAACAAGATGTAAAAAAACCTAGCGGATATTTGTACACATTGATACAGAAAGCACATCAAGGCAACTTTAAACCCTATTATTTTGAGCTTGGGCAACAAGTATCAAATACACCGATCTCTGTAAAACCAGCATCCATAGCAAATAGATCAAATGCGATTGGAACAACGCAAGAGAAAAAAATCTCTCCAATGGAGCGAGAAAGATTAGTCAAACAGATGAAACAGCTACGGATGCAACTTTGCCTCAATTAATACTGAACAAAAAACAACCAGTGTAGAGGGGCTCTACAAAGTACAAAATTTAACCATTATGTAAAAACTACACTATGAATAAAAAATAATCGGTGAAGAGGGACTCTTCAAAGCACAAAATTTAAACAGAAATAATCTATAGGAGTATTAACTATGACGACTACACCTGAATCTCAACTTGGTCCGTTACGTAGTGAGATTAAATTTACCTTACATACCCAATATGCGCATAAATTATGGACAGGTCGAAATTCTACGAAAGACGAGAATGGTAAAATTACTCAATCATCTATTTTGAGTATGCCAAATGCTTTAAAACTAATTGGGCTGATCCAGCAAGATGCTGCTCAAGATGATCCTTATGCTGATGATTATTTATTACGATTTGAAGAAAAGGTACTAACTTACCGTCAAGAAATGCAGCAATTAGTGGATAAGCTAGTAGGGATTTATGCGGATAGACTACCAGAAAGTATTGAGTTTGAACGTTGCACTAATGTATCACCTATTTCTTACCCAATTTATGTCAATTCTCAATTAGGCTATCAATTACTGTATCTTTTAGGTGACTTCGATAATTTAGCTCGAGTAACCATGACTGCCGCACATATTGCGTTACTTACTCGTTCAGATGCACAAGAATGGCTAGAAGCAGGAGCTGTCCTAATTCGTAGATGTTTTGGCGTGATTGAAAACTACAAACATTCTGGTATCACTCGTAAAGATGCGCAAGAAAATAATGCACGTTATCAAGCTGCAATTAAACGAATGGGATATGAAGTACCAGATTATGTGATTACCGGTGAGCGACGTGCGGACTATGCTCCTTTCATTCGTCATAATTCTCTATTAGGCGATGAGAATGAACAAGCCGTTGAGAGCCATGTTACAGCAAGTACAAAACAGGAATAAGGAATAGGTTGTTTTATGGGATTAATTTCTGAAGACATGTATCGTGAACTTGCAAAAAAAGCTGATGTAAATAATGTACTGAAACAACTATTTAGTCATTTAGAGACTGAGGCAGATTATCAAATTTTATTTGAGCAAGTTCATCAAGCACGTACAGCTTTTATGGATTATCAGTTAGAAATGGTTCAGCGAGTGAGAGCGAGTGAATTACAACATTTACCCATTTTTATGATCAAAGATAAATCCTCATCATCAGGTGGGACATTTTTACGCTGGCGCAGTATGCATCATACCGGTACAGGTGAAACCGTTTGGCAACCATTACTAACTGATAGTCATGTGCCAGAATCTTTACGTAATCAGCTTGTCGCAGTGGAAAAAGATCGTATTTTAGTCAATATGCAGATTTCTATCTTCAATTATATTCTGCGACAGTTGTCAGAATGTGCATCTAAAATTGAAAAAGTGGAAAACGCCCTGTGATGAAATCTCTGAAAACTTAGATATGTAAAGCCTGAAAAAGTTAGGTATGTAATCCCTGCATTAAAAGGCCTTTTAAAGGTAAGGGGACAAGCCCCTTACCTTAACGAAGAAAATACCTTTCTTATTGAGGAGTATATGATTGCAAATGTGAAAATGATATTTAGTGTCGAAGTAGATGGTGAAGCCTTTATTCAACATCATCTGCTAAAAATTCATTCCAATGAGATTTTAATTAAATGATTTTTTCTTGAGTTGAATCGAGTCTAATAGACCTAACTTAATTCTTTAAAGGAGTAAATAAGATGGCTGGTATCAATAAAGTCATTATTGTTGGGCATCTCGGCAATGAACCTGAAATGCGAACTATGCCGAATGGTGAAGCAGTTGCAAATATCAGTGTTGCAACAAGTGAAAGCTGGACGGATAAAACGACCGGAGAACGCCGTGAAGTAACAGAATGGCATCGAATTGTATTCTATCGCCGTCAAGCAGAAGTAGTTGGTCAATATCTCCACAAGGGTTCACAAGTATATGTAGAAGGCCGTCTACGCACACGTAAATGGCAAGATCAGAATGGTCAAGATCGTTATACGACCGAAATTCAAGGTGATATATTACAAATGCTAGGTGGACGTAATAATGGAACTTCTCCTGCTCCAACACAAAATCAACCGACTAATGCAGTTAATCAAACGGAGCCTCCGATAAATAACTTTGATGACGATATTCCGTTCTGAGTTACATATAATTTAAAACTGTAAAATAAAACCCATATAAATATAGAGAACCCTTTATTTTAAAAGGGTTCTCTTTTTTTACATTAATTTCGACACAACATCTTTAATTTGATAGTATTTATATATGATATTTTTGTAAATTAAATGAATATGTATAGATTAGAAACAGTCCTTTTTTCAAATGGAGAACGTTTTCCTATATTGGTTAATGTTAAAACTGGTATTCCTGATTTTTATTCAACCTTATGGGTAACTGTGGAACTACGTAATCAATCCGCAGTAAACACAATTAGAAATAAGCTGGGAACTATACAGTGGATAATGAATTGGGAAAAACAGAATAATCTTGTTATTAGTGATCTAATTCATAACAAAGTACTCTTAACAGAAAACCAATTAGAATCTCTTATTCGGCATATGAGAATAAATGTAAAAAAGCAAAAGAATGTAATCAATACAAAAAAAGTGTGTTAATGAAAGGTAGGACTCAATTTATTGATATTTATTCTGCCGTATCTCTTAGTCATCAATATAATAGACTAACAACGCTTTCAGAATACATATTATTTCTATCAAGCTGCGGCAAGTTGGATGATGTTTGTAACCGCATACGGCGGTTTGATTGAATTTGGCAAGGTGCAAAAAGGCGATTTTGTTGTATTGGGCGGAGCGACCAGCTCGGTAGGCATTGCCGCCATTCAAATCGCCAAAATGCAAGGGGCAAACGTGATTGCTCTGTCTCGCACGCACGCCAAAGGCGATGTGCTGGGCGGATTTTGTGATTGCCACCAAAGAAGATGACGTTACGGCTAAATTACTAGAAATTACAAACGGCAAAGGCGTGAATTTAGTGTTCGACCCTGTGGGTGACAAAGAAGCAGCAAAAATTATCAACGCAATGACACAAGACGGCAAATACATCATCTACGGTGCATTAAGCCACGATGATATCGCCGTGCCTGTGTTCCCAATTTTAGGCAAACACTTAACCGTGCGAGGCTATGAATTGTTTGAAATCACTACCGTACCAGAAAAACTCGCTCAAGCGAAAAAATTCGTGTTTGACGGCTTAGCAAGCTGTCAATTAAAACCAGAAATTGACAAAGTTTTTGCTTTTGATGAAATGGCGGAAGCTCACCGTTATATGGAAAGCAATGCACAGATTGGGAAGATTTTGGTAAAGGTTTGATTGTTTTAAGGTAAATATGCCGTCTGAAAAATAAGTTTCAGACGGCACATCGTTATTTTACCTGCCGATTAAGCCACCACACTAGCGAGAGCATCACAGGCACTTCCACCAGCACACCGACCACCGTTGCCAATGCCGCCCCCGAGTGCAAACCGAACAAAGAAATTGCCACCGCCAATTCAAAAAAATTACTCGTGCCAATCAAGCACGCAGGGGCGGAAATTTCGTGTGGTAATTTGAGCTATTTTGCCAAAACGTGAGCCAAGGCAAAAATGCCGTAAGTCTGTGCCAGCAGGGGAATAGCAATCAGCAGAATAATCAAAGGGTTGGCAATAATGGTTTGGGTTTGAAAGGCAAACAGCAACACCACCGTCAAAATCAAACCCATAATGGAAAAAGGTTTCAGGCTGCCTGAAAAATATTCCGCTATTCTTTTTCTTTAATACCTTGAATAATCTGACACTTATCAACCGTTTTATTTTCACAACCCACAAATTGCATTAAAAAAGTTTTAACTTGTTGTAGTTCTGTGATTTGTTCGTCCAAATATGCCAAATGTTGCTCGGCAAGTGCATTGATTTCATTGCATTGTTTGTTAGGCGTTTGTTGTAATTGCAACAGCGTTTTGATGTTACTTAAAGAAAAACCGATATTACGGCAAGTTTTAATAAAGCGTAATTGTTCTAACTGATTTTCATCAAACACACGATAGCCATTTTGTTGATGTGTAGGGGCGATTAAGCCTTGTTTTTCATAATAACGAATGGTTTCCAAATGTACGCCTGTTTGTTCACTGGCTTGTTTTATTTTAAAAAATTTTGACACTTTAGCTTGACCCTGTAATGACTACGGAGTTTATAGTATAGCAAATTTCATCTTAAAACAGGAGCAAAAAATGGCGTGCCAAAATTGTTGTGGTTCAAATCAGCCCATTCATCAATCGCCCAAGTACAAAAAAGCCTTGTGGATTGTCTTGATATTAAATTTATCAATGTTTTTTGTGGAAATTGTGATGGGGGTTAAATCGGGTTCAACTTCGCTGTTGTCAGACAGTTTGGATTTCTTGGGCGACAGTGCCAATTACTTGATAAGTTTGATTGTTTTGCCAATGGCGTTAAGTTACCGAGCCAAAGCATCTATGGTTAAGGGGCTAACGATGGGCGGTTTTGGTTTATTTATTTTAATGACGACCATTTATCGTGTGTTTTATGGGGAAATGCCCAGTTATTCTGAAATGAGCATTGTGGGATTTTTGGCGTTATTGGTCAATGTGTCGGCATTGTTGATATTATTAAAATTTCGTGATGGCGACAGCAATGTCCGCAGTGTGTGGGTGTGTTCCCGAAACGATGCGATTGGTAATGTGGCGGTAATTTTGGCGGGTATGGCAGTTTATTTTTTTCAATCAAAATATCCTGATTTAATTGTGGCGTTTGTTTTGGCATTTTTGGCATTACAAGCCAGTCAAGAAATCATCAAAAGGGCTTGGGCGGAATTAAAAGTCAGTTAATTTAAAACACCGTTTGGATTGATGTTCAAGCGGTGTTTTTATTTTTAAATTTTGCAAAATAACTTTCAGGCTGCCTGAAAAACCTACACCCCTTTATTCCCCAGCGATTTTCGGTTTATCCACCACACCAGCGAGAGCATCACAGGCACTTCCACCAGCACACCGACCACCGTTGCCAATGCCGCCCCAGAATGCAAACCGAACAAAGAAATTGCCACCGCCACCGCCAATTCAAAAAAATTACTCGTGCCAATCAAGCACGCAGGGGCGGAAATTTCGTGTGGTAATTTGAGCCATTTTGCCAAAACGTGAGCCAAGGCAAAAATGCCGTAAGTCTGTGCCAGCAGGGGAATAGCAATCAGCAGAATAATCAAAGGGTTGGCAATAATGGTTTGGGCTTGAAAGGCAAACAGCAACACTACCGTCAAAATCAAACCCATAATGGAAAAAGGTTTCAGGCTGCCTGAAAATTGTGCCACCAATTTACCCGATTTTTGTAAATAAGAGCGGATAAACCACCCAGCCAGCAAGGGCAACAGCACATACAAAATCGTGCTTAAAATCAAGGTATTCCACGGAATTTCTATGCCGCTTACGCCGAGCAATACGCCTGCAATCGGAGCATACGCCACAATCATAATCAAATCATTGACCGAAACCTGTACCAAAGTGTAATTGGGGTCGCCTTTGACCAGTTGCGACCACACAAACACCATTGCCGTACAAGGCGCCACCCCAAGCAAAATCATACCTGCAATGTACTCGCCTGCCGATTGTTCATCTACCCAGCCAGCAAAAAACACCTTAAAAAACAACCAGCCCACAAGTGCCATCGTAAAAGGCTGTTATCAAGCTATGGCATTCATCTGCTTTGATAGTGGTTAAAAATCGCCCAAGCCTTTTAAGATGGGGCAGTCGGGATTGTCATCGCCCCCGCAGGCATCGCTCCACGCTTGCAGGGTGTGTTGCATTGATTTTAATTCTTTGATTTTATTGGATAAAAAATCAATATGACTGGCGGTGATCGTTTTGACCTGAGCACTTGTGCGGTGTGGATTGTCTTGCAGTGCCAAAAGCTCGCCAATCTGTGCAAGCGAAAAACCGACGCTGCGGGCTTTGGCGATGAATTTTAGCCGAGCGATGTCATTGGAGTTATAAATCCGATAACCTGCTTCACTGCGTGATGGGTTAATTAATAAGCCTGCTTTTTCATAATCACGGATTTGTTTGACGGAAAGTTGGGTAGATTTAGACGCTTGTCCGATGTTCATTGTTGCTCCTTATTGAGTGGTGTGTAAAAAAATGTTATCAAGTAAAAATAACCCTTGACCCTAACGTAATGTTAGGGTTTATGATGCACACATCAAAACAAAAAAGCAATGCTTTTAATCGCTTAAAAGCACTTTGTTTTGATAATCCACTTTAACTTAACATTCGGAGAAACTGTTATGAACGCTGATTTTGTTCAAAACCGACACGCCCATTGCGGCTGCCAGTCTTGCACGGGGCAAAACTGCCGTCCGGACTGCCAATGCCAAAACGGCAAGCCCTGCATTTGTGATGACTGCACTTGCAACGGCTGTGCGTGTGAATCGTAAAACCAAATAGTGAAATGGACATTGGGCGAATCTGTCATTTGCCCAATGTTATCAATGCCCATTTTGACAAGGAGAATCCAATGACATTCATCAAAAACCGTGCCGTACATCTTGTCGCTGCCGCTGTTGTTTTGGCGACTTCAACCGCTTTTGCCGACGGCAAAAACGAAGTGCCGACGCACTCGATGGCGTGCGACAATAACTACACCCAAACCACCCACGACTGCCCAAATAACCAAAACGGGCACGCAGCGGTGAACCACGCTAATATGAACCACGCCCATATGAACCACTCTGCTATGGCGATGGACACTCAAAATGCTCCGCCCCATACCCAAGCCTATCTTGCAATGATGAACAAGATGGGCGATGAGATGAGCAAAGCGGGCAATCTTGCCGATGCTGATACCGCTTTTGCCAAAGGTATGATTCCGCACCATATCGGAGCAGTTGAGATGGCAAAAGTACAGCTTGAATTTGGCAAAGACGAAACAATGAGAAAACTTGCCCAAGCGATTATTGATGGGCAACAAAGTGAAATCGACCTGATGAACGCTTGGCTGGCGGGTAAAGACACCGCAACCCAAAACCCGCAAGCCCCGCACGCCAAGGCCTATGCCGCAGGCAAGGCGCACCACGAGGCGATGATGGCGGCAATCAATGAGCCAAACCCTGATGTTGCCTTTGCCAAAGGGATGATTCCGCATCATCAAGGGGCGGTCGAGATGGCAAAAGTGCAATTACAGTTCGGCAAAGACGAAAAAATGAAAAAGCTCGCTCAAGACATCATCAAAGCCCAAGAACCTGAAATCAAGCTGATGCAAGACTGGCTAAAACAGTAGGGGCAATAAGGCAAAAACACCGCTTTTGATAAAGCGGTGCTTTTGAGGTCGTCTGAAAACAGGTTTAAGGCTTTTTCAGACGGCATTTGGGGTTTTCAGGCAACCTTTAAAACAAGCCCCAAGGAAATGATGATGCCGACTTGTCGGACACATCGGCAAGCGATGTTCTGAACCTTCTGCTTTTTCAGACGGCATCGGTATTTGCAGGCAGCCTGAAAAAAACCGTCATTCTGACCGGCCCAATCCGTACCTGCTTTTTCGATAAACGACCGGTGATGACCCTATGAACCCAACAGGAGAAATTGTGATGAAGCAAGAAACACACAAACCGCCCAAACACCACGAGTGCCGACACGGACACGGACAGCACCGCCCTGTGCAGACACCGTCCGATGCAGCGGCTGCTTCGGGCTACACCTGCCCGATGCATCCGGAAATCCGGCAAGACCGCCCCGGCAACTGCCCTCTTTGCGGTATGGCATTGGAGCCGCTGATGCCTGAATTGGACGACGACAATCCGGAGCTGCGTGATTTTTCCCGACGCTTTTGGTACACGCTGCCCCTGACGGCGGCAGTGCTGGTGCTGGCGATGTTCGGCGAGCGTCTGAACCTGATGGATATGGCCGCACAAAGCTGGGTAGAGCTGGTGCTGTCGCTGCCGATCGTGCTGTGGGCGGGGCTGCCGTTTTTCTCACGGGGTTGGCAGTCGCTGGCAAACCGTAGTCCCAATATGTGGACGCTGATTGCACTGGGAACGAGTGCAGCCTTCGTTTACAGCGTTGTTGCCACCGCTGCACCCGGCATCTTTCCGGCATCGTTTGTATCGATGGGGCGGGTCGGCGTGTATTTTGAGGCGGCGGCCGTCATCATCTCGCTGACCTTGCTCGGCCAGATGCTCGAACTCAAAGCCCGGTCGCAGACTTCGGCGGCAATCAAGACCCTGCTCGGACTGGCGCCCAAAACCGCACGGCGTATCGGCCCGGGCGGTGCTGAAGAAGATGTGCCGCTCAGCCACATCCACATCGGCGACCTTCTGCGTGTGCGCCCCGGCGAAAAAGTGCCTGTCGATGGCGTGGTGGTTGAGGGCGCAAGCTCGGTAGATGAATCGATGCTGACCGGCGAGCCGCTGCCGGTGCGCAAAGCCACCGGCGACAAAGTCATCGGCGCCACGCTCAACACCGGCGGTGCGCTCGTCATCCGCTCCGAGCGCATCGGTTCGGAAACCGTGCTTTCGCAGATTGTCCAGATGGTGGCCCAGGCGCAGCGCTCCAAAGCACCGATGCAGCGTATGGCCGACGGAGTGGCAGGCTATTTCGTACTGGCGGTTGTCGCCGTCGCCGTTGCCACTTTCTTTGTCTGGGGCGTGTTCGGCCCGCAACCGTCTTGGGTGTTCGGGTTGATCAACGCCGTTGCGGTCTTGATTATCGCCTGCCCCTGTGCACTGGGACTGGCCACGCCGATGTCGGTGATGGTCGCCACAGGACGCGGGGCAGGCAGGGGCATATTGTTCCGTGATGCCGCCGCTATCGAAAACTTGCGGCGAGTAGACACTTTGGTGATTGATAAAACCGGCACACTCACCGAAGGCCGACCCGCCTTTGACCGTGCCGTTGCGGCAGCAGGCTTTTCCGCCGAAGAAGTGCTGCGTTTGGCCGCCAGCTTGGATCAGGGCAGCGAACACCCGCTGGCCGACGCCATTGTGCAGGCCGCACGGGCACAACAGCTGAAGCTGAGCAAACCCGAACAGTTTGATTCAGGCAGCGGCATCGGCGTGAGCGGCGTGGTTGAAGGGCGTGCGCTGGCACTGGGCAACACGGCGTTTATGCAGCAGAACGGGCTTAGCGTCGAACCACTGATCGAGCAGGCCGAATCCCTGCGCAGTGAAGGTGCCAGCGTGATATATCTGGCTGCGGACGGACATCTCGCGGGACTGCTTGCCGTCTCCGATCCTGTAAAAGACAGCACCCCCGAAGCATTGGCCTCGCTCAAAGCAGCCGGCCTGCGCATCATTATGGCAACCGGCGACGGATTGACCACGGCAAACGCCGTGGGCGCAAAACTGGGCATCGACGAAGTGCACGGCGAAGTCAAGCCCGCCGACAAACTGGCACTGATCGAGCGGCTTCAGAACGAAGGGCGGGTGGTCGCAATGGCAGGCGACGGCATCAACGATGCCCCCGCACTGGCCAAAGCCGATGTCGGCATCGCAATGGGTACCGGCACCGATGTGGCAATGAGCAGTGCGCAAATCACGCTGGTCAAAGGCGATTTGCGGGGTATTGCCACCGCACGCAAATTGTCTGAGGCCACCGTGCGCAATATGAAGGAAAACCTGTTATTTGCCTTCTTATACAACGGCCTGGGGGTTCCCGTTGCCGCCGGCGTGCTGTACCCCTTTACCGGCTGGCTGCTCTCACCGATGATTGCCGCACTGGCGATGAGCCTAAGCTCGGCATCCGTGGTCGGCAACGCACTGCGGCTGCGCAAAAGCAAGTTGTAGACCACAGCCCCGCAGGCTTCTTCCAATGACAAAACGACCTCAAAAACACCGCTTTTGATAAAGCGGTGTTTTTTATGCCGTCTGAAAAGGTCTTTAATACTTTTTCAGACGGCATTGTGTTTTTCAAACAGTTTCGCAGTGTGCGTCATTGCACCAACCCAATATTTCATCAGGAAAATGGTGCAACAAGTTGCACCCTACATCTTTGATGCTTTTTTAAGACGGCATTTTTTTCAGACGGACTAAAACGCCCAATCTTTCCATTTTTAAAAACCAACTTCCCATTTTTCGCCATTCTTATTGTTATTTTAAAACGCTAAAATACGCCCATTTTTAATATAGGTCAAAACAATGAGCAAACAAATCCAATTTACAAAAACAGGTTCGCCTGATGTCCTGCAAATTGTTGATGTACAAATCCCCGCCCCAAAATCGGGCGAAGTGCAAATCCAAATGCACGCTTTGGGACTAAACCGTGCCGAGATGATGTATCGGGAAGGGGCGTATGTGATTGACTCTGTGTTCCCTGCGACTTTGGGTTATGTAGGGGCAGGCGTGGTCGTGGCGGTGGGCGATGACGCTGGCGAATTTCAAATCGGCGACAAAGTGAACGTCTGATCTGCACCCCAAAAGTTGGACTAAAAACCAACTGATTAAGGTGCAGATTTTTTATGACGAAATCCCTCTATTTTTATAGTTAGATACCACTATTCCACTTTAAACATCCCCATCATACCGAGATTTTCATGTTCTAAAATATGGCAATGGTACATTTTCAACCCAGTATGTCCTTGCTTAAAGCGAATAATCACTTTTTCATAAGGGCGTAAATTAACCACATCTTTTAACGCTCTGCCTTCTGGCTTAAAGGTTTTACCGTTTAACGTATGTTGAATTACTTCAAATTGAGTGCCGTGTAAATGGAATGGATGATCCATATGGCTTTCATTGAAGATTTCCCACTGTTCCACTTCATTCAATTTGGTAACAAAATCAATACGGTTCATATCAAAGGTTTGACCGTTGATTAAGAACATACCATTCATCATTGGTGGAATAGGGTTGTCCGTTAGTGTTGTAGTAGCGTGATGTGTACCGTGATTCATCATTGGCATATTCGTATGGTTCATCATTTTTTCACTAAAGCGAATTTGGCGAACCTGCTTTGGCTCATCCCAGTTAGGCAAGGACCTTAAGCTTTCAGGTAACTGAACAGGTTCTGATTTCACCTGAATTGTGGCTAAAGTGAGATCTTTAGGCTGTTCTTGAACCATCATCTTACGGCGATCATAATAACCGCTTTGTAAATTGACTGTTCCTTGCGTTTCACCCACCATAATCACTTCAACGCGTTCGGCTGGTGTAAGTAGCAGTTCATCAACAGGCGAGCGAGGTTTTTCAAGTAAACCACCTTCGGTACCCACCACAATCCATTTCACCCCTGGAATGTTTAAACGAAAATAACGAGCGCTAGTGGCATTCCAAAGACGGATTCGTTCATTCGTTTTCACTTGAATCTGGGGCTGATATTGACCGTTGATTAACACAAATTCACCCTCACGACCGTTCATCCAATCTAACATCGTGTTTGCTGGAATGGTGCCATCGGCATTTAAACGCAGATCGGAAATCACCCAATGTTGTTCAGGAAGGTGTGCAAGCGGATCATTTTTCGCTTTAACAACGAAAGTGCCTGCTAAGCCTTTATAGACTTGTTCGGAAACATGGTCATGTGGATGAGGGTGGTACCAATATGTCCCAGCACTGCCTTGAGGTAGCGTAAAGCGATAGACTTTTTTCCCTTGCGGTTCAACCATATCCATCGGGTTACCATCCGCCTCATTTGGTACATCTAAGCCGTGCCAATGTACTGTTGAGGGTTGTGGTAGGTGATTGATAAATTCAATTTCTACGGTATCGCCTTCAAATACTTCAATTTGTGGCCCTGGTAGTTGTCCGTTATAAGCCCAAAATTCCGTTTCTTTATTGTCTGCGAGGCGAATTTTAATTGGCTCTGCTTTTAAAGTGGCTTTGAACAGTCCAGCTTGAGTCGATTGATTAGCAAGTTTTGGTAATATCCCATTAAGCGATAAACCTGAAGGCATTGCCTCAGTTGGCATTAGGCCAGTAGGTACTGAATGCATCATCGCCATATTGCCATGTTGTGCGTGGTTCATCATATTCGCAAGGCTATAAAGCGAGCTACTGGCTAAGCTAATTCCAATTCCATAACGTAAAAAATCTCGACGTTTCATTCTTTCCCCCCCTATTGGTTATAGGATTTAAACACTTCACTTTCACCGTTTTTCTTAATCAAAACAACATCATAAGGATCTTTGCGTCCGCCGTATGCTTCACCGTCCATACCTGGTGAACCAATTGGCATTCCCGGTGCAGACAAGCCTATTGCATCGGGTTTTTCTGCGAGTAAACGTTTGATATCCTCAGCAGGTACATGTCCTTCAATCACATAGCCATCAATCACGGCTGTGTGGCAAGAAGCATGTTCATATTTAATGTTAAAGCGCTTATGAGCATCATAATTGCCTGTTTCGTTGACTTTAACCTCAAAACCGTTTTTCTGCATATAGCTGATCCATTCATTACAACAGCCACAAGTCGGGCTTTTCCACACTTCCATAGAAAGTGTTTGTGCTTGAGCAAAAGCGGTTATGCCTAAACTTAAAAGCAACAATGAGCGGGTGAATTTATGTAATTTCATAAGATGTCCTTATTTTTTATTGAGATTGAATGGACATCATTTTAAAGCTTAACCTAGGGTTAAGGTCAAGTAATCTGAAAAAATTCTATCATTTGAAAAATTTTCTCAAAATCCTACTGCTTGTAGTAGAGATATGCCAACGTACCATCCACTATTATTTTTTAAAATGTGATCAGAATTATTATTTATGATGTTCTGAATGACCACCTTGAGTATTCGGCATATTCATATTAGGGTTCATTTCTTGATGCATCTTCATCATTTCTTCAGGCGTTATTTCGCCCGTCATCATTTGGTTGTGCATTTCTGTTATTTGTTTAGCATCCATTTGCATTGAATGAGTCATTGCTGGTGTAGTGGGTTGATAGCCTGCTGAAATAGGATCTGCCATGCCAAAGATCATAGCAAAGTGACTCACAAATAAGAAAATCACAAGATAAACCGCATGTAATTTAATTTTTGCACTATCCACGAGATTTTTATGAATAACTTTTAATTCCATGAGTAAAATAATAAAAATAGGAAAGGTAGCTAATAATAGTGATGCAATTGATGCGATATCTACCCAACCACGCCATTCAGTAATAGTCGGTACGATAAAACGCTTACAAACCGACCGTATTGACTTACTCTATCAACACCGTGTTGATCCCAATGTGCCGATTGAAGAGGTGGCTGGCGCTATTCAAGATTTAATGAAACAAGGCAAAGTTTTGAATTGGGGCTTGTCGGAAGCAGGCGAGAAAACCATTCGCAAGGCACACGCTATTCAGCCTTTAACCGCCGTACAAAGCGAATACTCGTTGTTTTTCCGTGGTCGTGAAAAAGATGTCATTCTCGTTTGTGAAGAATTAGGGATTGGGTTTGTGCCTTGGTCGCCGCTGGCAATGGGAGCATTGGCTGGTTATGTGGACGAGAACAGCCGTTTTGAGGCTGATCCAAGCAAAGATTTGCGTGGTATTATCCCACGCTTTACACCCGAAGCGATGCAACAAAATGTGAAGTTAATCCAGCTTGTGCAAAAATGGGCAAAACGCAAACTTTGTACGCCTGCACAGCTTTCTTTGGCCTGGCTAATGGCACAGAAAGCGTTTATCGCGCCAATTCCTGGGACGAGCAAAGCCCGTCATTTGTTGGATAATTTAGGCGCAGACGATGTGAAATTTACCGAAGAAGAATTGGCGCAATTCCGCCAAGAATTAGAAGCCATTGAAATTGTCGGCTTGCGTTTGCCTGAAGCAATTTTGAATTTTTCAGAAGCGAAATAGTTTTCAGATACCTGAAAAAGTCGTAAATAAAAATTCTTTCTTACAGCGGTCGTTTTCATAAAATCCTTTGAAAAACGATCGCACTTTTTCTTGAATATGTAGCAAGATTAGTGGAAGATTTATCGAAATTGAAAGATATTGGGAAAAGGGTAAAACTGGAATCAGACAGATGATTAGGCAAAACGCTATAGTCAATAAGTGTAAAAATGGCATAATCAACTCAATGAATTTATGGACAAATATTATCTGTTTGGTATTTTATAGTAAGTACATTGTGTAAAAATAAAATCTGAAATTTAGTCTTTTTATACTTTATTTTTACGTACTCATACTTCAATCTGGGAAACTTAATATTTAATTAATTGATTTAAAAGAATTTTATAATTTACATTCCTAAGTGATATAGAAACAACCGTTCTGAATTCCATATACATAAATTCTGTAAAAATAAATTACAAAACTAGCTTTACGTTGGTCCAGCGTAATTAAATAAGTGGACACCATCCTAAACTATCTTCTATATCTCATTGCATCTGGAATTAATCTTGCCAAAATAGAGGTTTATAAAGATTTTTCTCTTGGAGTAAATTCTCTAGTTCTAAATTTAATTCAGTCAAATCATAAAAAGATGAAGGTGAAATACCGGCATGTTTAGCTAATAAGATCGCATTTTTTTCGTTATAAACATATACTGGAAATTGTTTTACTCCATTAGCAAGCAACCATATTGTTCTTGTAATACCGTTAATAAATGAGCACCATGTAACTTGTTCCTCTGAATACCCTACTAATTTTTTAAACCATAAAAAAGATTTTTCGTAAATTGGAGTACTCTTGATATATTCCGTACAACTTACGTCTGCTAATGGGACGGGATTTGTTCGTCCAATTCGAAATGCTCTTTCTGCATGGTGAAATTTGTTATCGTTTCTCCATTCTCGTTCACTTCCTGAACTAAGATGAATATCCTGTAGGTATGGTGCATTTTTCCACATAGCTAAAAACTTTGTATCTTGAACAAATACTATTTTTTTAACTTCATCGCTAGATGAATGATAAATAGGATGTTGCATATATACTTTGCAATTATCCTTAGTTGATAATTCAAAAAGTAAATGGTTTTGTAATGTATATTCAGGCTGTTCAATAAAAATAGCATGGTGTGGAAATTTCATTAATTCCATTAATTAAATCCTTTCTGTGAATTGAAAAAGTATTTATGGCTATTAAATAATCTACAAAACCAATATAGCATTTTTTTATCTTTATACTCAAAATGGTTTCGAGTAGATTTTAATCAGACTTTAGCCAAAAATGAATACTAACCAACTATTTTAAGGAGAACTACATGCGTTATTCTAAATTTTCTCTACTTTTAGTAGCTTCAACCATACTTATTACAGGTTGTGCAGAACTTAGTGCCATTAACACAAAGGTAGGTGAAATTGCCGGAGAAATTAATCAACGTGTTTATGGGGCAAACTCTAGCAATACGACCGTAAATCATAATGGGGTGACTATTCACAATAAAGATGGGAGTCTTACTTCTCGCCAAAATATTGACCAACTCTTTATTAAAGTAAGACGTGAGTTTGGGTTTAGACCTATAGAATCTGATAGTCGAGCAGGAAAAGTTTATCATACAGTACCTGGTACACTTTATCATGTTTCAGGCTTTTTCGGGCATGATGAAGATTCTCGTGGTATTTCGTTAGGCGATAACTACCTTGAGGTGATTCTTGAGAAAACCGGAAGTAATACCGTCAGTGTGAGCTGGGAAATATCAGGGAGTGAAGCCTGGATTAGACGAGCTGAATCACGCTTAACTAAAGTCATAAAAAATTAGTAATTTCATTAAAACACTCCTAGAGAATTATCCCAGCTATATTGCTGGGATTTTTTTATCAAACTCGCTTTTTTCTCAAGAGATTAAGTTATTGAGAATAGTCTCCTCCTTGTTTGTAATACTCCAATAATCAGTCATCTATTGGAGATAATATGAAACTCTTTCTTTGTGAAAAACCCTCTCAAGGTAATGATATTGCTAAAGTACTCGATGCAACTACACGTGGTGACGGCTGCTTATTTACTGCTGATAAACAAATCTGCGTGACTTGGGGGATAGGTCATTTAGTAGAACAATTCCAGCCTGAAGAATATGACCCCTCTTTCAAACGTTGGTCATTTGAAACCCTACCTATTATTCCGGGTGAGTGGAAGTTATCACCTAAGAAAGAAACAAAAAAACAATATAATATCGTTATGGCTTTGATCAAAAAAGCAAGTTCAATAGTTATTTCTACAGATGCTGATCGTGAAGGCGAAATGATAGCAAGAGAATTACTTGATATTGCAAAATTTAACGGACAAGTATTGCGTTTATGGTTATCGGCATTGGATGATACTAGTATTCGTAAAGCATTATCGGTACTGAAATCAGGAAAAGAGACGGAACCATTATATTATACTGGGATTGGTCGTAGTCGTTCTGACTGGCTTATTGGCATGAATTTTTCGCGTCTATTTACGTTATTAGCACAGCAGCAAGGTTATCAAGGTCCCCCTTTAAGCGTGGGGCGAGTGCAAAGCCCAACTCTTGCAATGGTTGTAAACCGAGATCGCGAAATTGCAAATTTTATTCCTAAATCACATTTTGCATTAATAATACAGTTACAGACGCAACAAAATCAGTCTTTCCTAGCAAAATATATTGTCCCAGAAAATTATTTAGACACTGATGGACTTTGTTTAAATGGACAGTTTATACAACAAATTAGTGCTGATATTCAACGTCTCCAAGCTGCTACAGTAACATCCGTAGAGACAAAGCGTGATAAAAATGCAGCGCCGCTATTATTTGCTTTAAGTGATTTACAATCAGAATGTAACCGTTTATTTGGTATGGGAGCACAACAGGTTTTAGATATTGCTCAGTCACTATATGAAAAGCATAAAGCAACAACCTATCCTAGAACTGATTGCGGTTATTTACCTGAATCTCAATTTACAGAAGTACCTCGGGTTTTATCCAGTATAGTGAAAGCGAATCCCAATTGGCAAAAAATTGTTCCTCTCTTAAACTTATCTCAAAAATCACGAGCATGGAATGATAAAAAAATTACCGCTCACCACGGTATTATTCCAACGATGAGCACAGTGAATTTAAACGCAATGAATGAAAGTGAACTAAAAGTGTATGATTTAATTTGTCGTCGTTATTTAGCACAATTTTTGCCATTCTTTGAAGTGGATAAAACAGTTATTCACTTGCAAAGTGGACAACATTTATTGCTAGCTAAAGGAAATCATGTGATTACAGCAGGTTGGAAAGTTTTATTTGGAAATACAGATGAATCTGAGTATGACAACGATAACCAAGGACTTCCAGCATTAAATACAAATCAAGTTTGCCAAATTATATCAAGCGAAGTTAAAGCCTTAAAAACCACGCCTCCGTCACATTATACAGAAGGTACATTATTGAGTGCGATGAAAAATGCAGCGCGGTTTGTTACAGATGAACGACTAAAACAACGTTTACGAGAAACCGAAGGTCTAGGTACAGAAGCAACTCGTGCCGGCCTTATTCAAGGTCTTATTGATAAAGGCTTCCTGAAAAAGAAAGGGAAGCAAATTCTAGCCACAGAACAGGCAAATGCTTTAATTGATAGTTTGCCTGATTTATTGAAAAATCCGGGACTTACTGCGCTTTGGGAACAAGCACTTAATCAAATTGCAGAAGGTTCAATGACACTTTTAGATTTTATGAAGAAACAAGAAGACTTTATTCGTATGTTGATGAATAATTGTCTCAAACAAGGAATAAATCTGGGTAAGATTGAAATTCGAAAATGCCCACTTTGTGGTAAGCCAATGCGAAAAATTCAGCATACTAAGGGGACTTTTTGGGGATGTTCAGGTTATCCTGAATGTCAGCACAAAGAACCAGATAAAAAATCAGCAACATCCTCAAAATCGAAGAAATCATCTTCGGTCAATGTAACTGAACAAATTGCTAATTTGCGTAGTCTCATTAAGTAAAAATTAGTTATGTAACTATTAAAACATGTATTACCACTAAAAATAAAATAATTATTAGGGTATTAACATATTAAAATGGCATGGAAGTAATATAATAATAGTGATACCATAATAAGCATAAAGAGCCGTTTGTGAATTGTCGGTTATCAATTCACAACACTAGCCGAAATGTCTCCCAGCATTCTGAGAGGGAACTCTGTGATTTTACAGGAATGCCACCTAAACACTGGATAGAACTCTTATACTATCCCATCTGGTCAGCCTCGCCATTGTAACGTCCTAAGTATATTTACAGAATAAGTGTAATTATGACGTTGCAATGGCTTGCTACTTATTCTTTTCCTGCGCCCACAGGTGAATAAAGGGTGCCCTTTGTGTCCTTGCGATGCCAAAGATTTACCGATTAAAGGCCACTAAGTAATCGGATAATTTGCAAAGAAAATAAAAGCACGTAACGAAGGTGACGTTATTTTCTAACGTAATTTATATTGGTCTACCTGTATATGATTTTATTCATTCTATATAGCCCCTCATTAAGTTCTATCTTATTGAGGGGCTTTCCTTTTTGCAATTCTCGGAAACGTAAATTTAATTAGCTGTTTTTTTACCAAGACAAATTCAGTAAATTGAACTCATTAAGTCGCTGGGAACAGCTCTTAAAAAAGTCGTAAGAACTCTTGAGAAGCGACGGTTACCCTTGAGGTAAAGGAGTTCAATGCCAAAATGTCTTCCAGCATTCTGAAAGGAAACACTGTAATTTTGCAGGAATGCCACCTAAACAGCATATCAATTTACCCTAGCGGGGAACGTTTTTCCCGTGTTGGGCAAGGATGTTTCTCCGCTTTTTTTATCTTTGGAGAAACAAACTATGACTACTCAAACTTCTACTCAACAAGCAAATAACTATTTCGATCTTCATACTCATGGCTTAGGCTATTTAAGCCGTATTCGTGATGTTGATCCGAAGAAAGGAAATTCATTTATCGCTTGTCAAATTGCTGCATTAGCTGGTTCGAGTGATAAGCCCGAATATCGCTATTTTGATGTTAATGTCGTAGGTCATGAAGCCGAAAGACTCATCAAAAAATGCGAAAATGCGGTTAATGCAAAGAAAAAAGTTCTCATTTCTTTTGTTATTGCTGATTTATGGACTGATATATTTACTTATTCAACTGATAGTAAATTCCATAAAAAAGGTGATACTGGTGTGAGTCTCAAAGGCCGTTTAATTCGCATTAAGATGATTAAAATCGATGGTGAATTAAAATACCAAGAACAACCAAAACAAAATAAACAAGAAACTTTCGATGCAGAATAAACCTAAGACCAACAATTTTTGTTGGTCTTTCTCATTTTAACATTTACATTATATTAAATCCCATAGGGAAACATGGTTCCCTTTGGGAATGGTGTTTCCCTTTCTTATAGGAGAAATACCATGACAATTAACACTTATGCAAAATTTGCACCTACTGTTTTTGTTGCTAAATGTGCCGAATCTCACGAAAAAGGTGAAATCATTACATTAACAAGTAAATACGGAAACGAAACAGAGGTAGAGATACATAATCTTGTCAAACAACAAGACGGATATTATTTTTACTCCTTTACTCGTTGTGATGGGATGAATAGCCAAGTGCGAGCGACTCAGAAAGCAGAACGCTATCAAAGCTATGCAAATAATGCAATGAAACGTAGCCAACAATATTGTGAAGCAGCTAATGAGGGACGTGATTTTTTGACTCTAGGTGAACCGATTAAAATTGGCCACCATAGTGAAAAACGCCATAAAGCTTTAATTGAACGTAATGCCCGCCGGATGGATAAATCTGTTGAGGAAATGCATAAGGTAGAAAGTTACGAAGGTAAAATTGCTTATTGGGAATTAATGGCAGATAAAATTGATTTATCTATGCCTGAAAGTCTTGAATTCTTTGAATTTAAATTGGCACAAGCTAAAGAAAAACATCAAGAATTAAAGACTAATCCTGATAAACGAACTCATAGCTATTCATTAACTTATGCCAAAAAAGCGGTTAATGAACTTGAGAAAAAAGTGAAATTAGCTAAATTACTTTGGTCATAAACATTGATTTTACCCTTAGGGAATACATTTCCTAAGGGGATGTGTTCCCTTTTTTGGAGAACACATTATGAATCGTAACATTGTGAAAGCATCATCTCATAAACTCGGAGCTGAAACTCGCTCTTTACTAGTTAAAGCAGAAATTGCAAAACAATGCGTAATCCCTGAAACAGTAAAACTTGGAACTATTTCAGCCACCCGAGCAGTTATTGAACTACTAGGTAAGAATAAGGCTCTAGAGCTTATTCATCGCCATGAGTACAAAGACTATGGTGATTTAGATGAACATGATATTTATGCAAATGAATTATCACTATTGGTAGGGAATAGAATTGTTTCAAGCTACCAGGTTGAAAATGAGAAGATTTTCATTATCACAGAAGCAGATCGTAGTTACACAACAATTATGATGGCTAATGAATATTAAATCAGCTTTCCAAAAGTACCACACAGCAATGTAGTGGTACTTTTTCTATTTTGCCTAAATTTTATCTTAATTTGTAAAAGAATTTTCTATTCAAATTCAAGGCTAAGTTTTACATAGTGAGATCCCATTTATGGCAAATGATTGGAGAGTTAATATGAATAAACAACTATCGCTGACCGCACTCTTAGCTTTGATCTTAAGTGGCTGTGTCGCTAAAAACACTTCTGAAACAGAAATTACCCCCCTTCCTGAGTTTCCAAATATTCAGGCTACAAATACCCACTTAAAACCGATACCTCCTGAGCCAGAAGCTAGAATTGTTCAGAATGATATTTATCAATATTACACACCGTCTAACACAGAAGTAATTCGTGATGGTCGTTATACGCTTGTGAATATCTCACCGGAAGATGGACAGAAATTCTTATTAGAACAAGTTGTCTCAATCAATATTCTTCCGAAGAATAAAAGAAATCTAAATAAAAGTGTTGAACAAGGTTTACGTAGTACATTACAGCATACCGGACTTGACTTATGTTATGCATCTGGAATGAATGTAGATCATAATGTTGGTACTCTTTTCTCCCGTCCGCTACCTAAAGTACATTATCAATTTGGCCCGATGAAACTCTATGAAGCCCTTCAAATGATTGCAGGCCCAGGTTATGAAATGACCTTGAATGAAGTTACTCGGACAGTATGCTTTAAAACTCGAATTTCTCCAGTCGATCATCAGAAAAAACCTCTCGAAGAAGTTACTTCGACCACAACTACAGAAATTATTGAGGATAAATAATGTGTAATTCAAAGACTCTTTTACTATGTGTAGGGTTATTAAGTAGTTCCGGAGTGAGTTTTGCAAGTGTTTCTACAACCGTGAATCAGCAATCATTAACACAGCAAAACTTAAATACCGGTACGACTACGCAACAGAAATCCATCCAACAAGCGGCTGAATGGGGCTTAACTACAGAAGAATGGAATCGTTATACGGCATTGATGGCCGGCGAACGAGGAATGTGGTCGCCTAATTTAGATCCATTAACCGCTTTAGGTATCGAAGCAAAAACAGAAGCTGAAAAGATTAAATATGCTCGCATGCTTGCGGAACGTTTCCGTGCCAGAGTATTAAAAGAGATTGAATTCGACAAAATTTATCGGCAGGAATATGAAAAAATGTACCCTGAAGAAACGGCGTTTGCAGTCGAACCTCATATATCCCAATCTGTCGGAAGAGTTATTTACTTTACACGTTTAGATAATTGTGCATCTTGTAAAGCTGACCTCAGCAAGATCTTAAATCATGTCAATACCCAAACACCTATAGACATGTTTATTGTCGGCGATAATGTTTCTGATGACGCAATTCGCAAATGGGCAAAAGATAATCATATTGATGCCAGCAAGGTACAACGTAAATTGATTACGCTCAACCACGATAACGGCTATTGGTTTAAATATTCGTTTGGCAAAATGCCCGCTGCTTATCAAGTGAAAGGAGACGGACAATGGCAAGCTCTCACTTATTAGTCACACTTTTAGTGATAGGAATGACATCTCAGTCGGTATTGGCTAAGCCATTTACCGGCTTTGGTAATGATGTAGACAGCTATATCCAAACTGCAGCAAATCGGTACCAAGTCAGTGAAACAATGTTACGTGGCTTAGTGAAAATGGAAGATGGTTGGTTAAATAAATTATCTCCTACTGGAGCAACTGGCGTTGGTCAATTTACTGTAGGTACTTGGAATTGGTTAGCTGAGAGAGATGAAGGCCGAGCTCTTGGAATGGTTCGTGTTACTGCTCGTAGTCGAGGTACTTTAGCTGATCCTCGCCGTAATAAACGTATTAATACCTTAGCAATTGGAGCTTTGGCTAGATGGCACATCGCACGCTTTCAAGAACTAGGTATTCGCATTACAGATGAGAATCTCTATATGGCACATAATATTGGATTAGAGGGACTACATCGTGCTTTGGTAGGTAAATCAACAAAAGAAGACATTCGTAATATGCGCTTAAATGGTATGAAACGCTGGATGACGGTTAATGATTTCTTAACCTATCAGAAAAGACGTTATAACACACACAAGTTTGAAGCAAATTTCATGCAAACTGCACAAAAATCTTCGCCTCTAATAAAATCTAGCAGACCTATGAAATGGGTTGAACCGGTAGCTATAGCAAAAATACAACCCAAACCAAGAAACGAAACTATTATGGTAAATAATGTATCTTCACAAATGAAATGGATTGAGCCTACAGGCTCAATGGTATGGATAGAACCGACACATTAAGGAATTTAATAATGAAAAAAGTGATATTTATGCTTATTACGTTAGGATTGTCTTTTAATGTTTTAGCTGAAAATATTGTGATTGCAGATTACGGTGGGGAAAGTACAGTACGTTTTTACGAATCACTACAACCGGAACATGATCAAAATGCGCCCCATTACCCTAATGCACTTCCTTCTAGCGTTTCTGAATTCGATATACTTCCGGTTGTGTCACATAAATTAACACCAGGTAAAGTTGAAAATAAAGCCTTTGATTTAGCAGGTATTCAGCCAATTTTTCTTATTGGCACAGATAACTTATCTCGATACTGGATAACAGATAATTATCAAAAATTAATGCAATTGAATGCCACAGGGTTAGTTGTTAATGTGGATACTCAGCAAGAATTAATTGCCTTACGGAATATTGCTCCTGAATTACGCTTATTACCCGTATCCGGTGATGATTTAGCCGAACGAATTCCTTTATCTCATTACCCCGCATTAATTACAGAAACAGGAGTATCTCAATAATGACAACGAAGCATACTTTAGAGGCATTATTACGCCCTCCGGTTGAGTTTTTCCCAGCGACTGTTCATGCTTGTTGTGCATTGGTTAGTGCCACTGCGCCTTGGTCATTAGCCCTTCATCCTAGCATTGGTTATGGTATTGCAGCAGGTTTTGGAGCATTAAGTGCTTATAGAGCCAAACAAGGCTGGCGCATCGTCAAATATCATCAAAATTTGAAACGACTACCATATTATGCAATGACTAGTCGTCAAATACCTGTAAGTTCTAAATTTTTATTTGTCGGCAAGGGGTTTGAATGGGAGCCTATTCACACGCAGCGTTTACATGACTGTTTCTCATCAAATGGTTCCAAATACCGTAAACCGTCCAAATTATTCCAACAAGTACGTGAATATGAAAAACGCCATGAAAATTGGCTTACTGGAATTACCTCTTTAGATTCACCTTGGAACCCTTTTAGACCGCTTCCCCCAGTAGAGGGTATTCCAGCTATTCATGGGATTGAGCTAAATGAAGTAGATGTTGTTCAAGCTATCAGTTCTCGTGTAGGACATACGGCTGTATATGGTACAACCCGTGTAGGAAAAACACGGTTTGCTGAAATTTTAGTAACACAAGATATTCATCGAGGAAAAAAAATAGAAGAACGTGAAGTTGTTGTATTTTTTGATCCTAAAGGTGACGCAGATATGCTGAAACGCATGTATGCAGAAGCTAAACGTGCAGGTCGAGAAAATGAATTTTATGTTTTTCACCTTGGCTATCCTGAGATTTCTGCTCGTTATAATGCGGTTGGACGTTTTAACCGAATTTCTGAGGTTGCGGGGCGTATTTCAGGACAACTTAGTGGGGCTGGCAACTCTGCCGCATTCAAAGAGTTTGCGTGGCGATTTGTCAATATTGTTGCACGAGCTTTAGTGGAATTAGGGCAACGTCCAGACTACGTACAAATTTCTCGCTATGTGCAAAATATTGACTCATTATTCCTTGACTACGCTAAAACTTTCTTCAATAAACAAGATAAGCAAATTTGGCTGAAGTTATCAGAAATTGCTGCGAACGTTGATGAAAAAATGCTACCGTTTGGAATGAAAGATCGCCCTTTAATCTTTATCGTAAATAAATATATTAGTGAGAATGATGTTTTCGACCCAATTCTCCAAGGCTTAGCAAGTGCGGTACGTTATGATCGCACATACTTTGATAAAATTGTTGCCTCATTATTACCATTACTAGAGAAATTAACGACCGGGAAAATTGCTGAATTGTTATCTCCCGACTATTCAAATATCCAAGATGAACGTCCTATTTTTGACTGGGAATCAATTATTCGTAAACGTGGTATTGTTTATATTGGATTGGATGCTCTTTCTGATGCAACTGTTGCGGCAGCTGTAGGAAATAGTATGTTTGCCGATCTCGTTTCTATGGCTGGTCATTTATATAAATTTGGCATTAATGAGGGACTCCCCGAAAAATTAGGGGGGAAAGTAAAACAAGTAAAAATCAATCTACATTGTGATGAATTTAATGAATTGATGGGAGATGAGTTTATTCCCCTTATCAATAAAGGCGGCGGTGCTGGAGTTCAAGTAACAGCGTATACACAGACGCTCTCAGATATTGAAGCTAGAATTGGAAGTAAAGCTAAATCAGGACAAGTTGTGGGTAACTTTAATACCCTATACATGTTCCGTGTGAAAGAACCGGCAACCGCCGAGTTACTCACAAAACAGCTCCATGATGTGACTATTCTACGCAGTACTGTTACGTCAGCAACGACGGATTCAAGCAATCCCGATGATGATAAAGCCTTCAGTTCTAATACAGGACAACGTATTTCTGAAACCACTGTACCAATGCTTGTGCCTGCAAATATCACTAATTTACCCAAAGGGCAAGCCTTTGCTTTAATGGAAGGCAGCAAGTTATGGAAAATTCGTATGCCATTACCTGCAGTGGATAAGGATGATGACATGCCTCATTCATTGAAGGAATTAACAGAGAAAATGAAGAAAAATTATCATGTAATTGATAATTGGTGGGAACCAGCATTTACGGAATATACGCCTTCAAAAGCAATCGCTGAAGCCTTTGAAACTATGGCTGGTGAAAATAGAATCAATCACCCAGATCATGCTAATTATGATTTTGATATAGATGTACCAAATGACAATGACATTGAAGAAGAGGAACTCCAAGATGACGATGAATAATTTACCCAGTAAAAATGGAATTAATTTATTAGATTTACCGAATAAACGTATCAAATTTGATGGCCCATTTTTTATTTCTTGTGCGTTACCACAGTCTGATGATTTGTTGATACATTGCCAACCTTATATTAATGATTTATTTGAGAATCGTTTCTCGCTTCATCAGTTCGCTGAAAAGTGGGAGACAGATGGTATTTCTTTATGGTTGGCTCAAGATGTTGAACAATCTGAATTGGAACAAGAAGGAAAGATATTTGCCTTTTATTTGATGTTTTCAAAAGGAATGGAAGGCTATGTTCTTATCCAATGCCAACTTGAATCACAGGATTTATTACAATGAGTGAGAAATCTCCACCTAAACCACGAAATAAAGGCATATTTAGTCGAATATGCTCACGCATCAACATGATGATTGCAACATTAGTACTTTCACTTTTGTTAAGTATCTTATTAGAATGGGTTGGTATTACTTTTTGGTGGCCAGAACAAGGACATTTACATAGCCAAAATATGATGCTGACTGAAATGCAATGGTTATCTGATGATTTCACCCAGAGTATTTTCACGCATTCATCTGCTGATTTAGCGACAAATATTATCGGAAATATGCATCATTGGGTATTTGTAGAGACCGGAATCCAAGGTTGGTTAGCAAATCCTGGTTCAAATCAATGGGAACAATTGATTTATCATTATGGTAGAGCTTATATAGAATCACTTATCTACGTTTTTATCATATTCTTGATCCGATTAATTATCATTGTTTTTACAAGCCCATTATTTCTTTTTGCCGGTGCAGCCGGACTCACAGAAGGATTAATGATGCGAGATATACGTAAATTTGGTGCTGGTCGAGAATCGGCATTCATTTATCACCATGCTCGTCGATATGTGATGCCGTTAATGATTACTTCATGGGTAGTATATTTATCATTACCATTTTCGATTCATCCTAATATTATTTTAGTACCTTCCGCACTGTTATTTGGTCTGGTCATCTGTATTACCTGCGCAACATTTAAGAAGTTTTTATAATTATAAGGAGAATAAAATGACTGCAAAAAGATCAAATCCATTGTTTTTTATTACATCTGACGGCGGAATACAAAGAGTTATAGATGTAAGGAAAATAATATATATAGATTATAACAATAATAAATTGGTAATAAAAACCGTTTCAGAAAACGGAGACATGGACATGGGGAATATACCCGAAGAAAGTTATAAAGCACTCATCAACTTCTGGAGTGAAACGCTCAGTTGTCGTGACTAAGTAAATTATTTCTATACAATAATATCGCATATTAAATAGGTATCTTGCTATAGATACCTATTTTTTATTCTTCTATGATGATAAATATACTCTCATCAGTCTTAGTTTCATTTCTCTGATATTCATTCAAGTCATGTTCTTGGCCCAAATCGCTTCCTTGTTCATATTCATCAAAAATGACTTCTCCATACTCGTTAAGGTGAGCTTCAATGATACTTCGCTCCTTTTCACCTAAAAATTGCCAATAATTGCAAATAGGTTGCCCAAACGTATTCATTTCCCATATTCCAGCATAGTTATAAGGCGCATCTTGAGCATGGCAAATCTGCCCTTCTCTTTGAGCATAACTAACCGATGGGAAAATGAAAAAGCCTAACCATAGATAACCGTATTTTTTCATTTCAATAGTAAGCCCAAGACATTCAGTATGGTTAATTTACACCAATTTATCTAACTCAAGCACGCCTATTTATTCTCCAAACCCTGAGAGTTTAATGCACAGAATCTCTTTTAATTTCCAATAGAGTTTTCCATTAAATTTTTACTGTGATTTTGGCAATCTTAGCTAGGAGTTAAATTAAAACATGAGGAGCTATTATGTTTGCTAAAAAGCATCTTGGGAAATGGATAGTAATTGTTTTAGCCTCAAGCAGTATAACTGCTTATGCCTCAACAGAAAAAGAGCAACTCGCTCAAGCTATCAAACAATTGGAAGCAGCTGAATTATCTTTAAAAAGAGCTGAACAACTTTCTAAAACTTCACCCAAAACACGTGAATTCTTCAATTACACTGCAATTCACCGTGATATAAGCACGATAAAAAGTGGAATTTCTCAGTACATCAATCCTGCTCGAGCGATACCAAGAGATCCACAAGCATTACGTACATTAACTGAAGATTACACCAAATTACGGGGGAAATAATGACAACCCCTAATTATTCCTCCGCTAGTGCTTTTTCAGCAGCAAGTGGTATCGATCCTACTCAACTTCGTGTTCTTTTATCCATTATTTTCGTCGCTGCTCTTTTACTCGCTTATGCTTGGGCAACACATAGTGGTTTCAAAGGATTTGCAAAGTGGGACGGAGATGTCCTCTCTTTTTTAATTTTTCTCTTAAAGGGTGCAGTTCTCATCATGTGTGTTGTTACCTTTTTCATTTATTAGTCTAATCAAGAGGTTTTACTATGAAAATCATCAAATCATTCTATCAATCTTGTTCTTCTCGATATTTAGCTTTTATGCTCTTTTTCTGGGGCAGTATTCAAAATGCCCTTGCTGCGCCAGCAGGAGGGGGTGGAGGTGGCACTCTTGACCCAAGTAAAATTCCTGACTTTAAAATTCCAGGGGTTGATAGCGGTACAAAAGATCCTACGGAAATTATTGCGCTTGTTGCTAAAGCTGTCGCTACATTAATCGCTGTATTGCTTGCCGCCGCTGCTATTTTTGTGGTGGTGAAAGCCCTAATCAGTATCTATAACGAAGCCACTTCTGACAATGGTAAAAAAGGTTGGGGGCATTTCATTCTTGCACTTATTGTTGGTTTTATCGTGATCTTCTTCTCCTTATGGTTAGTTAAACTTGCAGTAGGTCTCTTCTAATATCAATGTAATCCATATAAGGAGCCAATATGGCTGATAATGAAAAAACAATTCCCTTTTTACCAATTCGTTTAAACAAAGAAGCTACAGTATTTGGTGGAATGACTGTATCAGAATTTGGAATTTCTGCTGCGATTGGGTTTGTCATCGGTTTAATTATTGGTCTCCTCTTATGGGTTTTAACAGATTGGTGGCTACTTATACCGGCATTAGGAATGTTGCTATGCATATTAACGGTATTAATCGGAAAAGGAATTGTAGCTGCATTAAAACGAGGAAAACCAGAATCCTATTTAAATCGTAAGATTGAAGAAAAATTGGATGAAATATTAATGGGTAACAAATTTATTCGACGTGAAGGTGTTTGGTCCATTCGTAGACAAAAAGGAAACCAAAAATGAGTCATTTAAAAAGTCAATTACATGAAAAAGATCGCCATATTCGAACAGCACAATTTTTTGCCGGATTATTTTTTATCGTAATACTGGTGCTTTCATTTGTTATCTATACCTTCCCAAACCGCTTAAATATTTATATTCCACCTGATATAAGAGCTGCTAGCCAACGCCCTTGGTGGGATGTACCTAATTCAACAGTCTATGCCTTTGCTTACCAAGTATTCCAACAATTAAATCGTTGGAATGTGAATGGTGAAGAAGATTATGAAAAGAATATTACCGCATTAAAACCGTTACTTACACCGAACTGCGAAGCATTTCTACGACAAGATTATAAAGATCGCTTACGCCATAATGAATTACGCGATCGTACTCGTGGTGTTTACGAAATCGTAGGACGAGGTTTTAGTGAAGATAAAGTAACTATCTATAGCAAAGATAGTTGGGGAGTTAATTTAGATCTAAGTGTTGATGAATACTTCGAAGATGAGCCAGTAAAACGTGTCTTTACGCGTTTTCCAATTAGTATTGTGAGAATGGATATTGATTCACAACGAAACCCTTGGGGATTAGGATTTAATTGCTATACATCTATTCCTCAACGTTTAGAAGGTATTGAAAATACAGAGGGGAATAAATAATGAAACGCTTATCTCTATGCCTATTATCTATTTTAGCTGTAGGTACAACTGAACAGGCTTTTGCCGATATTTTGCAAAAATGGGAAAGAAAACCGATTCCAGTTGCTTTACAAGTAAAAGCTGAACGTATCATTTTTATGGATAAAAATGTCAAAGTAGGTTATCCCGCAGAGCTTGAAGGCAAAGTTCGTATTCAATCTACCGGCGGCGCAGTGTATTTAAAAGCACTCGAAACATTTCCAGCAACACGTTTTGAATTTCGTGATGTGGTCACCGGTGAAATTTTTCTTTTTGATATAGGGGCACACAGTAAAGTCAATAATCCTACGGAAGCGATTAAAGTAATATCTGATAGTATTGTTGAAAAACAGTCAGGTTCATTAAATCAAGATGATTATATAGCCAATGATGAAGTAGATAACAAAATACCACAACTTCCAATTCCTGCAGCATTGACACGCTATGCTGCACAATCACTTTACGCACCATTACGCACTGTAGAACCTTTAGATGGAGTAAGACGCGTTGCACATCGTCTACCTGAAAAAATTACCACATTACTTCCTGCTTATCCGATTACAGCCAATCCTTTAATGAGCTGGCAATTGGATAACTATGTAGTAACTGCTATCCGTTTACAAAATCGTGGTGTTTCACGGATTATACTTGACCCAAGAGAGTTACAAGGTCGCTTTTATGCAGCAACTTTTCAGCATAATTGGTTAGGTGGCTATGGTAGTACGGAAGACACAACGACTGTCTATTTAGTAACGGAAGGACATGCAAATAATGCTGTTATTCCTGAAACAAAAATCTACAAAGCCCCTAAAAAGGTGAAAAAAACGACGGTAACAACAAGAAAAACAGTTACCCCTCAATCAACTAAATAGGAGGAACTATGCAAGCAAACAAAGCTCTTTATGTCATTGTTTCCATTGTAGTTACCGCAGTTGGTGCAATGGGATGGTTTTTATTCTCTCCCTCTAAATCTGAAGTCGAACAACCTAAACGTGACGTACTTGATATTTCTATTAATGATCTTACACCGGAAGAAATTAGAGCAATGGGTATTCAAGGCGATACTCCGCAAGATACCTTACGTACGCTCGTAGCTACGGCAAAAAATAATCAGAAAAAATTCGATCAAACCTTAAATGAATTAGATAAATATAAACGTGAAAATGAACGTTTAACACGTAAAGAAGAAGACACGAATTATCAAATCAATGAAGCTATCCGTAATGAAACACAGCCATTATTAGCTGAAATTGCTGAGTTAAAACGTCAATTAGTAGAATCAGTAGAGAACGCTAATAACATAACAGGAAATAGCCAAAATAATGATAGTACTCAAAAAGGTTTTGGTCAGGCAAATAATAATTTACCTGTTAATAATGGTACTTATGCCAATAATGGTGAAGTGATATTAGAACCTGGTATTCGATGGGTGGAACCTAGCGATCAAATTGGATTGGATTCAAATGGGAAACCTGTTGCAGACGGCGCAAGAGCAAACAGTTTTGGTTTCCCATCTCAGTTGAAATCTGATGAACAATCAACAGGACAAAAAAAAGGATTACCATTTCTTAATGGTACGGATGAAACGACAGGTAGTGCTAATAAATCAAATATAAAAGCAACAGAAAAGCCATTTTATACATTACCAGAAAATTCGACTTTATTAGGTTCTATTTCAATGACGGCTTTAATTGGTCGTGTACCAATAGGTAATAATGTGACGGATCCTTATCCATTTAAAGTCATTATTGGACGTGAGAATCTTATTGCAAATGGTCTTGAACTACCCGATGTTGAAGGTGCAATTGTATCAGGGACAGCTTCCGGTGATTGGACATTATCTTGTGTACGCGGTGATATAAAAAGTATGACATTTGTTTTCTCTGACGGTCGAATTGTGACTTCATCACAATCAAGTAACAAGAGTGATGAAGGCATTGGTTGGATTTCAGATGATAGAGGGGTTCCTTGTGTACCTGGAGAACGTAAAACTAATGCACCTGAATATTTAGGTTCTAATTTCTTACTTGCTGGAGCGAGTGCTGCTGCGCAAGGACTCTCTCAAGCACAAACGACCACCGTAGTAGATGGTAATAGCGTTGTCGGTGCCGTAACAGGCGATAATAGCAAATATATTTTAGGGCAAGCATTAGGTGGAGGATTAAAAGAAACCGCAGACTGGTTTAGAGAACGCTACGGTCAAATGTTTGATGCAATCTATGTGCCACCGGGTCATCCTGTTGCAATTCATTTAAATAAAGAGATAGCAATTGATTACAACAAATTAGGCCGCAAAGTGAAATATCGTGTATCACAATCAACACCACGCCTAGATTAGGAGAAATATAATGAAAGCACGTATTGGTATTCTATTTTTAACTGCTTTACTTACTGGTTGTTCAACATCATCTGAAGATTTACTTCCTACAAATGGACATTCTATACGTGATGTTTGGGATAAAAATGCAGGAAGTGGGCAATTACAACAATATCGTTCACAAGATAGCCGTTTAATCGATCCTGTAGATTATATCTCTAATACCGAGCAGCGCAGTTATACGCGTACAGCTGAAAATGAAATTGATAATTTATTTCCTAGACTACCTAACCCTGATTTAGTGATGTATGTATATCCGCACCTTTCTCCTTCTGGTGAACCAATGCCTATCCCCGGTTATTCTACGGTAATTCCCTTTTACAGTCGGGTGCAATATGCACAACCGGGTGAACGAACAAGAGGACTATAACAATGTCTTTTTTAAGTGAAGTACTCTCATCATTTAAACCTAGCAAGGCTGTTCAAGGTGTACAACACGTAGATCTTGAACCCGAGATGAATAACCAAGTACAAGAATCTAATACTATACAAATGCCTAGACCAATTCAGCGCAGTGGCAAGATTTCTATTAATCAGCACAATCAGAAACTATATGGGCAAGCTCCCTCTTTTGTGGATCATTTACCTTGGGCTGAATTTCTCGATGCTGAAGGCGTAATGTTACTTGATGATGCGAGAAGTGTGGGAGCTGTTTTTGAAATTAAACCTATTGGTACAGCAGGACGTGATGAAAATTATCTTAGCCGTATCAGAAATTTAGTTAAAGATGCTCTACAGGATAGCTTTGATGAATTAGATACAAATCCTTATGTTGTGCAATTCTTCTGTCAGGATGATGACGATTTACAACCTTATATTGAGAACCTACGTAATTATGTCACAAAAGAGGCAAAAGGAAGTGAATTTACTGAAGAATGGTTACGCATTCAAGAAAAGCATTTTAATGATATTGGTAAGCCAGGAGGCTTGTTTATTGATGATCGTGTAACGAATACAGCTTGGTCTGGCCGTATTCGTCGAACCCGCATGGTTATTTATCGTTATGTAGATAAAAACGATGAATATAATTCCATTGAGTTACTCAATAATGCTTGTGAACGAGCTAATGGTGCTTTAACTACTGCCGGATTACAAGTTTCCAGATTGAAGGAAAATGCAATTAAAGAATGGCTTTTACGCTGGTTTAATCCAAATCCCTCAGTAAATTTTGAAGGGTTAAGTAACAATGAATGTTATCGTTATTTAAATAGCAACCAAGTCAATAATGACATTCCTCTTGCGTTTACTGATTTTAGTGAGAATTTATTTTATTCCCAACCAGAAAATAAAGGGGAATATTGGTATTTTGACGGTCAGCCTCATGAAGTCATCGTAGTAAATAATTTACGCCGTCAGCCTGATATAGGGCTTATGACGGGAGAAATTACGCGTGGACGCAATATTAATGCGCTTTTTGATTTGTTGCCAGAATCAACCATTATGGCTATTACAATAGTAGTACATCCACAAGACAAATTAGAAGCACATTTAGAAAAACTTAGCAGCCGTGCTGTAGGTGAAAACTTCGAATCACGTTATTTAAAACAAGACTGTTTGACCGTTCAACAATACCTAAAGGAAAACCATAAATTATACCAAGCAAGTATTGCCTTTTATGTACGAGGGGAAAACGAAGCACAATTACGCATGCGATCACGTAAATTACGCACAATTCTATTAAGTAATAACCTTGATCCTGTAAAAGAAAATGCAGAAGTTGCCCCGCTAAATAGTTATTTGCGCTGGTTACCAATGAACTTCAATCCCCAGCTTGATACCAAACATTACTATACTAAATACTATTTTGTGCAACATTTAGCGAACTTATTACCTGTTTTTGGGCGAGATACCGGTACGGGTAATCCTGGTATTACCTATTTTAACAGAGGCGGCGCACCATTTGATTTTGATCCATTAAATCGAAAAGACAGAACTAAAAATGCACATAAATTATTACTTGGTCCAACGGGTTCGGGTAAATCTGCAACACTTTGTGCACAAATGTCACAAGTAATGGCAATACACCGCCCTCGTCTCTTTATTGTGGAGGCTGGTAATTCCTTTGGGTTATTTGCTGATTATGCTGAGCGATTTGGTTTAACCGTTAATCGTATTACATTATCACCCAATAGTGGCATTGTATTACCCCTTTTTTCTGAAGCTCATAAATTATTAGATATGGAACTTAATCCTGAAGACGTTCCAGATGATTCTGAAGATGACGAAGATGAGGGAGAAGAACAACGAGATCTACTCGCTGAAATGGAATTAACTACACGTCTAATGATTACAGGTGGCGAAAGTAAAGAAGATGAGCGAATGACCCGGGCAGATCGTGCCGCAATTCGTAAAGCCATTATTAATGCCGCACGTAAAGCAAAAAATGAAAGTCGTCAAACCTTAACTGAAGACGTAAAAAATGCCCTGGATGAATTAAGCAAATCGGATGAAGTTCGAAAAGAACGACGTTCTCGTTTAGCTGAAATGGCTGAATCCTTAGAAATGTTTTGTACCGGAGTAAATGGACAATTCTTTAACCGTGAGGGGGAAATTTGGCCAGAAGCTGATATTACGCTGGTCGATTTAGCCATGTTTGCACGCGATGGGTATGAAGCCGAATTATCTATTTCATATATTTCATTAATTAATCACATTAATAGTTTAGGTGAAAAATACCAACATAGCTATCGCCCAATAGTGAATGTGACCGACGAATCTCATATTATTACGGTCAATCCATTATTGTCAAAGTTCCTTGTAAAAGGTTCTAAAATGTGGCGTAAATTAGGTATTTGGTTATGGCTTGCAACACAAAACGTAGATGACTTTCCAAATGAAGCAAGTAAGTTACTCAGTATGTTGGAATGGTGGGAACTATTGAATGTGACAACCAAAGAAATCGAAGATGTGGATCGTTTCCGGAAACTAACTGATGCGCAAAAAATCATGTTATCTTCGGCCAAAAAATCTGACCGGAAATACACTGAAGGCGTGGTGTTATCAACCAATATGGAAGCATTATTCCGAGTTGTGCCAGCAAGTATTTTCCTTGCACTTGGCATGACGGAAAAAGAAGAAAAGGCAGAACGTAGACAATTAATGCTTAAGCATAACTTTAGTGAAGTTGATGCCGCTTTGGTTGTAGCTAAACGAATTGATGCTGCGAGAGGAATCCTATCATGAATACTACACTACAACCGGTCTATTTATTTGATGCTGGTCCTCAAAAAGAAACATTAAATATCTCATCACCGGAAATATTAGAGATGCTCCAAGCATTCAGCCAAACAATTACGAACAAAATAGGGCAAGGAAAATCAATCGTTGTTTATCCGCACCGTGTGGTTCGTCATTACTGGGGGCTGGAGCTTGAAGGAGATAAGGATAAATTACCTATTCTACTAAATATTACTGGGCGTTTTCGATTACCACAAATTAATGAGAAACAATGGCCCGCTCGGCTGACTATTGATGTAGCTGATCATGTGGATGCCTATTGGCTTACTATGTTTTTAGCAGAAAGCCTTCATTTAACGATGTCCGTTTTGTCTACATTAAATGGGCATAATACGGTGTGTAATGTGGAGGAACAAAATAATGAACCCGGTTAAATTAAGCATTAAGCGTCAATGGCTAAAAAACACACTAAAAGTATTATCCATTATTATTATCAATATTCTAGTTATTTTGTTTACCAGTAGCCTGATAATGAATAATACCGGTATGTTTAATGTAGATTTTCAATCGTGGTTTTATGATACCCGTTTAGGCTGGTTTTTATGGCGAATAGTGCTTTATACCATAGTGTTAGCTCTTATGTTTGCGGTAAATAAATATGTGCATTTATCTCTCAAAGCTAAACTACTCATTGCATCCAGCATTATCCTGATTGAAGGATTAAATCTATTTTATCTTCTGGGCTAATTTAACGGGAGAATCACATGACATTTACGGTTGATAGTTATTTAGAATATTTTCTTACGCTACTTGCGTGGATTATCAATAACAATATTTTTGCGGTATTAATTCAGACAGGCATATTCTTAATTCCACTCATTGTAATTCTGTTTAAGACTTTTATTGATGTGAAAAAACAAGGTGATGATGAAGGAAATAAAGGTGACTTACTTATCCGGTGGCTAGGGTTACAATTCTTTCCGACGATGTTTGTTATTGTCATTGTACTAGCTCCAACGCTTCCGATTCAATTAAACAATATTGAATTGAACGTAGAACAATCGAAAGCTTGCGGTTACCGGGTGCCACAAGCTCCTCAAGATAGTGGCTACGGTGATTTAACCTCTGAGTTAAGTGGTAAACAAGCTAAGGTACCCCTATGGTGGGGATTTTTCCATCAACTTAATAAAGGGATAACACACGCATTAGTTGCCGCAATTCCGTGTAAACCGGATCTACGTCAAATCCGTTTCGAAGTACAACACGAGAAAATTAATGACCCCGCATTGCTTACTGAATTACGTCAGTTTGTGCAGCAATGTTATATTCCGGCGCGTCAAAAACTACAGACGAGTCAAATTTCATTAAGCCCTGCTCAAGTTCGTGAAGTAAGTTGGCTAGGAGGTAATATATTAGTTACTAATAGTGAACTATATCCTCGTTATCGCGCACAACAACCTAATAATCTATGGGCGTATGATGCCAAACGAGACTCGGGATTGCCCAATACAGGGAATGGAGGGTTTCCAGCGTGTAATGAATGGTGGGCTGAAAATACCATTGGACTAAAATATCGATTGCTTGCTGATATGAGACAAAATTTCTCAGTTAATGTCCAAGAATTCTTTAGTAAGAAAAATGGTGCAGAAGAATCATTACTACGTACTCTAGTAAGGCCTGAAAATTTGAATGTATCTTCAGGGAAAATCTATCCTGGATATGGAGGTAATTTAGATCCTACATTTACTGGTGCAGTTAATCGTTTAGTTGCATCAGCTGGGTCAGCAGTAGGAAGTATTGGTATTTTCCCAGCATTAGATTCGATGCGACAAGCTCTACCAATGGTTCATGCGTTTGCATTAATGTCAGTGGTTATTCTACTACCACTTGTCATTGTAATGAGTGGATATTCATTAAAAACCGTGATCACATTAACCTTTGTACATTTTGCATTAGTAGCTTTAACATTTTGGTGGGAACTAGCTCGATGGCTAGATTCTTGGTTATTAGATGTTCTGTATAACTCAGCAACCCATAATAGTCTTAATCCATACTTCTTAGAAAATACAGAAGATGACTTTATTGTGAATTTTGTAATGGGTTCTCTATTCTTAGTTCTACCGGCGATTTGGTTTGGGGCTATTTCATGGGCGGGAATACATATAGGAGATATGGCTCAGCAAATTGCTAATGGAACCAGAACATCTCAAACGGCAGGAGCCCAAGGTGGTAACTTGGTAAATAAAGTTAAATAAACGCTAATGAGATAGAGATATTTCTCTATCTCATTTTATAACCAATCCTTATCTGTATTTTCAGGCATTTTAAATCCGTTAGCGTAGAACCCTTCTCCTTCAGGACCAGCCGAATAAAAACCATCCTTAATAAACTGATAAGATTCTTCATCGTCATGATTTACAAAGTTATTGCCTAGTTCCAATTTTAGGGACTCATCTCTACATCCATCAAACTCATCTAATTCATGAGCATGGGGATTTATATCTGAAGTAGATGACCAATCTCTTAATAGTAAAACTGCAATAACAAGAAATGGAATCCCGATAATACACACGGCAGAAAGAAGTATTTTTCTCGGCAATACCGGTAAGAAATCAAGTTTATTATCAATAAATTTAGCTACTTTAGCAAAGTTAGCACCTAAATCTTGGAATGTCATATAGACCTCCTTATTCGCTATATATGACTAACAATGTTGATTAAATATAAGCCTAAATTAAAGATAAAATCAACAAAATTTACTCAAACGTAAAAAGGCTAAGTAAGAAACTTAGCCCATTATTACCTATAATTATAGAATGTTCATTTTACTGTATTCAAAATGTTGTCCAACTTTTTTATTGGTATCACATTTTATTTCAGTTGTATTATTACCTTTTGTAATATACAACATTGGTGAGTCAATTACATTGGTTCCTCTAGGTTGTACGAACTCAATAGTATAAGAATGACTCTTACTTTTCATTTCTAAGGCACTTGTTGTAAAACCAGAGCCTGTCGCCACATAAGAACCTTCGTTTTTCAGTACTTGTTTAGCTGGATTCTTAAATAAGATTTTCCCATATGAAAATTGATAGTCTGCGCCAGTTTTTTGGATCAGAATTTGATTACCGTCTTCTGCAGTACAAGAAAAAATTGAGATATTTTCTGCTAAAACCGGTAAAGATATAAACGAGCATACTGCTAATGTTGTTAATTTACGCATAATGTATTCCTTCTACCATAATTATGAACCACTTAAGATATAATCCGCTTCTTGATTTCTACGCTTTGCATTAATGCCGTTATTGTTAGTTTGACGTTTCCTGACAGTATTAGCTAACACTGACATATCTCCCGAGCTTGCAGAAACTCTTGCAGCCTTAATAACATCACTAGTCAAAGAACCGTAGTTATAAGCATAAGAAGTTAGAGCTGCTTGAACACTTGGAGAAAGAGAGTCCCAAGTGGATGACGATACTTGCTTTCTTGCCGTGTCTGCAAATACTTGCGTGCGGCGTACTAAATCACGTTCAGCATCCTCTTTTGTAATAATAGTATCTTTTGTCACTTTTACAACTGTTCCATCTGCACGTGTAATAGTATCTGAACCATACCCAGAACGATAAGCATTCACGTCCCAATATGCCTTTGAACTAAAACCTTCAAAATGTTTAAGTAACTCTGTTGCTTGTTGTAGAGCAGTTCCTGAAATTGAATTAATTTTAGAGTACGAACTTCCTAAATTCGCACTACTGGAGTTAGTATTGAGTGATGGTATAAATGGAGCCACGTTGCTTGTACTTGGAATACCTAAAGTAATCATTTTTCGTGGCAAAGAAATATTATTTTCTTGTTCTCCGTCAGCTGGCGATGGAGTTCCGTACTCTAATTCTTTAACACGTTTATCCAAGCTATCTTTCGGTAAACTATACGAACCAGCATGTGCTTCTCTTTCAGCTTTATTTTGTAATATAGTTGCAGCAGTATTACTAGTAATCGCCTTTTGCATATCCATTTCAAGTTTTACTTGGGATATTTCTCGGTCGATAATGTTTAAAATGCGCTCTAACTCTACCTGTGCATCTGCATTATTGGCCACATTGGGTTCACGCATACCAGCTAAAATTGCACGTCGAGATAGCATCATTTTTTCCATGACTTTCGAGGTTGCAATCTCCCCAGAGAGTCGTTGGCTTAATACTTCCACATCAGGATCTTCACGTAATGCCTCTATTAACCCGCGTGTAACAGGTACAGTATTTGAGCTAAGTTCAGCAAGAAATTCCGATGTGGGTGTACTCATATTAAGTACTTTTTCCAATTTACCGATAGTAAGTACATGTTCCTCTTCAATTTCCGGACTTAATCCTACACCTGCTTTCGCGCTCGTTTTCGTTCCACAATCTGTTTTACAAGTCGAAATTGATTGTTCACCGATCACTTTTGTTAAAAAGTCAGCAGCAGTCTGTGGGTTATCCCACGTCTTACATAAATTACCGTCACATAAAGATTCTGAAATTTTTCCTGTATCTAAGACATTGCGTTTATTTAGCAAGTTATAACCAGCTTTTACCACGTCGCCCACTAAATTGATTGGCTCTTGGTTTTGTCCTCCTTTTTTCTGCCCTCCAATCCAAGCACGCCCTTCTTTACCCTGTTTGTCTTCAAGATCTTTTTTAGCTTGCTTAGCATCAGGCTGGGTTGAGGTAATATCTTTAAAACTTTCTAAATCTGCAGCTTGCCCCCATTTCCCGCCTAACGTATAGTCAGCTAACTTTTGCGACATATCTTCACAGCTAGTTTTAAGACGATTGAAGTCTAATTTCCCTTGATATACACCATTAGTAATTAAATCATAAAGTTGTGGATTGGCGCGTTGAAGCACCATTGCCGGCATACTTGCAACAGCACCTTTCGCAGAATCAATAACATTTCCTAATAAATCTTTAAAGCCATCTTTAAGTCCATTTAAATCATTTTTAATTGTGGTTTTAATATCAAAATTGCCACACATTAAATTAGATTTCCAACCAACACCTAATTCGACTGCATTAGTTTTTCCACGACTAGGTGGAGCCATATAACCTGCACCACCACCGATTTGATAAAATACTTTATCCGACAAAATAGCATCTGATTTGCTAAATTCTAACTTATCTGTAATGGAATTCGCATTTGAAGTATTAAGGCATAAACAGCCTAATACTAAAAGAGTAATATGATTGAGTGAAAATCTTTTTGTCATATTTGTTTCTCCTTCCTAATTATCGTTGCCAGTCAATACTATATAAAAATTTCTGACCTCTTCGCTTACAGCAACTATAAGGTCGCCAAAGTGCCCAAGAATAATCACCTTTCACTGACATTTTTCTAGAGTGTGTTTCTACAGAACTTCCATGAGGAAATACAGAACAAGATCTTTCCATCTTAGGATGGAGCATCTGCCATTTATGTGTACGGGAATTACTTTCTTCTACTGCTCCAGGAGGCCATTCGCCGGCACCTCCTTTTTTAGCTGCAGGTAAATAAATGTGGGGTTGTGCCATTCGACTAACAATATCTGCAACACGTTGAGCAATAACTGCTGAGGCTTTGTAGTCATGAACTTGATTAATCGCACCGGAACGAGGGTAGATATTTCCCCAATGATCTCCTGCTTGATTAACTTCTCTCATACCAGGAACCATCGCCTCCGGATAAAACATTTCTGGTAAATTCTCTTTCCAAGCAAAGAAATCTAATCCACTTAAGAAGTAAGGAACAAAAGGTGTAGTTTGACTTTTGCAATAATATCCTGTGCTATTTAGCACCTGAGATATTGCTCCTTGCGGATGACCAATTGCATCGGCATTCTTAAAAGTAAACTGAGTGTATTGTTTATGTGGAGAACGATATTCCCCACCTTTAACAGCCGTTTTATTGAACGAAGAAACCTCTGACCAGGGATTCTGACCATCATGGTTGTAGCTAGAGACAACCATTTCTGGAATGTAGTGTTTTACTTTAGTAGATGTACGAATCGTACAACCAAACTTTGTGCAAAATAGCCAAAAACATGTACCTACCACTTTATAATCCAAACAACTTTTTGAAGCACTCGAAGCCATAATTGATGCGGTATTAATAGAGGCTTGAGCAGGAATAAACGAGGTAATAATTGCTGCCGAAAGTAATTTAACTAATAAAGTACGGTTAAATTTCATTGTCCCTCCTTTCTATTTTGGAACCATTGTTCCCACAACTTTTTTGCTTTCGCTATATTCGTTTCTCCATAAATAACAGAGGTTTCTCCAGTAGAATTCTGAAATAGAACAGCAGGTACTTTTTTAATACCGTTTTGCCAAGCACTAATTACATCAGTATAAGCATCTTTGATAAGGGCTTCCTTTTCAGCCCATTGTGGCGAATTAAATAATGCTTTAGCTTGCTGTTCAGCCATAACAGGATCATGACTAAGCCCTTGACTAATGACATTTTCTATATTCGTTACTTTATCAAGATAATAGACCTGAGTAGCCAGTTCTTGATGGGTGAGATGATATGATGATGTGGTGTAGACAGAAATAATAGGTTCAATATTTGCCATACTTAGTGGGGATATTCCACTCCCAATCAATAATGCCAAATAGGAATAAAAGTTATATCTTTTGTTCACACTATAGACCTCTCTTAGATAGCCAATATAAATGTGAAAGTTAGCGATATTTTAACCAACGATACAGAAAAAACTCTGTTCAAAAATAGGAGATTTTTTTGTAAAACATCTTAATTTCTTAAGCAAAAAATATTTCCCTTTTTATAAAAAAAATCGTATATTGTCATTATTAAGTCGCTGGGAACAGCTCTTAAAAAAGTCGCAAGAACTCTTGAGAAGCGACGGTTACCCTTGAGGTAAAGGAGTTCAATGCCAAAATGTCTTCCAGCATTCTGAAAGGAAACACTGTAATTTTGCAGGAATGCCACCTAAACCTATCACCTTCCAAGGGAAAACGCTTCCCTGGAAGTGTTCTCCTGAGGATTTTTTTATTAACTTAGGAGAATAACTATGACTCTCAAATCTCACCCTGAATGGGATATTATCCCATTTGACTCTCAACCTGCCGCAGCACAAACATCATCTGTATTTTGGAAAATAGGGAATAAACTTGGTAATCTTTTTGTATCTGCGAGAAGACGAGTTACCTCAAAATATCGCGAGGTTACAAGCGGTATCAACCAAAAACTAGATGAAGAATATGAACATTTAAGGGCTGAATTTGAAGCAGATCTCTTTGCTCAAACCGAAGCATTCGAATGTGAACTCAAAGCACAGCGCAAACATTGGATTGGTATTTCTATTATTACCACTCTAGTTGGCTTTTTAATTGGCATGTTGATAACCTTTAATCTCATGTAATTTCTATTAACTTATCCCATAGGGAATACTATATCTCTATGGGATTAGCATTCCCTTTTTTTGGAGAAATGCAATGGAAGTTCAAATTAACCTCAACACTGTATCAGGTTTTATCCCTAAACATTGGACTAGGAATAATCACGTGATGCTATCTCAATTACATAAAGATATTACTCGTAATGCAATTCAATCTTGGCAAAAGCGTAAAGAAGGCGAACAGAAAGTACGTTTTCTTCAAGCTATGCCAGCAACTCATGGAGCACACTTCCGCTTTATGAATGTGCAGCAAAAAGATGAAAAGACATTATTAGTTACTATTGATTAAACTTTTACCCCATAAGGGAAACACCTAATTCCCTTATGGATGTAGTGTTTCCCTTTTATTTTGGAGAAACACTATGAACGTTTTAACCGCTTATTTTAATACTCAATTAGTAAATGCTGGTTTTCCAGATGATTTTGAAATCAATTGGTCCTTAGGTTATAGCCAGGGCGATGGTATGGCTTTTTATGGAAACATGGAACATACCTATTGGTTAGGATTGTTTCAACGCATTTACCCAAACCAAAAACGCAAATACCAGAAATTTGAAAGACTAACAAGATCATTGATTGAGTGGCAAAACTACGGGGATAACTTGATAAGCATAAGACGAAATCACTTTGGTTATCGTTATTCTCACTTTAACACGATGGATTTGCATGCACCAAGTGCCGCAGATTTTCGTTTCTTTGATGAAGATGCAAAAAAAGATTGGTATTTCCCAACCTATAAAGTCGGAGAATATCAAGCACTATGGGATGAATTTGTTGCGGATTTAGCGGAATATATTCGGACTTGTCGAAGCAATTAGCACAAGAAGGTTATCGAATTATTGAAGCAACGCCGTATCAGAAAGAAGTCGCTTATCAATTCGAAACACAGCATTATCGAATTGAATTTGTAACTGAGCCTCATGAATTTTATGCAAATCATTTTGAAACCTATATGTATGATTGCGATTTTGAAGATGTTGAAAGCCTTTGCAAAGCAGCATTAAAAGGTATCAAAATTGCTAATGTCTATGCTCAAGTATTGGACAAAGCAACAGGAATCGCTTTAGGGGAAGATTACTTTGGTTATTTAGCTTATAACAAAGAAGATAAAACCTTTGGAGGCTACCGCTATATTTTGATTCGTGAAGCTATTAAAGCAGCTCGTTCAAAAGATGGATTGATTAGTCGTCAAGCACAATTAATGCAAAAATCTCTACCACACTTACACTTAAACACAAACGGGAATTAAACACCGTTTCTTACCCATTGGGGAATACTTTCCTCAATGGGAGTGTTCTCCATTTTTATTTTAGGAGAACACATTATGAACACTCAAACTCAACATAAACCTGACTTATACCAAGAAATTACTAATCGCATTATTAAGTGCCTTGAAGAAGGAACGGTTCCATGGCTAAAACCTTGGAATAATCCTGATTATAACCTTGCACTACCTCAAAATGCGGTATCTAGCCGTCACTATTCAGGAATTAATATTTTATTGCTATGGATAGCAAGTGCTGAAAAAGGTTATAAACAAAGCAAATGGATCACAGCAAAAGCTGCCAATAAACTTGGTGGTCGCGTGCGCAAAGGAGAAAAAGCAACAATTGTTGTAAATTACAATCCGATTGATCGTGAAAAATGTGATGATGAAGGTAATCCAATCTTGGATAAAGATGGAAATCCAGAAATGGAACATTTTGCTGTTTTAAAAAGACATCCTCTTTTTAATATTGAACAATGTGATGGACTTCCGACCACAATGTATGATTCTGTGTCAGTTCAAAATGATAATGCTGGCTCAGCACAATACACCTTATTTGCTGAAATCCGGCAAATGATCAAAGGAATGGATTTGGAAGTTAAAGTCAAGCCAAGTTCGCGTGCATTCTATCATCCTATAGAGGATAAGGTAGTCATGCCGGAAATGAAACAATTTCATTCAGAAGCGGGCTTTTATGGAACATTACTTCATGAAATGACCCACGCAACAGGCCATTCAAAACGCTTACATCGTGAAGGTATTACTTCCGGCAAAGCAAAATTTGGTAATAAAATTTATGCTTTCGAAGAACTAATCGCAGAAATGGGTAGTGCGTTTGTTTGTGCTCATTTAGGTTTCAATGAAGTTCCGCAAAATGCAGCCTATATTGAAAGCTGGATTAAAGTATTGAAGGAAGACAAACGAGCAATATTTAAAGCCTCAGGATTTGCACGTAATGCGTGTGAATACATGATGGATGCACTCAATGTTCAGCAGCAATACGAAAAATTCTTTGCTGAAGCAGCATAATAAAAAACAAAATGCCCTAGATTAATATCTAGGGCATTTTTAGTTAGCGAACTTTACTTCTTCATCTGTTCTGCAAAAGTTGATAGTTAAATTTTCCATATTGTACTCCTATTCAAAACTTATAAATAATCGCATAAATCATACCTGCTACGCACATATATTCTACCAATAACTATGTTCTTTTTATGCAGAGTTTTCAAGCCGTTTCGAAAGTCCAAAAAACGAACGTTTTTTTGACTTTTTTCGAAAAACAAAAAAGTCTTCATTTTCCCCTCTATTTTAAGTTCAATAACTCAGTTCAAAAATCAATGTTCAAGAATTTATCTGTAAATTGGGTTTTTATACTATATGGATGTTATTTTATGTTAATTGGCTATGCTCGAGTTTCAACAGAAGATCAAAATTTAGAGCTTCAAATTGATGCCCTCACTAAAGTAGGGTGTGAAAAGATTTTTAATGATAAAGACTCTCGTACTTCATTTAATCGCCCAGGATTATTAGAGGCCCTCGAATATTTAAGAGAAGGCGATACATTAGTTATATGGAAGCTAGACCGCTTAGGTGGTAAAACTAAGAATTTACTTGAACTTTTTGATTCTCTGCAACAAAGAAATATCAATTTAAAAAGCATTAAAGATTCAATTGATACAGGTTCAGCAATTGGTAAATTATTTTTTCATTTCAGTTCTGCATTAGCAGAGTTTGAAGTTGATATCCTTAGAGAAAGAACTCGGGCAGGCTTAGCCGCTGCTCGTGCGCGCGGACGATTAGGTGGAAGACCAAAGTCTCTTAATGAAAACCAAAAACAACAAGCCTTTGACTTGTATTACAGTAAAAAGCATACCGTAAATAGCATATGTAAAACGCTCAACATTTCTAAAGGAACATTTTATAACTACCTGAAACAGGAAAAAGACTTAAACGGCAAAAGGATAAAGGAAAGCCCCTAAGGGCTTTTAAGGGTAACCTTTCCAAGGGGAAAGGTCTTACCCAAAAAGGCGAAAAGGCCAAAGGGCCTATTCTTCCACTACATCATAGAGATTATGTTATGCTAAAAATGTTCACTAAACTTTTAAAAAAAGAGCCTTCACCATTACCTACATCAGAGCCAGATAATACTCATCTAATCCAAGACAAAGATGGTTGGATTTATCCTAGAAATGCCAATGAATTACTTAGTACTGATTTACGAAAAAAATACCTTGGATTACTTTGGCAGCAAGTTTCTATGGATAGAAAAATGTTTAATACACTTTATCAGAAGCCAATAGAAAATTACGCTGAGATTGTACAGTTATTACCCGCTTCAGAAGCCCATCATCACTCACATATAGGTGGTATGCTTGATCACGGTTTATAAGTTATTGCCTTCTCTGCTAAATTGCGCCAAAGCTACGTTTTACCACCGAATGCAGCTCCAGAAGATCAATCTAAACAACGTGATGCTTGGACTGCGGCAGCTATTTATATTGCCCTAGTTCATGATATTGGGAAAGTTATTACAGACATTGAAATTATTCTAAAAGATGGTACACGATGGTTTGCATGGAATGGAATACCATCTCAACCTTATAAATTCAAATATATTAAAGGTAGAGATTATGAGCTTCACCCTGTTATAGGTAGCTTTCTTGCAAATCAATTAATCCCGAAATCAGCATTTGATTGGATTGCACAATTCCCAGAAGTCTTATCATCATTAATGTACGCAATGTCCGGACATTATGATAAAGCAGGATTATTATCTGAAATTGTTCAAAAAGCTGATCAACACAGTGTTACAGTTGCCTTGGGAGGTGATGTAAATAAATTGGTACAACGCCCTGTCAATTCACTAGCAAAACAACTAGTCATGGCATTACGCTATTTATTGGAACACAAGATTAAACTTAATACTCCTAAAGGACCGGCTGATGGTTGGTTTACAGAAGACGGATTATGGTTAATGAGCAAAACTACTGCTGATAGTATTCGGGCTTATTTATTGGGACAAGGGATTTCAGTACCTAAAGATAATGGAAAATTATTTGATGAAATGCAATCCCTAGGGATTGTAGAGGCAACGACTGAGGGAACTGCAATATGGCATTGTCGAATTCAGGCTGATTCGGGTTGGACTCCGCCGTCATCATTTACCTTATTAAAAATAAAGCCTGAAGTTGCTTGGGAAAATGTCAGTGTTAGACCACAATATTTTGCGGGTAAAGTCAAAATAGATACTAATTCACATGTAGGCGAAAATTTATCTATGTCGAAGCAAGAAATTGTGGTGCCGGAAAATATCCCTCCAGCACCTGAGATAAGCAATATACAACAAGAAACTGAAACAGCCCATAAAATTGAAGAAACTGTATCTACAGCTGAAATAGAAAATGATTTGACAGAACAGTTGCTGAATATGTTTGATGCAAACATTAATTCTGAATCAGCACAAAATAATATATCTGCTGCACCAGTAATTGATAATGTAGAGCCAAATGAACCTTATATTGAACCAGTAAATAAAGTAGAGCAAGTACATCCCCAGAAATGTAACCATACAACGACAGCCCCTATTGAAGATTCTCACTTGGGTAAACAGTTTGTTGATTGGTTAAAACAAGGAATTGCTCAGAATAAATTTGCAATTAGCAAAAATACAGCAAAGCTACATATTGTTGATGGGGCACTATTTATCGTATCTCCAACAATATTTGAACAATTTCTACAAGAAGCAGGATTACCTTACGATAAAGATGCCATTACAAATTTACAGTATCGATTTCAAGACCTAGGATTGCATACTCCTAAAAATGTAATGAGAAAAGGTAAGCCTGATAGTATAAATTTCTGGCGTTGTGCTGTCGCAGGACCAAGAAAAACTTCATATTTAACAGGATATTTGATAAAAGATACTCGTCTCTTTTTTGGAGATAAAATCTTGTTAAATAATTTATGCCTAACTTTACAAGAAAAGGAGTAAGTACATGGAAAAGTTAGTATCTTTTAATAAGCTATTAGAACAATTTTTTTTTCTACCGCAGTTATTTACGTCCAGATACTAAACGTAGTTACAAAAACATAATAAATATTATCCAGCAAAGATTTCCAGATAGATCTGCAGACAGTATTAATAATATTGATTTAATTACCTGGAGAAATGAAATTCTAGATGTCAAAATTAAACCAGTTACATGGAATAATTATGTGAGACATCTAAAAGCTATATACAATGTTGGTATTAAATACAATATCCTCCAGATTTCAAATAATCCGTTTTATGGGCTTTTTATTAAAGAATCTAAGCGCAAGAAGAAGACTTTGTCGAAAGAACAGTTGGATAAATTAAGTTATGCATTAAATGGGAATATCGTATTACCAGAAATGCTAAAGCCAAGTTGGTTTATTAATTGCTTGGTAATGACGTTACGTTGCACCGGCATAAGACGTTCTCAATTAGTACAACTACAAATACAAGATGTAGACCTCAACCGTAGAATTATTTATATTTCGCCAGAGATTAATAAAAATCACGACTATCATATTGTGCCAATTTCCGATAATTTATATCCCCACATAGAGCTATTAGTTGAAGAACTAAGAAAACAGAAGCAGCCTTTAGATAGTCAATTATTTAACTTCAATCTCTTTTCTAAAGTAACCCGTAGAAAAGGAAAGCCTATGAGTGTAGATCAGGTTACTCATATATTTAGACGTATATCTGAAGTTGTTGGATTTACCTCATCTCCTCATCGCTTTAGACATACAGTTGCAACATCATTAATGAAGAATCCGGAAAACGTTTATGTTGTTCAGAAATTACTAGGGCACAAAGATATTAGCGTTACATTAGGATATATAGAACATGACGTGGAAATGTTAAGAGATTCAGTAAACTTATTATAGCTACTGAGGAAAGGAGTTAGAAAAATGATGGGGAACTAAGTTCCCCATTAATGTTAGCCGCTGCCTAACGCATCAATATTGCTCATTATAAGCTGGCCTTGATGCCGGCCCCTACGGATCCCTGCTTTGTTTTAAGACCGGGGGGACATTTGCCCTGTCTACTAAGAATTCTACTATATTAATTCTAAAAATCAAATATATTTTTCTGATATTGGGCTAAATAACGTTAATGCAGAAATACTTTTTACTTGAGGTGACCACTGTTCAATCAATCCTCTTGCACTCTTTAAGGTTGTTCCAGATGCCCAAATATCATCAATTAGTAAAACATTTCTAGTATTTACAGGAAGCCAACCTACATTCTTGACTAAAAGCGGTACGTACTTCCTATCTTTTGTATTTAACGCCTTAATTGTTAAGTTGTCCATATTTCGATTAATAGCTGTTTTTATTCGTTGTTTAATATCTGACCGAATATCAGGGTTATGTATAACCTTATCAATAGCAGATTGGGGAGTATTTTTCATTAAATAGTCTGTAATAATATGAACTTTATATAGTTCCCCTATAATCTGTGCTAATTCATATCCTATACTATGCTTAGAAGGCATTACAATTACAGCGTCAAATGGAAAATTCGATTTAAAACAATCTTTTATGCTATTTCGGACATACAAAAATAATTTTTTTACTGTTTCATCATCGGTAGATAATCCATCACTGTTCTTTAATGCATATAACATTGGACAATTATCTCCCAAAGGGCGACCTGCTCTTCTTTTTTCTTTTTGTCTTTTAATAATTGAGTAAAGATATGTGGTATCCCATTTATATTTCAACATTTGTTGGGGCTGGTCAGATTCAATTTTTACACAATTATTTTTATCAATAATAAACTTCATATTCAAATATTTGTTTTAAAAGACTAAACCCACAAAATTTCGTGGCTTAAGAAATTAGATGCTAGTTCGTATGATATGTGCTGACTCACATTATAATGTCAAGGACATACTACATTTAACAATATATTGGGAATGTTACAGAATAATGTCAAGTTTTTCCTTGATTCTATTGTAGAACACCTACATTCAGGCTTTACAAACATAAAAAAGCTGTGTAGGATCGACAGTGTTGATTAAGTGATCAATACCCATTTTGGGATGTATTGGCTAGGTACACCCAGACAATAGGAAGTATTTTAGCGGTTTTGACTAGAATATATTCCTACGCACTTGATTCAAAATCCTTTGCGTAGAACCACTAAAAAATTTGGTAAAATCTAGAAAACCACTCTTAGCCTGAGTGACGAAATTGGTAGACGTAGCGGATTCAAAATCCGCCGTTGAATAAACGTGTCGGTTCGAGTCCGACCCTAGGCACCAAATCTTATAAATTTCCTTTTATTGATTAAAATAAACCTTTCTTATTATTCTCTTTTTATAAACTTACTACACACAGCAAGCGGTTTAATTTGCGGCTTTTTTTGCAAATTAAACCGCTTGTTATTTCTGCTTGGTAACAATTGGATATAAAAAATGCAGCCCTAAGGCTGCATTTTTACTATGTGCTTATTTAAGCTTCAATTACCACTGATAACCAACACCTACAGAGCCACCTAAGTCTCCGCGAGTATTTGCATTACCTTGTAATTTAAGAATCACTTTGCCGTTATCGCTTGAGCGAGAGTAGCCCACTGCTAATGCACTTTCACCTTTGAAAGTACCCGCTGCTGCCGCTACCATCGATTTACCAGGTACATACACTTGTGGTAAACCTGCTGCTGCATTTGCACCTGCAATACCTGCACGTAACTCTTTATTTACCTTATTGATACGGTTATGAACATTACCTGTAGCCGCTTTCAATTGACTTACATTGACTGCATCAGTATCTGCTTCACCCGCTTTTACATTGGTGATTTTGTTACCTGCCGCATCAATACCAGATTTAGTTACGCTCGGACCATTTGCAACCTTCACGCCGTCAGAATCAATTGTCGTATCACCTGCTTTTACCGTATTTGCGGTTACTTGTTTAGCATTTACTGAGTCAACATTGATGTCTTTCGCCAATTTCACCGTTAAAGTACCGTTACCGTCAGAAACTACGCCGATATTATTATCCGCAAGTTTAGCTTCATCGCTAACACCGCCTTTAACTGTGACGGTAGAACCTAATTTACGTTCTGAAGCCGTACCGGTATCACCTGCAAATGTTAGTGGCTTAACAACTTCATTATTGAGATTGTTAATCGCTTCTCCTACATTATTTGCAGTTGCAGTAGAACCGTCAGTCTTCGTAATCGTATATGTCGGCGCTGTAACATTGCCTTTGTCATCAACTGTTGAGTTACCACCAAGGTAATTAGCAATATTTTGGTTCGCTGCATAAAGCTGAGAACCATTAACCGCTTGTGTGCTAGCCGGTGAAATATCACCGTCTGCTACACCGGTTACTTTATTATCGCCAGCATTAATGCCATCCGCTTTAACAGTTACGTTACCGATCGTTAAGCTACCCTTATCGGTTAAATCAAGGTCGTTTGATAATGTTACGTTAAACTCGGTGTTATTGCCGGTTGTCGTATTGGTGACAACAAGATTGTTATTACCTGATACCACTGTTGAAGTTAACTCAGAATCTGTAATTGCTTTTGCTACATCTTCTGCAGTCGCAAATGTATCACCTGACTGATTTGCCGTAACCGTGACATTACCATTACCGTCTTTATTTACAGTTAAACCTGATTTGTTTACGTTAAATGTAACATCCGTTTTCGTACCATCAGAATTTACTTCTGCGGTTGTACCTGCACCATTCACAAAGTTAACTTGGTTACCCGCTGTCACTTTATCTTTATCAGCACCGTTGCCTTGGATTGTCCAAGATACGTTGTTGAGAACATTTACCATATCACCTACAGTTGCAAAGCTATTATTCGCTTTATCTCCTGCTGCTGAAGTTTCCGCTACACCCGTTGTACTATTGATAGTCACTGGTGCTTTGTTTACCTCAACCGTGTAAATGGTTTGGCCATTATCACCTGTTTTTGGTGTAACGGTCGTGGTATTACCGTTTGCTAACTCGGTTTTCGCCGCTGCTGTTTTCGCATCTAATTGTGATACGTTTACTGCATCGGTTGCATTCGTACCGTTTGCAACATTGGTAATCTTATTACCGCCGGCATCAATTCCGTCATTGTTAATGGTTACATTACCCACTTTCACGCCATCCGCTGTCACTGAAGTATTACCTACAGTTAAACCATCGTTGTTTAGCGTTGTGTTACCAATCTTCACGCTACCTTTATCCGTTAGGGTGAGATTGTTTGATAATGTAACTTTAAACTCGGTGTTATTGCCGGTTGTCGTATTGGTGACAACAAGGTTGCTATTACCTGATACTACTGTTGAAGTTAGCTCAGAGTCTGTAATTGCTTTTGCTACATCTTCTGCGGTCGCAAATGCATCACCTGACTGATTTGCCGTTACTTTACCGTTATTCGCAGTTAAGCCTGATTTGTTTACGTTGAATGTAACATCCGTTTTCGTACCATCAGAACTTACCTCTGCGGTTGTACCTGCACCATTCACAAAGTTAACTTGGTTACCCGCTGTCACTTTATCTTCGTCAACACCGTTGCCTTGGATTGTCCAAGATACGTTGTTGAGGGCATTTACCACATCCGTTACCGTAGCAAATGAATCACTTGAATCCGGTGTTGACACTGTGCCATCGTTATTTACTGTGACGTCACCTTTATTTACTTCCACCTTGTAAATATCTTGACCATCGGCACCTTTCTCACGTGTAACCGTTGTGGTATTGCTGTTCGCTAATTCGGTTTTCGCAGCCGCTGTCGTTCTATTTAGCTGATCTAAGTTAACCGCATCCGTTCCTTTTTTACCTTCTGCAACGTTCGTAATTTGTTTATTACCTGCGTCAATGCCGTTATTGGTAATACTTGGGCCGTCTTTAATGGTTAAGCCTTTGTCATTTAAAGTTGTGTTGCCCGTGGTTACCGTGGTAAATGTTGGGTTTTCACTAATCTTAATCACTAATTTGTCGTTCTCTGTATCGACACGAACGTTCTTCGCACTTGCTGCTGCATCTGTTGCTAACTCGCCCACAATCGATAATGTATCAGTTAAGTTTTTGTGAATTACACCGCTTGCGTTGTTACCCACAAAGTTTAAACCCGCATTAGTTAAGTTAGTCGTTGCGTTAAATAACTGGCCGCCATTTACCGCTTCTTTGCTACCTGCCTCAACTTTGCCGTCTTTTACATTGCTGATAGTAGTATTCGCTGCATCAATACCATTTTTCGTCACACTAGGGCCATTATTAATGGTTACACCATCATTATTGATCTTCGTATCACCCACCGTCACATTACTGAAGGTTGGGTTATCGCTGGTTGCAATCGAGATCTTACCTGCCGTTTGTGTGATATTGATGTTTTTACCTGCATCAATCGTTACCGTATCGCCCATCTTCACATTCGTTAAGCTGGTACCTTCTGCCGAACCGTTGGATGCTGAAGTCGTAATATTCCAGCCTTTATTTACAGTATTCGTCACATTCGTTACGTTTTGGTTTGTCGTATACAACTGACTACCATTTACTGCATCTTTGCTGGTTGCCGATACTTCGCCATCTTTTACGTTGCTAATCGTATTATTCGCAGCGTTAATGCCTTTATCTGTAACAGATACGCCACCTACAGTTACGTTATTATCTGTGATTGTGGTATTGCCTAACTTAATCGAACCTTTATCCGTTAAGTCTAAAGTATTCGATAACGAGTAAGTAAAGTTTTGACCGTCTTGTGCTAAAACAAGATTATTGCCGGCTTTAAACGTCACCGTTTCACCTGCTTTAACTTGTTCAGCCGTTGTACCACTTACCTTACCGCTATCTACGCTACCTGAGGTCACATTAAAGCTTGTATTGTTCAGCACGTTTACAAGGTTATCACCCGTTACAAACGTATTGCCTGCTTTATTATTTGCAGTCGTGCCATTCGGGTTAGTTACCACTTCCGCTTGTGCTACAGAGATATCGTAAATACGACCGTTCGTTAAATTCTCTTTAACCGTAATTGACTTATCATCCGATGTCACTGTTGTTGTGATCGCGGCTTTCGTTTCATTTAACTGGTTAAGATTTACCGCATCTGTACCGTTTACACCGTTTGCTACGTTCGTAATCGGTTTATCTGCCGCATCAATACCTTCATTAGTAATGCTTGGGCCATTATTAATGGTTAAGCCATTACCATTAATTGTCGTATTACCTAACTTAATATCATCGCCGTTTAAGCTCGTATTACCCACAGCTGCCGTCGTAAATGTCGGTTTATCGCTAGTTGCAATCGAGATCTTACCTGCCGTTTGTGTGATATTGATGTTTTTACCCGCATCAATCGTAACAAGCTCGCCCATATTGATTTGTTCAGTGCTATTACCCGTTACCGAACCTTGCGATGCGCTTGTTGTAATATTCCAGCCTTTAGCAACTTCATTACTTACATTGTTAATGTTATTTGTAACATTCGTAACGTTATCCGTTAGCTGTTTTACATTCACTGCGTCTGTTGGTTTGGTACCTGCCGCCACATTAGAGATTACTTTATCTCCCGCATTAATACCGTCTTTGGTCATACTTGGACCATTGTTAATGGTTACTCCATCAGTATCGATCTTCGTATCACCTACCGTCACATTAGTAAAGGTTGGCGTTTTGCTAGTTGCAATCTTAATGCCTTCATTATCTGCCGTTAGCACAATGTTATCACCCGTAATAAAGTTTGCTTTATTACTATCTTTAGTGATCGTTTTAACATCTGTACCATCAATTTGAGTTACAACTGTTTGCAATGCCGTATTAGCCGTAGTGTTAGCTTGATTCGCCACACTATTTGCTGTCGTAATATTGTTCTTCGCACTATCAGACAGATCAATTGTGTAATCAATCGTGTTTGTTGTGCTATTTACTTCAGAAGTTACATTCACTTCTGTCGAACCAGCTTTAGCCGTCGTATTCCATGCATTTACGGTGTAATCAGTGCCGCCTGTGGTTGCATTTGTCGACGTTGTCACAGCTGTATTTAAGCCTTTTAATACGGCAGCTTTACTTGCATTTAATTGCTGTACATTTACTGCATCTGTAGCATTTGTACCATTCGCTACATTTGTAATTGGTTTATCTGCGGCATCAATGCCATTATTAGTAATACTTGGACCGTTATTAATGGTTATACCATCATTATTGATCTTCGTGTCACCTACCGTCACATTAGTAAAGGTTGGCGTTTTGCTGGTTGCAATAGAGATTTTCGTGCCTTCTTGTGTGATTTGAATATTCTCACCACCATCAATTGTCACTTTATCACCCATTTGAACATTCTTATCTTCAGTCCCTGTTGCATTACCTGAAGTAGTGATATTCCAGCCTTTATTTACTGTTGTATTTGCAGTATTCGCCGTGCTATTAGCTTGATTCGCCACACTATTTGCTGTCGTAATATTGTTCTTCGCACTGTCAGATAGATCAATTGTGTAATCAATCGTGTTTGTTGTGCTATTTACTTCAGAAGTTACATTCACTTCTGTCGAACCAGCTTTAGCCGTCGTATTCCATGCATCAATCGAATAAGTAGTACCGGTATTATTTACTTTGGTATTTTTCCCATCTTGTAAATTTACTGTCGGTACAACATCTACAGCTAAATCATAGGTATTACTTGCTTGATCATAAACAACTTTTACCGAATTATTATCGGATTTAACCTTAGTGCGTCCATTATCGACATACTGTTTATTTGCGGCATCTGTATCATTTACTGGCGCTGCAACATTAGTTACAACATTACCACCCATATTGATATTGCCATTCGGCTTCGCATTAAAGTTTTGGGTCGTTACTGTTGTAAATGTTGGCGTAGCGCTTGTCGCAATTGAAATTTTATTTGCTGACTGAGTAATATTAATATTATCTCCGGCTTCAACTGTTACCGTTTCACCTAGTTGAATATTATCAACTAATGTTCCAACAACATTACCTGAACCTACTTTTGCAGTTGTGATATTCCAGCCTTTATTTGCTGTTGCATTAGCCGCATTTGCAGTGTTATTCGCTGTATTCGCAGTATTATTTGCTATCTTAATTGCATCTGTCAGGTTATTTGCTACTACATACAGTTGCGAACCATTAATCGCATCAGTTGATGTTGCACTGATTCTACCGGCAGCAACATTTTGGATTTGGCGCTTTTGATTGCCATTACCTACAGATACAACTGAATGAGCTGTATTACCAGCAAAACCAGAGTAAGTAATACCATTTACTGTCGCTGAGTCTGTATTCACGGCTGCTTCTGTTGTTGTCCCTGAACCAAGAGCCACAGAATTATCTTGTGTTGCAGTAGCATTATCACCAATTGCGGCTGTTGAAGCATTAATTGCTTTTGAATCAATACCAAATGCTACTGAGCGATCACCTGTTGCGTTTGAAGTATCACCAACTGCTGTTGCATAAGTACCGGTTGCATTTGAACTTTCACCGATTGCAACTGAGCTATCACCCATTGCGTTTGAATCATTACCGATTGCAACGGCACTATCTGCTGTTGCTGTTGCACCAACACCCACAGCTAATGCGCTTGTCGCATTCGCAATAGAATCTGAACCTAATGCAACAGTATTCTGTGCTGATGCCGTAGAGTTATAACCCAATGCTGTTGATTCTGTGCCTGACGCAAGTGAAGATGTCCCTACTGCTACGGTATTATTATTAGAAGCTGTTGCTTCAAAGCCCATGGCATTCGCACCATCTGCGGTTGCTTTAGCTAGTACACCGATTGAAGTCGCAGCTAAGCCGGTTGATGTTGCTGAGGTACCAATTGCAGTTGAAAGACCACCAGATGCTAATGAACTATCACCCATCGCTGTTGCACTTACTGATGAAGCCGTTGAATTATAGCCGATAGCAATTGATTCATTTCCGGTTGCTGATGCTTTCGGGCCTGCCGCCATTGCATTCGCAGCGGTCGCACCTTTATTATCTTTATTTTCAGCAACGGTTGAATTTACAGAATAATATTCAATACCTGCTGCAGTACTTGCGGTATTTAATGCCGAAATAACTACATCATAAATACCTGTTGTACCATTTGCTTTTACTTCAACATTGGTATTGGCATTACCAGCTAAAAAGTTAACTTGATTATTCAGTTTAACATCACCAACTTTTGTACCGTTAGCGATTACCCAGCCTTCACTTAATTTATTTGCTACTACATAAAGTTGTGAACCATTAATTGCATCTGTTGAAGTCTCAGAAATTTTACCAGCCGCTACATTGATTAATTGACGTTCAGCTCCCTCTTGACCAATACTTACAATACCATTACCTGAACGACCTTGCCCCGCAAAGTTTTCATAAGTAATACCATTAATAGTAGCTGAATTTTCTGTTGTTGCTGCACGGTCTTTGGATAGTGAGCCTAAAATTACACTATTTGCTTGAGTAGAAACAATATTAGTACCAAGCACATATGTTTCTTCTTGAACTACCTTATTATTACTACCAATCGCAACAGAGTAACATGCTGTAACATTATTATTTGTACCAATCGCAATTGCATCTCGAGCAGTAGCATTTGTGGTACTACCGATAGCAACCGTATCATTTGCTGTTGCTTTTGAAAGTTCACCAATTGCAATCGCTTGATCTGCTGTCGCATTTGATTTTAAACCAATTGAAACAGCACCTTGCTTATCTGCATTTGCACGAGTACCCAACGCAATCGCACTAACACCGGTAGTTGCTACATTTGCACTTTCACCGATAGCAATACTTGATACGCCACTTGAATTCGCTTGTAAACCAAATGCCATCGCAGAAGATGCATTTGCAATAGCTTGACGGCCAGCTGCAATTGTGTCCGCATTTAAAGCCTTACTTTGATTACCTATTGCGATAGAATTATCTTTTTCTGTTTTTGAATTTACACCAAGAGCAAATGATGAGCCTCCGGTTGCATTCGCGTTATAGCCAATAGCAGTAGAATTCGATGCGCCTGATTTTGCAATCGTACCTATAGCAATGGAATAATCACCTGATGAATCCGTATGGTTAGTAGAATAGTTCGAAGCATAAGCAGTACCTCCACGTCCATCAGTTGTCGCTGTTGCTGCAACATCTGCGCTACCAATTGCAATAGATTGTTTACCTTTAGATGTTGCTGATTGTCCTACTGCCAAACTTGATACCCCATCAGCCCAAGATGCTGTACCAATCGCCATTGCATAAGCTGATGTAGCTGCTGATTGACGCATAATTGACAATGAGTTGAAGCCCGATGCACGAGATGCTGTACCTTGAGCCATAGCCCCAGTACCACTCGCAATAGAAAAATGACCTAACGCAGTAGATAATGGGCCACTTGCTTTAGCGTAATCACCAATTGCAATACCTGAAGCAAGATTCTGATAATTTGCAGCTAATGCTGAGCTTTGGTTACCAATTGCAATACCTGTAGCTTCAACATCCCCTATGTTATCTATTGGGGAATATAGATCACTACCTGTTCGCGTACGATTCGGGTTATCATACGATAAACTTCCTGGATTATTATAATTTACCGCTGCATCTCCACTAATAGCTGCTGCATAGGCACCAGCTGTACTAGCACTACCAATTGCAACCGCAGCTTCCGCTATTGTAGGAATTAATGCGCTACCTAATACAACAGATCCTAGGGTTCCTAGTGCTAATAAATTCTTAGTATTTGTTCTTTCATCCGTAGATGATGATTTACCCTTTGCTTTAGACAGCTCTGAAGTAACCACAAACGTCTGTGTTGTATGGTTCCAGATGACCTTAAAAATTTTATTCATATTCTTTCCTTTTGATTTCTAAATTGAATAACAATTAATTCAAGATAGAAGTGCGAAGACAACTAATAAACAACGCACTAATTACATACATTTTGGGTTTTCCAGACCAAAACTTTCTTATTCTAGCCCAGTTGATATACCTTAGTCCTCTGATTAGAAGCTAATATACATTTATTTACACACATACACTTCTGTATAAACCTTCTGTAATAAAGTGTAGAATAAACTAAATTATTCTCCATTCATTTATTGACCCAAAAAAGACTGAACAATTATTTTAAAGTTCAAAAAAATTTTATTTTTAGAAAAAATTTTTTAATAATTTTGCAACAAAACCCCAAATAGTAAAATTTAAAAGCACATTAACTTCAAAAAGAAATAAATTTTATTTCGAATCATAACAATTAACATAAATACAAAGCATTATCATTAATAAAAACATCCCAAGTAACAAAAAGATAACGATTATCATTTTATTTAAATAAACAGTTATTAGAAAAAAGCCGATTAAAGTCAGCAGGACTTTAATCGGCTTTAATTAAATTAAATAAATAGTCAATTCAAATAAAAAATACAATAGCTTTTATATTCTTTAAAAAATAAAAACATCCAAACTCTAAATAAATAATATATATTTATGTTATTTTGCTAATTTCCTCACTAAGTGCAAAGGGCATTTTGCGGGGGCCCCGAACAGCTGAAATGCCAAAACTTTGTAACAAAGTTTTTGGTAATAACGCCTTATGATAAACGTTTAAGCACTGCAAACGCATCACCCTGTCAATACGTAAATCTGTTCTCTCTGATTTATATGGCAAATTAACTTCTAATGCCTCACATTTACACCTAATGGCGGCGGTTGGGGCAGTAACATAAATATATACCGTATCGCCTACCGCAATATTATTGCTCTGTTTCCATAACAATTCCGCACCGACTTTAAGCGCTTGTTCTACATCATAGTATTTCAGATTTGCCGGAACAATCCATTCTGTATGGCTTGCAATACCTAATTTTTGCTTACGTTGTCGGGTAGCAGTGAGATCAAAGCTGCTATTTAATAAGAATAGGATTGTTTCTTTATCTACCGAACCGTCTAGCAATATACTCAGCCAATTGGCTTTATTCATATGATAAGCCGGAAAAAAGCCCGGCTGAGTTAAAAATGAATTTAAGAGATCGGGTGAGCATTTAACATTCATCACCGGAACATTTTTCTCTCCCGATAAACCAAAAACTGAAGATGCTACATCCATCAAAATCGCATACCATTTTCGATTATCCGGATGACATAATACCGCATAGGTTGGATGCTTTTTCCATAAAAATTCCGGTTCCGTACCGTATTGTTGTAAAACATATAATAGTACCTCGTCCCGAAAATTTAGTTTTTTATTTTGCATACGTATCCCTTCTTATTTAAAAAAGACAAGCGGTAAGATTTTATCAACTTTTTGCATTTGCAAAAAAATCTCAAAATCTTACCGCTTGTTTAGTTATTCATTCTTTTCAGACACAATCACCGGCTCAAATTCCGCTTTTTTAAGAAAGTTTTGTTCTCTAAAGTTAATCGGGAAATGACAAGCGAATTCATGTTGTTTAAATTTACGCAATGGCGGTTTTTGAATACATTTCTTCTGTGCAAACGGACAGCGAGGCCCTAATCGACAGCCTATTGGCATATTTTGCAACATCGGTACTGTGCCTTTTAAAGTATTTAAGTGGCTTTTAAAGGCGAGAGGCTGAGAAAAATCCGGAATACCATTTAATAAAACGGAAGTATAAGGGTGATAAGGTGATTCCATAATTGTTTCTTTGCTACCGATTTCAACCGTTTGCCCACAGTACAGTACATTAAACGAATCCACCCATTTCTCAATACTACGAATATCGTTTGCTACCAACAAAATTGAGGTACCGAGGTTTTTATTCATACTAGAGAGTAAACGATAAATTTGCAATTGTGTAGTCGGTTCTAGCATATGAGTCGGCTCATCCGCTACCAATAAACGAGGCTGATTAGCAACCGCCATAGCAATAATAACTTTCTGAGCTTCCCCTTCCGTAATATCAAACGGATAACTTCGCATAATGGTTTTATGATCTCGAATCCCTACTCGATGCAGCAATTCAATCGCCTTTTTCTTTTTCCAGCCAAACCATTGCCACCATTTGCCTTTAAAGTTAATCGTTTGAATTAATTGCTCCCCTACTCTTCGGCTTGGATCCAGACTAGAAAGCGGGTCTTGGAAGATCATAGAAATTTGTTCACCAACAACCTTTCTACGTTGAGTTGATGAAAGCTTCAATAATTCAACATCATTAAAACGAAAACGATCTGCAGTGACAATCCATTCGTCCTTCATTACCCCGCAAATGACTTTAGCAATCAAGCTCTTACCTGAGCCGGATTCCCCTACTAAGCCGCATATTTCGCCTTCATCCAGAGTAAGATTTACATTATCTACCATTTTTACTCGTCCATTCGGCGTATCAATCTCAATACTTAAATGACGAATATCTAATAAAGCCATAATTTATTCCAATTCACTAATAACGATATTTCTCTAACACGCGGCTGATACCGTTACCCAACATGCTAATAATTAAAATCACCAATACCGTTGCCATCCCCGGTAGAATCACCGTCCAAGGCGCTAAATAAATTAATTCCAAAGAATCTCTGATCATTGCACCCCATTCTGGAGTCGGGCTTTGCGCCCCCAACCCAATAAAACTCAGCGAACTGATATCTAATACTGCAATCATAAAAATATGTGCCGACTCTTTTACTGCAACAGAAGTTAAATTCGGCAGCACCACTTCTTTAATTAAATCCCAACGTGTTGCACCATCTAAACGTAATGTGGTGACATACTCTCGTTTCAGTTCTTGTTCCGTCGCTTGATAAATTTTATGGATAAAATGCGGAAGCATAGCTAATGAAATCGCCAACATCGCATTGATTAAACTCGCTTCCATTAAGGTGGCGATAATAATCGCAATAATCAAAATCGGGATAAATAAGAATGTATCAAATAAGTGTCCGATAAAGGAAAATGACTTGCGACTTGTACCGGCAACAACACCGATAATCCCACCAATAACACCGATTACGATACTAATAACCAATGCGGAACCAACCGTATAATAAAAGCCATATAACATACGGCTAAAAATATCACGCCCCAAATCGTCTGTGCCGAAAAAATGGCTAATTTGTCCTCTATCATCCCAAGATGGCGGCATTAATTCAAAACCAACAAATTGCGTGTCAGCCTGATAAGGTGATACTGCATGACCAAAAAAAACTAACAACAATAGTGCTATAAAAAGATATACACTGGTTAAAGCTAATTTATCTTTGCGTAGCTGAAATAGAAACTGTCTAAAGTAATCCGATTCTCTAAATTGTTCCGGCTCTTCTCTATTTAACATACCAATCCTTTTTCTGTGAAGGGTCTAACACGGTTGTAATCACGCCAACCAATAGATCCATAACAAGCACAAACAACCCGATTGCCATTACACCTGCCGAAATTGCATTATAATCTTGTGCCGAAAGCGCATTAATCAGCCATAACCCAATGCCACCCCAGCTGAAAATATTTTCAATTAACATAGAAAACGCAAAAATTAAGGTGAAATTTCTCGCACTCATCGGAATAAGTGCTGGCAACGTATTATGCAGAATATGTGCACGCCAAATTTTGAAAGGCGACCATCCCCGAGTTTGAGCTACTTTAATATAGTTTTGCTTCATCACATATTCAGCACGTTGACGGGTAAAACGAATTACCTCCAACGTCGCGGGCACGGATAAAATTAAAGCCGGTAATGCCAAATGATGTAATACACTTTGCATCATTTTTAATTTATACGGCGAATCAGCAAGAAAAATATCCAATAATCGGAAGCCGGTAACCGGTGAAATTTCATAAATAGGATGCAATTCTCCCACTGCCGAAATTGCCCACTGGTTGCTTGAGGCATAATAAAGAACCACTATCGCCAACCAATACATTGGTAACGCCAAACTGAGCGAACCGAGTGTTGCAAGTACTTTTCCGGATAAATGATCACGAAAAGCCGCAGAAAATAAACCCAGTGGCAAACCAATAATTAGCGAAACCAATAGTGCTGCGATACATAAAGATATTGTTGCAGGAAATACGTTCAAAATTTGGTTGGCAATTGCTTCACCATTACTATAACTGATACCGAGATCACCTTGCGCAAGCCCTTCCACATAGCTCATATAAGCATTAATGCCTTGTAAATCCATAAAGTGATTAAGCGGATCTCTTAACAAAATGTTATAACTGATTAGTGTTAAGATAAACAAGGTAATCAAGGTTAAAAATAAACGACGAATTAACGCTAATAACACGGCTATTTCTCTTCATGTTTTAATTTTAAATCTGCCAAACGAACCTGACCAAACGGTGTAACTTGTGCATTCTCAACACGAGAATTCACCAGTAAAACACGGTTACCGTTTACTAGCGGTAAGACAGGTAATTGCTGTTCCAGAATATTTTGTGCTAAGCGATACAATAAATGACGTACATAAGGCAGCTCGTTTCCTTTTGCCATTTCTAGCCAACGGTCAAATTCCGGATTACACCAGTTGGCTAAGTTTGTCAGTTCATTTTGTGAACGACACGCCAAGATTGGTGTAAGAAAAGCATTCGGGTCAAGATTATTCGCTAACCAACCGGTTAAAATCATATCGTAGTCTGCCTTTCCTACTTCAGCAAATTGTGCAACATACGCTCGACTAACCGGTTTTATCTCCACCTCAATGCCAATCTTGGCTAAATCCGCACTGATCAATTCCGCCATTTTTTGTGGATGTAAATTATAAACTCGGCTTTCATCCAGCACCCAAAGCTGCAAGCGGTCAAATTTCTCGCTATTTTCACCCGTTATTTCAGGCTGTTGATAAGGGTAACCGTCATGATTTTTCGCTGGGTACAAAAGCGGCGGTAAAGTATTTTGTGCAACTTGAGCTGAGCCATAAAAAAGAACATCGGCAATCCGCTCTCGATTAATCGCTTGTGCGATCTTACGGCGAAATTGAATATCTTGCATACGAGGTTTCTGCGTATTGAACGCTAAAAACGCTAAATTAGCCCCTGAAGTTTCAACAATTTCCTCTTTAGCTACGACAGAAAGTTGACTAGGTTCAGGCAATGCCACCACATCACATTCACGATTAAGGTATTTAGCAATTCGCCCCGCACTATTGGTCGAAACATCGATCACCATATTCGGTATATGCGCTTTTTTACCCCAATATTTATTATGCGGTTTTAGGCGAACATATTCATTTGCAACGTAATCATTCAGTTGATATACCCCTGTCCCAACCGGCAATAAATCAAGTTGCGCTAAATTCTCGTCAGCATTTAATTGCAAAGCGTATTCTTTAGACAAAATCACCGCATATTGACTAGCTAAATGGGCCAAAACCGAATTGTCCGCTTCCACTAAATGGATCTTAACAGTGTAATCATTAGGTGCAGTAATTTTTTTAATCTTATTTTTTAATGCTACGCTTTCAAAATAAGGATAATGCGCTAAGTTCGCTTTAAATTGATAGGCATAGTGTTGATTTTGCTGAAACTCTGCTCTTCCCCCTTCAGTAAAATCCAACGCCGGTAACTCTTCAACATAGCCAATAATACGGTTAAGAGAGAAAACCACATCTTCCGCATTAAAATTACGTGTCGGCGTAAACCATGATGTGGTATGAAACGCAACTTTACGGCGTAAATGTAATGTAATCACCTTCCCATCATCGCTAATACTAAAACGCTCTGCCAATGCCGGTTTGAGGGAATTCGATTTCGCATCAAATTCAAATAACTTATCGTAAATTTGTTCGGTAACGACATTCATATTGGTACCGACATCCGCCTTTTGCGGATTAAATGAAAACCCCAACACACCGGTACAATAAACAAGGCTTTCATTACGCAACTCTTTAGGCACTCTCGGGGCTGCAAAAGCGGTCGAATTTAATCCGAAAATTGCAAAAATCATCCCTAATTTTACCGCTGTACCGATAAAAGATTTCATAATACTTACACCTTGTTACTTACTGATACCGTAGGCTCGTAATTTATTCGCTACCGCCGTATGCGAAATTCCCAAACGTTGTGCAAGCTTTCGCGTACTTGGATATTGCGCATAAAACTTGCGTAATAATGTTGCTTCAAAGCGGTTGACCAATTCTTCTAATGTCTCACCATTATCCGCAATTTGAATATCGTCTGATTTCGGTTGATGATGCGGTAAATTGAGATCCTTCACAGCTAAACGGTAGCTATGCGCAAGGGTACAAGCTCGATAAATGGCGTTGTATAACTCACGTAAATTGCCCGGCCAATGGTAGTCTTTGAGCGCTTGTAAAAAATCATTATCATATTCTAATTTGCTAATGCCTAGTTGCTCACTGACTTGGGTAATAAAACGATCCGCTAAAAGCGAGATATCCGCATGACGTTCACGTAACGGCGGTAAATCTAATGTCAGCACATTTAAACGATGATATAGGTCCTCTCGAACTTTACCTTCCGCCACTAATAACGAAAGTGCTTTTTGCGAAGTACAGATCACACGAACATCAACATGAACCTCTTTGTCTTCACCTACACGGCGAAACGAGCCGTCATTTAAAAAACGCAACAATTTCGCCTGCATTTCAAGTGAAAGTTCTGCTATTGAATCAAGCAAAACCGTTCCACCATTAGCATACTCAAAAAAGCCTATGTTTTCTTTGCCGTTGCCACGATGACCGAACATTTCAGTTTCCGCTTCATCTGCCGGCAGCCCTGCACAGTTGACCGCAATAAACTTATGCGCTCTGCGATCACTCAGCTCATGACAAGCTTTGGCAAACACATCTTTGCCGGTACCGGTTTCCCCCTGAATCAATAAAGGTGCATCTAACAATGCGAATTTCTTCGCCTGAGCAATCACAGCTTTCATATTTTCACTTTCCGCAATCAAATGAGAAAAACCTGCCGTATTTTCGGTAAATTCAGCCTTAGTCACCCCTGCAAGCGGTCTAATTTCAGCTAAAATTTGCGCCTGTTGCTGATCTGATAACAAATCAAACTTGGCTTGCATTCCTGATTCAGTGAATGTGATATTTTGAATCGATTGATTCTGTTTAGCCGATAAATGCATCAAAGATTCGGCAACCGTTAGTTTTTCTGTACATTCAATCAATAATTGCATAAGAAACTCGCCTTGTATCCACTAGGGTTAACAAATAATTGTGCGTAATCATACTCTGAAAAAGCTTTTTTGGAAACTTTTGTTTACAAATCGTTTCGGAAAAATTCAGTGCATTTTTATTTACTTTATATCAACAATCCCCTACACTTTTATGAACTTCACTCCATGGCAAACACCAAAAATGAGTGATTTAGTTTACAAATTTTTAATAAGGGACCTTTTATGTACTTAGAACAAATTAAAGCAGAGCTACAAGAAGCGGCTGACGTACTCGATAAATTTATGAATGATGAAAATAACATTAAACTCATTCAAGAAGCAGCACTTTTAATCTCAAATAGCTTTAAGCAAGGTGGTAAAGTGTTGTCTTGCGGTAATGGCGGTTCACATTGTGATGCAATGCATTTTGCAGAAGAGCTAACCGGTCGCTACCGTGAAAACCGTCCGGGTTATCCGGCTATTGCGATTTCGGACGTAAGCCACTTAAGCTGTGTAAGTAACGATTTTGGTTATGAATATGTATTTTCTCGCTACTTAGAAGCGGTAGGTCAAAAAGGCGATGTATTATTTGGCTTATCAACTTCAGGCAATTCTAAAAACGTACTTAATGCGATCAAAGTTGCAAAAGAAAAAGGTATGAAAGTAATTGCGATGACCGGTAAAGACGGTGGTCAAATGGCGGGTTTAGCGGATGTAGAAATTCGTGTCCCGCACTTCCGTTATGCTGACCGTACTCAAGAAATCCATATTAAAGTTATTCATATTTTAATGATGTTAATTGAATTCGAGATGGCAAAAGCAGCTTAATTTCCATACTTAAAAAGGCGTTCAAATGAACGCCTTTTCTCTTACTAAAAGCGGTCAAATTTCACTATTTTTTTACAAACCGCTTGAGTTGAATATCATTATGTTACTTAAGATCGTTTTTCTCAATCATTTTATAAGGTACTCTTAACACCCGATCTTTTAGCTGCCATGCTGTTCCTTCATCTACTTTTTTCCCTTTCACTAAATTCTCACTAAAAGTAAGGATCGCCTTGCTCTGACTCACCCAGTCATTTTGAATTGTACCGGCTAACGCTCCCATTTTAATTAAATTTAATGCAGCAGGGATTCCGTCAACACCATAGATCGGTACAAGTTTTCCCTGCGTTGCGGCGGCTTCCAATGCACCGATAGCCATTGCATCATTATTCGCAATAATTACCTCAATTTTTTCTTTATGCGGTGTCGCAAACCATGCACTCACTTTTTCTTTTGCCATACCGGTTTGCCATTGTGCCGACTCTAACGCTAGCATTTGCGAACCGGGAATGAGTTGCTCTAATTGTTGCGATACCACTCTGGTTCGTAATTCTGCATCGGGATGCCCATTTTCCCCTTTTAGCAGTGCATATTGAATTTTTCCGTCTTTATTCAAATCATATTGAGGGTTGACTTTCCACTGTTTAGCAACCATTTCCGCTTGTAATTTTGCAATTTCACTCGGATCTGAACCAATATAGTAGGCATGGTCATAGCTCTCCAATGCCTGACGTCCCGGATCTTTATTGAATAAAATAATCGGTACATTACGATCTATCGCCTTACCGATAACAGTTCGCCAAGCATTTTGATCTACTAAATTTACCGCTAAAACTTTCACTTTCTGCTCGAGTAAAGTTTCAACCTGATTATTTTGTGCAAACTGTGAATTTTGTGCATCGTTCATTAATACGGAAAGTTGGTGTTTAGCAGCGTTTCTTTCTAATTCACTACGCATTAGCTGGATAAAATTATCGTCATAGCGATAAAGTGTTACCCCAATTTTATCTTGCGCCATACCGGTATTTATTAAACCGATACCTAAACTTGCAATTAAAGAATAAACCATTACATTTTTCATAATATGCTCCCCGTATTTTACAACTACGACTTTTTATGCCGTTTAAAACGTAATTTGATACTACACCGATTATCCTAGAAATAATGTGAGCTAGTTCACAAAATATAGAATTTAATCGTTTGCGCTGTACAAAATTTCAAGAAAATAGCAATAAAAAAAGCGGTGTAATTTACAAAAAATTTTGTAAATTACACCGCTTAATTCTGATTGTTTAAACTATTTTACTGACTTTCTTGATAATAAAATCAGAACTAACATCATCATACCCGTTGCTATAAACCCGAATAATGCTGATTCAGTAAAACCAACCACTAAATAACCGACAATTGCCGCCGTCGCAACTAATAATGCGTAAGGTAACTGTGAAGTTACATGGTCAATATGATTACACTGCGCACCGGTTGAAGATAAGATTGTCGTATCTGAAATTGGCGAGCAGTGATCACCACAAACCGCACCCGCCATCACCGCTGACATACATGGAATTAGTAAACCGGTATCCACATTGATTGCCATACCTGCTGCAATCGGTAACATAATACCGAATGTTCCCCAACTGGTTCCTGTCGCGAATGCCATTACTGTGGCTAATACAAATAAAATCGCTGGTAAAAATGCCGGATCAATATTGCCTGCTACTAATGTAGAAAGGTAATCACCGGTGTGCATATCTTTTACAACGCTACTAATCAACCATGCAAGTGCTAAAATTGCGATTGCACCGAACATCGACTTACAACCGCTCCAAATAGCTTTTGGATAATCAGCCAAATCAATTAAACCTAATGTACATAATATTACTGCTACTACACCTGCTGAACCACCGATCACTAATGAAAGATTAACATTCGTGTTTTCAAATGCACCCAGTAAACTAAATGTGTCTAATGCTTGCGCACCAGTATAAATCATTGATGAAACGGTCGTTACCATCAATACTAAAATAGGGACAATTAATGCATAAACTCGACCTTTGCTTTCAACAACTTCATCTTGCGTATGATGCTCCGAAGTTTGAGCTGAACGCTCAAAACGAGCCATTGAGCCAATATCAAATGAACTATAAGAAACGAAAAATACTAGCAGTAATGCAAAAATCGCATAAAAGTTCATCGCACTCATTGAGATAAATGCACTCATTGCCGTATATTCAGTAATATTATAAGTAACTAATAAACCGCCAATGGTTGCAATAATAGATGCACCCCAACTTGATACCGGCATTAATACACACATCGGTGCTGCGGTAGAATCTAAAATATAAGCAAGTTTAGCTCGTGATACTTTAAATTTATCAGTAACAGGACGAGCAATTGCACCAACCGCTAAACTATGGAAATAATCATCAATAAACGTAACGAACACTAAACAAGCCGTCAGTAATTTTGCCCCACGTCTATTCTTAATATGCTTTCTCGCCCAATTAGCAAAAGCTTGGTTACTTCCCGAATAAGTTAATAATGAAGTAAATATACCTAATAATAGTAAGAAAATAATAATTTGTAATTTACCTAATGACCATTTACCCTCTGAATAAACTAAACCGACTGCTATATTCTTTAAATAAGCGAAGCCGTCCATAAATTCCGGTGCGAGCATAAATGCGCCGACTAAAATTCCGACTCCTAAAGAAAATAAAACTTTACGAGTAGCGATAGCTAAAATTAGCGCAAGTGCTGCAGGTGCAATTGACCATATAGAACTTGAATAATCAACTAAATTCATAAAACCTCTAAAAATATAACTTTGTAATGAAATTGCAAGTCAAACAAAGAAGAGGATCTACTGAAATGATTTATGCGAACTGCATAATAATATAAAGGTGGGCAATATGAATAAGAAAAATATGAACCAACCCTAACAGTAGCACTCCGTAACAGTTGATGTTACGACAGTGTCGTCCCTTTCGGTAACGACCCCAACCAATTAAGATGACGCTTAACTGATTTCGGCAAATACGCCTTTCCTTCTTCCTCATCGTTTTCCACTCAGAAAAAATACTTATCGGATTTGCACCTCTACAATTTGTAGGACTCTGTAAGATTACCTTAATATTGACGGCTTGCCAATAGCTAAATTCAACTATTTAAGCAAGATTAATAGTCGAATCATTCAAATAGAGGTCTTATCTCAATCAATTAGATTATATTCAATAAATTATTTGTTTACCTTAAAAATATATTCCGTTAATATATGTTCAATTCTGGAGTATTTCTTCTTTCTAGAATTCACACAATAACTAAATTATTATATTTTAAATATGGTCTTTATTTGGAGATGAAAATGTCTGATATCTTAAAAACGTTATCAAATATTCGCAGCTTGCGTGTAATCGCACGTGAAACTTCATTAGAACAATTAGAAGCTTTACTTGAAAAAGTTACTATTGTTGTTGAAGAAAAACGTCAAGCAGTACAAGCGCAAGAACTTGAACAAGCTAAATTTATGGAAGGTCTGAACAAGTATAAAGAATTACTTGAAAAAGACGGTATTTCTGCTGAAGAGCTTGCAGTTTTACTTGGTAGCGTGTCTGAGCGTAAAAAACGCGAACCACGTCCACCTCGTCCTGCGAAATATAAATTCGTTGATGAAAACGGTAATGAAAAAACTTGGACAGGTCAAGGTCGTACACCTAGCCCAATTCAAAAAGCATTAGATGCGGGTAAATCGTTAGAAGATTTTGCAATCTAATCACTATCTCGTTATTAGGGGGCTATTTAGCCCCCTATTTTTTTACCTCAAAATAAGTATTTTTACTCAAAAAGTTTCGTTTTGAAATATATTTCGAAAGCTTATAAGAATTTATAATTTCATTTATTAACACAGATATTATTTTTATTTAATAAATTAAATACAAATTTAATTATTTATACTTCATTCTCACTATTATAAAGTTATTAATAATTATTTATTCACTCAGAATCTCATAACCTTCCCTTTAGCCACCAAACCGCTCTCTCATACGCTGCAAAGTTAACTCTTTTAGGTTATATTTAAAAACAATGTTAAATTTTGTTATTTTTTGTTGATTTATTTTTAAGCAATTAAGCAACAAAAGTGTGATCCTGGTCATAATTTGAAACAAACCTACTATTCTTTTACAAAAACTCACATAAAATGCATACACCCAAAAAGTTAACATTTTTTTAACTTATAACATCATTATCGCTCTGCGAGGTTTTTATGGCTCTTTTCCTTAGTATATTCCCGATTGTTTTACTTATTTACTTAATGGTAAAACGTAATGCATTACCATCATATGTTGCTCTCCCTTGGGTTGCCGTGGTGGTTTTAATTATTCATCTTTTATTCTTCGCGACAGATATTACTGTTATCAGTGCAAATATCGCTTCAGCGATAATGTCAGTATTAACCCCTATTACCGTTATTTTTGGTGCGATTTTATTTAATCGTTTCTCTGAAGCATCAGGTGTAACAAATACATTACGTAAATGGTTAGGTACGATTAACCCAAATCCGGTTGCACAACTTATGATTATCGGTTGGGCATTTGCATTTATGATTGAAGGTGCGAGTGGTTTCGGTACGCCAGCAGCGATTGCAGCACCAATCCTTGTAGGCTTAGGCTTTAATCCAATTAAAGTCGCAATATTGGCATTAATTATGAACTCTGTGCCGGTATCATTCGGTGCAGTAGGTACACCAACTTGGTTTGGTTTCGGCTCTCTCAATTTAGCTGAAGCACAAATTCTTGAAATCGGTTCAATGACAGCGCTTATCCATGCCTTTGCCGCATTAGTTATTCCGGTGATTGCATTAAGTTTTATCGTAAGCTGGAAAGAAATCCGTCAAAATATAGTCTTTATTTACTTAAGCGTATTTGCTTGTGTAGTACCTTACTTCTTACTTGCTCAAATAAACTATGAATTCCCATCATTAGTCGGTGGTGCAATCGGCATGTTTATTTCGATTTTCCTTGCGAATAAAGGCGTAGGTTTAGCTAAAGTTGAAAATACACTAGATAGCGCAGTATCAATGAAAGATGTAGCAAAAGCATTGCTTCCAACCGGTTTATTAATCGGCTTCTTAATTGTAACTCGTATTCAGCAGTTACCATTTAAAGCAATGATGAATGACACAACAACTTGGATTGCAACTCAATTAGGCTCATTAGGTCAATTTGAAATCAGTCACGGTTTAGTCTTTAGCTTAAAAAATATTTTTGGCACAGCTGTAAACGCAAGCTATAAACTACTTTATGTGCCTGCACTGATTCCGTTTGTCGTAACCGTATTAATCTGTATTCCGCTATTTGCATTAAACGGTTCAAAAGTAAAAGAAGTGTTTGCCGGTAGTTTTAAACAAACCAAAAATCCATTTATCGCATTAATCGGTGCATTAATCATGGTTAACTTAATGTTAGTCGGCAATGACGGTTCAATGGTAAAAATTATCGGTAAAAGCTTTGCTGAAGCAACCGGTGAATACTGGACAATCTTTGCTTCGTACTTAGGTGCGGTAGGTGCATTCTTCTCCGGTTCTAATACTGTATCTAACTTAACTTTCGGTAGCGTACAGTTATCAACCGCAGAAATTACCGGTTTATCAACTTCATTAGTACTTGCGCTACAATCTGTAGGTGGTGCAATGGGTAACATGGTATGTATTAATAATATCGTTGCGGTTAACTCTGTATTGAATATTCAAAATCAAGAAGGTGCAATCCTTAAGAAAACCGTAGTACCAATGTTTATCTATGGTGTTATTGCAGCCGTTGTTGCATTAACGATTATTCCTCTCTTCTTTAACGTTTAACATTAAAGTAGTAGAGCAAAAAGTTAACAAGGCGTGCTACACTACGCCTTGTTCAAGCGGTTAAATTTAACCTCTTTTTTACAAATTATTAATCAAAAGGAAGTCCAACGGCTTCCTTTTGTCATTTATAGCTTTCTAAATACGATTATTTCTTATTTTTATTTAAGTGGGAGTTCTTTATGAACGTAAATTTCTATGTCACCTGTATTGCGGATATCGTCAAAGCAGGTGTGGCAAAAAACAGTGTATTATTACTTGAAAAACTTGGCTGTAATGTCATTTTCTTAGAAAAACAAGGCTGTTGCGGGCAACCAGCGATTAACAGTGGTTATGCAAAAGAAGCGATTAGCGGTATGAAAACATTGGTAGAAACCTTTGAAGTCAATGACTACCCTATCGTTGCACCGGCAGGTTCTTGTGTTTATGCAATTAAGAACTATCCTGAGTATTTCAATCGCTTTGGCGAAACAGAATGGGCAAAACGTGCTGAAAAAGTCGCTGCACGTTTTTATGATCTCACTGATTTTATTGTTAACGTTTTAAAAGTAGAAAACGTTGGCGCTCGTCTTACCGGTAAAGCGGTTTACCATCCTTCTTGTAGCTTAACTCGCAAACTTGGTGTTGTGAATGAGCCCCTCACACTTCTACAAAATGTTAAAGGTTTAGAGCTTTTACCTATTCATAACCAACAAACCTGTTGCGGTTTCGGCGGAACATTCTCAGTAAAAATGGCTGAAATCTCAGGCGAAATGGTGACTGAAAAAGTTGTAAATATTACCGAAGTAGAACCTGAATATTTAGTGGGTGCGGATGTTAGCTGCTTAATGAATATTGCCGGCCGTTTAAGCCGTGAAGGTAAAAACGTAAAAGTTATGCATATTGCAGAAGTATTAATGCAAGAATAAAAGGGGAATTACCAATGTCACATTTACAAACAAGTACACTCCCGTTTAAACAACGTGTTGAACAACAAGTACATAATGAAGTAATGCGTAAAGCGGTTGTGAAAGCACAAGAAACAATCGGCGCAAACCGCCAAAAAATGGTGGATGAATTAGGTCATTGGGAAGAATGGCGTGATCTTTCAAAACAATTCCGTAATCACGTGCTTGCGAACCTAGACGCTTATTTATATCAATTAAGTGAAAAAGTAACACAAAACGGCGGTAAAGTATTCTTCGCAGAAACAGCGGAAGAAGCAAGTGAGTATATCCGCAAAGTTGCGCTTGAGAAAAAAGCGAAAACTATCGTTAAATCAAAATCAATGGTAACCGAAGAAATCGGCTTAAACCACGTGTTAGAAGCGGAAGGCATGAAAGTGGTTGAAACCGACTTAGGTGAATATTTATTACAAATCGTAGGTGACAAACCTTCACATATCGTTGTGCCTGCGATCCACAAAGATCGTCACCGTATCCGTAAAGAATTACATGAAGTATTAGGTTACGAAGGCACCGAGCAACCGGAAGAGATGAACGCTTTTGTGCGTAAAACATTACGTAAAGATTTCCTAGAAGCTGACATTGGTATCTCAGGTTGTAACTTTGCCGTACCGGAAACCGGTTCTGTTTGTTTAGTCACCAATGAAGGTAACTTACGTTTAGCGACAACCTTACCCAAAACGCATATTGCAGTAATGGGGATGGAACGTTTAGCACCAACCTTCAAAGAAGTAGATGTGCTAATGACAATGCTTTGCCGTAGTGCGGTAGGCGCAAAACTCACCGCATATAATACGTGGTTAACCGGCCCTCGTCTTGAAGGCGAAACGGATGGACCGGAAGATTTCCACCTTGTTATTGTAGATAACGGTCGTTCAAAAATCTTAGAAAGCGAATTCCAAGAAGTTTTACGCTGTATCCGTTGTGGTGCGTGTTTAAATACTTGTCCGGCTTACCGCCAAATCGGTGGTCACGGCTACGGTTCTATCTATCCGGGCCCAATCGGTGCGGTTATTTCACCACTTTTAGGCGGATACGATGAGTTTAAAGAATTACCTTACGCTTGTTCATTATGTACTGCGTGTAACAGTGTATGTCCGGTGAAAATTCCTTTAGCACAATTAATTCTCAAACATCGTGAGAAAATTGCCGATGCCGGCTTAACACCACTTACAGAGCGTCTTTCAATTAAAGGTTTCACTTTTGCCAACTCAAATCCGGGCATTTGGAATATGGGCGTGAAAATCGGTGCTAAAGTTGCTGGTAAATTTATCCGAAACGGTAAAGCACCGGTCAATTTTGGCGCGTTAGCGGAATGGACCAAAGCACGTGATTTACCGAGTGCTGAAGGCGAAAGTTTCCGTGAATGGTTTGCAAATCGTAAATAATTTAAATTACACCACATAAAATAGCACGTAACTAGGTAAACAAGCGGTCATTTTCAACCAAAAATTTGTAAAAAATTAGCAAAATTACACCGCTTGTTCTTCCTATAATAGCTAACGTGGTCAACACAGGACAGAGCAATGGACTTACAAAATCGTGAAAACTTTTTAAATAGATTGGCGCAGCGTATGGGCAGAGAACGTAAACTCGTTCCGGATCAAATGGATACGCCAGTAAACGATCACCCTACAACCCGTTTAACCCATCTTTCTCAACAAGAGCTTTGTGATGAGTTTATGAATTTCGCTAAGGTGTTATTAGTGGATGTGGTTGAAACGAAAGAAGCGGACGTAGCACAAGCAGTATTAGACGTTTGTGAAAAATACGGTGGCGGAAGCATCGTGTTAAATAATGATACTCGCTTAGAAAGCTTAGGCATTACCGAAGCGGTGAAAGCTAAATTTGATAGCTATGTGTGGGATTTTACCAACCGTGAAGCGAATATTTCTCACGCAGAAAAAGCGAATATCGGTATCGTACATGGCGAATACGGCTTAGCGGAATCCGGCGGTATCGTGCTATTTGCTAGCAAAGATAACGGCCGTTCAACCAGTCTTTTACCTACAACCTCTATCGTGGTGGTACGTAAAAGTGCCGTGTTACCACGTGTAGCACAACTGGCGCAACTGCTACGTCAAAAAGCGCAAGCCGGCGAACGTATGCCTTCTTGCGTGAATATTATTTCAGGTCCAAGTGCAACCGCTGATATTGAGTTAATCAAAGTAGTGGGGGTTCACGGCCCTGTGTCAAAAATCTATGTGGTCATTGATGACTTAGCATAAATAAACAAGCGGTCTATTTCTGCAATTTTTTTGCAAAATTAGACCGCTTATTTTTTAGTTCTTGTCATACTAAGACTTAATTTCTCGAGAAGCAACTTGCTCGAGCGTTTCGGGTTTGGTATCCATAAGAAAATCCCAAAGCATACCTAAACGCGCAAAAAACTCTCTAATCCGTACTTTTATATGTCCTTCTGGATATTTAGCCGCAAAGCACACCGCATCAATATGGTGATATTTCGCAATAAATAACGCCCTTTCACAATGGAATTGTTGAGTGACAATAACAAACGGTTCTAGCTTATACACTTCGCGCGCTCTTACAATGGAATCTAACGTTCGATAACCAGCAAAATCTTGCTTAATTTGTTCCTTCCGTGCTCCCATTCGACGTAAATCATTTTGCATCACTTTAGGTTCATTATAGTAAGGTGTTTTATTATCACCGCTCACCAACAAATGGCTTACTTTGCCATGTTTTAGTAATGACATCGCCGCTTCTAAGCGATATTTATAGTATAAATTAGGTGAACCTTTAGCATAATATTTTGATGTGCCTAACACGACCGCATCATTGTATTTAGGTAATTTATCAATATCGGTATAAATGCGATCTTTTACATAAATGCCAGTGGCACCATCAATTACCAATACGAATAATGTCAAAATCACGCTGACCCAAGCTGCACATACCATACTCTTTGCAAAAAAGCGCCCACACCTTTTATAGAAAGGCGTTTTTACGATCTCTTTTGCTGTATGTTGCTGGGTTAATTCCATTTTCTGTCTATTCAATGCTAAAGCCAATTAATATATTCGTCTGAAAGCAGACAAATTTTTCAAACAAATGTTCAAGTTATTAGCATAACCTAGCAAGTTAAAATTGCAAGTATAACCTCACCCAGAATTCTAGACGTTTAGACGTCTAAAATTCCTTGACAAATAGCTTGCCTATCGCTACCTTACGCATATTAGAGACGTTTAGACGTCTAAATACAATAATGACAAGCGGTCGGATTTCTACCGTAATTTGCAAACCTTAGGAATATCAATGGCTCATAGCATTACTCTCTTTCAAGATTCGCCCTTAACTCTCGCACTTGGCGGTGAATTATCACCTATTGAGGTTGCTTATCAGACTTATGGAAAGCTGAATGCAGACAAAAGCAATGCCGTATTGCTTTGTCATGCCTTAACCGGTGATGCGGAGCCTTATAAAAATGTGCCGGAACAAGGCTGGTGGCAAGATTTTATCGGTGCCGGTTTAGCCTTTGATACGGATCGTTATTTCTTTATCTGTTCAAACGTATTAGGCGGTTGTAAAGGGACAACCGGGCCTTCGTCGATTAACCCACAAACCAATAAGCCTTACGGTAGCCTATTTCCGGTAATTACGGTACAAGATATCGTTCAAGTACAAAAAGCTTTGTTAGATGCGTTAGGTATTTCCCATTTGCATGCGGTTGTCGGCGGCTCATTCGGCGGAATGCAAGCAACACAATGGGGCATTACATATCCAGACTCGGTCGATAATATTATTAACCTTTGTTCTTCACTTACTTTCAGTGCAGAAGCCATTGGCTTTAATCATGTGATGCGCCAAGCGATCATCAATGATCCCAACTTTAACAATGGGGACTACTATGAAGGTTTGCCGCCGGATAACGGTTTGAAAATCGCACGAATGCTTGGAATGTTAACTTATCGTACCGATGTACAGCTTGCCCGAGCATTTGGACGAGAAACCAAGCAACAAAGCGAAATTTGGGGCGACTACTTCCAAGTCGAGTCTTATTTGAGTTATCAAGGGGTAAAATTTTTAGACCGCTTTGATGCGAATAGTTATTTACGCTTATTACGAGCATTGGATTTATATGACCCTGCTCTCGGTTATGCAAATGAACAAGAAGCGCTACAGCGCATTAAAGCAAAATATACGTTAGTCGGTGTTACCAGCGATCAACTGTTTAAGCAGATTGATCTGCATAAAAGTAAACAACGTCTTGAGAATGCCGGTGTACAAGTGAATTATTACGAATTCCACTCGAACTTTGGGCATGATGCTTTTTTAGTGGATTATGCGTTCTTTGAACCGATGCTCAAAAAAGGATTAGCCGGCTAAAAATAATTCAAACGCCTTTCGTTATCCTATCTTATAGAGGGATTTCTCTATCCCTCTTTAATTTCATATCACTACTTCAGTCTCTGCCTCTACATTGCTTTAACTAAATATGCTGATTTTTTACATATTTAGTTGCCGATTTTTAGCTATTTACGTATAAATTTAGCTATAATAGTCACTATTTTTATTCTAAGAGAAACGATTATGGCTACCATTAAAGATGTTGCTAAATTAGCGGGTGTATCGACAACGACTGTCTCTCACGTAATTAATAAAACCCGTTTTGTAGCAGAAGATACCAGTAAAGCAGTTTGGGATGCTGTTCAACAGTTAAACTATTCTCCAAGTGCAGTTGCCCGCAGCTTAAAAGTGAATACTACTAAATCCATCGGGATGATTATCACCACCAGTGAAGCGCCTTATTTTGCTGAAATTGTGCTAGCGGTAGAAGATTACTGCTATCAACAAGGCTATTCGCTGTTCTTATGTAATACACAAAATGAGCCGGAAAAAATCCAAAACCATTTGGATATGTTAATCAAAAAACGTGTGGATGGCGTATTAGTTATGTGTTCGGAATATACCCGTGACTCACTTGAGCTATTTAACGGCACAAATATTCCAATGGTAGTTATGGACTGGGGTAAAACCGATGAGAAAAGTGGTGTTATTTTAGATAACAGCTTTGAAGGCGGTTACCTTGCGACTCGTCATTTAATTGAAAACGGTCATACCGAGATTGGTGTGATTGCCGGCCAACTCACCAAGACTACCGCTAAAGAGCGTTATGAAGGTTTTGTAAAAGCAATGCAAGAAGCAAACTTACCGATTCGCCAAGAATGGGTACTTGAAGGTGATTTCGAACCTGAAGGCGGCTTTGAGCAAATGAATAACTTGCTTCGTTTAGATAAATTGCCAACCGCAGTTTTCTGCTTTAGTGATACAATTGCACTTGGTGCAATCTCTGCGTTAAGTGAAAAAGGTCTCACCGTGCCACACGATATGTCTATTATCGGCTATGATAATATTCATTCGTCACGTTTCTATTCACCGCCGCTGACAACGATTCACCAATCAAAATCTCGTTTAGGCGTAAAAGCATTAAACTTATTGTTGGAACGAATTAAAGCAGATAAATCACAATATCAGCCACAAACTATCGAATTCCATCCGGAATTAGTTTTACGTCGTTCTGTTCGTAATTTAAATAAATAAAATCAATTAAAAAGGAGTTGTATGCATGGAATTTTTAATTAGCTTTTTCAGTAGCTACGGTTACTGGGCTGTATTTTTAGTTCTCCTTGCGTGCGGATTTGGTGTGCCGATTCCGGAGGATATAACCTTAGTCTCCGGCGGCGTTATTTCAGGTTTAGGTTATACCAATGTACATTGGATGCTGGTTGTCAGTATGCTAGGCGTACTGGTTGGTGATAGTACGATGTATTGGTTAGGACGTATTTATGGTGAAAAAATTCGTCAATTTCCATTAATTCGTAATATTGTCACCGAAGAACGTTATCAAATGGTACAGGAACGTTTTGAAAAACAAGGCAATCGCCTGTTGTTTCTTGCTCGTTTCTTACCGGGGTTACGTGCGGTAGTTTATCTGGTATCAGGTATTACTCGTCGTGTGAGTTTTACTCGTTTTGTGCTGGTTGACTTCTGTGCGGCAATTATTTCAGTGCCGATTTGGGTTTACTTAGGTGATTACGGCGCCCAAAATCTTGATTGGCTACACGAACAGATTAAAAATGGCCAACATATTATTTTTGCAGGCTTAGGCGTGATTGCAATCTATGTAGGTTGGAAGTGGCATAAAGGTCGTAAAAAGAAACAAGCTTAATTTGATTTAGAAAAGACCGCTTACAAGCGGTCTTTTTTTGCTTAGAATTTGCAAAAAGAAACCCCAAAGCAAAAACTTTGGGGTTTGATTTAGTTTATTTACAAATTAAATATCTAACTGAGCATATAATGCATTGCTTTCGATAAAGTCACGACGAGGTTCGACTTCATCGCCCATTAAGGTGCTAAACAATTTGTCTGCTGCAATCGCATCGGTGATATTTACTTGTAACATCTTACGTGCCACCGGATCCATTGTGGTTTCCCATAATTGTTCCGGATTCATCTCACCTAATCCTTTATAGCGTTGAATAGTTAAACCTTTACGTGATTCACGTACTAACCAATCTAATGCTTCAGCAAAGCTGCTCACTTCTTGACGGCGTTCGCCACGCATTACATAAGCACTTGGCGATAATAAGTCATTTAACTCGTTGCCTAATGCAGTAATTTTTGCGTATTCGTTACTGCTGATAAAGTTAAAATCAAGACGATAAGTCGTGTCCATACCGTGAGTCGTTACCACAATTTCCGGCTCATACACTTGACGCTCGCTATTAAAGAACACTTCAGTACGATAGAAACTACCGCCGGTTTCTTTTTCCATTAACTTCGCCACAAACTGCTCATTCCAAGCGGTCACTTTTGCCTGATCTTTTGCAAATTCAGCCGAAAGCGCCGGGCTATAAATCAATTCGTTTAATAACGCAACCGGATAACGGCGGCTTAAGCGATCAAATAATTTTTGCACGCCATTATATTGTGAAATGAGGCTTTCAAGTGCTACACCGCTTAACGCTGGCGCACCTTCACTCACAAATAAACCTGCGCCTTCTAACGCAATATCAATCTCATATTGCGACATTTCATCATTATCTTGAATATAACGCTCTTGTTTGCCTTTCTTCACTTTATAAAGTGGCGGCTGAGCGATATAAATATAACCGTTCTCAATTAATTCCGGCATTTGACGGTAGAAGAAGGTTAATAATAACGTACGAATATGTGCACCATCCACGTCCGCATCGGTCATGATAATGATTTTGTGATAACGTAATTTCTCAATATTGTAATCATCACGACCAATACCTGTACCTAACGCCGTAATCAAGGTTGCCACTTCTTGTGAAGACAGCATTTTGTCGAAACGTGCTTTTTCAACGTTTAAGATTTTACCTTTTAACGGCAGAATCGCTTGGTTTTTACGATCACGACCTTGTTTTGCCGAGCCACCCGCAGAGTCACCCTCCACTAAGTAAAGTTCTGATAAGGCTGGGTCTTTTTCTTGGCAGTCCGCTAATTTACCCGGTAAGCCACCTAAATCCAACGCACCTTTACGACGTGTCATTTCACGCGCTTTACGCGCTGCTTCACGCGCACGCGCCGCATCAATAATTTTGGTTACGATATTTTTCGCATCGTCCGGATTTTCCGCTAAGTACTCCGCTAACGCTTCGTTCATTGAACTTTCAACCGCGCCACGCACTTCCGATGAAACTAATTTATCTTTCGTTTGTGATGAGAATTTCGGATCCGGTACTTTTACCGAAATTACTGCAACCAAGCCTTCACGAGCATCGTCACCTGACGCATCAATATTCGCATCCGCTTTCTTCACCACACCGCTGTTATCCATATAGTTTTTTAACGCACGGGTTAATGCACCACGAAAACCGGCTAAGTGCGTACCGCCATCACGTTGCGGAATATTGTTAGTAAAGCAGTAAACATTTTCGTTATAGCTGTCGTTCCACTGTAATGACACTTCAACACCGATGCCATCTTTCTCGGTTGAAAGATAGAACGGCGTGTTATGAATATGGGTTTTACCTTCGTTTAAATACTCAACGTACGCTTTAATACCGCCTTCATATTTGAAGTGTTCTTCTTTGCCGTCACGCTCATCCACTAAACGGATCGACACGCCTGAGTTTAAGAAAGAAAGCTCACGTAAACGTTTTGACAGAATTTTATATTCGAATTCGGTTTTATTTTTGAAGATATCTAAGCTTGGCCAAAAACGCACCATCGTACCTGTTTTGTCGGTATCACCAATGATCGTTAATGGCGCATCCGGCTCACCTAAGCTATAAAATTGCTCGTGAACATGGCCTTCACGGCGAATGGTTAGCTGTAATTTTGATGAAAGCGCATTTACCACCGATACGCCCACACCATGTAAACCACCCGATACTTTATATGAGTTATCGTCAAATTTACCGCCGGCGTGCAATACCGTCATAATCACTTCCGCTGCAGATACACCTTCTTCCGGGTGAATACCAACCGGAATACCACGTCCGTCATCTTGTACAGAAACCGAATTATCTGAATGAATGGTTACAATAATATCTTTACAGTGTCCTGCTAACGCTTCATCGATCGCATTATCTACAACCTCAAACACCATATGGTGTAAACCTGTACCATCATCGGTATCACCGATATACATACCCGGACGTTTACGTACCGCATCTAAGCCACGTAAGACTTTAATGCTCGAAGAATCATAACTATTTGTTTGATTTTGTTCAGACATTCGTTATTCCTATACTTTATGAAATGGAAAAAGGCTCTATTTCTCATCAAAAAATTTAAAGCCAAAAAATTGTGAAGATTATAGCAGAAAAATGCGGAAAAGTATTGAAAACAAGCGGTTAAAAAGCGGGAAAAATTTGTAAACCTAGCGAAAGAAAGGATTCGCTTGATGAATATAAAAGCGGCTAAATTTTCTGGTAAAAAGATCCGAAAATTTAACCGCTTGTATAAGTACTACATTAGGCATAAATCCCGACTAAAATCGCTAAAAATACGCCTAAACCGAAGTAATGATTATTTAAGAACGCTTTGAAGCACTGCTCTCTTACTCGATGCTTCGTTAACCAGCACTGATAGCTAAATAAACAAGCACTCAAGCTAAGTACGATAAAATAGCCCCAGTGATATTCACTTATCCAGCCAAAAACAACTAACAGCACTAACGCAATAAATTGCAATAAAGCAATGATTTTATTGTCGTATTGCGCAAATAAAATTGCCGTGGATTTTACTCCGATACGAAGATCATCATCACGATCAACCATCGCATATTGCGTATCATAAGCGACCGTCCAAAAAATATTGGCGAAAAACAATAACCAACATTCCAACGGCAGCGATTCACTTACTGCGCCATACGCCATCGGAATCGCCCAACCGAACGCCATACCCAACACCACCTGCGGTAAATGGGTAAAGCGTTTCATAAACGGATAAATAATCGCTAACACTACCGCAACAAATGACAATAAGAAAGTATATCGGTTAAGTAATAAATCCAAAACAAAAGCGATACACAACAATAATACAAACAGTATTTTTGCTTCCGTTGTCGTCACCCGTCCGGTAGCAAGCGGGCGCTGAGAAGTACGTTTTACTTCACCGTCAATATGACGATCGGCATAATCATTAATCACACAGCCCGCCGCTCGCATAACGATTACGCCTAATACAAAAATCACTAACACGGACAGAGGCGGAATACCGTCGGCTGCGGCAAATAATGCCCATAGTGTCGGGTGAAGTAAAAGCAATGTACCGATTGGCTTATCAAAACGCATTAATTGCGCATATGCCAGCCATTTATTCCGAGAAAAATGTTGTTGAAAAAAAGTTGTCATTAATTACCGCAGATTTGTACTGCCACTTTGGTTGAGACTAATCGTTGTTGTAATTCTAGCGGTAACGGCAAATCTGTAAACAAATAATTTACTTCAGCAATATCGCCTAGGCGAACAATTGCACTGCGGCTGAATTTTGAATGATCGGTTACCAAAATCACTTGGCGCGAACTTTGCATTAATGCTCGTTTCACTTGCACTTCGTGATAGTCATAATCGAGCATTGAACCGTCACTATCAATCGCACTAATGCCTAAAATGCCGAAATCTAAACGGAATTGGCTAATAAAATTCACCGTTGCTTCACCAATTAAACCACCATCAGTCCGTAAATTACCACCGGCTACCGTAATGTGAAAATCTTCCTTCTGCATCAAAATATACGCAGCATTCAGATTATTGGTCACAATGCGCAAATTCTGGTGAGACAACAACGCATAAGCAACCGCCTCAGAGGTAGTACCGATATCTAGAAATAAGGAAGCACCGTTCGGGATCATAGCTGCTACGTGACGAGCAATTTCATTTTTTTGTTCTGAGAAAAACTGCTTACGTTCAGTATAATCGCTGTTTTCACTGTTAGATGGCATTCCGGCACCACCGTGATGGCGACGAATCAAATTCTTTTCGGCTAATTCATTTAAGTCACGGCGAATCGTCTGGGAACTGACATTTAACTGAGCAACTAATTCTTCTGTACTGACATAACCTAACTGATTAACCAGTTCAATAATTTTATTGTGGCGAATAGATTGTTTCATTTGCTTATTCCTCCGCAAAGTTTTTTAAAAAAATGACCGCTTACAAGCGGTCATTTTCAACTCAAATCTTACAATTTTTCAACAAGTTCTACCGCATAACCGATGTAGCTTGCCGGCGTCATTTCTTTTAAGCGGGCTTTTTCTTCTGCCGGAATCTCAAGTTTCTCAATAAACTCACGCATTGCAGCTTCATCTACACGCTTACCACGAGTTAATTCCTTGAGTTTCTCGTATGGTTTTTCGATACCATAACGGCGCATTACGGTTTGAATCGGCTCTGCTAATACTTCCCAGTTTTGATTTAACTCATCACGTAAATGCTGCTCGTTAACTTCTAATTTACTTACGCCTTTTAAGGTTGCTGCATAAGCAATTAAGCAATAACCTAAACCCACGCCTAAGTTACGTAATACGGTTGAGTCGGTTAAGTCACGCTGCCAACGAGAAATCGGTAGTTTTTGACCTAAATGATTCATTACTGCATTCGCTAACCCTAAGTTACCTTCTGAGTTTTCAAAGTCGATCGGGTTCACTTTGTGCGGCATGGTTGATGAACCGATTTCACCGGCAATCGTGCGTTGTTTGAAGTGATTTAACGCAATATAACCCCACATATCACGGTCAAAATCGATCACAATCGTATTAAAACGCGCCACACAATCAAAGAATTCCGCAATGTAATCATGCGGTTCAATTTGCGTGGTGTACGGGTTCCAAGTTACGCCTAGCGATTCTACAAACTCTTGGCTGAACGTATGCCAATCCACATCAGGATAAGCCGATAAATGCGCATTATAGTTACCTACCGCACCATTGATTTTCGCTAAGATCTCTAAATTTTCGAGTTGTTTGTATTGACGTTTGAGACGATATGCTACGTTTGCCATCTCTTTACCGATGGTTGTCGGGCTTGCCGGCTGACCGTGCGTACGAGAAAGTAACGGAATATGTTGATAACGTTTTGCCAATTCCACCACCGCATCAATCACTTTTTTCCATTCCGGCAATAATACTTCTTCACGTGCCGTTTTTAGCATTAATGCATGTGAAGTATTGTTAATATCTTCCGAGGTACAAGCAAAATGAATAAATTCATTTACTGCTTGTAATTCAGGTAACGCTTCACATTTTTCTTTTAAGAAATATTCCACCGCTTTTACGTCGTGGTTAGTGGTACGTTCAATCGTTTTGATGCGGTTTGCATCTTCAATTGAGAAATTTGCGACGATCTGATTTAAGTAATCGTTTGCTTTTTCAGAAAAAGCTGGAACTTCTTTGATTTGTGCCTGAGAAGCCAATTTTTGCAACCAACGAACCTCTACCGTCACACGGAATTTTAGTAAACCGAATTCACTAAAAATCGGACGTAATGCGGCAGCTTTGTCTTGGTAACGACCATCGATTGGGGATAATGCTGTTAAAGCGGTAAGTTCCATTGTTTTCTCCAAATAAATAAATGTTCGGAACAGGTTCTCCATTACGGAGAACTTATTTAAATACTTTTGTAAAACTGTTGTGCTTGATTAAGAATCTTTCTACGGAAAAATAAGAATTGCCAGCGAGTTCCGCCTACTTGTTGCCATAAGATACCGGCACGAATACCGGCTAATAAACTTGCTCTGATTTTTTGCTGAATATCAGGACGCACAAGGTAGTCTTGTAAACCTAATACGTGGATTTTTGAACCGAGCGGGCTAATCACATCGCTGTAAATCGCCGCTAAATTCGCAATCATTTGATCCGCCATAATATCATTTTCATAGAGCGGTAATTGACGTTCAATTTGCTGTAAACGCTCTGCCAATTTTGCTTTGGCTTCAGGATTTTTATTTAGCTTTTGACTTAAGGCGAGGACGTTAATCCAATAACGACCAATTTCGGTATCCAATTTACCGTTTGGACTACCCATTTGCGCTTGAGCTGTTTCCAAACCGGTTTTTAAGTGGCTAAGTTGATCGCCAAATACAGCTAATGTGGATTCTGGCTGAGTGACGAGTAGGCTTTTAATTGAATGGCTAAAAACATCGCGATCCGCACTGCCTCGGTGGGCAAATTGTTGAACTAAGCTAACCGCTTGGCAAACACCGGCGAAAGCGAGCGTAATATCGTGATAATTTGTAGACATAATAGACAATTATTTAAACCAAACAAAATTGGTTCTCAATATAACATTTTTTACATCTGTTTTGAATGGCAAAGCACAATTTATCTTGCTGAAAACAAAAAAGGAAATCTCTCTAAGATTTCCTTTTGTTAAAAATACTAGGTAATTTTCACAAATTCCGCCTTAAAATAGCCGATCGGTTGAGCCATTACTTCACGCCAATCAAGCTGAAAATAATGCCAATATATCGAACGGTAATACAGTTGCGGTACATCATGCCATGGTTTTATTTCACCGGTAAAATGGTAAATCAATGGCTCGCCATAAGCAATTGCGGGGTTATACATATGCATACATTGGTAATTATATGCCATAGGGAGCGCTTGCCATTGCTTACCAACTACTGCATTTAAAACGTCTTGATCACCAAAACGTAGTGCCGATTGATGCTCGAGAGTAAAAGCAATTAATTTAGCTTCCATCCCCTTCCAATGCTCTGCATTGATATACAGAACCCCTGCATTAAAATAATCACCTTGCATAAATGGGTGGCTTGCAAGGTTCATCACATAAGGATCTCGTATAGCTAGCAGCATATTTTGCGAAAATGCTTCCATTTCAAACGGCTCGCCTAGATAGCCGTTAACCACCACATCCGAATCCAAATATAACCACTTATTTCCGTTTCCATAAGGAAAGAGGCGTTCTATGTAGTAACGTAAATAGGTACTGTTTGAAATATAGTCATTGCCTTTAAACGCTTGTAACATCTCTGCCGAAACATTTGCCAGTGTGACTTTAATTCCTCTCCCTCCCACAATTTGATTTAATTGCTCTACCCAAGTATGCGAGACCTGATCTGCATGCAGCACAAAAATATTAATATTCTGGTGATGGGCAACCAGTGATTTTATCGTCACCTCCGCATGTACTAAATAATTGCTGTCCGTTGCAAGTACAATATTCATATTTCACCTTAAATGAAACGCCCGTTATCAATATGATAGAGTTTATCAAATTTATCTAAGCCATGTAGGCGGTGTGTAATCATCAATAACGTTCGATTTTGGCAATGAGTGAAAATAAGCGCCAAAATTTGTTGTTCGGTTTCTCGATCCAGTCCTTCGGTCGGTTCGTCTAATAACACGATTTCCGCTTGGCTTACTAATAAACGTGCTAAGCCTAAACGGCGTTGTTCACCACCGGAAAGCGGACGCCCGCCCTCACCCAACCATAAATCCAAACCCTGTTCATCTAATAAATAGCTTAATCCAACTTGATCCAACACATTAACTAACTGCGGATCTGTTGCTTGATTATTACCAAGTAACAAGTTATCACGTAAACTGCTGTTAAAAATATGAACTCGCTGACTGAGTGTCACAATATGCTGTCGTAAGCTTGATTCTGTATAATCGGCAATATTGCAAGAATTTAGCCAAATTTGACCGCTTGTCGGGTCATAGTTGCGATTAATCAGTTGGAAAATCGTACTCTTACCACTACCAGTTTTACCTAAAATCGCTACTTTTTGTCCAGCAAAGATCTCAAATGAAATATTCTGCAACACCGGCTCAACACGATTTGGATAAGCGAAGGTCACCGATTCGAATTTAACAAGCGGTCGATTTTGGTCCGTTTTTTGCCAATCGTTTTTATTGCCGAAATTCACCAGTGGTTGCTGCTCGGTAATTTCATTTAAGCGTTCCGCTGCGGTGATCACTTGCCCCAAATGTAAAAATGCCAAGCCAATCGGCATTAAAATCTCTGCCGACGCCATCACACAAAATACCACAAGTGCAATTAACGCTTCGGGATAATCGGCAGAAGGGACATTAATTGCTGTAGAAGCCAAATAAATCACCACACAAACCAATATACCGTTCGCAAAGTTCAATAAAGCATTGGATAAACCGGTTAACTGGCTTTCCTTACTCTGTGCATTTAGCCACTCTTTTTCCGTTTGATTCAGTTTATTACTTGCTTGAGTCACTACTCCGAACAATAAAAACTCAGCGTGCATTTGGATCCATTCAATAAACTGGCTGCGATAGTTTGCTCGAGCTTGAATCACTTTTGTCCCTGATTTTTGCCCTAAACGGTAAAACAAGGCTGGGAAAATCATTAATAAAGCGGTTAACGCCCCACAAATAATGAGTGCAAGCAACGGCGATACAAAAGATAAACCGATACCCATAAATGCAATCAGCATAATAGCGCTGACAAATGGCGAAATCAGATTTAAATACAGCGTATCCAAAGTATCCACATCCGCCACCAAGCGATTGAGTAACTCGCTGTTTCTAAAGCGATTTAAACCGCTCGGGCTCAGCGGAATCAATTTACGGAATACAGTAACACGTAAATTTGCTAATACGCGAAATGTGGCATCATGGGTGACTAAACGTTCAAAATAACGAGAAATGGTACGTCCAATTGCCAAGCCTCTTACCCCCGATGACGGGTAAAAGAAATTAAAGATAACTGCTGACCCGGCTAAAAAAGATGCCGATAAAAACCAACCGGATAAACTTAATAAACCAATGCTCGCGGTTAAGCTGGTAATAGCTAACACAATACCTAGTAGCAAATGCCCCCAATGGGTACGATAAAGAGAAAGAAAAGGAAAAATTGATTTCATGTATCACCCATTAGTGTTGTTGTAATTCTGCAAAATAACCTTCTTTTTCGACCGCTTCAAAGCAACCTTTTTGCACGATTTCACCTTGTTTCATCACCCAAATTTCATCACATTGTTTAAGATCTTCAATACGGTGTGTGATCATCAATGTGGTTTGTGTTTGGCTCAAATGCTGTAATGCGTTCAATACCTGTTGTTCCGATTGCATATCTAAACTGGCGGTCGGCTCATCTAACAGAAGCAATTCATAATCTCGTAATAATGCACGTGCAATTGCAATACGCTGTGCCTGTCCGCCGGAAATTCCGGCATTCGCATCTTGTACTTGGCTGTCTAAGCCTAAACGGTAAACAAATTCATCCGCTTTTGATAAAGCTAACGCTTGTTCGAGTTGTGCTTCCGTTGCATTCGGATTACCCAATAAAATATTTTCTTTCAGCGATCCTTTAATCAACTGCGGATTCTGCCCAACCCATGCGAGTTTTTGGCGATATTGCGCTAAATTGAGCTCATGCAATTCCACTCCGTTTACTGTGACCGAACCTTGATAAGGCAAGAAACCTAATAGCATATTCATCAACGAAGTCTTGCCTGCACCGCTTTGTCCAACCAAAGCGATATGTTGGCGAGCAGCAAGGGTAAAGTTTAACGGTTTGGTTAACGCTTTACCTTGTGGTGAAAGAATGACACAATCTTTCGCAATGATTGCAAGCGGGCGATTTGATAAATCTTTTTGCAAATCGGTTTGCACCTGCGTTACTTGTTGATTTAAAAAGGCTTCTATCCCATCTGCCGCACCGATTGCCGCTGCCTTATCATGATAAAACACGCCTAACTCACGCAGCGGTTGATAAAATTCCGGTGCTAACATTAAACAGAAGAAACCAATAAACAGACTTACACCCGTTCCGTAATAGCCGAAATCCAATTCACCTAAATAGATAAAACCGAAATAAACCGCCATAACCGCAATAGAAATTGCAGTAAAAAACTCTAATACTGCTGAAGACAGAAATGCCATTTTCAGTACGTCCATCGTACTTAAACGAAACTCTTCGGTACTTTGATAAATTTGTTCGGTTTGCTTTTCCGCTTGACCAAATAAACGAATCGTTTCTAGGCCTCTTAGCTTATCTAAAAACTGACCGCTGATACGAGAAAGCACACCAATATTGCGTTGGTTCGCTTCCACCGCTTTAATGCCGGCTAACGCCATAAAGACCGGTAACAACGGTAAGGTTGCAAATAAAATAGCCCCTGCTGCCCAGTTAATTGGGAACACAAAACAGAGAATAATCATCGGTACTAACAACGATAAAAATTGCTGCGGCAGATAACGCGCGTAGAAATTATGTAAATTCTCCACTTGCTCTAACATTAATGTCGCCCAACTTCCCGCTGGCTTTTGTTGCATACTCATTGGCCCGATTTCAGCGAGTTTCGCCATAATCTGTTCACGTAAATGTAAACGCAATGTTTGTCCTGCCTTAAACCCGGTACGTTCACGCAACCAAATCAGCAATGCACGTCCGCTAAAACAGGCAAGTAATAAGCCAAGCTCAAATAAGAAAGTTTGCGGGCTTTGATGCTCAATAATCATTTTATGTAACATCGTTGCCAACAATGCCATTTGCCCGATCATTAATACAGCACTTAAGCTACCGAGTAAAACATTAAGGTACATCCATTTTTTGATGATTTTTTGCTGCCCTCGAAGCCATTTTTGCAACTGTTTTTGTCGTTGTTTTTCCATGTTTGATCAATTTCTGTTTAATTTAGATAACACTTTGAATTAAATTGAATTTTAGCACGTTATCCGCCACTATTGGGCAGAATTTATAGAAAAAATAAGCGGTCTATTTTGCAAAAAAATTCACAAAATAGACCGCTTGCTTACAAGTTTTTGATGAAAATTACTCAAACATTTCATCGAATTCAAAGCGATACATCAAATCCACCGCTTGATTCACGCTTGAAACCCATTGCAAATAAAGCCTTGGCGCTAAATTATAGCGTAGGGTTAACTCGGTCAGTGCCGCAAAAATACCTACCCCGTATTTCACTTTAAATTTAGGGGTTAAACTCGCACTCACTTCTACTTTCGTGTTATCGCCAATACCGGCTGTTGTCACATTTAAATCATTTAGACCAAAAGTACTACCTACTGCGCCAACCGTTTTACTGCTTTTCGATAAACTCATACCGATTAATGCCGCTGCCATAGAGTTACTCGAGCCGGTATCGCCGCTATTATCGAGCGAGCGTCCGGTTAGCACGTATGAAAGCGCTTCATTCTGCGACATAGACGGTTCGGAAAACACTTTGACTTCAGGGCTATCGGCTAAACCAATTACTTTTACCCCTGCGGTAACACTTGGGTCTTCCATCGCTTCAGGGTTACGAATCGCTTCAATATTTAGCGTAGGCTGTGACGGCAATCCCGCAAAGCTGATCACCCCTTTACGAATCAGTAGATCCTGTCCAAACGAAGCATAGCGACCGTTTTTCAAGTTTACTTGCCCGTGTAAGCCTAATCCCTGTTTACCCTGACGTACTGCAATTGTGCCATTGATATGGCTTTTCAAACCATAAGCATTAATACTCACATCATTACCGATGTTGATATTAATATTTGACTTAATCGCCATACCGCTTGCAGTCTTTTGCGGAATTTGGCGTTGAGCTAACGGCACTTTTTGTTTTACAGAACCGTCCATAATCACTTCATCACTGCTCACACTCACCGCACTTTCCGGCAATGACTCAACCGCAATTCGAGCCCAAGGAATATCAATATTACCGCCTAGAATGAGTTCTCTCGGCGTTGCCGTGACTTCAATATTCGGGCTAAATTCCACTTTTGCCATATTCGGTACATTCACTCGGAAGCGGTTCGCTTGCGCATGTACTCTGGTTTTCCACGCATCTAAACGGCGCCAATCGGCATCACCGTCCAAACGCAATTCGCTTTCCGTAGTTTGCACACGGCCGGCAAGCGTTGAGGTTGCGCCATGGAAATTCAGCGCTAACTGACCACCGGTAACATCAAACGGCATAGCTGTCGCTTTAGCACGCAATTCGGTAAGATTTAAAGTTCCGTGTAATAATGGAGCTGTTACTGCGCCACCTACTGTAAGGCGTGCATTGATATTACCGTCAACCGACTCACCGCCACTTAATAACGGTTTGATCAACTTAAGCGTCAATTGATCAATTTGAATATTACCAGATAACTTACGAGCATTCGCCACATCATTCATCACTAAATCCGTACTAAGGCGACCGTTATTTTCTACCTTAATATCAGTTTTCAGCTTTAAATTATTATCCGCTAAAGTCGCATTCACGCTAACCGGTGCTAACGTTAATGGAAAACTGTTACCGCCCTCTAATTTTTGCACCAATTTTAATGCTTTTGAATCAAGCTCAACATTCACTTGCGGTTGTTTGTTTTTAAACCAAGCAGCATCACCCTTTGCGTTTACAATACCTGATAATTGCGTATTTTTATCTAAAAACTGCTGAACTGCTGCTAAATCAAATTGCTTAATTTCAAATGGCACTTTGCCTTCTTGTCCAGCATTAAATGCCTGTGGGAAACACAAATTAACGTTGGGATTGTGCCAACAATGAGCAGAAACATTCGCATTAATTTGCTTGTTATCGTAACTGATATTCACTGCTTGGTTAGTTTTAAACGACCCGAACTCTTTGCTATCAATCGCAACTTGGCTTAATTGACCTCGCCAAACTTGTTGCAAGCGGTCAAATTTTCCAGAAAGTTGCAAATTAGCACCGATAGGATTGCCTTTCGCATTCAGTTTTAAACTATGGTTAGCCTCGCTGCCACTTGCCACAAGGCTCGCATTTTCCACTTTAACATCACCATAAACTAATTGTGCTAAGCTGATATCCACATTACCTTGAATTGTTTTTTCCGTGGTTACTTTACCTTTTGCGATTAAGTTTTGCAGATTGAGCTGATCATAACTTAGGCTTTTAGCGGTTAAATCCAGATCTAAGTTAGGCTCAGCGACTTTGCCGGTCAACTTCACATTTCCTTGAATATTTGCCGCCAATTTAGGTAATAAACCGGTTAAATTCGGTGCATTAATTTGCGCAGAAAAATCCGATTTATCACTTAAGATCCCCTTAAGCGCAATATTATTTTCGCCATAAATCAGCGTTGCGGAAGGCACATCTAATAAGGTGTGACTATTTGATTTAATCTCACCTTTAAGTTGTAAATTTTTTTGCAACAGCGAACCGTTCAGATCTAAATTCGCAACTTCAACATGCCAATCTGAACCGGTTTCACCCCGCCCCGCATAGCCTTTCGATTGCAAGCCACCGGAAAGCACTGCCGCCCATTCCGGTGCAAGAGATTTGGTATTGAGCGTATTCAGCTCAGTTTTCGCATCCCATGCAACACCGTTTTCCCAATTTACATTCCCGTTTAGATTTGCTTTCCCTTCTAAAGCATTGAGCGCAAGTTGCTCAATATTAAATTGAGTCAGTTCACCCTGTCCTTTTAAATGCGCACGACTTGCCGGAATGCCCATCCCTGCCGCACTCACTTGCGTATCTAACTGATAATTGAGTAAATCACCGCGAAGCGATAGATCAATTTGCTCTAATTTCAGCGGTTCTTGACCCTTTTCCGGTATAAATGGATAAGAAATCGCATCACTGGTTAAATGCAGATTCAATGGTGTTTTCGGCTCGGCAAGCTGAACTTCACCCTTTAAATTTGCTTTCACCGCACCGCTTGTTTGAATATCCAGAGAAGTTTTACCGAACAATTCACCTCTTAGCTCCGCTTTTACTTGGCTTGCCGGAATTTTTAGATCCGCCAATAAAGGTGATTTTGCATTTACCGACCACTGAAGCGGATAATTTTCTGCGAGTGTTAACAAGCCACTGCCATTGACATTGCCTCGATCACTTTTAAGTGATAATTGCGATAATTCGACCGATTGTTGATCCGCTTTGGCTTGTAATAAAAGCGATTCCACCTTCACAATAGATTGAGGTGTAATAAATTTTCCATCTTTATCTTTAACTTTCTGCTCAATACGAATATTTTTGGCTTCCAATTGTGGAATTGCCGCATCTAAAGGCAATTTAATCGGTGCTTGTTTAGTCAATAACGGCTGCGCTAACTTCTCTTTAATTTCCGTCCAGTTAATGGTAGAAGCGGTCTGTTTTGCTGATTTTTTTGCAATTTCTTGTGCTTTTTCGACCGCTTGTTCCGCGCTTGCCGGTGCAAGTGAAAGAGTTAAGCCGTCCAATTCAGTCGGCGCTAAATTCACCATTCTGCCTTTACCTGAAATGCCTGAATGGAAATGCGTTAAGGCAATATCCATCTCATCGACTTTGACTTGGATATTGTCTAAAGCAATCTTTTTAGCCGATATGCCTAACGGTAAATTCAATTCGGTAAAAGGCTCGCTTTCCTTATCCGATTGAGAAGGGGGTAATTTGGCAGTATCCACTACAACGGTTGTATCCTTTAATGCGAGATTTTCGATACAGGTTTCTCGATTCAATAAACAACCAAAGCCAATATGTAAATCCGCTTGTCCGACAGAAACATCCACGCCATCCATTACAAATTTAGCATCGGATAAAGTTAATCCATCTTGCAGGCTACCGCTTACACTGCCGATAGTTAATGGTTCGAGAAATTTATCTGCCAGTTCAAAAGCGGTTCGTTGCCCTTTTCCCGTCATTAAAAACACAATAGGAATTAAAATTAGGCATAACAAACCACAACCGACATAATGGAACCAATGCCATTTGCGCTTTTTAATGGTTGTTTGTGTTTGTTGTTCCGATTGAACACTTTCTATTTGTTGCTTATGCTGTTCACTCATGGCAATCCCATTTATCCAATACAAATAAAGCGGATAAATTTATCCGCTTAAATCATTATAATTCTGAACCTAAACCAATATAAAATTGTACACCTTTGTCATTATTTGGTGCTCTTACCGGTGTAGCTAAATCAAATTTGATTGCACCGATTGGCGAAGCCCAACGTACACCAATCCCCGCACCGGAATGCAGATCTTTTGCTTTAAATTTATTCGATGCTAAGCCCGTATCATAAAATAGCGCAGCCCACCAATCCGGATAAACTTGGTATTGATATTCAACCGTTGCGGTAGCAAGGTGGGATGCACCGAGCAACTTACCGTTTTTAGGATCTCTCGGTGAAATATCCTTATAACCGAATCCACGTACACTCATATCACCACCGGCAAAATAACGTAATGTCGGAGGAATGCGAGTGAAGTCCTTTGAATGAATATGACCGACTTCGCCACGTAAGAAGAAACGGTGATGATCAAAATAAGTTCTTACCCAGGCACTTGATGCTTTCCAGCTATAGAAATTCACATCTGAAGCTAATGCTTTTGCCCCCCAGTTAACCGTTAATTTTTGGCTATCGCCCCAAAGTGGGAAACGATTACCATCCGAACGGGTACGGTTTAATGACGCGGTCGGATAAACTAACAGGGTACGATGAGACTCATTCGCTTGTGTAAATGAGTCGTAACGCGCTTTTACTCCGGCAGAAAAAGACCAGCCGGTTTCATGTGTCCAAAAGCGCTGAAAACCTAATGTCGCAGCGGTTGACTTTGTATCATTTTGATCTTCATTTTCTAATGCGCCTGAAAACTGATAATAATAATGGAGCGGATCTTCTCTTAACGGAATGTTATAACCGAATTCAAAGCGTTGCTCCGGCGCGGAAATATAGGTACGAGATTCAATACTGTGTCCACGGCTATTAATCCACGGCTTTTTCCAGTTTAACTGAAAACGAGGCCCCACATCGGTTGCGAAACCAATACCGACTTCCACGTCATTTTTCTTTTTAGGCTGAAATAGCACATTTAAATCAACTACTTTCTCTTTTTCATTTAAATGAGGCTCAACCAATACCGAGGTAAACCAATCGCTTGAAGAGTAATCCGAAGTCATTTGTGAAAGATCATTGGCATAATAAGGCTCACCGGACTTCACTTTTAAGATATTACGCAAATATTCTTCTTTAATTTGATTATCGGTAAACGTAATTTCACCATAACGATAACGAATACCACTGTCATAACCTAAACGCCAATCCGCCGAATGTTCTTTCGGATAAATTTCTAAACGATGATACAACCAATGCCCGTCAAAATACCCTTTCTTAAACGCTAAGCTTTCAATATTACTTTTAAAGCCATCATATTGTTCATGGTCTAAATTCGTGTTTTTTTTCGGTACGGATTCAACTAATTTCGTAAAGTCTTCATCTTTACCTGCCTCGCCAATAATCCGAATATCCGTTTCGTCAATTTTTACTTTTTGACTATCAAGTTCAACATTTAACGTAAGTAAAGGTTTTTTACCTGCACGAGGCGTTTGAACAAATTGATATTGCGTATTGTAATAACCTTTTGCTCTCAAGGCCTTATCAACAGCAGTTTGCACCAGATATTGATGTCGCTCGGAACCATCCGCATACTCCTTTGCAATTTGCCCGAGGTATACCTTCACATTCGCCCAAGCATCTTTATCTTTTTTCTCAATACCTTTTACTTCAAGATCAACTAACGCTTCCGCTTTTTCCGAAGCCTCCGCATGCTCAGCAGACTGTTCTTCAGGTGAATCAGCCTCAGAAACTTGCAGCTCAGTCGTTTCTGCTAAAGTAAATTGAGTAAAAGCAAGCAAACAGCTTGTCGTTAATAGACCTAATTTAAAATTCACGTCGTTATTATCCTAAACATTTAATCTTTCGGAATACCTCTTAACAAAGGAACCGCATTAAACGGCGCAATTGAAGTCGGTGCCGGAGGATTATCAAATACCATAATCAATGTTCTTTCTGGTACTACCGTTTCATTTCGCCACAGGCTTCCCATACTCACAAGTTGAATATCTTGAGGTAAATTAGCAATTCCTTGCTCAAGAACAGCAACGCTATTCTTTCTTGGGTGTCCAATTAAAATCGCACTACCGTGCTTACGAGCATATTCAATTGCGGCATTAAATTGGCGCTGAACATCACTTAGCGCATCACTGTCATCTAAAAATAAATTTCGTTCTAATGCTTTTACCCCGTATTCCCTTGCCACTTTAGCCGCCACACTCGGACCGGTTTTACTGTCTAGAAAAAACAACTGTTGCTGCGCCATCACTTTCATCAAATGACTCATCGTGGTTCTGTCTGCCGTTGCTCCACTGCCCATATGGTTATTCAGCCCAATTGCATAAGGTACTTGATTACGTGCTGCCTGTATAAGCTGAGCGACTTTCGCCTCACTAGCCCCAATCATCAATGCGCCCGACTCTATCGGTTGCTGCTTATTCTTCGGCTGCATCGGTAAATGAATCAGCACATCTCGTTTTTGCTCATAAGCTTTCTTTGCACGTGCTGTTGCGTAAGGTGCGACAGGAATAATGGCAACACTCACTTCTTTCGGCAATGCATAAATCGCGTTATCTTCTTTCATTCGATAACCGATATCATCAATCACAATCGCTAACTTTCCTGCATGGGCAAGCGGTGTAATTAGCAGTAAACTTTGCAAAAAAATCGCTAAAATAGACCGCTTATTTCCAAATAAATTCCACATTATTTCACCCAACCCATTGGATTTTTCGGATTTCCCTTACGACGAATTTCAAAATACAGCGCTGAGCGATTTTGTCCGCCCGAATTACCAACACTCGCAATCTGCTGACCGGCTGAGACACGGCTGCCTTTACGAACGGAAACAGATTGGTTATATCCGTATAACGACATATCACCATTACCATGATCCACCACCACAACTTGCCCATAACCTTGTAGCCAGTCCGCCAAAATTACTCGCCCACCGGCAATTGCTCGTACCGGTGATCCTGCGCTTGCTGCAATTACTACACCATGCCAAGTGACTTCGCCCATTTGACGAGAACCAAAACTATTCACCACTTTACCCGCCACCGGCATATTAAATTGTTTATTTGGTGCACCTAAACCGCTACCGGCTCTAACTTGTTGTTTTTCTTGCTCGGTCGCCTTACGCTTCTCCTCGCTGTTTTTTTTCTGCTCCAGCTTGGCGATCTCTTGTTTTTCTTGTTGCGCAGATTCCGCTGCTGCTTTTGCTAATTGGTTACGTAATGCCGATTCATTATTCTTCAACGACTCTAAGCGGCTTTCATCTCGCTCTAATGTTTTATCAATTGAACGTAGTGTCGTTTCACGCTCGCTTTGGACTTTCTTTAAATCTTTTTCCTGCTTCTTTTGCTCGGTTAATTGCGTTTGCTGACCTTTTTGCTGACCTTTTAATTCATCACGACGTGCTTTAAGTTCTTCTTGGGTGCGACGTAATTCATTAATCGTATCAATACGCACCTGATTAATATGTTCGTAATAAGCACCCATTCTATCGGCATTTTTAGCTTGCTCAGACATTAAGCGCTCCAATACGGACGGATGAATGCCCGAACGATACGCCGAGTCGAGCTGCTCCTTGAGTTTTTCTTTCTGCTCTTTCTCTTGCTTTTCTAATCTCTGAATTTCTTGTTCAGTACGTTTAATCGCTTGACGTGTTTCCGACAGCGACATTTCCGTTTCTTTTAATTTATCCAGCACTTTTCCCATTTCAACTTCTTGTGTTTTTAATGTGGACTGGAGTGCATTACGCTTTTGGCGCTGTTCATTAATTTTGCTTTGTTGCTGCTTAATTTTTTGCTGAATATTTGACAATTCCGTAGCCATCACAGACGGAAAAGAAAAAGAGGCAACGCCCAAAAAGGTTAGCGTTAAATAAAGGGGTCGGAGCGCTTTCACAAAAATATACCTATATTCAAGAAACAATAGTCGATTACAAAATGACTTATTCTAATAAAATATTTGAGTAAAATCAGCTTTTCTGTGCCTTTTGTAAAAAGAAATCATCTAACTATTTCAAAGTAAGCCGATTTTTGCTATAAATACTGCGTTTTCAAATCAACTTAAAAACATAGGAGTCTTTATGGAATTAGTATTTATTCGCCACGGTTTCAGTGAGTGGAATGCTAAAAACTTATTTACAGGTTGGCGTGATGTTAACTTAACAGAACGTGGTATTGAAGAAGCAAAAGCTGCAGGTCAAAAATTAAAAGCAGCTGGTTATGAGTTCGATATCGCTTTCACTTCTGTTTTAACTCGTGCAATCAAAACTTGTAACATCGTATTAGAAGAGTCTAATCAATTATGGATTCCACAAGTTAAAAACTGGCGTTTAAACGAGCGTCACTACGGTGCGTTACAAGGTTTAGACAAAAAAGCAACCGCTGAACAATACGGTGACGAACAAGTTCACATTTGGCGCCGTTCTTACGACATTTCTCCACCAGATTTAGATGCAGCAGATCCAAATTCTGCACATAACGACCGTCGTTATGCTCACTTACCAAAAGATGTGATTCCAAATGCAGAAAACCTCAAAATCACTTTAGAACGTGTTTTACCATTCTGGGAAGATCAAATTGCACCAGCATTATTATCTGGTAAACGTGTACTTGTAACTGCACACGGTAACTCTCTTCGTGCATTGGCAAAACACATCATCGGTATTTCTGATGAAGAAATCATGGATTTCGAAATCCCTACCGGTCAACCGTTAGTATTAAAATTAGATGACAAATTAAACTTCGTAGAAAAATTCTACTTATAATTTAGTTTGTTACTCAAAACAAAAACGCTCGGGAAATCCCGAGCGTTTCTTTTTTGCAAAAAATTCTGTAAATTTAACCGCTTACCAAGCAAAAATTTGCTTAGCTAACTGGAAGGCATATATTGCCAGGCTGATCGCAATTGCATACATAATCACCCCGGTAAGAAAATCCAAGATTTGCCATGTTCTACGCTTTCCAAAATAAGGTGATAGAAAACCCGCACCATACCCCACGCCGAAAAACCATAACAAAGAACAGCTTAACGCTCCGGCAAGAAACTCCATTTTACCGATAAAGTCCAAATTGCCACCGATTCCACCTAAAATCACCACCGTATCAATATAAACGTGTGGATTTAAAAAGGTAATCGCAAAAGTAATCATTAAAGCTTTTTTCAAACTTGTCGCATTTTCATTACTGGCTGTTAAGGCTTCACTACTCTTAAAAATACTAATAAACGAACGACTACCATAGGTAAATAGAAAAAATGCCCCGAGTAATGCAATGAATAAGCTTAAAGTAGGCAAATTCGCCACAATAGAACCTAGCCCTAACACACCTAATGTCATTAAAAATACATCACCTAAAAAGCAAAGTGATGCTACCCAAAAAACGTGTTGCTTTAAGATTCCTTGTTTAAGTAGAAAAGCGTTTTGTGCACCGATTGACACGATCAATCCGAAACAAACAATGAATCCCTGAATAAAAATGTCCATTTTTCCCTCAAATTAAGTCAATATGCAGTCAATTATACGCAAATTTTTACAAAAATGCGGTATAATCTCCCGAATTTTTTGTCCCTTTCTTAACGACTAGTATTTAGGATCCGATTATGTCTGAAACAATTGAAAACCAAGCTTGCATTGTCATTGCAATCGCCGGCGCTTCCGCTTCCGGAAAAAGCCTTATTGCATCAACTATCTATAAAGAATTAAAAGAAGAATTAGGTTCGGATGACATCGGTATCATTTCTGAAGATGCGTATTATAAAGATCAAACGCATTTAACCATGGATGAGCGTATTAAAACCAACTATGACCATCCTAATTCAATGGATCATCATTTACTGGTAGAACACTTACGCCAACTGAAACAAGGTCAAGCGATTGAAATTCCAGAATACGACTACGCAGAACATAACCGTAAAACCACCACTAAACATTTTGCACCGAAGAAGATCATTATCTTAGAAGGTATTTTATTACTAACGGACGAAGAAATTCGTAACGAAATCAACGTCTCTATTTTCGTGGATGCGCCGTTAGATATTTGTTTCATTCGCCGTTTACAGCGTGACTTGGTGGAACGCGGCCGCTCAATGGAATCGGTAATTACCCAATACCGTAAAACCGTGCGTCCAATGTTCTTACAATTTATTGAACCGTCAAAACAATATGCCGATATTATCGTACCGAAAGGTGGTAAAAACCGTATTGCGATCAATATCTTAAAAGCGCAAATTAAACAATTATTGGCGGTAAAAAAATAGGATAAACAATTATGCGTTTATGTGACACAGATATAGAACATTATTTAGATGAAGGCAAAATTGCGATTGAGCCTCGTCCATCAAATGATAAAATCTCAGGGGCGACTGTTGATGTTCGCTTAGGTAATTCATTCCGTGTATTTCGTGAACACGCAACGCCTTATATTGATTTAAGCGGCCCTCGTGAACAAGTCACCGCCCAGCTGAATAAAGTGATGAGCGATGAAATTATTATCGCTGACGGTGATGCGTTTTTCCTACACCCCGGCGAACTCGCTCTTGCGACCACATTAGAGTCGGTGACATTACCGGATAATATTGTAGGTTGGTTAGACGGGCGTTCTTCTTTAGCTCGCTTAGGCTTGATGGTACACGTAACGGCACACCGAATCGATCCGGGTTGGCATGGTAAAATCGTATTAGAATTTTTCAATGCCGGTAAATTACCGCTTGCTTTACGTCCTAATATGGCAATCGGCGCATTAAGTTTTGAAGTGTTAAGCGGTCATGCGGCAAAACCTTATAATGCCCGTAAAGACGCAAAATATAAAAACCAACAAAGTGCGGTTTCCAGCCGTATCAATCAAGACGATTAATGCGATAAGCGGTTAAATTTTCCAATTTTTTTGCAAAAGATTAACAAAATCTGACCGCTTGTTATCTTATAATTATAAAAAAAGAGATCCGAAGATCTCTTTTTTATGTCGCTAGATTAGCTATTTAATGCTCTTAAAATGTCATCCACACGCTCTTTCGCGTCACCGAATAACATTTGGGTATTTTCTTTAAAGAATAGTGGGTTTTGAACGCCTGCGTAACCAACCGCCATTGAACGTTTGAATACGATAACGTTTTGTGCTTTCCACACTTCTAATACCGGCATACCTGCGATTGGGCTTGACGGATCATCTAATGCTGCTGGGTTTACCGTGTCATTTGCACCGATAACCAATACTACATCAGTTTCTTCGAAATCATCATTGATTTCATCCATTTCAAGTACCACATCGTAAGGTACTTTCGCTTCTGCCAATAATACGTTCATATGGCCTGGTAAACGACCCGCAACAGGGTGAATACCAAAACGCACATTAACACCTTTCTCACGTAATTTCGCAGTGATTTCCGCTACCGGATATTGTGCTTGCGCAACCGCCATACCGTATCCCGGAGTGATGATCACAGAACTTGCATTTTTCAGCATTTCCGCCACTTCTTCTGCCGTAGTTTCACGGTGTTCACCTTGTTCTTCATCACCTGAGCTTGCTTTAACTTCTGTGCCGAAGCCGCCTGCAATCACACTGATAAATGAACGGTTCATTGCTTTACACATGATGTAAGACAGAATCGCACCTGATGAACCCACTAACGCACCGGTTACAATTAATAAGTCATTGCTTAACATAAAACCGGCTGCCGCTGCTGCCCAACCTGAATACGAGTTCAGCATTGAAACCACTACCGGCATATCCGCACCACCGATAGATGACACTAAATGCCAACCGAAGACTAATGCGATTGCAGTCATAATCAACACAGGGAAAATATTGTGCGGATTATTTAGGAATACCACCATTAATAATGCAGAAACGATTAATGCCGCTAAGTTCCATTTGTGTTTGTGCGGGATATTTAATGCCGCCGAAGACACTTTACGACCGAATAGTTTGCCGCTTAATTTACCGAATGCTACTAATGAACCAGAGAAAGTCACCGCACCGATAAAGATACCAAGGAACACTTCAACATTATGAATGTTAGCTAGTGTTGCTTGTTCTGCGTGGAATGCCGCTAGTGCAACTTCATCTAAGTTTGCCGGTGGAATCGCATCTACGTGTAAACCGTAGCTGTTAAAACCAACTAATACCGCAGCTAAACCTACAAAGCTGTGCAGAATCGCCACTAACTCCGGCATTTCCGTCATTTCAACTTTTAACGCTTTTTTGACACCGATAAAGCCACCGATTGCCATTGCGATTAAGATCCAAAGCGTACCGTGCGATTGTGGACCAAAGATAGTTGCGACTAACGCAATCGCCATACCGACAATACCGTACCAACAACCTGCTTTTGCCGTTTCGTGTTTAGAAAGTCCTGCTAAACTCATAATAAAGAGAATCGCAGCAATAATATATGCAGCTGTTACAAATCCAAAAGACATGAGTTTCTCCTTAACCTTTTCTAAACATTGCAAGCATACGTTGCGTGACTTTGAAACCACCGAAGATATTAATGCTTGCCACTAAAATCGCAATAAACGCAAGAATATCCACGAAGAAATTACCGGTCGGTTGCGCAATTTGTAATACCGCACCTACAATGATAATGCCCGAAACCGCATTGGTTACAGCCATTAACGGAGTGTGTAATGCGTGACTAACGTTCCAAACCACATAATAACCCACCACACAGGCTAAGACGAATACGGTGAAGTGTGATAAGAATGCCGCAGGAGCCACAGAGGCTAACCATAAGAATAACGCACCGACACCTGCCATTACGCCGTATTTAATACGTGGATCGGTCGGTTTTTCTTCTTTTTTCTCAACCGGTGCCGCAGCCGCTGGTTTTTGCGGTTGAGCAGAAACTTGAATTGGTGGTGCCGGCCAAGTTAATTCGCCGTCACGTACTACAGTTACACCACGTAATACCACGTCTTCAAAATTGATATCGATTTGACCGTCTTTATTCGGAACAAGTAACTTGAGTAAGTTAACTAAGTTTGTACCATAAAGTTGTGAAGATTGGGTTGGTAAACGTGCTGGGAAATCCGTATAACCAATTACTTTCACTTGGTTTTCAGTAACAACCACTTCACCCGCTTTAGTGTAATCACAGTTACCGCCAGTTGCCGCCGCTAAATCAACAATCACTGAACCTGGTTTCATTGAATCAACCATTTCTTTAGTGATTAAACGAGGTGCTGGTTTACCCGGAATCGCTGCTGTGGTGATAATAATATCGACTTCTTTTGCTTGTTCAGCATAAAGTTCCATCGCACGACGGTTAAACTCTTCTGACATCACTTTCGCATAGCCATCGCCTGAGCCGCCTTCTTCTTCAAAATCGATTTCTAAGAAGTCTGCGCCCATGGATTTAACTTGTTCTTTTACTTCCGGACGAGAGTCAAACGCACGAACAATCGCACCTAAGCTGTTTGCCGCACCGATTGCCGCTAAACCGGCAACACCCGCACCGATAACCAGCACTTTTGCCGGTGGAACTTTACCAGCCGCAGTAATTTGACCGGTAAAGAAGCTCCCGAATGCATTTGCCGCTTCAATAACCGCACGATAACCGGAAATATTTGCCATTGAACTCAATGCATCAAGCGCTTGCGCACGCGAAATACGAGGCACCGCATCCATTGCTAATACATTGATTTTCTTAGCTTGCAATTTTTCCATTAATTGTGGATTTTGCGCAGGCCAAATGAAACTCACTAGCGTTGCGCCTTCTTTAATAAGGGCAATTTCAGCATCGGTTGGCGCATTCACTTTAAAAATAATATCTGAATTCCAAACCTCTTGTTGCGTGCCAACAGCCGCACCTGCGTTTACAAATGCGTTGTCCTCAAAACTCGCTTTAAAACCTGCATCGTGTTCAACGAGCACATCAAAGCCGAGCTTTTTGATCTGTTCAACGGTTTTTGGCGTTGCCGCCACACGTGTTTCACCGTCTAACAGCTCTCTTGGTACACCAATAAGCATAAAGACTCCTGTATGGTTGATGTTTATATATTGTGCTAAAAATAGCCTATTTCGAAAAAATAAGACTAGGCGTAATGTACCATTAAATAAGTAGAATTTGTAAAAAAATTACGCCTCATAAATCAATTAATTGCAAATTCTCAGTTTGCGACAAATCTGCTAAAATCCAGCATAACAAAAATGTAATAAATAGAACCAGAATGAATAGCTTAGACCAAATTCAAATTATCCTGATCGAAACTTCCCTCCCCGCCAATATTGGCTCTGCCGCTCGTGCGATGAAAACCATGGGGCTAACAAATTTACGTTTAGTTGCTCCGCTTAACCCGATTGACGAACAAGCTCAAGCTCTCGCTGCCGGTGCAAAAGATGTGTTGGATAACGCCCAAGTTTTCCACTCGTTTGAACAAGCGGTTGCAGATTGCCAATTAGTAATCGGCACCAGTGCTCGATTACGTCATCTACAAAATACTCTTATTGAGCCGAGAGATTGCGGTAAATTAGCGGTTGAACGTGCCGAAAGAGGTAAAGTGGCGATTGTATTTGGTCGGGAACGAGTCGGATTAACTAACGAAGAATTACTAAAATGCCATTATCATTTAAATTTCCCGACTAACCCCGATTACGGCTCGTTAAATTTAGCGATGGCGGTGCAATTGGCAAGTTACGAAGTGCGTATGGCGTGGTTGGATTTGCAAAAAAATCCGCAAATTCGACCGCTTGCGGAAGAAAAGGATTACCCGAATACCGAAGCTTTGGAACATTTCTTCAACCACACCGAGCGACTGTATAAACAATTAGGTTTTATCCGTAATGATGCGGTCATGCTCAAGCTCCGCCGTTTATATCAACGTGCCGAACTGGAAACCAACGAATTGAATTTATTGCAAGGAATGCTGACTTCCGTTGAGAAGCAGATAGAGCATAAATAAAAAAATCCCCAGAGATTCTTATCATTCTTCTGGGGCTTTTTCTCACTGTCTTGCCATTCTTAAATTTTGCGGAACAGCCTCAAAATTTGAGCGGAATGGGTTAATGTCTAAACCGCCTCGGCGGGTATAACGTGCATAGACCGTCAGCTTTTCCGGTTGTGCAAATTGCATAAGGTCGGTAAAGATACGTTCTACGCATTGTTCGTGGAACTCGTTATGTTCGCGGAACGAGACTAAATAGCGTAATAATTTTTCTCGATTTAATTTTTTACCCACATAGCGAATTTGCACACTACCCCAGTCCGGTTGTGAGGTAATCAAACAGTTTGATTTCAGCAAATGGCTGACTAAAGTTTCTTCAACTATCTCACCTTCTGCCACGCTTGCTAAATGTTCGTTAGAAAATTCGTAACTGTCAATTTGAATATCTTGTTCATCAATACATTCACCGGCAAAATCAACAATCGGTTGCCGGGTGTAAGCGGATAATTTGTAAACTTTTACCGAAACTTGACCGCTTGCACATTGGCTTAGGTCTTTAGCCAATGTTTGTTCCACTTGTTCCAATGAGGCAAATTTGGTTTGGTTAAAGCTGTTTAGATAGAGCTTAAAACTTTTTGATTCGATTAAATTTTCACTGCGAAAATCAATCGCCACATCAGCAATCGCTACCTGTGGTAAACCGTTTTCGTTTAACCAAGACAATTCATAACAGGTCCAAACATCTGCACCTCGATCAAACGGTTGTTGTTCGGTAATCCCTAAACCGTCACGGTTTAATTTACGTGGAACAGGCTGTAAAAGCGTAGGATCATACTCGCTTTTATACTCGGTTTTTTGCCCTAATTTCAGGACAGATAATGATTTATCGTTGTAGTTCATATTTATTCTCATCATTTATATACAGATAACTTATAACTGTCTACTATTCTATAGTTACGAAAATTCTAACAGATTTAATCACTTATAGTTGATATAATTTTACAAATATGACTAACGAAAGAAATATGGTAACTAAACGATACGTTACTCACCAATTTTTTATATTCAGTGAACATGCTAGAAAAAGTTCACCTAGGAAGCTGTATGAACGAAAAACACTTAAAATCATTAAATGAAATCTATAAACTCCTTGAATCCCATCGTATAGAAAGCACCAAAACCGAATTATACGATGCTAATCGATTCAATCCCTTTCAATTTATCACAACAGATGAAAATGGCTTATCTCGCATAATGTCATTTTTTCTTGACCCCTTAGAAACTCATGGGCAACAAGATTTATTTCTTAACTCATTTTTAAAGTACTTAAAGTTACATAAATTTTTATCTTATGATAAAGCTTCTATTTATTGTGAAAAATTAACTACTAATAAAAGAAGACATGATATTTTTTTAGAAGGTTGGATGAACAATAAATTAACTTGGGTTATTTCGATTGAAAATAAATTAAAAGATGCTAAAGATCAGGCTGAACAATTAACAGACTATTATAAGGACTTAAAAAACTTTGGAGTTCCTTTTTTCCTAATTTATTTACCAAGATTTAAACGCTTACCAAGCAAAGAATCCATTCCAGAAATCGACTGGGAACAACTAAGTAATGAACACAAAGCAATCGTATTAGAAGCAAAAGATATTATTAAATGGCTTGAACAAACGCCTATTTTAGCTCCTAAGATAAAGAATTTCACTCAAGATTTCATACGATTTTTAAAGGAGGAAATTATGCATGAAACACATGATAGTAATAAATTTTTAGATCAAATAATAAAAAATTCTAATTGGATTTATACGGCTACTTCTCTAATTGAAAACTCTAATAACTTATATGAAAAATTAGATAATTTATTAATCCAGCAGCTTCAGCAAAAGCTAGAGAATGAGTTCCCAATAATAGTTAGCTTTGGCTGGCACTTTAATACTAATGGACATTCAACAGGCTTTTATCTAGATAAGGGTGATGTCGATATACAACCTTGGGGAGTCGGTATTGAATTTGAATCATCTAACTGCAAAAATGCTTATTATGGCATTTGGGCTCATAAATTGGATTTATCTGAAGAAAAATATAAACAATTAGATGCTATTTTTACATATAGTGACTTTAGAAATAGTAAATGGTGGCTTAATTGGAAATGGTGCGATAAGAATCTACAAAATTGGGATGCCGAAACGTGGAAAAATGTCATAACTGGCGAGTTGTCTAATCAAATATTTGACTTATTAAAACCATTTATCATCGATATAAATCATCATATAAATGAACTAGAAAAATTATCCTGTAAATAGAAAATAGCCGTTGTCTAATTTTTTAGGATAACGGCTATTTCATATTAATCATTTAATATAACGGACTAAATCCACTAAGCTGTCTAATACGAGATCGGCTTTTGCTTCGCCCTCTGCGGTAACCGGTTTACCGGTACGCACTAATACTTTGGTTTTCACGCCGGCAGCTTCAGCGGCTAACAGATCTTCTAATTTATCGCCGACCATATACGATTGTGCAGGATCAATATCCAAATCAGCAATCGCTTGAGTGAACATTCCGGCTTTCGGTTTACGGCAATCGCAATCTTCTTTATATTCGCCTTTGCCTTCCGGATGATGCGGACAATAATAAATACCGTCTAACACAACGCCGTAATCTTCATCCAGCGACCAATCCATCCATTCCGTTAATTGATTAAATTGCTCTTCACTGAAATAGCCGCGCGCAATACCGGATTGGTTGGTGACCAATACCAATAGATAACCTTTATCTTGTAACTGCTTTAACGCTTTGCCGACACCTTCAATAAATTGGAAGTCGTCAATTTGATGTACATAACCGTGATCAATATTGATCGTACCGTCACGATCTAAAAATATCGCCTTTTTCGCCATTACTTCATTCCTTTTACAAAATCGACTACCATTTGATGATGTTCACTCGTTTTAAATTTATCAAATACCTGCTCGATCACACCTTGTTCATTAATTAAAAAACTAATTCGGTGAATGCCATCATAGGTTCTGCCCATAAATTTTTTCTCGCCCCATACACCGAATGCTTCGGCAACTTGGTGATCCGCATCAGACAATAGCGTGAAATTCAGTGCTTTTTTCTCGACAAATTGCGCTAATTTTTTCGGTAAATCCGGGCTAATGCCTAACACTACCACATTTAATTCCTCCAATTCCGACTTACTGTCACGTAAGCCGCAAGCTTGTGTAGTGCAGCCCGGGGTTAAGGCTTTCGGATAAAAATAAACCAGCACTTTTTTGCCGGCAAATTGGCTAAGTGAAACCGGTTGTTCGTGCTGATCTAACAAAGTAAATTGAGGCGCTTTATCGCCTGCTTTAAGTGTACTCATTGCAAAAAATTCCTAAAAAAAGACCGCTTGTATTCTACTACAAGCGGTTAAATCTTTGAATTTTTTTGCAAAAGCTATTCTAAAAAACCTTCCAATAATTCATTTAAAAATAGCTTACCGTGCTGAGTGATCCGCCAATGCTTTTCGGTTTCCGTGATGTAATTTTTGCTTAATGCCCAATCCATGGTCGGTCTAACGATTTCACGATCAAGACCGGTGTACAGTTCAAATTCTTGTTTCGGAGTCGCTTCCAATAAGCGGAAACGATTCATAAAAAATTCAAACGGACGATCAGCAAGCTCAATCAAATCTTGGCTGTAACGATACTCACCTCGCATATAGCCTTTCGGGTGTTTAGTTTTGCTGAAGCGGTAAATTTCGCCGGTCGGATAACTAATCTTACCGTGCGCACCACAACCAATTGCCAAATAGTCACCAAAGCGCCAATAATTAAGATTATGACGGCATTGATAACCTTTTTTCGCATACGCTGAGGTTTCATATTGCTCATAACCTGCTGATGTAAGAAGCTGATGACCTTGCTCGAAAATATCCCATAATTCGTCATCGTCCGGTAAAGTCGGTTGGCGATAATAAAACATTGTGTTCGGCTCAATGGTTAATTGATACCACGATAAATGTGGTGGTGCGAGCGCAATCCCCTGTCGTAAATCGTCCAGTGCTTGTGCCACCGATTGATTCGGTAAGCCGTGCATTAAGTCGATATTAAAACTTTGCAAACCGGATTTTGCAGAATTTTGCGCAAAAATGACCGCTTGTTTCGCCTCATTCGAATCATGGATTCGCCCAAGTTTGAGCAGTTTTTCCGGTTCGAAACTTTGGATCCCCATTGAAATACGTGTCACACCGCCCTGTGCATAGCCAAGAAAACGTTCCGCTTCCGCCGTACCAGGATTCGCCTCTAGGGTAATTTCGATATTCTCTTCAAACGGAATACGCTTTTCGACTTCTGCCAACAGATAAGCAATCCCCTCTGCCGAAAACAGACTTGGTGTGCCGCCGCCAATAAAAATCGAATGAATTTTGCGATTGCCGATTGCAGCCTGATAAGCGGTCAAATCTTGCGATAAATCTGTAAGTAAATGTTGAATATATTCCGCTTCCGGAATCACACCTTTTTGCGCATGTGAATTGAAATCGCAATACGGACATTTTTGTACGCACCACGGAATATGGATATAAAGGCTTAAGGGAGGAAGGGTTAAATTCACGTTCTAACTACTATCATTAAATAAAAATGATGATAACGAAAACTCTTCACGCTGAAAAGCAAAGTTTTCTGTGAGAGAGATCACAAATCTAATATTCTTACCTTTACCGTCGGAACTAAACTGTTATGATTAATTCAATCCATTTTTACAAGTAAATTTGACAAATTCACTTCACAAAAATTTGTAAAAAAGAATTTCCGTGATCGTTCGGCGAAAAGTTTTACCGAACAATTTAATTATCCTATTACTAACGAGGTGTTTTATGGCTTCTCATTTTGATTATAGTGAATCTCGCCGCCATTTTATGAAACTCATGGCTGGAGTTGGAGCCGGTTTTGCGTTTTCCGGTACATTAGGCACTTTTTCAAATAGCGCTTTTGCTGCTACAGGTAAAAGTATTGAAGCGGGAATCGCTTATCCAATTTCTACCGGATTCGATCCTCTCACATCAAGTGGTGCATCATCATTAGCGGCTAACTTACATATTTTCGAAGGCTTAGTGGATTTACATCCGGCAACTCGCCAGCCTTATTTAGCTTTAGCGGCAAAAGAACCTGAACAGAAAGATGAGGTAACTTATCACATTGCTTTACGTGAAGGCGCGACTTTCCACGATGGTAAACCGGTCACCACCGAAGATGTGGTTTACTCTTTCGAACGTGTATTAGATCCGGCCAAAGCCTCATTATTCGCCCAATTTATTCCGTTTATCGCTTCGGTAAAAGCGCTTGACGATAAAGTGGTTGAATTCAAATTAAAATATCCGTTTGCTTTATTTAAAGAACGTTTAACCATTGTCAAAATCGTACCGAAGCATATTGTAGAAGCAGGTCAATCTGCATTTGATGCCAAACCTGTCGGTTCCGGTCCTTATAAATTTGTTTCTGCAACCAAAGACGACCGCATTGTCTTTGAGGCCAATACCGCTTATAACGGTATTTATCCGGCTAAAGTAGATAAAATGACGTGGTTCTTATTATCAGACGATGCAGCTCGTGTGACCGCACAAGAATCCGGACGTGTACAAGCGATTGAATCCGTACCGTATCTCGATGCGGAACGCCTAAAACGTAAAGGAAAAGTGGAATCGGTGCAATCATTCGGATTACTGTTCTTAATGTTTAACTGTGAAAAAGCACCATTTGATAATCCGAAAGTACGCCAAGCGTTACATTATGGTTTAGATACGCAAAAATTAATCGATATTGTATTCTTAGGCAATGCCAAAGCGGCAAGCTCTTACGTACAAGACACTCATCCTGATTATGTAAAAGCCGCTAGCCAATATGATTTTGATAAAGCAAAAGCTGAAGCGCTTCTAGCAGAAGCCGGTATAACCTCATTAACCTTCGAATTACTGGCAACCGACCACGCTTGGGTGAAAGAATGCGCGCCACTTATTCTTGAGTCTTGGAATGCGTTAAAAGGGGTAAAAGTCAGCCTGAAACACCTACAATCCGGTGCGCTTTATGGTGCTCATGTGGATAAAGGTGCATTTGAAGTAGTTATCGCACCGGGCGATCCGTCTGTGTTCGGTAACGACTTAGATTTATTACTCAGTTGGTGGTACCGTGGTGATGTTTGGCCGAAACGCCGTTTCCGTTGGGCGAATACGCCGGAATATACCGAAGTGCAAAAATTACTTGATGATGCCGTCCGTGCCAAAACGTCACTTGATGCAAAAGCTGCATGGGAAAAAGCAATCAATATTATTGCACAACAAGTGCCGCTTTACCCGATTGTACACCGTAAATTACCGACCGCATGGAGCGATAAATCTCTCACCGGTTTCCAACCGTTACCGACCACAGGCTTATCATTCCTTGGCGTAGAACGTAAATAACACTGACTTATTGCGGCAACGGATGTTGCCGCCTTCCTCTTAGATTTAAGCCATTGGTAAAAAAATGCTTAAATTTAACCGCTTGTACCCTTTCTAATAAAAACGGAGAATAAAATGGAAATTGTACTTCGCCTTTTACTGCGCCGTTTAATGGCATTGCCTATCATGATTTTAGGTGTTACCGCCTTAGTTTTTTTAGTCTTACAATTCACCCCCGGCGATCCTGCCACAGTTGCCTTAGGTGAAAGTGCAACCGAAGCAGCCAAAGAGATCTATCGAGAACAACACGGTTTAAATGATCCGGTGATTGTTCAATATTTCCGTTTTCTCGGGAATTTGTTAGTGCTGGATTTCGGTATGACTACACCACCGGAACAGCCGATTATTGATATGATTGCCAAAGCATTTCCGCTCACGCTACAGCTCACTTTTATCGGGGTATTTTTAGCAGCAATCGTCTCTTTTTCTTTAGGTATTCTTGCCGCACTTTATCGTGATCGTTGGATAGACCAAGTAATTCGCCTAGTTTCGGTTGCTGCGGTTGCCACACCGTCTTTCTGGCTTGGTATCTTATTGATTCAATACTTTTCTTTAAAACTGGATTGGTTACCGTCCGGTGGTTTTGTACCGTTTAACGAAGATCCGAATGAATATTTTCGTTCAATAATTTTACCGTCACTTGCGCTTGCCGTGCCGGTTTGTGCCTCATTAATTCGTGTCGTGCGTACCACCATGGTGGAAGAAATGGATAAAGATTATGTACGTACCGCCATTGGTAACGGCGTACCTTACTCGACCGTAATTCGTCATAATGTCTTACGCAACGCATTAATCACTCCGGTGACTGTACTTGGTTTACGGGTCGGCTATTTACTCGGTGGTGCGGTAGTGATTGAACAAATCTTCGATCTTCCGGGTATGGGTAAACTTATCTTTAACGGTATCGTGAACCACGACTTACACTTAGTGCAAGGTGTGGTGCTTACTATCGCCTTTACCTTCGTATTAGTTAATATCATTGTTGATATTCTCTATTTGCTCATCAATCCAAAAATTCGGAGTCTATAATGTTTCGTCAAGGATTAGCCGCTCGACTAGCTAACGGTGGCGCTAGATTTAGAGCATTATCAACCAGTTCAAAAATTGCATTGATTTTCATTTTATTTGTAGCTTGCATTGCAATTTTAGCCCCGATTGTCGCCCCGTATGATCCCTTACAAACTCTTCGACCGGTACAATCACCAAGCGATGACTATCTATTCGGTACCGATCGTTTAGGGCGTGATATTTTCTCTCGTATGGTATGGGGGGCAAGAACTTCACTCTTTATTGGTTTAGGTGCGGTAGGTGTCGCCATCTTATTTGGTGGCATTATAGGTGCAACCGCTGCAACCGCAGACAAATTTGGTAACGAAGTGATCATGCGGTTAATGGATATTTTGATGGCGTTTCCGGGCATTGCTCTTGCCGCAGTATTACTTGCGACTTTTGGTAACTCCGTTCCGGTAATTATCATTACGATAGCGGTCGTTTATACACCTCAACTTGCAAGGGTGGTACGTGCGAATGTCGTGTCCCAATGGGAAGAAGATTACGTGCGTGCCGAACGCGTGTTAGGCGGCAGTCGTACTTATATTTTAGTAAAACACGTTGTACGCAACACTGCTGCGCCAGTGTTAGTGTTTGCCACGGTAATGGTGGCGGATGCGATCGTATTTGAAGCGTCACTTTCATTCTTAGGTGCCGGCGTACAACCGCCGTTCCCGTCTTGGGGCAATATCTTATCGGAAGGACGTAACCTTGTCCTAAGCGGTTTCTGGTGGGCGACAACTTTTGCGGGAATCATGATTCTACTTACCGTATTAGCATTAAATATCTTGGCGGAAGGTTTAACCGATGCGTTAGTCAATCCGAAACTCAAAACATCGCCGAAAACCAAAGAGGATGTGGCAAAACCGCTTTCTACCGATGTACAAGAAGCGATGGCGGAAACACTCGCTTTAAAACGCTATTTGCTGAAATTACACGAGAAAGAAACAACTCGCACCGATCGCATGCAATTAAATCCGAATGCGAAACCGATTTTACAAGTGAAAAATTTATCAATTCGCTTCCCGAATCGTTACGGTGAAATTCCGCTGGTTGATAACATCAGCTTTACCGTACATGAAGGCGAAACAATGGGCTTAGTCGGTGAATCCGGTTGTGGTAAATCAATTACCGCCTTCTCTATCATGGGCTTATTACCGAAAACGGCTAAAATCACCGGTGAAATCTTATTTACCGATCGTAGTGGTAAACAACACGATTTACTTAAATCGGAACAGCTCAATGCGTTGAGAGGTCATGAAATTTCAATGATTTACCAAGATGCGTTAAGTGCGCTTAACCCGTCTATGCGAATCAAAGACCAAATGACACAGCTGATTAGCCGAGGTGGAAAACAAAGCGCAGAAACCTTATTACAATGGGTAAAACTCGATCCGGAAAAAACGCTTAACCGTTATCCGCACGAGCTTTCAGGCGGACAGCGCCAACGTGTATTGATTGCAATGGCACTCGCTCGTGAGCCTAAATTATTAATCGCCGATGAACCGACAACTGCGCTCGATGTTGTAGTGCAAGCCGAAGTGATCAAACTCTTAAATGAATTACGTGAAAAACTCGGTTTTGCGATGGTGTTCGTCAGTCACGATCTCGCACTCGTTGCACAAATGGCACACCACATCACGGTCATGTATGCCGGCCAAGTAGTTGAAGCGGCACCGACGACACCGCTCTTAGCAAATCCGACCCACGAATATACGCGTGGTTTACTCGGTTCGGTTCTCTCAACCGAATTACGTGCCGAACGCTTATATCAAATTCCGGGTAGCGTACCGTCACCATTCGACTTTGCGAAAGGTGACCGCTTCGCCAGCCGTTCATTACGTCCGGAAGCGGATCCGGAGCAACATTTACAACTGGTTGCCACCGATGATCACCCGCAACATTTTTGGGCATCACATTTAGCAACACAAGAAAAACGCATGGAGGGATAAATCATGAGTATGAAAGTGTTAAAAGAACAACCGATTCTTGAGTTATCCGATATTGTGATGCAATTTGCTTCTCGAGACGGAACGTTGTTTAATCCGAAAAAATTCACAGCGGTAGATAATGTCAGTTTATCGATCTATGCAGGGGAAACGGTCGGGTTAGTCGGTCAATCCGGCTGCGGTAAATCAACTTTAGCCAGTATTATGATCGGTTTGCAAAAACCGACTTCCGGCACGGTCAAATTTAACGGCTTACAAATGAAATACGGTAGCACCGAGGCTCGTAAACAGTTCGGTCGTCAAGTTTCGGTAATTTTCCAAGATCCGGCAACAGCTCTCAATCCTCGTATGCGTGTATTGGATATTTTAAAAGATCCAATGGATATTCATAACGTATTGCAACCGCACGAACGAGAAAAACGAGTGTATGAATTACTCTCTCGAGTTGGTTTGCCTCGTTCCGCCGCTTTAGTTGAGCCGACCCGTTTATCCGGTGGTCAAAAACAACGGGTAGCTATCGCCAGAGCATTAGCACTCAATCCGAAACTGATTGTTGCCGATGAACCAACTTCTGCACTTGACGTATCGGTACGGGCGCAAGTATTAAATTTACTTGCTGATCTTAAAAAAGAGCTGAATCTTGCGATGGTGTTTATCTCACACGATTTACAAACCGTACATCAAGTTTCGGATCGCATTGTCGTGATGAACGGCGGTAAAGTGGTGGAAACCGGTAGTTCAAGCGAAGTATTCAATTCACCGAAAGAGGCATACACTCGTACGCTGATTAATGCTGCACCGTCATTATTGTAATTTATCTCATATTCAGGGCAGGTTTATCCTGCCCTTTTATCTATATCCATTATGCAATCAATTCAAATTACTCAAACGATTTATAGCGACTTACTTATCGTTGGCTCCGGTATTGCTGGGCTTGCTGCTGCGGTTGAAGCGGAACGACTTGGGTTAAAAACCACGTTAATCAGCAAAGCACCCATTGGTTCAGGCGCAAGTTTCTTTCCGTTAAAAGCCACATTAGGTATTCAAGTGACCGGTGAAAATGACTCGGAAAAATTCCAACAAGATATTGAACGTGTCGGCAAAGGTAGAGCCAATCCGAAAGTAGTCAAAGCCTATATCAAAGATTCGCCCCAAGTGATTGAATTACTCGAACAAATCGGCTTTAAGCCTTGGCTACGCAACGACAATCGCCCAGCCTGTTTCGCTGAGTATTCACGCCCTATTTATCTGATCAATAATTGGCGAGAAGCCGCTCAACGGGCAAAACAAATTCTTGATAGCCAATCCACTAATGTTTATGAACAAGCGACCTTACTGCATATTGTTACCGAACAAAATCAAGTGCAAGGAGCAGTATTTAGCCTGAACACAAGCGGTCAAATTTGCTATATTTTTTGCAAAACCAGCCAAATCATTTTAGCCAGCGGCGGTATTGCCGGCTTGTATAAAGACAATCTTTATCCGGCGGATATTATCGGCTCAACGCATTTCATTGCTCAACAAGCCGGTGCAAAATTGACCAATCTTGCCTTTATTCAATTTATTCCTTCTTTTGTCGAACCGAAATATAAAGTGCTATTTGGCGAACATACGCTGAAATACGTCACTAAAATTACTGATGAAAACGGGCAAGATCTGTTTCCGCATTTAACCGAAACACAATTTCAACAGATGATGTTAGCCCGTAGCCATTATGCGCCGTTTAGTGTAGATTTCACTTGTGTCGAATTTGATTTGGTGATGATGAAACATTTATTGGCTAACCCGCAGCAAAAAGGCATTTACCTACACTACAGCCCAGAGCTTTATCAAGATAAGCAAGAGTTTTATACGGTTTATCTTAATTGGTTACGCCAAGAAGTCGGGATAGATTTGGTTAAAGATAAAATTGCTATCGCACCTTTTGCCCACAGTTGTAACGGCGGAATTGAGATTAATGAGCATGGCGAATCTTGTGTCGCCGGATTATGTGCGATTGGTGAAATCGCTCATTGCATTGAGGGAGCAAACCGCTTAGGTGGCAATTCGGTCGGTGGTGGCTTGGTTTTCGCCACACGGGCAGTGGCACAAGCGGTCAAAAATTTGCAAAAAATTACCAAAATTCAACCGCTTGCAAATACTGAAACTTATCGTTTACAGGCTGAAAAAGTGCTTAATCAGTTAAACAATCCAGCGGGAGATAATGCGCTGCTTGCGAGTACAGTACTCAAACAAATTCGTGAACAAATGGCTCGTTTTGCTAATGTGTATCGCACCAAAGCCAACTTAACCTTACTGTTGAACGAACTGCAACAGCTCGAAAAACGTTTTAATCCGCTTGCTCATCATCAGCAACAAGGCATCGAAATCTTTTATGCACTAAAAACCGCACAGCTTGTCGTTTCGCAGATGCTAAACGAACCGCACAGTTTAGGCGCACATTACTTAGTTGATGAGTAGTAAAACAAAAAGGCAAGATAACAATCTTGCCCTTTTGATCATCCGTTTAGCGATTATTTACCCCAAACTTCTTCGCTGATTTCACGAATAAAGTTCAGTTTTGCCCATTGTTGTTCTTCCGTCAGAATATTACCTTCTTCAGTTGATGCAAAGCCACATTGCGGACTTAAACAAAGCTGGTTGATGTCCACATACTGTGCCGCTTCTTGAATACGAGCAATCACTTCATCACGATTTTCTAATTGACCGTCTTTTGAAGTAATTAAACCTAAAACCACTTGCTGATCTTTGATAAAACGTAACGGTTTGAAATCACCCGAACGATCAGAATCGTACTCTAAGAAGAAACCGTCAATACGGCAGGTGCCGAATAAAGTTTCCGCCACCGGCTCATAACCGCCTGCCGAGAACCAGGTTGAACGGAAGTTACCACGGCAAATATGCATTGTAATGGCAATATCGTCCGCCGGTTTCGCATCCACGATTTTATTAATCATATAGACGTAATCTTTGGCAATTTGGTCTAAATCTAAACCGCGTGCTTTATAAGCGGCACGTTTGTCCTCGGCACAAAATTCGCCCCAGCTGGTATCATCTAATTGTAAATTGCGACAGCCTAATTTATAGAACACGTTCATCGCTTTGATATACGCATCGGCAATATCGTCTAATAATAGCTGGTTGTTATTTTCATAACGTGCAATCGGCTGATAATCTTCCGCACGTACATTAGTAATTAAATGTAACATTGACGGCGAAGGAATGGTGAATTTCACTTCCGTTTCACCGGCAATTTTTTGTAACGAACGGAAATGTTCTACAAACGGATGTGATTCCGAAAAATCCACTTTATCGACAATCTTAATGGTTTTCGGACGTACGCTGTGGTGTTTAAATTGTACCGAAAACTTCTCTGCGTCCACTTCCTGAATACCGTCTAATGCGGCTAAGAAATCCATATGCCAGAACGTACGGCGAAATTCGCCATCAGTTACCGCATGTAAGCCTACTGCTTTTTGATGTTCAACTAATTTTGCAATTTCCGCATCTTCTACTTGAGTTAAATCCGCACAGGAAATATCGCCGCATGAACATTGCTGACGAGCTTGTTTAATCGGATCCGTACGTAAAAAACTACCGACAATATCAAAACGGTAAGGCGCAGAAGTACGTTGCGTTGCAGTAGGGAATAATTGAGACATTGTGTTTCCTTGTAATCATTAAAATATAAACTTTACTAAATTCTAACAAATTTTATTTTTTAATCATCTGAAAAAATTTTGAGATGATTATGAATAATATTCATATCGCGTTTAATCTGTCGTAACCTAACAAGCGGTCAAATTTGCATAAAAATTTGCAAATCATCCCTTGATTATTCCGCTAATGTGACGGAATAAAACGAAGTGTAACCAAACGGACTTTGTACAAAACCTTGCACACGCTTGCTAACCGGCACATAGTTAATTGCATGAGCAATCGGAATTATCGGTGTATTTTTTTGGAAAATTTCGACCGCTTGTTGATATAACTGCTGACGTTCAGTGGCATTTTGCGTTTGTACCGCTTTTTGTAATAAGCCTTCAAATTCGTTATCCGTCCAACGGGAATAATTAGTGCCTGGAATATTTTCTTTGCTTAATAGCGGAAACAGGAAGTTGTCCGGATCGCCGTTACGGCTTGTCCAGCCGTAAGTACCGGCTGAAAATTCGCCTTCACGGGTTCGTTTATTAAAATCCGCCCATTCGTGGCTGACTAATTTCGCTTTTACCCCAATTTTCGCCCAATCCGCTTGAATAATTTCTGCGGTACGTCTTGGATTCGGATTTGACGGGCGCACCACCGGCTGTACCCAGATTTCGGTTTCAAAACCGTTCGGATAACCTGCCTCAGCTAACAATTTTTTGGCTTTTGCCAAATCAAATTCATACTGAGCTAAGTTTTCATTATAACCAAGTACCGAATTTGGGAACGGATTAGTCGCCACCGTACCGCCTCCTTGGAACACCGCATCAACAATCGCTTTTTTATCGGTAGCGTGTTGTAGTGCTTGGCGCACCTTCACATTATCTAATGCCGCTTTTTTGGTATTGAGTCCAAGATAAGCTAAATTTAACCCTTCACGCTCAAATAACGTCACTTTCGGATCTTGTTTCATTTGTGCAATATCAGCAATATTCGGGAAATCAATTACATCACACTCACCGGCTTTCAATTTGGCATAGCGTGTACCAGCATCGGAGGTAATCGCAAAAATGAGCCGCTCAAATTTTGCTTTACCCTGCCAATAATTCGGATTAGCTTTATAACGTACCGCCTGGTCAGTTTGATAAACCTGAAATTCAAACGGCCCTGTACCGATCGGCTGTTGATCCAATAATTCCGGCTTGCCTTCCGCTAATAATTTATCCGCATATTCTTTTGAATAAATCGATAAGAAATCCATTGCCACTGTTGTAAGAAACGGACTATTCGGCTGATTTAGCGTCATTTTCACCGTATGTTCATCCACTTTCTCAACCGATTTTAAAATTTTCGGCAGATTCATCCATTGATAATAGAAATAAGTGCCACCGGAAACATTGTAGTAAGGGTGACTTTTATCCGCCTGACGCTGAAACGAAAACACCACATCATCCGCATTTAGATTGCGACTTGGGGTAAATAACTTGTTGCTGTGAAACGATACGTCTTTACGTAGATGGAAAATATAGGTTAAACCGTCTTCACTCACGTCCCACTTTTCCGCCAAACTTGGCTCGACCTCAATTTTGCCGGCTTTAAATGCTAATAAACGATCATAAATCTGCTGTGAGCTGGCGTTAAAGTCATTGGCATCATTAGTAATTGCAGGGCTTAATTTTTGGGGTGCGGTTGCAACACAATTCACCAACGTAGTTGCTGGCGCAGCTGCAAGCAATGATGAAAAGCTAATAAAAGGTAGGGCTAAAAAAATCTTAGAAAAACGCATAAAAAAGTCCTTATTCAAACTCATTTCGCGAACATAGAATATTTTTAGATGAATTTGAAATAACAAAATCCACATTCTTATAACCAAACCGCTATATCTTTTACAGATTTGTAAATTTATTGTTTTTATCATTTTTTAAGCACAAGTTCAAAATAATATCAAACACCATACAATAAACATGATTCAGAATTATTCACTAAATAAATAAAAAATAATCACATAACTCTCTATCTAAAAATAAAGTTTTAGCCAGATCACAAAATTGACATTTTTTACTTGTTTCTTATAACCAGAAGATTATGATCCAACAAAATTTTTATAATTCTGCAAATTAAATAGGAGAGTTTTATGGCTACGCCATCTAATCGTTTTTCCCTCACTTGGGTACTCAATCTCTTTGGTACGGCTGTTGGTGCGGGTGTTTTATTTTTACCGATCAACGCTGGTATGAGTGGTTTTTACCCATTAATTATCATGACCTTATTAGTTGGACCAATGACTTACCTCGCACACCGAGGGCTTGCTCGTTTTGTACTTTCTTCAAGTAAACCGGGTAGTGATATTACCAACGTAGTACGTGAACATTTCGGTGAAAATGCAGGCAAATTTATTACTTTACTCTATTTCTTTGCCATCTTCCCGATCCTATTAATTTATGGCGTAGGTATCACCAATACGGTTGGTTCATTTATTGAAAACCAATTGCATATGGCTGTACCGCCTCGAGCTCTTCTATCCGGCGTATTAATTGCGGTAATGATTGGCGTGATGTTGCTTAGCGAACAAGCGATGTTAAAAATCACCACTTACTTAGTTTACCCATTAGTACTAATTCTATTCGGTTTATCTATTTACCTGATTCCAGAATGGAATGGTGCGGCATTACAACAAATGCCAAGCACAGGTGATTTCTTAACTACCTTATGGTTAACGATTCCGGTATTAGTATTTGCTTTTAACCATTCACCGGCAATTTCATCATTTGCGCTTTCACAACAAAAACATTATCAAGATCCGCAAAAAACTGAAGTTGAATCAAGTAAAGTATTACGTTCAACAGCAATGATCTTAGTGTTATTCGTAATGTTCTTCGTATTCAGTTGTGTATTAACGCTAACACCTGAAGAATTAGCACAAGCGAAAGCACAAAATATTTCAATTTTGTCTTACTTAGCGAATAAATTCGATAACCCGATTATTTCTTACTTCGGACCTTTCGTAGCATTCTTAGCGATCGGTAGCTCTTTCTTCGGTCACTATTTAGGTGCGCGTGAAGGTTTAGAAGGTTTAGTAAACCAGTTACGTGATAAACCGATTGAATCAGCAAAATTCAAAAAAATCACTGCAGTTGTTTTCTTTATTACATTATGGATTGTAGCAACCATCAACCCAAGTATCCTTGGTTTCATTGAAAGCTTAGGCGGTCCGATTATTGCAATGATTCTATTTATTATGCCTGTGTATGCTATTTATACCGTACCGGCATTAGCTAAATATAAAGGTAGCATCAGCAATATTTTTATTGCGGTAATGGGTACAATCGCTATTTCAGCAATAGTGTACGGATTACTATAATCTCTGTATAATTCGCCCTTCGAATTTTAAGGCAACAAACCAGATTTGTTCTATGCGTTTGTTGCCTCCCTCTTTTTAACATTGTGTTGTGATTTTATGATTAGTGTATTTGATATTTTTAAAGTGGGTATCGGCCCTTCAAGTTCCCATACTGTAGGTCCAATGAAAGCGGCTAAACAATTTATTGATGAATTGCTGGCTCGCAAACTTTTGGCAAAAACCGACCGCTTGCAAGCTGATATTTATGGTTCTCTAGCCCTAACTGGTCGAGGCCATAGCACCGATATTGCGGTAGTTATGGGCTTAATGGGTTATTTACCCGATAATGTGGATATTGAACGAATTGACAGTGTTATCGAACAAGTGAAGCAAGAAAGCAAATTAGTTGTTGCTGAAGCTGTACCTGAAATGGCAAAAACCATCACATTCGATTTCTATAAAGATATGCCTTTTCATTACGATTTCTTACCTCGTCATGAAAACGGGATGATTTTAAAAGCCTTCGAAGGTGAAACGTTATTATTCGAAAAAACGTTCTATTCTATCGGTGGCGGTTTTATTGTTGATGATGAAAACTTTGACAGCCAAGCCGACGATACCGTATCCGTGCCATTCCCTTATAAAAATGCGGAAGATTTACTCAAGCACTGTAAAGAACAAGGGTTACCGCTTTCCAGTTTAGTATGGAAAAACGAAACGGCTCTGCGTCCGAAACAAGAAATCTCTGATTATCTGGCAAAAATTTGGAAAACAATGGAAGACTGTATCCAACACGGTTTACATACAGAAGGTTTATTACCGGGTCCATTAAAAGTAGTACGCCGCGCACCGTCTTTACGTAGAACATTAGAAGCAACCGGCAAATTTAATACCGATCCGATGCAAATTATCGACTGGGTAAATATGTTTGCGCTTGCGGTGAATGAAGAAAATGCAGCAGGCGGACGTGTTGTCACTGCACCGACTAATGGTGCTTGCGGTATTGTACCGGCAGTATTGGCTTACTATCAGCAATTTATCGCACCGCTTAATCAAGAAACGATTGAGCGTTATTTACTAGCTTGTAGCGTTGTCGGTACACTGTACAAAATGAATGCGTCTATTTCCGGTGCGGAAGTAGGCTGTCAGGGCGAAGTCGGCGTAGCTTGTTCGATGGCAGCTGCCGGTTTAACCGAAATTATGGGCGGAAGTCCGGATCAAGTTTGTATCGCCGCTGAAATTGCAATGGAACATAACCTCGGTTTAACCTGCGACCCTGTGGGCGGACAAGTACAAGTGCCTTGTATCGAACGTAATGCGATTGCTTCGGTTAAGGCGATCAATGCAAGCCGTATGGCTTTACGCTTAACCTCACAACCTCGCGTGACTTTAGATAAAGTGATCGAAACAATGTACGAAACCGGTAAAGATATGAATGCTAAATACCGTGAAACTTCAACCGGTGGTTTAGCAATTAAAATTTTACCTTGCGATTAAGCATTGTATTTGACAACAAGTGATTAACCACTTATGATTTGAAGAACTGAGCGGTTCAACCGCTCAGTTGAGTTATTTCTTATTAGTAGGCTGGGGAGCTAAGGACTAACAAGAAAATAACTAGGATAATGAATTAAAAAAACCTCGAATATCATTATTCGAGGTTTTGTTTTTTTTAGCTATTCTACTTTTGAGCCTTTCAACAATTTTCGCATCCAAGTACGATTTGGGCTGAGTACATGCCAAATATCTTCGCTGATTGGTAGCGGTTCATGACAAATCAGGCTCGCCAACAGTTCGCCCAATAACGGTGCGGTGGTTAAGCCTCGAGAAGCTAAACCGTTTACCATATATAAATTTGCAAAATTTTCCGCATTTTCAACCGCTTGTTTACGGCGTAGCTGATTATACAAATTCTGATATTGTACTTTTTGAGCGTTAAAATTCGGCATTTGCCCAACCATCGGCACACGATCTCGCAGTGCAGCTCTCACCCCTTGTTTAGCTAAATTTTGCGAAAGATCGATATTGCCCGTCCAATCACAAGCGGTCAAATTTTGCTGAAGTTTTGCTACATTCTCGTGATGTTCTTCCAAAGAGAAATCTGTTTCGGCATTATCACGCACATGGCTCGCACCGATACAATGAGTATTCGCTTTGGAAACCGGTGTCAAATAACCGTCATAACACACCACACATTTTAGCTGCTGTAAGACCGGTGTGGTCGGAATCTGGCTCACTTGCCCACGCACCGGATACAGTGGAATCCCCTGTGCTTGCTGGAATTGCGTGAGTGTATGCCCATTTGCCAACACTAGAATCTGATGACTGAACGTTTCACCATTGTGCTGCCAATGCCACTTCCCTTCACTAAATTGAGGCTCTTTCACTTCGTGATTTAGCACAATCTGTAATCCTTTCGTTTGTAAATAAGCAAACGTACCTTGTACAAATTGTATCGGCGATAGCCAACCGCTTTGCGGCATAAATGCACCGCCGTTCGGCACTTTCAGCCCGATTTTTTCGCTTAACTCAGCCGCATTACATAGCTTAAACAAACTGTCATCATTGGTTTGCTGAGCCATTTTTTCCAATTTCTTCGCCGTTTTATCGTTATAGGCATATAACGCTACACCGGTTAAAGCATGCTCGAAATCAACAAGCGGTTCAATTTGTGCCAAACGTTGCAACGCATAATCAAAGCAATGCACATAAAAACGGATATTACGCTCGTCATCGTCACTCAGTTGCGGATAAATCGCGCCTTGCAAATTGCCGGAGGCATTTTGTGCCAACGCATTGTCTTTGCAATAAAGCGTGACTTTTTTGCCTTTTTCAAGTAGTGATAACGCGACAAACAAGCTGGCTACACCACCACCGACAATCGCAATATCATTTGCTTCTGTTTGTGGCTCGTTATAAAAATACGGATAATTTACCGGTGCCGTTTCGCTTTGTTGCGGTTTTTCACCCCACAGCATTTCTCGTTTTTTGCCGAAGCCTTTGCGTTTTTTTACCTCAAATCCGACCGCTTGTAAGCCTTTTCTCACCGCACTTGCAGCGGTAAAAGTGGCAAAACTGCCGCCATTTTTCGTTAAACGGAACATTTGGCGATATAACGTTTCATTCCACATTTCCGGATTTTTATCCGGTGAAAAACCATCTAAAAACCACGCATCAATTCGATTGCTATATAAATCGCCTAATTGCGGTAAGTTATCCAACATATCGCCAAACCACACATCAAGATAGATTTGCTCGAAATGATAACGCTGACAACCTGTTTGGCGAGGTTGCCAACAAGCGGTCATTTTCTGTGAAAGTTTTACAAATTGCGGGTAATTTTTATGAACGGTCGCTAATTGCTCAGAAGTGAGGGGAAATTTTTCAAACGAAATAAAATATAAACGCTTAAGTTTACTATTCGGGAACTCACTTAAAAATTGCTGGAACTTATCAGCAACCGCCAAAAAATTCAGTCCGGTACCAAAGCCGGTTTCGGCAATCACAAAAGATTCGGCACTATGTGCTTGCCATTTTTGCCAAAGTTGATTGCCATCTTGGAAAACATAATAGCTTTCTTCAAGACCATCTTGGGTAGAAAAGTAAATATCGTCGAATTGTTCGGAAACGGGGGTATTATTTGAATTGAAAGAAAGAGATGCAAAACTGAGTTTGTTCATAACATTTACCACAGAATACACGGAAAGCACGGAAGTTACTGATAACATTCTGTGCTTTCCGTGCTTTTCCGCAGTAACAGATTAGAAGATATTGTAAGCGAAAACTACGATCATACCTAATGCCGCTACAACAGTCATCATTGAATAACCTAAAGTACCCATTTTGTCCTCTCTTTGTTAAATATTATTGATCAAAGTCTATCACACTTCTTAGACTTTGAGAATTTTCTCTGCACAAGCGGTGATTTTTGCTAAATCTTTTACGCCTTTATGCTGCTCTACACCGGAATTGAGATCGACACCTAAACAACCTTGCGCGAGTGCCTGCTCAATATTTTCAACCGAAATCCCACCGGCAAGTATTGCTTTTTGTTTTAATTCATTTGGAATGCGCTGCCAATTAAATACTTTGCCAGTCCCCCCTTGCTGCGTACCGTTTTTGCTATCAAGAATATAACGTGCCACTAACGGATTATCGTGATACTCAACTGTTTCCGCTTGAACATCTACCGAAATTGCCTGCCAGATTTGCGTTTTTCCGGCTAATTTTGCTGAAAGCTCGGCAATGTAGGCCTCATCTTCCGTGCCGTGTAATTGCACCGCATATAACTCAAGCTGTTTTGCTATTTTTTCGACAAATTCGACCGCTTGATTTTGGAATACGCCGACATAACGTAACGGTGCATTCACCACTAATTCCTGCGCTTGACGTAACGATAACTGACGAGGCGAATTTTCAGCAAAAATCAATCCGCCATATAAAAAACCATTTTCATACACTGCTTTTACATCTTGTGGGCGAGTTAATCCGCATACTTTATTTTCGCCGAAAATCACTGAACGTACTGCATTATTCAGATCGTTACTGCCCATCAAGCTACTGCCGATTAAAAATGCGTGCGCAAACGGTTTGATTGCTTTCACTTGCGTATGATCATAAATACCTGATTCTGAAATCAAACGGACATCTGCCGGAATTTGATCCTGATATTTTTCCACTAAACGCACAATGCGATTCATATCCACCGTCAGCGTATGCAAATCACGGTTATTCACGCCAATCACTTTTGCGCCCAATGCTAGCGCTCGCTCAAATTCTTGCTCAGTACTGGTTTCGGTTAAAACGCCCATACCTAAAGAATGTGCTAAGTCCGCCAATCTGCGATAAGTTTCGTCATCTAATACCGAAAGCATCAGCAAAATTGCATCCGCATTCGAATAGCGTGCTAAATACACCTGATACGGCGAAATCATAAAATCTTTGCATAAGATCGGTTGCGTTGTTTGGTGTTTAACTTGATCAATATAACGAAAATCGCCTTGGAAATATTGTTCGTCGGTCAGCACAGAAATGACAGAAGCGTAATGTTTATAGACTTGCGCAATAGCATCTAAATCAAACTCGGCACGAATTAATCCTTTGGACGGCGAGGCTTTTTTACATTCCAAAATATAAGCAGGCACTTGATGAGAAGCTGTCGCTAATGCTGCATAAAAATCTCGATCAGCAGTAACAATTTGCTGTTGGAATTGTGAAAGTGGAAATGCTTTTTGTTTGTTTTCGACCCAAACGGCCTTATCTTGTACGATTTTTTGCAGAATAGTTGGCTGATTTTGCATATTTTCTCTTTTATATTATGAATTGGTGGATAACACAGATGATGCTAGAATACGGCACTTATTTTTATTTATCAATAAATTCACTATGCTTATTACCAAACTTCATAAAATGCGTACTTTGCTTGATAAGCATCGTCCTCTCAATATCGCCATAATGAAAAATATTCAAGCGGATTTAATGTTGAAATATAATCAGCAATCCAATGCGATAGAAGGAAATACATTAGATATATTTGAAACTCGCGTGTTACTTGAAAGTGGCATTACCGCTAACGGAAAACCATTTAAAGATCATTTAGAGATTATTAACCACCAAGAAGCGATTGGTTACTTAACCGATCTCGTAAAAGAAAATGCACCGCTGACAGAAGTGACAATAAAAAATTTCCACTATTTGTTACTACAAAAAACCGATAATGCACGAGAAGCCGGACAATACCGTAATGTACCCGTTATTATTAACGGTGCAGAACATCAACCGCCACAACCTTTTTTAGTTCATCCGCAAATGGAAGAATTAATGCATTGGAACCAAGAAAATCTCAATACATTGAAACCGATTGAACGCATTGCGATGCTACATAACAAATTTATAGCAATTCACCCTTTTATTGATGGTAATGGACGTACCGGACGTTTATTGATGAATTTAGAATTAATGAAAGCCGGTTTCCAAGTGACGATTTTAAAAGCTGAGAATCGAGCTGACTATTATCGTGCATTGGCGTTAGGTGATTTAGGTAATTATCAACCGATCACAGAATTTATCGCAAAAGCCGTTTATGAAACAATGGAACGTACCTTAAACCTTATTTACCCAAACTGGATTAACGAACTCAATTAAATATGAAAACCAAAGTTAGACAACATTTAACCGATTTAGAAATTGCATTACGCACTCATAAGCAATGGGATGCGGTTGCACCGAGCTTGGAAGATTTAGCGAACGATCAACCGTTTTGTCTCGGCACGCTTAGCCCGACTCAATGGTTACAATGGATTTTTATTCCCCGTATGCACGCACTTTTAGACGCCGGTGCAGATTTACCTCGCAACTTTTCGATTACGCCTTACTTGGAAGAAGCCCTAAAAGACGAAAGCTATTTAAAAGCGATTCATCAGCCGGTGTTATTGATTGAATTATTATTAAAGGACTAAATGGAACTTGAAATTTTATACCGTGATGATGAACTGATTGCAATCAACAAACCGGCTGGAATGTTAGTCCACCGCTCATGGCTGGATAAACACGAAACGCAATTTGCGATGCAAACATTACGTGATCAAATCGGTCAACACGTTTTTCCGATTCATCGCTTAGATCGCCCGACTTCCGGTGTGTTATTGTTTGCATTAAATAGTGAAATGGCTCGCCTAATGAGCGAGCAATTTGAACAGCATCAAATGGAAAAAGGTTATTTAGCGATAGTACGAGGTTATCTGCTTGATAAAGGCGAGATCGATTATCCGCTAAAAGTGATTTTAGACAAGATTGCCGATAAGTTTTCTCAACCGAAAGAAGCGCAACAAGCGGTCACTTTTTACCAAAATCTTGCCAGTGTCGAAATGCCTTATCCGGCGGGCAAACATCAAACCGCACGTTACAGTTTGGTTGAATTATTACCGAAAACTGGGCGTAAACATCAATTGCGCCGCCATATGAAGCATTTATTTCATCCAATTATGGGCGATACAAAATACGGTGACTTACACCAAAATCGTACCTTAACCGAGAAAACCGGTTGCGACCGATTAATGTTACATTCGCATTTTTTAAAATTTACACACCCAAAAACAGCGCAAAAAATTGAAGTTTTTGCACCGCTTGATGAGCAATGGCAACGTTTATTTATACAATTTAATTGGCAATTTAGCCATTTTTATTAGACATTAAGGATTCTATATGGATAATGCTCTACTTTCTTTAACCCATGAACAGCAACAAGCTGCTGTAGAACAAATTCAAGAACTGATGGCACAAGGCGTGGGCAGTGGCGAAGCGATTCAAATTATTGCTAATCGTCTAAGAGAAGCACATCAAAAAAATACTTCGGAGAACAATTCATGAAAAAATTATTTGCACTTGCACTCACAGCGGTGAGCGTTTCAAGTTATGCAGAAACTAAACCGGCGGTTAACACTCAGCCAATGCTCAGAATGCAAGTTTTCGATATGAGCAGTAACGTGCCAAGCCCTGTGGCAAACAATCAGCTTTCACTCAGCAAAAAACACCAACTTTGTTGGGTTGCATTCAATATGCCGTTTAAAGCATCTAACCAAGTGGTTGAAGTTTTACAAGCTCCTTCAACCTTAAAAGTAACGTCTGAAGACGGTAATGTGGTTTCAACATCTGATCAACAAACTCACCGCATTACTACATTATTAAAAAGTTCGAATAACGAACGCTTAGATAAATGTTGGGGCTTTGAAAAGACTGACCCGACTGGGAAATATAGCCTCACGATTCAAGTGAACGATGTAGTATTCCCTCCACAACCGTTTGAAGTTGTAAAATAAATAAGCAAAACGCCACTTGTACCGTGGCGTTCTTTTTTAGTTTTTTGCTAAACGTTGTTCGATTTTTGCTAGATTTTCTTCAAAATAGGTTTTGCTTGTTAAATATTGCTGCGCTTCTGTCCAACTGTTCAACTGCAAACCTGATAATTGGCTAAAGTTGCCTAATACTTCCAAATCTTGTTCAACGGTACGAATATAATCCGCTAATTGTTGCAGTAACACCTCGCCGGAACTACTCTCGAGCGCTTTGCTAATTTGTTGCTTAAATTTAACCGCTTGTCCAACTAAATAGCCTCGTTGCGCTTTGCTTAAATTGCTAAACCACATACCGTCTTGGCGTGGAATTTGTTTTAGTAAAGCCAATATATCAGTTAAGCTGCCGCTTTTAAGTTCCAGCTCTAATTCACAAATTGCTTCTTCGCCAAAACCGTTTTTGATCATACCTTGATCCAACGCCACTTCAATTTGCGATTGATTAAGCCCAATTAGCCATTTACGGCGAGTAAAATCGGTACTAAAAGTTGGCGAAAGTTGCTGCGCAATCTGTTCCGCTTGTGGGATTTGCAAATTAAAGTGCGAATTTAACCGCTTGAAATCCGGCTGATAGCTTTCCAACGGTAAGTTATATTCGGGGCGAATATGCAACCCATCGACAATTTCACCCTTGGTTTTTAAAGTCATCTCGTACTTTTGATTATGGTTACGCACTCGCAACCCCATTTTTTGCTGGGCAAAAAATTGTTCCGGCGTATCAAAATAAGTGTTCCCTAATATATCAGTCGCTTGCGACAAAACATTCTGTTGCGTAAACCAATCCGCCAATGTTTCTACATTCTCCGCTTTTAGCATGATTTTTAGCTCAATTTCATTTTCCATTAAGGTATCCCGTTTATTTAGTTGTATAATTTGTTTTATTTTAGCAATTTACAGCGTATTCGAGAAATGTTTAACAAAATCCAAAACAAACTGCACAAATTTGTGCAACGCGGTTTAGATAATCATCTTCGCCTTGCCGTGACCGGTTTAAGTCGTAGCGGCAAAACCGCCTTTATTACCAGTTTTGTCGATCAGCTATTGCATATCAATAAAGACAGCCATGCACACGTCAATTTATTTGGTGCAGCACGCAATGGGCAAATTCTCTCGGTGAAACGAGTTGAACAAGGCGATTTAACCATTCCTCGTTTTGAATACGATAAAAACCGTCAATGTTTGGAAAATGATCCGCCGGTATGGGCGCCTTCTACTACCGGTATCAGCGAAATTCGCTTAGCGATCCGCTACCAACGCCAAGACGGTTTAATCAAACATTTAAAAGAAACCGGTACGCTCTACTTGGATATTTTCGATTATCCGGGCGAATGGCTGTTAGACTTACCGCTACTCACACAATCTTTCAAGCAATGGTCGCAAGCTCAGCAATTAGTGCATAAAGGAAAACGTATGGAACTGGCACAGCCTTGGTTACAAGCAGTCAAAAACTTAGATCTTTTTGCCAAAGCAGACGAAAACCAACTTGCCGAATTAAGCGAAATTTACACCGCTTATTTGTTGGAATGTAAACAAGCCGGTATGCAATATATTCAGCCGGGGCGATTTGTCTTACCGACTGAAAATTCAAAAGGTGCGCCGATTTTTCAATTCTTCCCGTTATTAGATTTAAGCGAAACCGATTGGGAAAAACTGGAAACCGCCCCAGCAAACAGTACCTTTCAAATGCTGAAAAAGCGTTATACGCAATATCAGCAAAAGATTGTTAAACCGTTTTATGAAGACTATTTTTCACAATTCGACCGCCAAGTGATTCTTGCCGATTGTTTAACGCCGTTAAATCACAGCTTAGAGGCATTTTTAGAAATGAAAATCGGCTTGCAACAATTATTCAAGCATTTTCATTACGGCAACCGTTCGCTGTTTCACCGCCTGTTTTCGTCCAATATCGATAAGCTATTATTTGTCGCAACCAAAGCAGATCATATCACCAGCGATCAGCTACCAAATTTAGAAAGCTTGATGCGCCAGTTAGTGCAAGAAGGCGGACGACACGCCGCTTTTGACGGTATTGAAACCGGCTATCACGCCATTTCGGCGATCCGAGCGACCGATCCAGTAGTTGTTACCCAAAACGGTACACAAATTAAAGCGATTCGAGGCATTCGTTCAACCGATAAAAAACAAGTGACGCTTTACCCCGGTACCGTACCAAGCCGATTACCTGATGCAAACTATTGGCAATTTAACCGTTTTGAGTTCGACCAGTTTGAACCGAAACCGCTCGCCTACGGTGAGCCAATTCCGCATTTACGTATGGATGCGGTATTACAATTCTTATTGGCGGATATGTTGGAATAAATCAATTAACATAAAAAAGCACGTAGCTAACTGAATAGATACGTGCTTTTTCATTACTTTTTACTTCGCTTATAAACTAACCATCCTATCGGTATCCCAATAAGTCCCAATCCAAAACTTTTCCAATCATAACTAAAGATCTCATGTCCCGGGTAGCAGAAAGTAATAATAGAAAACTGTACTAAATGAATAAAAATACCTGTGAAATAGGTATAAAGCACTACAGAAAGCTTTCTTTTCCACCATTGTAACTGTTTTCTACAAGCCAAAAATAGATAAATAACAAATATCCAAGTTATGAATGACACAGAAATATACTGACCAGAAACCGCTAAGAATAGATAGTGTGTCGCAAAATATAAATATAAAAAGATCGAATAGAAAAGCCAAATAATCCCCAAAGTCATACTTTTATCCTTAAACTTTATAAAATGCGGTAAGCCCGATGAATTGAATAAGTGCTAAAAAAGCTTACTCGCTATAGTATATATAAAAATGTTTGCTCAAAATGCGAACAACACCGCAATTTAGGGTAATTCTTATCCATTATGCAAAAATTTTCACAAATTTAACCGCTTGTCGCTTGATTTTAAACGGTTACTGTTCACTGTTAGGCAGCTTTGCGGTAGAATCTTATAAATTTTTCTCAATCTTTTTAAATTATGGCAAAAAAACCAAAAGTAGCTTCGAATACGATTGCACTAAATAAGCGTGCTCGTCATGAATATTTTATCGAAGAAGAAATTGAAGCCGGCTTAGAATTACAAGGCTGGGAAGTAAAATCGCTGCGTGCCGGCAAGGCGAATATCGGCGACAGTTACGTGACATTTCGTAACGGCGAAGCATTTCTATTCGGTGCAACTATCACCCCATTAAATATGGCTTCTACTCACATTGTTTGTGATCCGACTCGCACCCGTAAATTACTATTGAATAAACGTGAACTGGATTCGCTATTCGGTAAAGTAAATCGAGACGGCATGACGGTTGTAGCATTATCGCTCTACTGGAAAAATGCGTGGGCGAAAGTGAAAGTCGGCGTGGCAAAAGGTAAAAAATTACACGATAAACGTGAAGACATTAAAGACCGTGAATGGCAAGTAGCGAAACAGCGTATTATGAAAAACGCAAATCGTGGCTAATTTCAAAAACTACGGATAACAGCAAGCACGGAACAAGCGGTTAAATTTGACCCGTTTTTTGCCTCTCCGAGCCATCTGTGCCGTCCGTGGTCACAATTAAAAATTAAGGAATAAAAAATGATCGACCAAAATCTTCTTCGTACTAATTTAGACGATGTTGCAAATGCACTTAAAGTTAAACGTGGCTTTACCCTTGATGTAGAGCGTGTAAAAGCATTGGAAGAACAACGCAAAACACTTCAAGTAAAAACCGAAACCTTACAAGCGGAACGTAACGCCCGTTCAAAAAATATCGGTGCGGCAAAAGCTCGCGGCGAAGATATTTCTGCGTTATTAGCGGAAGTAGATAATATGGGTAACGAATTAAACGAAGCAAAAGTCGCTTTAGACCAAGTACAAGCAGAAATTCGTGAGTTACTCTTATCTGTGCCGAACTTACCGGCTGACGAAGTGCCTTTAGGTAAAGATGATACGGAAAACTTAGAAGTATCACGTTGGGGCGAGCCTCGCCAATTTGATTTTGAAGTAAAAGATCACGTGGCATTAGGCGAAGCGTTAAACGGTTTAGATTTTGCTGCCGGCGTAAAATTAACGGCTAGCCGTTTTGTGGTAATGAAAGGTAAACTTGCTCGTTTACACCGTGCCTTATCGCAGTTTATGTTAGATCTTCACACTGAACAACACGGCTATGTGGAAACAAACGTACCGTTCTTAGTCAACCACGATACGCTGTTCGGTACCGGTCAATTGCCAAAATTCGGCGAAGATTTATTCCATACTCAACCATTAACCGGTCAAGATCCAAACGAAACGCAACGTCCGTTTAGTTTAATTCCAACCGCAGAAGTGCCTGTAACTAACCTTGTGCGTGATGAAATCATTGATGAAGATACATTACCATTACGCTATACTGCACATACACCGTGCTTCCGTTCTGAAGCAGGTTCTTATGGTCGTGATACTCGTGGTTTAATCCGTATGCACCAATTTGAAAAAGTAGAAATGGTTCAAATTGTAGCACCTGAAAAATCAATGGAAGCGTTAGAAGAATTAACAGGCCACGCAGAAAAAGTATTACAACTTTTAGGTTTACCATACCGTAAAGTTCTGCTTTGCACAGGCGATATGGGCTTCGGTTCAGCAAAAACTTACGATTTAGAAGTTTGGTTACCGGCACAAAACACTTACCGTGAGATTTCTTCTTGCTCAAATATGTGGGATTTCCAAGCTCGCCGTATGGCTGCACGTTGCAAAGCAAAAAGCGATAAGAAAACTCGCTTAGTTCACACCTTAAACGGCTCAGGTTTAGCGGTGGGTCGTACTTTAGTTGCAGTACTTGAAAACTACCAAAATGCTGACGGCTCGATCACTGTGCCAGAAGTATTACGTCCATATATGGGCGGTGTGGAAGTAATTACCGCTTAATTACTCTACTGAAATAAACACAAGCGGTCTGAATTTGTTCATTTTTTGCAAATTCAGACCGCTTATTTTTTTATTGCTATATTACAGCATAAACAACGCTAAAAATAATGTTGCTAAAATCATACCGGGTGCGGTACGTTTTACCATTTCGACCGGACTGACCATCGCAAGCCCCGCACAAACAATCGTTACCCCGGCAATCGGTGACATTGTACGACCGATAGCACCGGCAATCGCTGCCGCCATCCCTAAATTCACGTGGGTATAACCTAATTCCACTGCGTGTGGTGTTACTGCAGTATTAAACGCAATTGCCGCCGCATCACCCGAGCCGGTCACAATTCCCATTAAAAATGGCCCGATAGTCGCCCCCCAACGCACAAATTCATTTGAGTGCTTAAGGAATTCAATTGCAGAGTCCACCGCACCGGTTGCTTTTAAGCCTGAAACAAACACACTTGCTGCAATAATAATACCTAATACATTGGCATACGAATTCCCCATACCGTTGAAAAATTCTTCGGTAATTTTAACCGGCGAAATACGTGTCACGATAATCGCATAAATCGCACCGATTAACATTGCTTGCGGCACGCCCATTTGGGTCCATTCTAAGCCCGGTGTCTTTTGTAATTCCGTCCCGCCGATAACAAGAATAATTAACGGCAATAACGGTGCAAGTGCATATAACGGATTAACGCCGCTAAATTTAGTTTCTGCATTTTGTTGCTCAGCTAAATAAGCTTTACGGTGTTCCTCACCATAATCTTTCAAAATAATTGCCATGACCGTCAAAGCAATCGCTCCGATAACACCGGCAATCGTTGTATAAGGTGCATGGGCTAAATTCACTTCGGTAATGGTTAAATTTGACATTTCACTTAACATTGCCGAATGAGAAGAACCCGGACTCATCATTGAACCAAACGTACCGGCTAAAATTGCCGCCCCTGCGGTTGCCGGACGTACACCTGCACTTTTTAATACCGGAATTAAAGTTGCCCCTACCGCTGCCGCACAGCCTGCTGCGGATGGAATTGCAATATTGATAAAGAAAGTCAGAATCGTTGCAATCGGAATCAAAAAGAATTTCAAACCGCTTAACGGTTTAGTAAGTAAATGCACCAAATGCGTATCGCATTGGGTATATTTCATCACATAAGCAAACCCCATACTGGCACAAATCGCCATAATCAGACCGCTTGAAGTCATTGATTTAGAAAAGGCATCTAATGCTCCCATCGGATTAAGCGTTACAATCGACATAATCAGACCGATACCGATTAGCACGGTTCTTGTTTCATATTTTTTTATCAGTAGGTAAACTGTGACTAAAATGCCGATAATGGCAACAAAAGGTTTAAGTTCATACATAACAAATTCCTTAGTAATTAAATGTTGAATTAACTGCTTTTCTGACAAGCTGCATTTTTTCACTAAAACAGAGAATATCTTGCTCACCGAGTACGGTCGCTTGTTCACCTTGAATATGTAATGCTGTCCCTTCCAGCAGCGCATAAACCTGAGCTTGGGGGTTAACGATCAAAAATTCTTCCAAGCGCTCTTCTCGACTCTCGCCATTATGTCCTTGCATTTTGCCGGAAATAAAATGTGGATTAATTTGATGTGGAAAGAGATTTAACGCATTAAAAGACGGTGGGTAAGTAATCGGCATATCATTAGTGGTCATAATAGAACTACCAGCAACATTTGCACCGGCACTCCAACCGAAATAAGGTGTACCACTATTTACTTTGGAGCGGATAACATCCAGTAAATTATGTTCATACATTTGCTCCAATAAGCAGAAAGTATTACCGCCACCAATCGCAATCACATCCGCCTGTTCAATAAGATCACGATGTTGTTTACCTCGATGTACCGATACGATTTCAACCTCTAAAGATTGTAATGCGTTTTTTACGGTTGCTTCATACTCATCCAATGAACGACGTACGCCTGCATAAGGAACAAAAGCGACTTTCTTACCCTTATAATCAGCTAAAAATTGTGCCAGCCAAGGCAAAGTATGCACTAAATAAGCGGTATCTTTATATTTTGAACCGCTCATCAACAACATATTTTTCATATGTGATTCTCCTTTTGTTAGATCTCTTGCCTCATTATCTTGTGATAGAAATAAAAAGCAAAAATAAGATATTACTTTTTTTGACGCTTATCACAAAATGACTTGAGATTTCGTTATGTAAATAATTTTTTGTATAAAAAACACACCACTCAAAAAGTTCTGTAAAGTTACATAAATTAATTGATTTAAATCAATATTTATAATATAAAAACAAGATAGACTTTTATCGCTGTCAAGGCGGAGGTCTTACCTTAAGGGAGTAAAATAATTTTAATTTATACCTCCTGCGCCAAAAACTGAGAAATTCCGACTTAATAAATATAATTATTTCCATTGTTTTTGGCGCTTATTTTATTTTTTTAGCTTATATAGGAATTAATAATGCTTTCACTTATTTTGTTTGTCGGAACATTTTGGTACGCGTGGTACTATGTTTCTCAATCACTACAAACAAAAGGCAAAAATAAACTTATTAGTCATGCTTGTGGTGGTTTATTTGGGTTTTGTATGGCAAGTTTGTCGTTATTTACAAGCGGGCCAGAAAAAGCTGAGTCTGAAAATCCGCAGATTCTACCGACCGTTCCTCGCGCTATGGTGTATACACCGACATCGGCACAATCTCTTATTCAAGAAAACCCAACTCAAGCCTATTTAAGTAATAGCTTTGCAACTCCGTTACCTAAAATGGAAGAAACGGAAGATGAAGCCCATATCACAATTCGCTCATCCTATTCTCCAAAACATCTAGAAAAGATTAATAAAGAGCAGTCTGTTTCCCGTTTAGCTACGCGCCATTCAGAAAATACTAAAGAAAATGCGAAACCTAAAAAAAATAACCATTTCGTAGAAAAACAAAATCAAAGCATGAAAAAAATTGTTCATTCAGAACATCCAAAAGCAAAGCCATTGAAAAAACAAGTAAGTGAAGAGTTATCTTTCCAATGTGGTAAACGTCGTTGTGGACAAATGGATAATTGTGCAGAAGCTAAATATCATTTACGTCGTTGTGGCGTAAGTAGCTTAGATAGAGACCATGATGGTGTCCCTTGTGAGAATTTATGCGGCTAATGAGCTTTTATCATTAGAAAACATAACATAAATTATTGGGAACTTTTCTCATTAATTTGTTGTTAAAAAATAAGCATAGTGCATTTTCTATGTCGAAAAAAACCGCTATCTCTTCAATAAATTTATTACCACATTATGAAGGTGTTATTTCTATTCACCTATACTTATAGGAAATTTCAATGTGTTAGTTCTTGATTTTATGTTTTTAGGTGCCCTGAGCTACTGTATCTATTTAACAATAAGCCATTAAATAATTTCTGCTTTCGAATGTTTTGCCTAAAGCAGAATATTACGAAATCAAAAATTAATAAGACAATGCCTTTTTGGTTTTCCTAAAAGGCATTGTTTTTATACAAACTTGCAAAAAATCCCTAAAATCCCACCGCTTTCCATTCAAAAAAAGGCATTTTTACGGTATGCTAGATACAATTTTTTTCGATAAGTTTTAAAGGTCAAAATTTATGCAACAACAATATAACCCAAGTGCAATTGAGCCTAAAGTTCAGCAATTCTGGGCAGAAAATAAAGTTTTTAAAGCAGTTAAAGATGTAACAAAAGAGAAATACTATTGCCTTTCAATGTTGCCGTATCCATCAGGTAAATTACATATGGGGCACGTGCGTAACTACACAATCGGTGATGTAGTTTCTCGTTATCAACGTATGATCGGTAAAAATGTATTACAACCAATGGGTTGGGACGCTTTCGGTTTACCAGCAGAAGGTGCTGCAGTAAAAAATAACACTGCACCGGCAAAATGGACATACGAAAATATCGAATATATGAAAGGCCAGCTCAAAATGTTGGGCTTTTCTTACGACTGGGATCGTGAAGTAACCACTTGCCGTCCGGAATACTATAAATGGGAACAATGGTTCTTTACTGAGCTTTATAAAAAAGGTTTAGTCTATAAAAAAACCTCTACGGTCAACTGGTGCCCGAATGATGAAACCGTACTTGCAAACGAGCAAGTTCACGAAGGTTGTTGCTGGCGTTGTGATACACCTGTGGAACAGCGCGAAATCCCACAATGGTTTATCAAAATTACCGACTATGCTGAAGAATTATTAAATCACTTAGATAATCTTCCACAGTGGCCTGATCAAGTAAAAACTATGCAACGTAACTGGATCGGTCGTTCTGAAGGGGTTGAAATTACCTTCAAAATCGCCGGTTCAAATGCAGAATTACCGGTTTACACTACTCGTCCGGATACGTTCTTCGGTGTAAGCTATGTAGCGGTTGCTGCAGCTCACCCATTAGCCGAAATGGCAGCAGAAAATAATCCTGCACTTGCAGAATTTATTCGTGAAGCGAAAAACACCAAAGTTGCCGAAGCAGAATTAGCAACAATGGAGAAAAAAGGTATGGCGACAGGCCTGTTCGCTATCCACCCGCTAACAGGTAAAGAAGTACCGGTTTGGGTTGCTAACTTCGTATTAATGCACTACGGTACAGGTGCAGTAATGGCTGTGCCTGCACACGATGAACGTGACTTTGAATTTGCTCAAAAATACGGTTTGCAAATTAATCAAGTAATTCAACCGCTTGACGGTGCTGAATGGGATTTCACAAAAGCGGCTTATACCGAACACGGTAAATTAATCAATTCTGCTGAATTTGACGGTTTAGACTTTAATAAAGCGTTCAATGCGATTGCTGATAAATTAGAATCGATGAAAGTTGGTAAACGCCAAGTAAACTTCCGTCTGCGTGACTGGGGTGTGTCTCGTCAGCGTTACTGGGGGGCTCCAATCCCAATGATGACTACCGAAGACGGCGAAGTGGTTACCGTACCAATGCAAGATTTACCGGTGATTCTGCCTGAAGACGTAGTAATGAATGGCGTACAAAGCCCGATCAAAGCTGATCCTGAGTGGGCGAAAACCACTTACAACGGCAAACCTGCGTTAAAAGAAACCGATACATTCGACACCTTTATGGAATCGTCTTGGTACTACGCACGCTACACTTGCCCGCAATATCACGAAGGGATGTTAGATTCTGACGAGGCAAACTACTGGTTACCGGTGGATCAATATATCGGCGGTATCGAACACGCGACAATGCACTTGCTCTATTTCCGCTTCTTCCACAAATTGTTACGTGATGCGGGTATCTTAAATTCTGACGAACCGGCAACTAAACTTTTATGTCAAGGTATGGTGCTTGCTGATGCGTTCTATTACACCAGCCCGACTAACGAGCGTATTTGGGTTAGCCCAACACAAGTGACGTTAGAACGTGATGAAAAAGGCCGCATTATCAAGGCGACTGATCCTGAAGGTCGTGAGTTAGTTCACAGTGGTATGACCAAAATGTCGAAATCGAAAAACAACGGTATCGACCCACAAGAAATGGTGGAAAAATACGGTGCGGATACAGTACGTTTATTTATGATGTTTGCTTCACCGGCAGAAATGACGCTTGAATGGCAAGAATCCGGTGTGGAAGGTGCAAAACGCTTCTTAGGTCGTGTGTGGAATTTAGTGTATGAATACAGCCAAAATCCTGCGACAGCAGCATTAGATGTAGCAGCATTAAGCAAAGCACAAAAAGAGCTTCGCCGTGACGTACACAAAACCATTGCGAAAGTATCTGATGATATCGGTCGCCGTCAAACATTCAACACCGCAATTGCGGCGATTATGGAATTGATGAACAAACTGACAAAAGCTTCACTCGACAATGATCAAGATAAAGCGGTAATGGCGGAAGCACTCAGTGCAGTAGTACGTATGCTTTACCCAATTACGCCACATATCTGCTTCGAGTTATGGCAAGCGCTAGGCAATAACGATACGATTGACTTTGCGCCATGGGTAGTTGCAGATGAATCAGCAATGGTTGAAGACGAAAAATTGGTTGTGGTACAAGTAAATGGTAAAGTACGTGGTAAAGTTACTGTTTCAGCAACAGCAACCGAAGATGAAGTTAAAGCAATTGCGAAAGCGGATGCAAACGTAGCGAAATTCTTAGAAGGCGTAGAAATCGTGAAAGAAATCTATGTACCGTATAAAATGTTAAGTTTTGCGGTAAAAGCCTAATAGCAATGAGGGCGAACTATGTTCGCCCTTTATTGTGAATATTACGAAAATGGGTATATGTAGCACTTCTCTACAACCCTATTTTGATTGGAGTTCCCAATGTTAAAAAAACTCTCTCTTTTAGCCGTTCTCGGTTTAACCGCTTGCGGTTGGCACTTCAAAAACAATGAAGTGCTACCGCAAGATCTGCGTACACTGACATTTGAAAGTGCCGATCAGCATAGCGATATGTCGCGTACTTTACGTCATCAACTACAACTTAACGATGTAGAATTAGTTTCCGCAACGGAAGGCGTCGCTAAATTACGTCTTGTTGGTGCTTCAAGCGGCAGTAAAGTCGTTTCGGTGTTTAAACAAGCGCGTGAAGCGGAAAAATTACTCACGTTAAATGTACAAGCAATCGTGGATGTACCGAAAAAAGGCGCATATCCGTTAGAAGTTTCCGTTCACCGTACTTTCTTTGATGACTCTCGTGCCGCATTAGCAAAATCGGCAGAGCAAGAAATGATTATGAAAGATATGTATGAGCAAGCTTCTCGCCAGCTTATCATCAAAATGGCCGGTTTACATAAAGAATTAAATCAAGCTAAATAATTCATTAACCACAGATAACACGGATTTCACGCAAACAAGCGGTTAAATTCTTGCACTTTTTTACAAGCGGGCAATCCGTGTTTATCCGTGTAATCCGTGGTTTTCAATATGCAAAAAGTTTTCCCTGAAGCACTTCCTACTGTTTTATCCAAAAGTCTCTCCCCTTTTTATCTCTTGACCGGGAACGATCTGTTATTACTGAACGAAAGCAAAGATCATATCGTACAAGCTGCTCGTTTAGCCGATTTCGATGAGAAACAAGAAGTCAGTATTGCAAATGACACAAAATGGGAAGATCTCTTTGAGGCCGCACAATCAAACGGTTTGTTCTTTAATCGCCAAATTATTATTCTCAACCTGCCGGAAACGCCAACTGCAGCACAAATGAAAAATGTTGCGGAGTTATGCCGTTTTAGCCATCCGGATCTATTGTTGATTCTCTGCTTGCCGAAATTCAGTAAGGCAATGGAAAAGCAAGCATGGTTCACACAAATCGAAGCACAAACCGTACAAATCAATTGCCAAACGCCGGAAATGGCTAAATTACCGACTTGGATCTCACATAGAGCCAAAGCTATGGAATTGCAGATTGAGCCGGAAGCCATTCAGTTGCTCTGTTATAGCTATGAAGGAAATTTATTAGCGCTAAAACAAGCGTTACAGATGCTGCAACTCCGCTTTAACGACGGAAAAATTTCACTGGCTCGCGCTAAAGAAGTGGTGGAACAATCCGCTCAATTTTCACCATTTCAATGGATTGATGCCTTATTAGAAGGCAAAATTGCTCGTGCGGAACGTATTTTAAAACATCTACAAAACGAAGAAGTTCAACCGGTTGTCTTGCTACGTATTATTCAAAAAGAACTACTGGTGCTGCTGGAAATTACTCGTTCTCCGCAACCAGTGCAAAATAGCAATCAGCCGTTATATATGGGTAATTTACGTGCGGAATTCGACCGCTTGAAGGTCTGGCAAAATCGCCGTCCTTTTTATCAAGCCGCAGTGCAACGCTTAACGTATAAAAAATTGTATCAACTTATTCAACGCTTAGCGGAATTGGAAAAGCAAGTAAAACAAGAATTTAGTGATGAAATTTGGCTGGAATTAGAGCGTTTTTCCGCCTATTTTGAATAGAAAAGTGAGTACGGAAGCTACTACAAGCGGTTAAATTTTATGATAAATTTGCAATAGCTTCCGTCATAGTTATTGGTTAGTAATGCCCTTCTAAATCCGAAGTCATCACATCATTCTCAACTGCCGCAATACGCTTTTCTTCATTTGCCCATTCACCCAAATCGATCAATTGACAACGTTCGCTACAAAACGGGCGATATTTACTTTCCGGCTTCCAAATCACTTCTTGATGACAAGTCGGACAATTTACGATAGTTTCTGACATTCGCTTTCCTTATATTTTGCTAAATCTAAATACTGTTGGTGTAAGGTAAAGACTTGTGTTTTTATACGCTCAAGCCCCTGTTCCAACGGCAAATTATTTTCAATCACATCATCGGCATAACGCAGTCGCTCTGTTCGGCTAACTTGTGATGCCATAATGCTTTTAATCGTTTCAACCTTACTTTGATCTCGCTTGGTTGCTCGTTCCAGCTGAATGGCTGGCTCTACATCAATGACGATTACTCGGTCACAAAATTCAGTAAGGTTATTTTCAATCAATAACGGTACCACAAATAATAAATATGGTGCGGAACAGGCTTGTATTTGGCTTAACATCTCTTGACGAATAGCCGGATGCAACAAGTTATTTAACCATATTTTCTCTTGTTCTTGATGAAAAATAATTTGACGTAACTTGGCTCGATCCAGTTCACCTTGAGAGGTTAGAATCTCATCGCCAAAATGCTCGGCAATTTTACTCAATAGCGGTGCCCCCTTTTCAACCACTTGGCGAGCAACAATATCCGCATCAATTAATGGTACGCCGAGTTCGGCAAATAAGTTTGCGACTGTCGTTTTGCCACTTCCGATTCCGCCGGTTAAACCAACTACATAGGTCATTTTTAATTCCCATACTAACAATTAGGCATAAATTTTATCAATAATTAGTACGAAAGTCGAAAAGCTAATAAAAGGAATAAAAGGCAATTTTACTAAAGTACGCTTCATTATGGCTTGATAGCCGAAATAATAAATACAACCTGAAACACAAGCCAGTAAGATTAATTTCAACATATCGTCAATGTTAAACAAAGGCGAAATTGAGCTAATCACTAAGCTATCACCTATACCAAATGCCTCTTTCTTCCAGAACCACAAAATTCCGTAATGAAGGCAGGTAAAAAATAATATACAACCCAATAAGGTTTCTATATGTGCAGCCATTGGTTCATAGACCAGAGCCAAAACGAATATCGCAATAACATAACGAATATCCGTTAAATAGTAACAAGAATCCAACACACTCAAAAACAGCAAAATCATCAATAAAAATGCGAGTGTCATTGAGGGAATATGAAATGTAAGTAATGGAAAAGCCCAGAAGAAAAAATTAGCCAAATAGCTTTGTTTGGGTTGTAATTTTGAATGCTGACTAAAATAGTCATAACTATGTATAGGAGGCAATAAGCTACTGTATTCTTGATATACTTGTTGATTAATATGATTAGCAAATAACTTGATGGCTCGTTTACACCAAAATGCAAATAAAAATGCTATTAGTGTCGCAAAAAATTGATTAAATTCAACCGCTTCCATTATACGAGAATCCCCAAATCAAAAATCGGCAAATAAAGCCCAATTAAAACCGTGCCAATAATAATCCCCATAAGTAGCATTAAAATCGGCTCAAGTAATTGTGAAAGCAAATCTATTTGATAATCTAATTTCAGCTGATAAATATCACTAATCTGCGTACACATCACCGCTAAATTAGCACTTTTCTCTCCTATCGTGATCATTTGTACCATTTGTGGAGTGAATACTGCCGGGTTTAATCCTTCCGAAAATTTATACCCTTGTTGTAATAAAGATAACGTAAGTCGTACTTGTTCCTGTAAAAGTCTATCGTGCATTTTCTCAGCTAAAAAAGCTTTTAGAGCCACTTCTAAATGCAGATGGGCACTTAACATTAGCGCAAGATTCTGAGTAAAGAAGATAATTCTCGTATAACGAATAACTTGATTAAAGAAGGGGATATAAGACAACAGACGCATCTGACAAGCGGTCAAATTTCCGAATTTTTTTGCAAAACAGAGCAACACTCCCATCACTACTATACTGCCACAACATAGAAATATCCCATTCTGTCGTAAAAACGCAGAGAGAGAAAATAATAATGACGTTAACCATGGCAAATTCTGTGCCTTACCCATATACAAATCGGCAAATTGAGGCACAATAAAAACTAACAACCCAAGCGTCAATACACACGAAATGACTAATACAATCAGCGGATAAAATGTAATTTTTCTGACTTTCTTCGCTAATTTATCTGCTTGATTACGTGTTTTAGCAATATTTTCCAAAACCACACTTAATTTACCACTTTGTTCGCCCATCCGAATTAATTGGATTTCTTGCTTAGAAAGATAAAGATCCAATTTCGCTAAACTCGCAGAAAAGCTATATCCTGAGCTTATCGAAGCATTTAAAGCTAATAGCCATTGATATAACTTAATATTCGTACAATTTTCCTGCTGCATCATTAACGCTTGTTTAAAAGGAATGGAAGCATTAATCAATAATGCTAATTGCGCAAGAAATTGAGTAACTTCATCTGCTTTAGGCTGTCGAGAAAAAGTAAAATTGCGTTGAATATGAATATATTGATAACCTTTTGCCAAGAGCTTTTGTTCTGCCTCAGCATGATTTTGGGCTAATAAAATACCACTTTGTTTTTGTTGAAAACGATTCTTCGCTTTCCAGTGAAATTCAAAAATACTAACCATCACCTAACACCCGCTTTACTTCGTCTACTGTTGTTATGTTAGCCGCTAACTTTTGTTCAGCACTGGCTCGTAAATTGTCATAATCCAAATAAGCGGTCGATTTTTCAAAAAATTTACCTTGTTTTGCAAGTAATTGGTAAATTCCCGTTCGCCCTTTATAACCGTGATAACAGTTATCACATCCTTTTCCGCCACATTGCGGACAACGTTTACGTAATAAACGCTGTGCGATAATCAGTTGCAGCGAATTCTTAATCTCATACTCTTTAATCCCTAATTGTAGTAAACGCTCAATCGCAGACGGTGCATCATTCGTATGTAATGTAGAAAGCACTAGATGCCCTGTTTGTGCTGCTCTTAATGCAATTTCAGCACTTTCTTGATCACGAATTTCTCCTAACATAATAATGTCCGGATCTTGTCGTAAAAATGTTCTGAGTAATTGGCTAAAGTCTAATTGAATTGCACGATTTACTTGAGTTTGGATAATCCCTTCTATCTCAATTTCAATCGGGTCTTCTGCCGTCAGAATATGCCGTTCGCTATTATTTAAATAATTTAACGCACTATATAACGTAATACTTTTACCACTGCCCGTTGGTCCTGTCACCAGAATCAGCCCTTGTGGTTGATGTAGTGCCGTAAGTAGTAATTGTTTTTGTTCCGGTGAGAAACCTAATTCCAAAAAATCGAAATGAGTAGGTTTATTCTTTTGTAAACGTAAAACGATTTTTTCACCAAAGCTCGTGGGTAAACTGGACACTCGAAAATCTAATGTCTCAGCCGTTACCGTCTTAAAATTAAATTGGCCATCTTGTGGTAAACGTGTTTCGCTAATATCTAATTTAGCTAACAATTTAAGCCTCGTGATAATACGATTAGCTAAACTAAACGATAAACTTTTATAGATATGCAATACCCCATCAATACGCAATCTAATCTGTAGCTTCTCTTTTTGCGGTTCAAAGTGAATGTCCGAAGCATTTTGCTTTAAGCAGAATTTAAATAAATTATCTAAAATCTGAATAATGGGATCATTTTGATTGAGTAGATCTAAATTATCCGGCGATTGATAATTTAACTCAGTTTCCTCGTATAGTGATTGCTGTTCCGGTGAAAGTTGATTAAGCAAGTATTTCAATTCATCGGAGGAAATCAAAACAGGTTCAATTGTTTTATGCGCAATAAATGCAAAAATTTCACAAGCACTTAAATTATTCATATCATCAATTGCAAGCCATAACGTATCGTCATTTTCTTGAATCGGAATGGCTAAATAACGCAACAAAATATGTTTTTCGTCACAATTTTTCTGCCACAAGGATTCAGAGATATCAAATACCTGCTGGCTATTCATATCACAAACCGAATACTGCATTTGATTTCCTCCTTATATTATTATTCCGAGCAAAATGCTGCGGGGAATAAACTTTTATCCTCTCCTGAACAGGTTGTTTTCCACGTCAGTGTTTTACTTGAATAATCCGGTGTAAGTGTATAACCATATCCCGCTACGCTGCCCTTGCCATTCACGGTTATAGTACCGGCAGTTACAGAGACTGAATCTAAATACTTAGAATTTTTAAGATCATCGCCATTCTTAATGCCATTGGCTCCACTAAAACAGCTATTGGTAGCTCCAGTGTTATAAATACAAATTTCTACATCCGTTTTATATGCAGAAGATGCCGCTAACAGTTCGGATAATGCCGCTTTTTTGGTGTAATTGTTATAAGAAGGAATCGCCACAGTTGCTAAAATTGCAATGATTGCAATCACAATCATTAATTCAATCAGGGTAAATGCCTGTTGTATCGGTTTAATTATGTGTTTCATCTATAAGTTCCTTTTTTGTCCACGCTTATTGCGCTCTATTAGTTTGCAAGCTGTTTTAAATCAATGCGATAACCGAACATCAAATTCTCGATCCGGATCGCAAAAACAAATTCTTACCTGTTTATTTACTCAGTATTTTTTGCTATGATTTTATCGGTTTAAATCAAATAGAGGTCAAAATGGCAAAAGCACCGAAAACGGCTTACGTATGTAATGATTGTGGCGCAGAATATTCTCGCTGGATGGGTCAATGCAAAGAGTGCAAAGCATGGAATACGATTAGTGAAGTTCGCTTAATTTCTAGTAAAGAATCAAGCAAAAATGACCGCTTCAGTGGCTATGCTGGAGAGACTTCAGGCAAGGTACAAACACTTTCCGAAATCAGCTTACAAGAAGTGCCTCGTTTTAGTAGTGGGTTTAATGAGCTTGATCGCGTACTCGGCGGTGGTGTCGTGCCCGGTTCTGCTATTCTCATCGGGGGGCATCCTGGTGCGGGAAAATCAACCCTATTACTGCAAGTAATGTGTGGCTTATCAAAAATGCTACCGACGCTCTATGTCACTGGTGAAGAATCATTACAACAGGTTGCAATGCGTGCTAATCGTTTAGGGCTACCAACTGATAACCTGAAAATGCTTTCGGAAACATCTGTCGAACATATTTGCAATATTGCCGACCAAGAAAAACCTAAATTAATGGTAATTGACTCTATTCAAGTGATGCATTTATCCGATATTCAATCCTCGCCGGGTTCTGTTGCTCAAGTACGAGAATGTGCATCATTTCTTACCCGCTATGCCAAAACACGCCAAGTGGCAATTATTATGGTCGGTCACGTCACCAAAGACGGTACGCTTGCCGGCCCAAAAGTGTTAGAACACGCTATTGATGCCTCATTATTGCTAGAAGGTGAATCTGATTCACGTTTCAGAACATTACGAAGCCAAAAAAACCGATTTGGTGCGGTAAATGAACTTGGTGTATTTGCTATGACTGAACAAGGTTTACGAGAAGTTAAAAATCCATCCGCTATTTTTTTAAGCCGTAGTGATGAATTGGTTTCAGGCAGTTCTGTTATGGTACTTTGGGAAGGAACTCGCCCATTATTAGTCGAAATTCAAGCGCTGGTTGATCATTCTATGTTAGCTAATCCACGCCGTGTGGCGGTCGGTTTAGATCATAATCGCTTATCGCTCTTACTTGCAGTGCTTCATCGCCATGGCGGACTGCAAATGTCTGACCAAGATGTTTTTGTTAACGTTGTTGGGGGCGTAAAAGTCACAGAAACCAGTGCCGATCTTGCTTTAATTTTGGCACTGATCTCAAGTTTTAGAAATCGCCCGTTACCACAGGACTTAGTAATTTTTGGTGAAGTAGGACTTGCCGGCGAAATTCGTCCGGTGCCGAGTGGTCAAGAACGTATTAGCGAAGCGGCAAAACACGGTTTTAAACGAGCAATCGTGCCATTTGGTAATATGCCGAAAAAACCGATAAAAGATATGGAAGTGATTGGGGTTAAAAAATTAAGTGATGCGCTAGATGCGCTTGGTAATTTATAATCTTGTTAATTTAAATTTAGCTACGATATAAAAACTTTCATTCAATAGGAATCTTATTTATGGCAATGCAAATCACATTATCGCAACAAGCCGCTCCGGAACAATGGGGCAAAAATGCAATTCTGTCAGCCAATGAACAAGGTATGACAATTCACCTACAAAAAGATCCGTTAACGACTATTCAACGTGCTGCCCGTAAAATTAAAAATCAAAGTATATTGAATGTTGCACTTACCGGTTCTGATTGGGGCCTAGAAGAATGCTGGGCATTCCATCAAGGTTTTGTCAGTGTCCGCAATACCGGAACAGTAAATTACCCTGACTTAGCCGAACAACAAGCGGAATTTGACGCACGTGTACACTGCTCTAGCTTTACTCGATCTTTGATTAACGAATCTTCTGAAACACTTACACCTGAGAAATTAGCTCAAAAAGCAGCGGAGTTTATTACCAAACAGTCTGAGCAATATCTCGGTAAAAATGCGGTATCCGCTGAAATTATTTGCGGTGAAGAACTGAAAAAACAGGGTTATCACGGCATTTGGACTGTGGGTAAAGGCTCGGCAAATAAACCGGCATTGCTCAAATTGGATTTCAATCCAAGCGGTGATATTAATTCACCTGTGCTTGCTTGTTTAGTCGGTAAAGGCATTACCTTCGATACCGGTGGTTATAGCATTAAACCGAGTGACTCAATGAGTACCATGCGTACCGATATGGGTGGTGCAGCCTTATTAACTGGTGCATTAGGCTTTGCAATCAGTCGTGGCTTAACACAACGTGTAAAACTCTACTTATGCTGTGCGGAAAATATGGTAAGCAGTACTGCATTTAAATTAGGCGATATTATCGAATATCGCAATGGCGTTAGTGCAGAAGTGTTGAATACCGATGCGGAAGGTCGCTTAGTGTTAGCGGATGGCCTAATTAAAGCAAGTGAGCAAAATGCAAAATTTATCATTGATGCAGCAACCTTAACCGGTGCCGCAAAAGTGGCGGTCGGTAATGACTACCATTCGGTACTTTCTATGGATGATGAATTAACCGCTCGCCTATTTAATGCAGCAAAAGCGGAAAACGAACCGTTCTGGCGTTTACCATTTGAAGAATTTCATCGCTCACAAATTTCGTCATCATTTGCCGATATTGCCAATATCGGATCGGTGCCGGTTGGTGCTGGTGCAAGTACCGCAACTGCATTTTTATCGTACTTCGTTAAAGATTACGCTCAAAATTGGTTACATATTGATGCCTCAGCCACTTTCCGTAAAACAGCAAGTGATTTATGGGCAGCCGGTGCAACCGGTTTAGGGATGAAGACCCTAGCGAATCTGCTTTTATCTCAATAAGCTTTTAGTAAAATTTCTGGAAAATTTAACCGCTTGTTCCGCTAAAGTTAGCGTAAAACAAGCGGTTTTATTTTGCTTTGTGTATAATATTACGAATTGACTTCTATTTTGCCATTTAGGAACAAATATGAATTACTTAGCGAGCGCAAACGAAACTCTCAGCCTTTATACCCAAGCAATTAACCAGCTTAATCAGCGTTTAGACGGTACATTTAATCAAGCGATCGAAATGATTTTAAACTGTGAAGGCCGTGTCGTGGTTGCGGGTATCGGTAAATCCGGTTTAGTCGGGCAAAAAATGGTAGCGACGTTTGCTTCAACCGGCACACCAAGTTTTTATTTACATCCGACCGAAGCGTTCCATGGCGATTTAGGGATGTTAAAACCGATTGATGTGGTGATTCTTATTTCCAACAGCGGTGAAACCGATGATGTGATTAAATTATTACCAAGCCTAAAAAGCTTTGGTAATACAATTATTGCGATGACCGGAAATCCGCATTCGACACTGGCTCAACATGCCAATTTAATTCTCAATATCGGTGTTGAACGAGAGGCCTGCCCAAATAATCTTGCCCCAACTACATCAACACTAGTGACTATGGCGCTAGGCGATGCGCTAGCGATTGCATTAATCAATGCTCGTGGTTTTAAAGCGGAAGATTTTGCTCGCTTCCACCCGGGCGGTAGTTTAGGACGTAAATTACTCAATCGCGTGAAAGATGTGATGCAAACCAAGTTACCTATTGCGCAACCAAATGCAGATTTCAGTACGATTTTAAGTGTGATGAATGAAGGCAGAATGGGAGTTGCACTGATTATGCAAAATGAAGATTTACAGGGCATTATTACTGATGGTGATATTCGCCGTACGCTCGCTCAATTCGGTGCTGGAAGTCTAACGAAAACAGCGGAACAAATTATGTCTAAAAATCCGAAAACCATTTCGGATAATACTTATTTAGCGAAGGCGGAAGAAATGATGAAAGAATTGCATATCCATTCGCTTATTGCGCTGAATGACGAGGGTAAAGTGTCCGGTATTATGGAATTCTCAAGTTAAGGATATTTTGTGGCGAAATCAAATTATATTACGCGTAGCGGATGGCAAACCTTAGATCAAGAGCTTAAATTTTTATGGAAAGATGAGCGTCCGAAAGTAACACAAGCGGTTTCAGAAGCGGCGGCTTTAGGTGATCGTAGCGAGAATGCCGAATATATCTATGGTAAACGTCGTTTACGTGAAATTGACCGCCGAGTTCGTTTTTTATCCAAACGTTTAGAAGTGTTACAAATCGTGGATTATCATCCGAAACAAGAAGGCAAAGTGTTTTTTGGCGCTTGGGTTGAGCTTGAAAATGAGCAAGGTGAAACCAAGCAATATCGGATTGTCGGTTGTGATGAATTTGATCCGGCTAAGAATTGGATCTCGATTGATTCACCGGTAGCCCGAGCGTTAATCGGTAAAGAAGTGGATGATGAAATTAAGGTCGATACGCCACTTGGCAAAAGCTTGCTATATATCAATAAAATCTGGTACGAGAAAGAAAGTCTTTACTAGACATAAAAATATAAGCGGTCGTTTTTAACGGGAAATTTGCAAAATTCCAGTCAAAAACGACCGCTTGTTTTTAGCACGTCAAACGAAAAATTAGATCGCTTTTAATACGTTTACCATTTCAATTGCACCTAATGCACACTCTGAACCTTTGTTACCTGCTTTAGTACCCGCGCGTTCAATCGCTTGTTCAATATTTTCTGTGGTTAATACACCGAAAATTACCGGTACACCGGTTTCTAATGCAACTGCACCGATACCTTTTGCCGCTTCATTACATACGTAATCATAATGAGTTGTTGAACCGCGAATTACCGTACCTAAGCAGATTACCGCATCATATTTACCGCTTGTTGCCATTTTTTTCGCGACTAACGGGATCTCAAATGCTCCCGGTACCCACGCCGTATCAATATTGTTTTCATCCGCACCGTGACGCACTAAGGTATCAATTGCACCACTTAATAATTTATCGTTGATAAAATCGTTGAAACGTGCGGTTACGATACCGAATTTTAAACCTGTCGCAACTAAGTTACCTGTAATCTTTGCCATTTTTTTGTCCTCTTGAAATATGCAAAATTTTATAAAAAAGTGACCGCTTGTATCATTTTATAGTAGGGAAGCAATGCTTGCTTCCCTAACATTACATACAGTCGTTAAAGTTAGAAGTTAAACATATGTCCCATTTTTACCTGTTTTACTTTTAGGTAGTCAATGTCATTTTTGTTCGGTTCTACAATAATCGGCTCACGTGCAACGATATTTAACCCTTGCTCTTTTAAGCCTTCAATTTTTGCCGGATTATTGGTTAATAAACGGATCGATTTCACGCCTAACTGCTGGAACATTTGCGCACCGATATAATACTCACGTTCGTCCTCTTTAAAACCTAAAGCAACGTTCGCTTCAACTGTATCCATCCCTTTATCTTGCAGTTCGTAAGCACGTAACTTATTAATTAAACCGATACCACGACCTTCTTGACGTAGATACAGTACAACGCCTCTACCTTCTTTTTCAATTTGTGTCATTGCTGCGGCAAATTGTTGCCCGCAGTCACAACGTTGAGAGCCGAACGCATCACCGGTTAAACATTCAGAATGAATACGCGCTAAAACTTGCTCACCGTCCGTTAAATCACCTTTGACTAACGCAACGTGTTCTTTACCTGAAATCACTTCAACAAAGCTATGCGCCATAAACTCGCCGTATTTGGTTGGCATTTTTACCACGGAGATTTGTTTCACTAAGCTATCATGCTTACGGCGATATTCTTGTAATTGTTGAATCGTGATAAATGGCATATTGTGCTCTATGGCAAATTTTTGTAGATCCGGCATGGTCATCATGGTGCCGTCATCTGCCATAATTTCACAACATAAACCAGCGTGTTTTAAACCAGCTAAACGAGCTAAATCAACAGTGGCTTCGGTATGACCGTTACGTACTAAAACACCACCGTCTTTTGCTACTAATGGGAACATATGCCCTGGGCGGCGGAAATCACTTGCTTTCGCACTATCATCTACAATTTTCATTGCAGTAATTGAACGCTCAAAGGCAGAAATGCCTGTTCCTGTATCAATATGATCCACCGATACCGTAAATGCCGTTTCATGGTTATCTTCATTGACTGCCACCATCGGATGGAAATTTAACTTTTTAGCAATTTCCGTTGAAACCGGTGTGCAAATTAAACCTTTACCGTAAGTTGCCATAAAGTTGATATTTTCCGGTGTCGCAAATTCTGCCGCACAAATAAAATCGCCTTCGTTTTCACGATCTTCATCGTCAGTCACTAAAATGATTTTACCTTGACGAATCGCTTCAATTGCATCTTCTACTTTTGAAAATTGGAAATCTGTCATCTTCTTTTCCTAAAATATACATTTTTTGTCGGTAGAGACACACTGCGTGTGTCTCTACAAATTTTAAAATCCTGCCTGCTTTAAAAAGTCTAAACTAAGATTACTTTTCGGCTCATCCGCCGGCTTTTTCAATAAAAACTGTTCGATATATTTGCCGACAATATCATTTTCTAAATTGACAATACTGCCGATGTTTTTCGAACCTAAATTGGTTTCTTTAATCGTATGCGGAATAATCGACACACGGAAGCTTTCATCGTCGGTATCTACTACGGTAAGGCTAATGCCGTCAATGGTAATCGAACCTTTCTCAATAATATAACGCATTAACTTTGGAGAGGTTTTAATGCGATACCACGTTGAATTATGTGCCGGTGTGATTTCCGCAATTTCACCGGTACCGTCAATATGACCCGAAACAATGTGTCCACCGAAACGTCCATTTGCCGCCATCGCGCGTTCCAAATTCACCGGACTATTCGGTTTTAATTCGCCTAATGAAGTACGTTTTAACGTTTCAGACATCACATCAGCGGTAAATTGGTTGTTTGAAAAAGACGTTACGGTTAAACATACGCCGTTCACCGCAATACTGTCGCCTAAATGAACATCTTGTAATACCTTTGTTGCATTAATCGTCACTACCGCAAACTCACCTTGTTTATGAATTTGAGCAATTTTACCGACTTCTTCAATAATACCTGTGAACATTTTTTCCTCCGCTGTTTATATCTACTCGCTCTTAGCCAGAGAGAACATCATAAAACTTCATAATCCAACAAAATATCTTCGCCGATGAGTTCGGTCGATTTCAATTTTAATTTAACCGCTTGGTCGATTTGTTGAATCCCTTCGCCGCCGATTGGGGTTTTCGCTTGTTTACCACCGACTAATTTCGGCGCGATATAACAATGTACTCGATTCACAATACCACTTTCTAACGCACTGAAATTTAAACTTGAACCGCCTTCTAATAACAGGCTGTCGATCTGCATGTCACCGAGCTTTTGCAAAAGATCTTGCAAATCTACCCGCTTGTTTCGTGCTTTACACACTAATACTTCTACGCCAAGCGATCTAAATTGTTCAATTTTTTGCAAATCGTCACAAACGGTTGCAATCACGGTGCGATATTCTTTCGCTGTTTGCACTAACTGGCAATCCAACGGTGTACGTAATTGGCTATCGCAGACAATCCGAACCGGCTGTTTCGCATTCGGCATTCGGCTATTTAGCATCGGATTATCGGCAAGTACCGTATCTACTCCAACCATAATCGCACTATATTGATGGCGAGTTTGTTGCACTCTTGCTCTTGCCGATTCACCGGTAATCCATTTAGATTCACCGGTACTGGTTGCAATTTTGCCGTCTGCCGTCATCGCATATTTCATCAACACATACGGGCGTTTAGTTTGAATATAGTGGAAAAAAATCGGGTTTAACGCATCGCATTCTTCTTTGAGTAAACCTTCCACCACTTCCACACCGGCTTGACGTAACTGACCTGCACCACGCCCCGCCACTAAAGGATTCGGATCACTTGAACCGATAAACACTTTTTTAATGCCCCGTTCAATTAATAAATCCGAACAAGGTGGCGTGCGTCCGTGATGACAACAAGGCTCAAGTGTTACATAAGCAGTCGCCCCGGAAAGATCTTCCTTACAATGTAAAATGGCATTACGTTCCGCATGCCAGCCACCAATCTTTTCATGGTAACCTTCGGCAACGATTTCACCGTTTTTGACAACTACACAACCGACAAGCGGATTGGGATTCGTCCAGCCTAAACCTTGTTTTGCCAGTGCAATGGCACGGCGCATATAGTCTAAATCAGTCATTGTTTTGAAACTATTTTAAGGGCAGAGGAAAACACATTACAGGCATGTTTACCCTAATGATGAAAAAAGCCTTGAAATCTTTCGATCTCAAGGCTTGTAAAAAAGATAGGAAAAACCACCGCTTACACGGTTATTTCATCTTCTTCCATCCAGACTATACTGTCGGTACTGGAATCTCACCAGTTCCTGCCAAACCTTTTTCGTTCGGCTCGCGGACTTTACCGCCGATCGGGAATTTCACCCTGCCCTGAAGATTATTAAAAAATTTTTGCAAATTTTGCGACTTTTGATTGTCAATGTCAAGCAAGAATTAGCGTTTATCCAATGCCATTGATAATAAAGTAATTGGATGTAAACAAGTAACATTGCTCGACATATCAATCTGCCATTTACAGGTTTCGCACTCTGAAATCACATAATCAAAACCGCCCTCATTGATATGCTCAAACAACGTACGGCCGATCGCTTGTGACGTTTCATAGTTTTCCGCTTTAAAACCGTAAGTTCCTGCAATACCACAACATTGCGATGGCAACATGACTACTTCTAACTCTGGAATTTGTTTTAACAATTCCAACGTATAAGGTGCCCAACCGGCTTTTTCCACATGACAAGCAGTATGATAAGCAACACGTAAACGCATCGGTTTAAGCGGTAATTTTCTGCCTGCTTTTTGCAATTTGTATAAGTGGCGTGTCACAATATCAATATGCGATTTCACTTTGGTATTCGGCATACCGAGTACATGGCTGTATTCTTCTTTAATATTTGCCGTACAACTTGAAGAAGTACCGATCACTTCTAACTGTTTATCCACAGTTTTTTCAAGATATTTCAGGTTAAATTCCGCCTGTTTTTTTGCTCTTTCAGGAAAACCGTTCACCATTAACGGTAAACCGCAACATTTTTCTTTTTCAAGCAAGACCACACCGATATCCAGTGCATTCATCACATCGATCACTTCTTTACCTAACTGCGGATTATTATAGTTCACATAACAACCATGGTAATAAGCGACTTGCTCTTTGAATTGCGCCTGGCGTTTCGCTTCTTTTTTCATATACCAATTACGGAACGAACCGAATGAATATTTCGGTAAGGTACGGTGTTGGCTGACTTTTAAAGTTTTCTCTAACAAGAAACGAGTCGCTTTTAAACCGGTAATCGTATTCACAATCGGTGCAAACGGGGTATTCATCGTCCCCATAATATCGGTATTACTTAATACCGCATCACGCAATTTATGAATCAACGGTTTATTTTGACGCTCAACGTGACGATTTCTTGCACGTACGATAATATCGCCGATTTTTACATCCGACGGGCAAGCAATTTCACAACGTTTACAGTTCGTACAATATTTCAAGGCTTCATCATAGAAATCTGGGCTTTTCAGGCGTAAACGCTCACCGTCCGGACCGGATTGTTTTGGTCCCGGATAAAACGGATTATTACGTGAAACCGGACATACCGCCGTACAAGCGGTACATTTCAAACAGCTTTCAAAACTTGGGTCAAAATGTTGATGAACAACCGGAGATTGTGCGCCTTGACGTGCATTTTCAATCAATTGTTGGATATTCATTTTATACCTCCGATTTGTTCTGCAACGGTTAATGCCGTTACCACAGCAACACCCGAACCACAACCTTGCTCAATGCCTTGGAAACCACCAATGACATTGCCCACCGCATATAAATTCGGCACAACTGCACCGTTTTTTTGCACTTGGCAAGCCGAGTTAATCACCACACCGGCAGATTGGTAAGGTTGAGGTGCCGCAAAGCGGTTATTTGTCCAAGTAAAGCGATCGGAACTGTCAAAATTTTTGCAACCGCAAATATCCAAATCAAACACCGGTTCTTTCACACGCTCAAATTCCGCCACAAGTCCGTTGCTAAAGAAACTGCCGGCAGCCAACACAAAATGATCTGCACTAATCGGTTCTTCTTGGTGTGATGTAGTAAAAATACGTACTACCTTATCCCCTTCAAATTCCGCTTTAACCGCTCGGTCACCGTTCATCATCATACCGCCTAATTGCTCAAAGCGTGAACGTAGCTGACGATGTTGGCGAATACCTAATAAAGACGGTGGTAACGTCGGTAATTCGAATAATGCTAAACCGGTTGCTTGTTGTAAGCTATTGAAGAAATCTTGATTATCCAAGCCGAAACAAGCCGGCAAAAATACTGCTTTCGCACTCCCTGCCGCTTGTTTAATTTCTTGCACCAGATCTTGGAAAGACAATTTATGCTCTAGTAATTGTGCAATATTTACGCTGCGAAACTCACGCGAGTTTTGACGTAAATAGTCCAACTCGGGAATATTCAAATAACCGACTGTAAACTCATAATCAGCAAACTGGCTATGTTGTTTTAAATTGTCCGCTAATAATTGCGGTTGAAAATCGTGATAGCCTTCAATTCCTAAAATGGCGACCTGTTTCTCCGCTAAGGCGGCTAAATGTTTTACTGTCGGTACGCTATTCGGCGATAACCACGTTGCACGAAGACCACCTAGCGGGGTAATGCGTTCATGATTTTGCACCGTTGAGCCTTCTAAATGTAGATTTAAACTTTGCGCTAATTGTTCGAACTGCTGCGCTTTTACCAATACTTGATCTTTGCCAAGAATGCTGTACGGATGTTCCGGCACTTGAAGTTTTAACTCATCAAGCGATTGGTAAACATTTTCGACTTTTTGACCGCTTGGTAAACGAGAAAGTAAATCCATTGAACCGGAAGAAAAATCAATTGCCGCCTGTCCGTTGTTGATAATCGCACAGCGTTTACCTTGTTCTTGAAGCGCAATCCCACAGGTTAAACCGGCGAGCCCGCCGCCAATAATCACTACATCAAAATTCATTGCTATTCACTCCCTGCTCTTCGTCCATCGGTACATCATTCAGTCCGAGTAGGCTATAGTAAATCCAGCTGGTAAATTCCGCTTCCCGCATTGCATCCCCCCATGCAATCGGTTGAATTCCACGCCAGCGCTCTTCCATAAATGAGGCTAATTGTGTGGTTGATTCTTTTGGTGTCGCCACTTTAAAACGACTCATCAGTCCTGCAGCACGACAAGCACAAAGTTCCGCTTGGCAAGTTCCCATACCGACACGAGTACGACGGCGTAAATCCACCAAATTATTCACGTTGAGTTCATCAACCGCATAGCGAACTTCACCGGCAGTTACTGCTTCACATTCACACACTAAAGTTTTATCTAAACGCTCGGTTTCAAGTAAACGCAATGCTCTGGAACCATGACGATAAACTGCAGAATGACGAATCGTATTCGGCAATGAAATAATTTTTTTACTGGTTTCTTCACGGCTTTCATTTGAACCCGGAAGCGGACGTTCCGCCGTGCTACACAAGCGGTCGGATTTATTCAATTTTTTGCAAACTAAATCGGTCGTCCATTCCGCCATCAAGCGATAAGTCATCAATTTACCGCCGGTAATCGTAATAAAACCGTCTAAACCGTCACGTTCTGCGTGATCCAGCAAGACGATACCACGGCTAACATTACGACCGGACGGATCATCATCCGTCGCAACCAGAGGCCGCACCCCTGCATAAGCACGTAACACTCGGGTATGACGTAAACTTGGTGCAAGTTTCTCTCCTTCACGGAATAACACATCCACTTCTTCCGGAGTAACCACCATATTGTCAATTTGATCATAAGGAATACGGTCGGAAGTCGTCCCGATAACACAAATGGTATCGCCCGGTACTAAAATATCGGCATTCGCCGGTTTACGACAACGGTTGATCACCATATTATTGATACGGTGTCCCATCACTAATAACGAACCTTTTGCCGGGAACATTTTGATTTTGAGATCGGCGTATTCGGCAATACCCTGCCCCCAGATCCCGCCTGCATTCACCACAATCGGCGCAAAAAATTGGCGTTTGACTTGGTTTCGATGATCAAACACATTAACACCGATAACAGTGCCACCTTCGCGAATCAAACCGGTTACTTCACAGTAAGTAAACACTTTTGCACCATTCTCCGTCGCATCCAACATATTGGAAGCGGTTAAACGGAACGGGTCAATCGAACCATCCGGCACAACCACTGCACCGACTAGCGAAGGGTTAACGGACGGCTCCATATATTTTGCAAGGTCCGGCTCAATTTCGACCGCTTCTATACCCGAATCGGTACAGGCTTGGATAAAGTTTTTCTGATAATTAAGATCATCTTCCGGTAGGGTAATGAAAAGCCCTTTTGTGTCATCTACACAATGGCGCGCGATCTGTTTGAGGATGAGATTTTCCTTAATACATTCTTCAGCCGATTCTCTATCATTTACCGCATAGCGAGCCCCGCTATGTAGCAAGCCGTGATTACGACCGGTTGCGCCGGTTGCAATGTCTCTACGCTCTAACAATACGCATTTTAAACCTCGGAGCGCACAGTCTCTTGCAATCCCCGCACCGGTTGCGCCGCCGCCGATGATAATGACATCTGTACTGATTGGCGAAAAATCTGCAACATTTTGATACATTTGAGGTGAAATGTTCATACTCAACCTCTCCCACATTTTAAATGAAATGAAACGAAACAATAAAAACAGATTTATTGTATAAAAATGAGCGTTTTGGAACAAGCAGATGAGCATAAAAGAAATCAAAAATGTGATAATGCTCACAAAGAATTTAAATTTGTTAAATTCTTTGTGGAATAGATCACAAATTTGTACAAATGTGCTTTTCTATTCATTTTGTTCGGTTATCCTGTGCGCGGTTTGTTGATAAACAAACATTTAAGCTAATCAAGGAGAAAATAATGAAATTGAAAACATTAGCTATGAGCTTACTTGCAGCAGCAGTTTTAACTGGATGTACCACACAGCAAGCCGCTGATAAATCAGCTCAGTCAGACAAATTAATCATTGCACATCGTGGAGCGAGTGGTTACCTACCTGAACATACGCTTGAGTCTAAAGCGCTCGCTTTTGCTCAACAAGCGGATTATTTAGAACAAGATCTTGCGATGACGAAAGATAATCGCTTAATTGTTATTCATGACCATTTCTTAGACGGTTTAACTGATGTAGCGAAGAAATTCCCGAAACGTGCGCGTAAAGACGGTCGTTTCTATGTCGCTGATTTCACCTTAAAAGAAATCCAAACACTTGAAATGACAGAAAACTTCAAAACAGAAAACGGTCAACAAGTACAAGTTTATCCAAACCGTTTCCCAATGTGGAAATCTCATTTCCGAATTCACACCTTCGAAGATGAAATCGAATTTATCCAAGGCTTAGAAAAATCAACCGGTAAACAAATCGGTATTTACCCAGAAATCAAAGCACCTTGGCTACATCACCAAGAAGGCAAAGATATTGCATTAGAAACCTTAAAAGTACTGAAAAAATACGGCTATGACCAAAAATCGGACAAAGTTTATTTACAAACTTTCGATTTTAACGAGTTAAAACGTATTAAAACTGAATTGTTACCAAAACTTGGTATGGACGTAAAACTTGTTCAATTAATCGCTTATACCGATTGGCATGAAACCGAAGAAAAAGATGCTTCGGGCAAATGGGTGAACTATAACTACGACTGGATGTTTAAAGACGGTGCTATGACTGAAGTAGCTAAATATGCCGATGGTGTAGGTCCGGGTTGGTATATGTTGGTGGATGATAAAAACTCAAAATTAGGTGATGTCAAATACACGCCAATGGTAAAAGATATTGCGAAAACCAACATGGAATTACACCCGTACACTGTACGTAAAGATGCGCTTCCGGAATTCTTTACTGATGTAAATCAAATGTATGATGCGCTATTAAACAAAGCGGGAGCAACCGGGGTATTCACCGATTTCCCTGATACCGGCGTACAGTTTATTAAAGGAACTAAATAAGCGTTTTTTGAGCGAAAATGAATACTAAATTTGTGAATTGCTTACATTTTTAACAAATATGTTGAAAATCTCTCATAAAAATGTGAGTGCATTCACAAATTTAGATAAATAATATGGAGTATTACTCTTTTTTCGCTAAAATATGCGTGATTGTTCGTAATCGAACGTTTTATCAATATATATCATTTGGAGTGTTTCTATGTTTGGTCCTTTTAAACCGGCTCCGCACATTGCGGAATTACCGGCAGATAAAATAGATGCAAGATATAAATTCTTACGTTGGCAAGTATTCGCAGGTATCTTCTTTGGATACGCCGCATATTATTTTGTGCGTGCAAACTTCGACCTTGCGCAAAAAGGTTTAATTGAAGCAGGTTTATATAACAAAGCTGAATTAGGTATTATCGGTACCGGCGCAGGTTTAGCTTATGGTCTTTCTAAGTTCGTGATGGCAGGCATGTCTGACCGTTCAAACCCGAAAGTATTTTTACCGTTCGGTTTATTACTTTCCGGTCTCTGTATGACGATGATGGGCTTAATGCCGTGGGCAACTTCAGGTATTGCTGTCATGTTCATCATGATTTTCTTAAATGGTTGGTTCCAAGGTATGGGTTGGCCTCCATGTGGTAGAACGATGGTACATTGGTGGTCTAAATCTGAGCGTGGTACTATCGTTTCTATTTGGAACTGTGCGCATAACGTGGGTGGTATGGTACCGGGTGCAATGGTGTTGTTAGCAAGTGCGATTTACTTTAGTAATACTGGTGAACACGCAACTGCGAAAGACGTATGGCAACAAGCGCTTTACTATCCGGGTATTGCTGCAATGATTGCTGCGATTCCAGTTTATTTTGTAATGAAAGACACGCCACAATCTTGCGGTTTACCTCCGGTAGAAAAATGGCGTAATGATTATCCTGATGACTATAATGAGGAAACAGCGGAAAAAGATTTAAGTACCAAAGAAATCTTTGTGACTTATGTACTTAAAAACAAATTATTATGGTATATCGCAATCGCTAACGTATTCGTTTATTTAATTCGTTATGGTGTATTAAAATGGTCTCCGGTTTATCTTGGCGAAGTAAAACACTTCAATATTAAAGGTACTGCTTGGGCTTATACCATTTATGAATTAGCCGCTATTCCGGGTACATTATTATGCGGTTGGGTATCGGATAAATTATTCAAAGGTAAACGTGGTTTAACCGGCTTTATCTTTATGATCTTAACCACGATTGCCGTTGTAGCATTATGGAAAAACCCAGCAACACCAGAGGCTGAATTAGCGCAATATGCAGGTAAAGCGTGGTATGAAAACCCATATCAATTGATGGACTTCATTTTAATGACTACTATCGGTTTCTTAATTTATGGTCCGGTAATGTTAATTGGTTTACATGCGCTTGAGTTAGCACCGAAAAAAGCCGCGGGTACATCAGCAGGTTTCACCGGTCTATTCGGTTACTTAGGTGGTACGGTTTCTGCATCAGCAGTTGTTGGTTGGGCAGCAGAATATTATGGCTGGGACGGCGGTTTCTACGTGATGATTGCTGGCGGTGTGTTAGCTGTGTTATTAATGCTTATCGTAATGCTTGAAGAAGGTAAACATAAAGCAAAATTAGGCGACCACTACGGTAAATAATTAACTCGCTTACAAAAGGAAGAACAATTGTTCTTCCTTTTTTTCATCCTAAAACCACTATTTGTCATCAATTTGCCATATAACTAAGGTTAACTAGCTACTAACTTCCTTAACCAACAACATTAAATAACTGGAGAATCATATGAAATTATCAAAAATTGCACTTACGTTAGGCTGTTTATTTATGACTTCTATCAGTGTTGCAAATCAAAGCTGCCTCTCTCCATACGCAGAAGCATTACCTAAATATGAATATACTTTAAACAAAGTAATGGAGGTCAATGGTCGCCAAGGTGTCACCACTGACGGTAAATATCTCTATGTATCTGGTTCAGCGTCGCTCGCCAAATATGATTTAAACGAGAAGCTCATAACTGAAAACAAAAAACCGTTTATCGGTTATCAAAAAGAAGCCAATCATATCGGTGATATCGATATTTATAACAATGAATTATATATTTCCTCCGAATGGTTTATGGACGGTGTTGGTAAAAATATCCAAATTGCCATTCATGATTCGGATAGCTTAGCATTTAAGAGATCTGTAGATTTTTATCCGGAGTCGGGGCAATTAGAAGTCTCGGCAATTACGGTCGATACCGTCAATCATAGTGTTTGGATGGCATCTTGGGTTGGAGAAGAAAGTGGTCGCTATTTATATGAATATGATCTTGATAGTGGCAAATATAAACGCAAAGTCCATTTACAGCCGGTTCCGCAATGGATTCAAGGTATCTTCGCCCATGAGGGAAACTTATATCTGACTGCAGATGATGGAACTGCCGATGAGAAAGAACACGATCACTTATATCGTGTAGAACTTTCTGCTAAAAATAACGAAGCTCGAGTTGTGCTAGAGCGTACCCTTGATGATGTGAAAGATTATGGTGAAATTGAAGGACTCGTAATCAATCCAAAAAGTAAGCAACTGATTGTACATGCTAATCGCGGCAAACAAATCGTATTAGGAATGCCGAAAGGTTTTTACCCGGGATATGATCGTGAAATTAGTGAACTGTATTTTTATCAAATGACGCCTAGATGCCAATAATCATTTCTGTTTTTCCCATTTCTTATAAGGAAATAATCCGAGATTATTTCCTTTCTTTTTTAACTTTAATCAAATTTTTTCTTGTTTTTCCAAATTTCACCCCCATAATGGAAAAATTAATATTTTGATAGAACATTTAAGAAGAGAGCAAATTCATGGCACCAAGAAAAAAGAAAGCAATTGAGTTACCGCTACTTCCGTTACGTGACGTAGTGGTTTTTCCTTATATGGTTATGCCGTTATTTGTAGGGCGAGAAAAATCGATTCAAGCCTTACGTGCAGCAATGGATAGTAATAAACAATTATTCCTTGTAACTCAACAAGATCCTAATAAAGAAGAACCAACAACTGCCGATGTATATGATGTTGGTGTAATTGCCAATATTATCCAAATGCTAAACCTTCCGGACGGTACGGTAAAAGTACTCGTTGAAGGTCAGCAACGTGCCAAAATTGAACATATTCACGATGATGAAAACGGCTTTTGGGCTGGTGTACAAGTTATCTCATCGGAATTTGATGAAGAAGATAGTGAATTACAAGCAATCGCAAAAGCAACACTTAATGAATTTGAAAATTACGTAAAAAATAATAAAAAGATTCCGGCTGAAATTCTACCTAAATTACAAAAAATCACTTCGGAAGACCGCTTAGCCGATACGATTTCTTCAAACCTCATTGCGCCGGTTAAGAAAAAACAAGCGCTACTTGAAGAAGCAAATCTTATCGCTCGTTTTGAAGCGTTATTAGTTGCGATGGCGACGGAAATGGATTCTCTGGAAACAGAAAGCCGAATTCGTAATCGTGTTAAGCAACAAATGGAAAAAAACCAACGTGATTACTATTTGAATGAGCAAATTAAAGCAATTCAAAAAGAATTAGGTAATGGTGAAGATGCCGAACAGAGCGAATTAGATAAACTTAAAGAGAAAATTGATGCAGCTAAATTACCGGTAGAAGTAAAAGAAAAATTAGACGGAGAATTTAAAAAATTAAAAGCGATGCCGCAAAGTTCTTCTGAAGCAACCGTAGTACGCAGTTATATTGACTGGATTTTGCAAATGCCATGGCATAAAAAATCTGCGGTCAAAAAAGACTTAGCGAAAGCTCAAGCCGTATTGGATAAAGATCATTACGGGCTCGAAAAAGTTAAAGAACGCATTGTGGAATATCTTGCGGTACAAAGTCGCTTAAATAAACTCAAAGGTCCAATCCTTTGTTTAGTTGGTCCTCCGGGCGTAGGTAAAACCTCGCTTGGTCAATCTATCGCTAATGCGACCGGACGTAAATATGTCCGTATGGCACTAGGTGGCGTGCGTGACGAAGCGGAAATCCGTGGTCATCGCCGTACTTATATCGGTTCTATGCCGGGTTCATTAATGATGAAAATGGCAAAAGTCGGCGTGAAGAACCCGCTATTCTTGCTCGATGAAATCGACAAAATGGCGCAGGATATGCGTGGTGACCCAGCGTCTGCATTACTTGAAGTGTTAGATCCGGAACAAAATAAAGCGTTTAACGATCATTACTTAGAAGTTGATTATGATCTTTCTGATGTCATGTTTGTCGCAACATCAAACTCGATGAATATTCCACCGGCACTACTCGACCGTATGGAAGTTATTCGTCTTTCCGGTTATACCGAAGATGAAAAAATGCACATCGCACGTGAACATTTAATTGCTAAGCAGCAAGAAAATAACGGCTTAAAAGCAGGTGAATTAAGCATTGAAGACAGTGCGATTTTAAGCATTATTCGTTACTACACTCGTGAAGCCGGTGTGCGTGGTCTTGAGCGTGAAATTGCGAAAATCTGTCGTAAAGCGGTTAAAACTTTAGTGCTAGACAAGAAAGTTAAATCACTGACTGTAACAGAAGAGAATATTGCGGATTACTTAGGTGTAAAACGTTTTGATTACGGCAAAATGGATAACCAAAACCGTGTAGGTGAAGTAACCGGTTTAGCATGGACAGAAGTTGGCGGCGACTTACTAACGATCGAAACAGCATCAGTAGCAGGTAAAGGTAAATTCTCATTTACAGGTTCATTAGGCGATGTAATGAAAGAATCTATCCAAGCGGCAATGATGGTGGTGCGTGCAAGAGCTGCTCAATTAGGTATCGCAGATGACTTCCACGAAAAACGTGATATTCACGTACACGTGCCGGACGGTGCAACACCAAAAGACGGTCCAAGTGCGGGTATCGCAATGTGTACTGCATTAATTTCGAGCTTAACCGGTAACCCTGTTCGTAAAGAGGTAGCGATGACCGGTGAAATTAGCTTACGAGGTAAAGTATTACCAATCGGCGGCTTAAAAGAGAAATTACTGGCGGCACACCGTGGCGGCATTACCACCGTGATTATTCCAAAAGACAATGAAAAAGATTTGGAAGAAATTCCGGAAAATGCAAAAGCGGCATTAACAATCCATGCGGTCGAAACAATTGATGAAGTATTATCAATTGCATTGGAAAATCCGCCAATGGGGATTGAGATCATTCCGGCAAAATCTCAAACGATTAAAGTGAAAAAATCTCGCTCAAAAGCGGCAATTCAATAAATTTATCGTTTAAAGTAAAAAACCTCGAATATTTATTATTCGAGGTTTCTTTTTTATAGATTAATCACAGCTTGTTCTGCTAATTCCCGTGCCAGCTTATCAATATGTAACACATCAGCTATTTCTGTTACTTGAATCGGTGCAATATTTTCCACTACCGTTCTATTCACATTCACAATATCAATAAAACGAATACGTTCATTTAAGAAAGCTTCTACCGCCACTTCATTTGCCGCATTCATTGCGGTTGTCGCATATTGCCCTTCTGCAAATGCATCAATCGCTAATTTCAAATTTGGATAGCGGGCAAAGTCCGGTTCGATAAAAGTTAATTCTTTCAATTTAAAGAAATCTAACGGTGCCACACCTGCATTAATCCGCTTCGGATATGCCATAGTATGCGCAATCGGTGTACACATATCCGGATTCCCCATTTGAGCGATAACCGAGCCGTCAATATAACGTACCATCGAGTGAATAATAGATTGCGGATGAATAATAATTTCCATCTCCTCTGCCGAAGCATTGAATAGCCAACGAGCCTCAATATATTCCAAACCTTTATTCATCATAGTGGCACTGTCGACTGAGATTTTCTTACCCATTGACCAATTCGGATGTGCCACCGCTTGTGCCGGAGTAATACTTGCAAACTCATCGAGTGGTTTTACACGAAACGGACCGCCTGAACCGGTTAAAATAATTTTACTCACGCCTAACTCTGCAAGCGGGCAAAAACCGACTTTTTGTTGCGCTTCCGGTGGTAGAGATTGGAAAATCGCATTGTGTTCACTATCAACCGGTAATAACTGCGCGCCAGATTTTCTCGCTTCATCAATAAAAATTTGTCCGCAAGTAACTAACGATTCTTTATTGGCCAATAAAACTTTTTTACCGGCCTTAACCGCTGAAAGGGTTGGTAACAAACCTGCCGCCCCAACAATTGCCGCCATCACCATATCCACTTCGGGGTGAGCGCTTAGTTCACAAATCGCTTTTTGGCCGCTTAGCACTTCGGTTTTTACATTGAATTGTTTGAGCTGTTCCGCTAACGCTTTTGCTGCATTCTCATCATCTAGAGCGGCAAATTTCGGTTGAAACAATAAACATTGCGCTGCCATTAATTCAACATTTTTACCACCAACTAAACCGAATACCTCGTATTCCGTTTTGTTCTGTTCCACCACAGATAAAGTGCTTTTACCGATTGAGCCGGTTGAACCTAAAATCACTAATTTCTTCATAGACATTCCTAATCACTAAAAACAAGCGGTCTATTTTGCAATTTTTTTTGCAAATTTGACCGCTTGTCACTTAATTTGATAAACGTTTCGCTTCAATAACATCTTCAAGTTGTGCGATACGCGCTAATAATTTACCTAGCATTTCAACATTGCTCAGTTCAATTCCCATATCCATAATGGCTAGACTACGTTTCGCATCAATACGGCTTGAGACACTCAACACGTTAACTTTCTCATTTGCCATTACCGCACTCACGTCACGTAATAAACCGTTGCGGTCATTTGCGGTGACTCGGATCGCTAAACTAAAGCCGCTCGCATAATTCGTGCCCCATTGTGCGCCGACTACCCGTTCCGGATTTGCACTACGCAATTCAAACAATTGTTCACAATCCGCACGGTGAATCGAAATGCCTCGCCCTTGAGTGATATAACCGACAATCTTATCGCCCGGAATCGGCTGACAACAACGGGCAATGGTGTGCATTAAATTACCGACACCATCAATAATAATCTGTCCGTTTTTGCCTTTGTGCTGATTCGCATTATTGGCATGTTTATTCACTTGTTTCAGTACTGCTTCGTCTTCTTGCTCTGCAGTCGGTTTGATTAACTTACTTTGTAAATAATGGCTTAACTGATTCAGACGAATATCACCACCGCCGATCCCTGCATACAAATCATCAAATTGTTTCAGATTATAGCGAGGCAACGCATATTGCTCGATTTGCTTATAAGTAAAGCCGAAACGCGCCATTTCCGCTTCCAATGCTTCTTTGCCGATCGGAATATTTTTCTCTCGATCCAATTTCTTAAACCAAGCGATAATTTTTGCACGCGCTTTGGAAGTATTTACGAAGCCTGAATTCGGGTTTAACCAATCTCGGCTTGGATTCGGATTTTTCTGAGTAATAATCTCTACCTGATCCCCCATTTGCAATAAATAGGTGAACGGCACGATTCGTCCGGCAACTTTAGCGCCGATACAACGATGTCCTACTTCACTATGAATCGCATACGCAAAATCAAGCGGTGTGGCATTTTTAGGTAAATCAATTACTTCACCGCGCGGGGTAAACACGTAAACACGATCGTCAAACACTTGAGATCGCATTTCTGCAACCACATCGCCCGAATCCGCAATATCATTTTGCCACGCCAATAATTTACGTAACCAAACGATTTTCTCTTCATAACCGGAACGGCCAGCAGTTGCACCTTCTTTATATTTCCAATGCGCCGCAACGCCTAGTTCCGCATCGTCATGCATTTTACGTGTACGAATCTGCACCTCGATAGTTTTATCGCCCTCACCCAACACGACGGTATGAATCGATTGGTAACCATTCGGTTTCGGGTGTGCGATATAATCATCAAAGTGTTCAGGTAAATGTCTATATTGCGTATGAATAATCCCCAAAGCGGTATAGCAATCTTGCAGATTCGGTACAATGACACGCACCGCTCTTACGTCAAACAACTGCTCGAAACGCAGATTTTTCTTCTGCATTTTCTTCCAAATACTGTAAATGTGCTTCGGACGACCGTAAACTTCAATATCACTGATTTGTTCTGCTAAAGAAGCGGTCAAATTCGCTACAAAATTTGCAATATAGCTTTCACGTTCTAGACGGCGCTCGCCCAATTGTAAGGCGATCACTCGGTAACATTGCGGATGCAAAGCTCGGAAACAATAATCTTCCAGTTCCCATTTAAGTTGTCCGATACCTAAGCGATTGGCGAGCGGCGCATAAACGTGCGAACATTCTTTGGCGGCTAAAACCAAATCTTCTTCCGTATGCAAATGTTTATCGCGCAAATAGGTAATACGTTCGGCGAGTTTGATAACTACGCAACGGAAATCATCCACCATGGCAAGTAACATACGGCGGATATTATCGATTTGTAAATCGGAAGCACTGTTCGCACTTAATTGACGAATATTATCCATTTCGATCACGCCTTTAACCAAAGTTTTTACTTGATTACTGAAGCGTTCTTTTACCTGAACGAGATCGATAATATTGTGTTTAACGAGAGGAAATAATAAGGCTGCGACAAGAGAATCATCATCCATATTCAAGCCATGCAGGATTTCGACCATCTCAACACCGTCCCACATTAAATGATATGTTTCGGTATCTAATTTCTCTTGTGCATAACACCAAGCAATTTGTAACTCTTCGAAGGTTATGGGCGACATTTGTAAAGCAGCACTCCAACTCGCTAACTCAAAAGTACTAGGGTTAAGCTCGTGTGAACGGCGAATCGCTACCATAAATCCTCCTTTTGTAAAATCTTACGAATATTTAACCGCTTGGCGGCTAGAAATTGCTTAGCATTATACTTGGATTTGCGGATTATTGTTAGTGGTTATCGATAGCTTGTTGTTATCTATCCGCTACAAATTGTTCACTTTTTCACTTAATTCACCATATCATAAAAAAGTATTTGGCTAATTTCTCAAAATCAACCCCACCTCTTTTGAGGTATATAAATTGTGATAAATCAAACCAATCTCTACAATTAATTGCAGCGTATTTGCCGATTGGTTAGAATGCAGTATGTTTTAAGCGGCATTTTGCCGTTTTTCTTTTGTGTGGGATTCAATGACAATTTTAGCTTTAGGTATTAACCATAAAACAGCATCGGTGAGTTTGCGAGGAAAAGTGGCGTTTGATGAAGTCAAACGTCAGTTGGCGTTCGAACAAATTCAGCAGCGTGGTTTAGCTGAAAGCGTTGTCATCTTATCAACTTGCAACCGCACCGAACTCTATTTCCATCATTCGGAAATCACGCCACAAGTAGAACACGAAGATAATCTTGCGTGGCAAGAGCAATGTTTTGAATGGTTTGCCGAAATTCATCAACTCGATCACGCCGAATTACGTGAGTGTATCTATTTCAAACAAAACTTTGAAGCTGCTCGTCACTTAATGCAGGTAGCTTGCGGATTAGACTCGCTCATTTTAGGTGAGCCACAGATCCTTGGCCAAGTAAAGCAAGCTTACCAATACTGTGAAAACTTCTATCAGTCACAAGGTTCTCAAGTTTCGACCAAACTTTCTCGCTTATTTCAGCGTACTTTTTCAACGGCTAAACGTGTTCGTTCTGAAACGGAAATCGGTTCAAGTGCAGTTTCTGTCGCTTATGCCGCTTGCGGTTTAGCGCGCCAAATTTTTGATAATTTCGGTAAATTGCGCTTCCTATTAGTCGGTGCGGGTGAAACGATTGAATTAGTGGCACGATATTTAATTCAACACGGTGCAAAAAATATTATGATTGCAAACCGTACTCACGTACGCGCGGAAATGTTAGCGGAACGTTTGGAAACGCAGATGCAGATTCTATCGCTGAGTGCGTTACAAATCGGTTTAAATCAGGCAGACGTGGTAATTAGCTCAACTGGAAGTCCTGATATGTTAATTAGCAAAGAAATGGTTGAGATTGCCCAAAAGCAACGCCAATTTGATCCAATGCTGTTAATTGATATTGCCGTGCCTCGTGATATTGATGAGAAAGCTGGCGAGCTGGATGCAGTCTATTCCTATAGTGTCGACGATTTGCAAAACATTATTCAACGCAATCTAGCCCAACGCCAACAAGCAGCTGAACAAGCAGCTGAAATTGTGGAGCAGGAATGTAAAGCGTTCTTCGAATGGTTAAAACAACAGCAATCTAGCGATTTAATTAAACGCTATCGCCAAGATGCCGAACAAACTCGTCAAGAATTACTCAATAAAGCGATGCAAGCAATTGCCGCAGGACAAGATACGGAAAAAGTCTTAAATGAATTAAGTTATAAACTGACTAACAACTTATTACATGTGCCAACCCAAGCCTTACAAGCAATGGCGAAAAGCGGTAACTCTAAGGGCTTACAGTGTTTTTCTAAAGCCTTGAAATTAGAAGAACAGTAACAACTCAGAAATTCAAGCAAACAAGCGGTTGATTTTCAGTAAAATTTTGCAATCCCTTAAACGAAAAATGGTTAGCATTAGGCTAACCATTTTTTTATTCAAAATTAAGATCTCAATATACTGCAACTATCCTTAATAGGATTTCACGATTTCTGTAAATTTTCTGAGTGAATCAAGCCATTTTTCTTCATCAAAAATATATCCTGTCAGCATAATTTCATCGACTAATTCAGCATATTCATCCATAAAATCAGCATATTGCTTAGTCACCGTATCTTTGCTACCAATAAAAATACCGCCACTTTGTAAATCAATAGAATGGCGTTCGCCGGCAGAATAGTATAGAGAATCCATATTCTCAACCGGTTGTTTAACAAAGACATTTTCACCACGTTGCTCATTCAAAAAAAGCTGTTTTAGCGTACTGTTTGTGTAATGCGCTTCAGCATCCGTTTCTGCGACATTAACATTCAAACAAAGTACCATATAAGGCTTAGCACAATGTTCGGAAGGTTTAAAATTTTGACGATAAATCTCTGCTGCTTGTTTTTGTTGCATTGGTAAAAAATGGGATGCGAAAGCATACGGCAATCCTTTTTCTGCGGCAAAATACGCACTTGTAGGACTAGAACCTAAAACAAAAATCGGTACATTCGTCTCTACGCCCGGGTAAGCATTAATACCGTTTGGTTGCTCTTTGCCGAAATAAGTTTGTAAATCCGCAACATCTTGTTCATGATTTGTTTGAGATGCAGCCTGACGACGTAAAGCAGCAGCGGTAAAAGGATCTGTCCCCTTAGCTCGTCCTATCCCAATTTCAACTCGGTTTGGAAATAGTGTTGCCAATGTTCCATATTGTTCCGCCACAATAAGTGGGCTATGATTAGGCAACATTACGCCACCAGCGCCCACTTTAATTCGCTGAGTATGATGTAATAATGTTGAAACTAAAATCTGGGTAGCTGAGCTAGCATAAGCTCGAATATTATGATGTTCGGCAATCCAAAAGCGTTCAAATCCCAGTTCTTCGGCAAGTTTTGCCTCCCGAATCACCGAATCAATTGCTTGTTTGCGTGTAAATCCTTCACGCACAGGTACAAGGCTTAAAGCTGATAATTTCATTTTGCTCTCCGAATCTAAATATTGGCATTATACAAATACCTTCATAAAAGGGAAATTGTGTATTTTCCATTTCAATCAACAAGATTTACAGAAAATCGACCGCTTGTTTTCGATCCTTTTTCCGTTCTCAATGCTTTTAGTATATAATATGGCGATTTTGCGACTCGCAAAGACAGAATTTTTAGAAGGACAGAATAATAATGACTCCAGTTGTTGCCCTTGTCGGCAGACCGAATGTGGGTAAATCCACTTTATTTAACCGCTTAACCCGCACACGTGATGCGCTAGTAGCGGACTTTCCAGGGCTAACTCGTGACCGTAAATACGGCCATGCAAATATCGCCGGTTATGATTTTATCGTAGTTGATACCGGTGGTATTGACGGTACGGAAGAAGGTGTTGAAGAAAAAATGGCGGAACAATCGCTACTCGCGATTGAAGAAGCGGATGTTGTACTTTTCTTAGTCGATGCGCGTGCCGGCTTACTGCCTGCCGATATTGGTATTGCTCAATATTTACGTCAGCGTGAAAAAACGACCGTGGTAGTAGCAAATAAAACGGACGGTATCGATGCAGATTCGCATTGTGCGGAATTCTACCAATTAGGTTTAGGTGAAGTTGAACAAATCGCAGCGGCACAAGGTCGTGGCGTAACACAACTTATCGAGCAAGTCTTAGCACCACTCGGCGAACAATTAAATGCGGATCAAGCGGTCGAAAACGAGGAAGATTCTGTAAATGAAGAAGCGGACGAATGGGATACTGACTTCGACTTCGATAATGAAGATGATACCGCATTACTTGACGAAGCATTAGCAGACGAAAGTGAATCGATTGAAGATAAAAATATCAAGATTGCTATCGTCGGTCGCCCGAATGTGGGGAAATCGACTTTAACCAACCGCATTCTCGGTGAAGAACGCGTGGTGGTTTACGATATGCCGGGTACGACACGTGACTCGATCTATATTCCGATGGAACGTGATGGTCAGCAATATACGATTATTGACACGGCAGGTGTACGTAAACGTGGTAAGGTCAATTTAGCGGTAGAAAAATTCTCTGTGATTAAAACCCTACAAGCGATTCAAGATGCAAACGTAGTATTACTTACCATTGATGCGCGTGAAGGGATTTCTGATCAAGATTTATCATTACTTGGCTTTATTCTGAATGCCGGTCGTTCACTTGTGATCGTAGTTAATAAATGGGACGGCTTATCACAAGATATTAAAGATCAAGTGAAATCCGAATTAGATCGCCGTTTAGACTTTATCGATTTCGCTCGTGTGCATTTTATTTCTGCATTACACGGCTCAGGCGTAGGTAACTTATTTGGCTCTGTAAAAGAAGCCTATGCTTGTGCGACACAGAAAACATCAACTTCAATGCTGACACGTATTTTACGTATGGCAGCGGATGAGCATCAGCCACCGTTAGTAAACGGCCGCCGTGTGAAATTAAAATACGCTCACCCGGGTGGTTATAATCCGCCGATTATCGTGATTCACGGTAACCAAGTCGAAAAATTAGCGGATTCTTATAAACGTTATTTAAGTAATTACTTCCGTAAGAGCTTGAAAATTATCGGTTCGCCGATCCGTATTCAGTTCCAAGAAGGTAATAACCCGTTTGCCGGTAAGAAAAATAAACTTACGCCAAACCAATTACGTAAACGTAAACGCTTGATGAAGTTTATTAAAAAAAGTAAGAAATAATTAGACAAATCTCTCCCTTATTAGTACCCGTCTTTGGCGGGTATTATGATTGAACAAGGTTTAAGGCACTCGTCACAAACGTGTGCTATCATTTAATTGAGAAATTAACTATGATGATGCAATACTCTCCGAAATTTAATAATGCTAAAGTGCTTGTACTTGGCGATGTAATGTTAGACCGTTACTGGTTTGGTGCGACAAACCGTATTTCACCGGAAGCACCGGTGCCGGTGGTAAAAGTACAAGATATCGAAGAACGTGCCGGTGGCGCGGCAAATGTGGCAATGAACATTGCCAGCCTTGGTGTACCGGTCGCCCTTCATGGTTTAATCGGGCAAGATGATGCCGGCCGTGCTTTAGATAAATTACTCAATTCACATAATATCCAAAACCACTGTGTTGCATTGGATTCACACCCAACCATCACCAAATTGCGTATTCTGTCACGTCATCAACAACTATTACGTTTAGATTTCGAAGAAGGCTTTCATCATGTTGCAAGCGATTCTCTACTTGCAAAACTTGAGCAAGAAATTACCGCTTATGGCGCATTAATCTTATCGGATTACGGCAAAGGTACGCTTGAATCAGTACAACAAATGATTCAAGTAGCACGTAAAGCCGGCGTACCGACACTCATTGACCCGAAAGGTACCGATTTTGAACGTTATCGAGGTGCAACGCTCTTAACACCGAATATGTCTGAATTTGAAGCGGTAGTCGGTCACTGTAAAGATGACGATGAAATTGTAGAGAAAGGCTTAAAACTTATTGCTGATTTTGAATTAACCGCATTATTAGTGACACGTTCGGAAAAAGGTATGACGTTACTACGTCCGAATCAAGCTCCGTTCCACTTACCGACCCAAGCAAAAGAAGTTTATGACGTAACCGGTGCCGGTGACACGGTAATCAGTGTACTTGCCACTGCGATTGCCGACGGTCGTCCTTACGAAGAAGCATGTTATTTAGCAAATGCAGCGGCAGGTGTGGTTGTAGGTAAATTAGGTACTTCAACCGTGACACCAACCGAGTTAGAAAATGCGATTCATCATCGTGAAGAAACCGGCTTCGGGATTTTAGCGGAAGACGAATTAAAACGTGCGGTAGAACAGGCAAAACAACGAGGTGAGAAAATTGTGATGACCAACGGTTGTTTTGATATCTTGCATCCGGGACACGTTTCTTACTTAGAAAATGCACGTAAATTAGGCGATCGTTTAATTGTGGCGGTAAATACCGATGAGTCGGTGAAACGCTTAAAAGGTGAATCTCGCCCGATTAACGATTTAAACGCTCGTATGGCGGTACTTGCCGGTTTAGCTTCTGTTGATTGGGTCGTACCTTTTGCGGAAGATACACCTCAGCGTCTGATTGGTGAAATCTTACCTGACTTATTAGTTAAAGGTGGCGATTATAAGCCTGAAGAAATTGCCGGCAGCCAAGAAGTTTGGGCAAACGGCGGTGAGGTTAAAGTGCTAAACTTTGAAAACGGTTGTTCAACCACAAACGTGATCAAGAAAATTCAAGCATCAAAATAAAATTTCTACTCTATAATGGAAAAAATTATTATTGATGCCGAGCAGTTTCAGCGTACGATTTCGCGTATTTCTCACCAAATTATCGAAAAACATTCTTCATTAGATAATTTGGTTTTAGTCGGAATCAAACGTCGTGGCGTTGAAATTGCCGAAATGTTACAAAAAAGGATATCGGAACTCTCACAAACAGAATTGCCCTTAATGGCTTTAGATATCACCTTTTATCGTGATGACTTAAATTTTATTCATCAAGACCCGATTTATACCGGTGCGGAAGATCAAGTTGATATTGAAGGCAAAAATGTAATTCTAATTGATGATGTACTCTTTACTGGACGAACAATTAGGGCAGCATTAGATGCTTTATTAGATTTCGGGCGGGCGACTCGTATTGAACTGGTTATTCTGGTCGATAGAGGTCATCGTGAGCTACCAATTCGAGCCGACTATGTCGGGAAAAATATCCCAACTGCTCGTAATGAACAGGTTCAAGTAAGGACTCAACATTATGACGGTGCAAATCAAGTCGCTTTAATTCGAGCAAATAATGAATAAAACGATGTTCCGTATGAACCTTTTTTCTGAATTTTGCTCTAACTGGCTTTAGGGCTTATCTTTAATCTTTAAGGGAATTAACAAATGAAATTAATCTCTGCAAAATCATTATTACTGACATTGGTTGCAGCAGTCGGTATTTCACAATCGGCAATGGCATGGGAAGAACGTGTCGTAGCAACAGTGGACGGTGTACCGGTGATGGAAAGCGATGTACAACGCTTACTTGGCAAAAATGCTACGGCAGCCCAACATAAATCGGCTGTAGAGCAAGCTATTGATGACGTATTAATTCAAAAAGCTGTCAAAGAAGCTGGTGTAAAAGTCAATTATGCTCGTGTAGATCAAGCAATTGAACAAATTGCAGCTCGTAACGGCATTACTTACGGTCAATTACTGGATGCATTAGATTATCAAGGCATTACATTAAATCAATACCGTCAACAAATTGCTCAACAAATGGCAATGGAACAAGTACGTAATATTAGCATCGGAAAATCAATTCAAGTGCAACCACAAGACGTTCAAGCGCGTGCGCAAGAATTATTAGCACAAGATAAAGCAAGCGGTAAATTAAAAACCGTTACCGGCAATCAATACCGTATTAGCCACATTTTGTTAAAAACGACCCCCGTTCTGAACGATGCGCAAGCGAAAGCAAAATTAACGCAGATTACCGCAGACATTAATGCTGGTAAAACAACTTTCGAACAAGCGGCGAAATTAAACTCTGTTGATTATGTTTCTGCAGCGGATGGCGGCGATTTAGGATATAATTTCTTAGATATTTACGATCCTGCATTTGCTAAAGCGGCAAGCATGGCAAAACAAGATCAAATTACTGCGCCGTTCAAATCTCAGTTTGGTTGGCATATTCTTAAAGTAACCGGTAGCCAACAAGGCGACCGCACTGAAGATGCATATCACCAGCGCGCTTATGAACAATTAGTTGATAAGCAAGCGCAAGAAGCCTCTAAAGACTGGGTGAAAGCGTTAAGAAAAACAGCTAACGTTCAATACGTTAAATAATTTTTGAGAACCTCGCGACTGCGAGGTTCTTTCCTTATTTCTAAAGAGTAAAAATGAGTTCTCCAAATTCTAAAAAACACTTAGGCCATACCGCTCGTAAGCGCTTCGGTCAAAACTTCCTACACGATATGAATGTTATCCATAATATCGTGTCTGCCATCAATCCTAAAAACGGTCAATTTTTACTTGAGATCGGCCCGGGTTTAGGTGCGTTAACCGAACCTGTTGCTGAGCAAGTGGATAAATTAACGGTTGTTGAGCTAGACAGAGATCTTGCCGAGCGTTTACGTCACCATCCGTTCTTAAATCACAAATTAACGATTATCGAACAAGATGCGTTACGTTTTAATTTCCGTGAATATTTTGAAAGCCTTGAATTAAAAGAAGGTGAAGGTGTTCGAGTATTCGGTAACTTACCGTATAACATTTCAACACCGTTAATGTTCCACTTATTCAAATTCCATGATTTGATTCAAGATATGCACTTTATGTTGCAAAAAGAAGTGGTAAAACGTTTATGTGCAGCACCAAATAGTAAAGCGTATGGCCGTTTAACCATTATGGCGCAATATTATTGTCAAGTAATGCCTGTATTAGAAGTGCCGCCGACTGCATTTAAACCGGCACCAAAAGTAGATTCTGCTGTGGTGCGTTTAATGCCGCATAAAGTATTACCGCATCCGGTGAAAGATGTGTATTGGTTAAACCGTGTCACTACACAAGCATTCAACCAACGCCGTAAAACGTTGCGTAATGCTCTCTCAACCTTATTTAGCCCTGAGCAATTAGAAGCATTGAATATTGACTTAAATGCACGAGCGGAAAATTTAAGTATTGCGGACTATGCTCGCTTAGCTAACTGGCTATATGACAATCCTCCGGCAGTGGATAATCAAGAAGAAATCATTGACGAAGATATTTAGCCTTAAGTAAGCGGTTAAATTTGTAAAAAATTTTGTAAATCAAACCGCTTGTTACAAGATAAATAATTTTGTAGATATAAAAAAACCTAAGATTTCTCTTAGGTTTTTTATCTTTTACTTGAAATTATTTTGTACCGAAAATCTTATCACCGGCATCACCAAGTCCCGGAACAATATAACCATGCTCATTTAGGTGGCTGTCAATTGAAGCGGTAAATAATTCTACATCTGGGTGTGCAGCTTCTAACGCTTTAATCCCTTCCGGAGCAGCAACAAGCACAAGCACTTTAATTTGTTTACAACCTGCTTTTTTCAATAAATCAATGGTTGCAATCATTGAACCACCAGTCGCTAACATTGGATCCACAATAATCGCTAAACGCTCTTCTACATCATTCGCTAACTTAGTGAAATACGGTACCGGCTCTAACGTTTCTTCATTACGGTAAATACCAACAACGCTAATACGCGCACTTGGAATATGTTCTAAAACGCCATCCATCATACCTAGGCCTGCACGTAAAATCGGTACTACTGTTACTTTTTTACCTTTTATACGTTCAACTTCGACCTTACCACACCAACCGTCAATTTCTACTAATTCTGTTTCAAGATCAGTTGTCGCTTCGTATGTTAATAAACTACCCACTTCTGTCGCTAATGCACGGAAATCTTTAGTATTAATATCCGCTGCTCGCATTAAGCCTAATTTATGTTTTACTAATGGATGTTTAACTTCTACAATTTTCATTTGTGGCTCCTAAGCATTTAAATGCTAACTTTATGCTATAAGCAGAGTTTTATCCTCTGCTTCTCCTAAATCTATTTATACGCTTTGTGCTTTTGCTAATTCTTCATCTCGCAATACACGACGTAAAATCTTACCGACATTGCTCTTCGGTAATTCATCACGGAACTCAATTTCACGAGGAATCTTATAGCCGGTGAGGTACTGGCGGCAATAATTACGCAGTTCTTCACGTGTTAAGCTCTCATCTTTTTTAGTAACAAAGATTTTAATCGCTTCACCTGACGATTTACTCGGTACACCAATTGCAACTACTTCGTTTACTTTCGGGTTATGCGCAACAACATCTTCGATCTCATTCGGATATACATTGAAACCGGAAACAATAATCATATCTTTTTTACGATCAACAATGCGTAAATTCAGATCTTCGCCCATCACCACAATATCACCAGTTGCCATCCAGCCATCTTTTAAAACATTTGCCGTATCTTCCGGACGCTGCCAATAGCCTTTCATTACCTGAGGACCTTTTACCCAAAGTTCTCCTCGTTCACCCATTGTTACATCATGTCCTTCATCATCGACAATACGAATATCGGTATTTGGCACTGGAATCCCAATCGAGCCGGTATGCTCGGTCGAATCAGAGCGAGTTGCCGCAATCAATGGTGAACATTCAGTCATGCCATAGCCTTCAATGATATGGCTACCCGTTAATTCGTGCCAACGTTTTGCAACTGCAGATTGAATTGCTGCGCCGCCACCTACACTCAGTTTTAAATTTGAGAAATCAACTTCTTTGAAGTTTTCATTGTTTAATAAGGCATTAAATAGTGTATTAACACCCGTTAATGCTACAAAACGGTATTTTTTCAGCTCTTTAACGAACCCCGGAATATCTCTAGGATTTGTAATAAGTAATCCCGTTACTCCCAGCTCAATAAAGAGCAAACAATTCACAGAAAGTGCAAAAACATGATAGAGAGGCAAAGGAATCACTGCAATACGCTCACGAGCATTCTTAAGCAATGGCTCTGCAACCCATTTTGCCTGCAGGACGTTTGCAATCACACTACCATGCGTCAACATTGCGCCTTTTGCAACACCTGTTGTGCCACCGGTATATTGAAGAAACGCAAGATCATCTTTATAAACCATCGGTTTTACATATTGACGCTGTTTACCGATACTTAATGCTTCGCGGAAACTTACTGCGTGCGGTAACTTATATTTAGGTACTAACTTTTTCACGTATTTTACGACAAAGTTTACCAATGTACGTTTACCAAAAGAAAGCTGATCTCCCATACGAGTTAAAATTACGTGCTTAACACTCGTATCAAAAACCACTTTTTCTAATGTTGCTGCAAAATTTGATACAATAACGATTGCTTTCGCACCACTATCATTAAGTTGATGTTCAAGTTCTCTCGGGGTATATAGCGGATTAACATTCACCACAACTAAACCCGCACGTAAAGCACCGAATAATGCGATTGGATATTGCAATAAATTAGGCATCATTAATGCAATTCGTTCGCCTTTTTCTAAACGTAATTCATTTTGCAGATAAGCTGCAAAAGCGCGGCTACGCTCTTCTAACTTACGAAATGTTAATACTTTACCCATATTAATATAGGCCGGCATATCAGGATGCTTACGCACAGCAGATTCAAGCATTTCAAGTAATGATTCATATTGATTAACATCAATAGTTTGAGCTGAACCTTCTGGGTAATTTTTTAACCAAATTTTCTCCATATTGTCTCCATTAAATCCGTCCTAGAAATACGGGGGTAAACTCGCTTTCCCGTATTTGACTCATCATTTTTTTTATTCCGATAAAAGTCCCACCGGTGCAAATACACATAGCAAGAACAACCAATAATTCATTTGCAAAAAGTTGAGAAAATCCGACCGCTGATAAAATTAATACCAATAACGGCATGACATAGATCCAAAAAACACTACGCAGCAAAGTTTGCTCTGCGAGACCGATTCGAATTTGTTCGCCGACTGCAAGCTGTTCACTTACCTTTAATTCAAATTTCGGTGCAAATTTTTCCCCAGCTAAAGCAGATAAAGATTTTGTTCCGCAACTTTCTTTTGCCGCACACCCACCACACGCACTTTTAGCGCTACATTGTACGGTTGCTAAGCCATTCCGATAACTAATCACCGTTGCAATTTCAACCATCATTATTTTGTTCTCCTGTATCATGTACCCGCTAACTGCCTTAATTCGCAGAATAAAAACATAATATTTCGTTTAATTCTCATCGGCTAGAGGACGGAGGTCTGAATAGGTAATAAAAAAGCGGTAAGATTGTAGCAAATTTTTGCAAAAAATTCGCTAAATCTTACCGCTTAATTAGGCTAATAATTTAACCTGTTTAATAATGAAACGAAAATGACAGGCTTTCAAGCTTAGTTAGTCTTTTGCATTTCACCATTTTCAGCTGGTTCCATTGAAGATGTTTGAGCTCTTGCTTTTTGTTCTTCTGATAATGTTACTGCGCCAGCATTTGGACGACGTTGTAATTCGTTAGTTTGTAATAACGTATTAATTTTATCTTGTTGCTGTTCTAATTGAGTCGCCGTAGGCACATCTTTTTCAGGTGCGTTATAACTTACAGGCTGAACCGAATCACTAAATGGTTGGGTTTGTAAAACAGGCTGATCTGCTTGTGCAATATCATTATCCGTTCCCATCATATTCACACCCAACACTGCAACTAAACACACAGATGCAGCAATACCGGCTTGCATAAGTGGCGTCCCCCAACGTTTAAGTTTGAGTAACATACCTTTTGGCTGGGCCTGCTCATTCGCTGCTACCAATGATGGAGATTCAATCTCTTCATTTTCAAGCAATGCTTCCATTTTTGCAGAGAAATCATCACCTAGAATGATTTCGTCACCATGCATAACACTGCTAATTGCATGGTAGCTAGCCCATTTTTGCTTTAATTCAGGATCGTTACATAATTCATTGATGAATGCATCATCAACATTATGCCCATCCATAAAAGCTGAAAGGGTTTCTCTTTGTTGCATAATAAACTCCGATTGAATCTTAAATCTGCTGCATAAGAGGATTAATTTTTGCATCAATTGCTTCTCTTGCCCTGAAGATACGTGAACGAACCGTACCTACCGGACATTGCATTACTTCTGCAATTTCCTCATAGCTTAACCCTTCTAACTCACGCAAGGTAATTGCGGTTTTAAGCTCTTCAGGCAAGCTCTCAATTGTGTCGAAAACAACACGTTTTAATTCTTCGGACAACACCATACTTTCCGGCGTATCCCCCTCACGAAGCTGTACACCTGCATCAAAACTTTCAGCATCTTCTGCCAAAATATCTTCTTTAGGCGGACGTCTTCCTAAGGCTGTTAAGTGATTCTTAGCTGTATTTACTGCAATACGATAAAGCCATGTATAAAAAGCGCTTTCTCCACGGAAAGACTCTAATGAACGATAAGCTTTAATAAATGATTCTTGCACAATATCTGGAATATCATCGCGTGCGACATAACGGGTTAATAGACCCGCTACTCTATTTTGATAACGCACGACGAGTAAATTAAATGCTTTTTTGTCACCTTGCTGTGCACGCTCAACCAAAATTTGATCGGCTACCTGCTCACTCATCTATCTGCGTTCTCCTAACTTAGTTACGCGTATATTCTTTCATCACTTTCACATCGTATATCACTTAGTATATAAAACCATGTAAAAGTTCCTAAAAGAATAGGCTAATTAAAAAATTTACAAATCATTTTAATCCGAATACATAAGAAGCCAGTATTGACGCAAATATATGCTGCTTACTAGACTGCTCAGGTATAAGAAAATTCAATTTTTCGCTAACAAAAAGATCGTGTGATTAATAAATAAACAAAAAGATCATTATCCTATAAATGAAGCGGTCAGATTTTACTGGATTTTCGTAAAAATACCACTCTATCTGACCGCTTCTTTCTATTTTTTAATATTTTCTGATGTTTTTTCTATTTCTTTGCTTTTAAATCCGCAACTTTATGCGCACGATAAATAGCATTAATCGCATGAATTAAAGCACGAGCTGATGATTCAACAATATCGGTTGCTAAACCTACACCGTGGAAACGACGACCTTCATGTTCAACCACAATATCCACTTGCCCAAGCGCTTCTGCTCCCTCGCCTTTTGCGGTAAGGTTATAATGCGACATTTTAATATCCATTCCTACAATTTTAAGAATCGCATTATACACAGCATCTACTGGACCGTTACCACCGTTTGACACTTCACTCACACGCTTACCATCAAGTTCAACCTGAACGAAAGCCGATGCAGGTAAGCCACTAATCATTTGTGATGTAATCACATCTAAATGCAATCTATCTTCATCGCCTGCCTGCATATCAATAAAGGCTAGCGCTTCCAAATCATAGTCAAACACCTGACCTTTCTTATCTGCTAATTTTAAGAATGCGTCATAAAGTTTATCCAAATCATAGTCACTTTCTTGATATCCCATTTCCGTCATATGATTTTTTACAGCCGCACGCCCCGAACGAGCAGTAAGATTTAATTTTTCTTTCTTCAAGCCGATTGTTTCAGGCGACATAATTTCATAAGTATTTTTGTTTTTCACCATACCGTCTTGGTGAATACCTGATGAATGTGCAAATGCATTTGAACCGACAATCGCTTTATTCGGCTGAATCGGCATATTACATAATTGGCTGACCATTTGGCTAACACGATGAATTTCTTGCGTATTAATGCGAGTATCTTTGCCATTGAACATATCTTGGCGAGTTTTGATTGCCATTACTACTTCTTCTAATGCCGTATTACCTGCACGTTCACCGATACCGTTAATCGTACATTCAATTTGTCTCGCACCGTTTAACACGGCAGTGAGAGAATTTGCCGTCGCCATACCCAAATCATTGTGGCAATGCACTGAAACAACCGCTTTATCAATATTCGGTACTCGGTTCATCACATTGGCAATAATATCGCCATACTGATATGGTAAGCAGTAACCCACTGTATCAGGAATATTTACCGTGGTCGCACCCGCATTAATTGCCGCTTCTACGATACGACAAATATTGTCAATTCCAGTACGCCCCGCATCTTCACATGAAAACTCCACATCGTCGGTATAACTTCTTGCACGTTTTACCGCTTTTACCGCCATTTCAACTACGTCATCAAACGAACGTTTTAATTTAGATTCAACGTGAATTGCCGAGCTGGCAATAAATGTGTGAATACGGAACGCTTCCGCAACTTTTAATGCTTCCGCCGCAACATCAATATCTTTATCCACAGCACGAGAAAGCGCACAAACTCGGCTATTTTTAATATTCTGTGCAATGGTTTTTACTGATTCGAAATCGCCCGCAGAGGAAACAGGAAACCCCACTTCCATTACATCGACACCTAAACGCTCAAGCGCTAACGCAATTTGTAGTTTTTCTTTTACGGTTAAACTTGCTTTTAGTGCTTGTTCGCCATCACGTAATGTCGTATCAAAAATAATAATGTTGTTATTGCTCATGGGCTTCTCCATTAGTGTTAAAACACCGATTTAATTAAAATGAGTAAAATACCTACGATAAACACTCGTTTTTCTTTTTTATTATTTCTTTTAAAAAATTAAGAAAAAATAAAAAAAAACCCGCATCGATGTGCGGGTAAAGTGTGGATAGTGAACTATTTTCGTCCAACCAACCTTTATCCTCGCACAGAATGCGATAACAGAAGAAGTCGGAGAGAAAGTAGTTTTTCCATTGTGTTGTGTGTGTGTTTATGTTTGCATAGTTATTCGAAATACAAGAGCTATATTAGCCTCAAATAGAGTGAAGTCAATAGAATTTTTCACTCCTCGCAAACGTTTTCTTGGTAATTTCAAATATAAAAACAGTGATAAATTCTTCATTTAATAAATTAATTAGCAATTAATCCCAAATTAAGATTATTCCTCCAAATAAAAGCAATGCCTTTTGAGAAATAACAAAGCCTTACACTTTTTATTCGTTTTGTGATTTTTTAAACGATTTTTGGTTAAAATAACGTAAAATCACTATTTTCTTTGAAGATAAAGCTTAAATTTGCTAGCCTTTGCAGAATAATTGTCTAAAAAATATTTGAGGAAATAACAATGAATCAACCATTTAAAGCCATCGTTTCAGATTTAGACGGAACCTTATTAAATGCAGAACATAAAATTGGCAATTTTACGATTGAAACATTAAGTAAACTTGCTGCTCAAGGTGTTGATATCTTTCTGGCGACCGGACGAAATTTGCCAGACGTGAAACACATTATCAATAAAGTCGATTTAAAAGAAGCGATGCTAATTACTTCAAATGGTGCAAGAGCTAATTTCCTTTCCGGTGATACCGTCCTAAACCATTACATTCCCAAAGAACTTGCCTTTCAATTAATGCAAATACCTTTTGATCCAACTCGTGTGTGCCTTAATACCTATCAAGGCGATGAGTGGTTTATCAACATTGATATCGAACAACTGAAAAAATATCACAAAGATTCCGGTTTTACCTATCAAGTTACCGATTTCAGCCAACATCACGGAAAACAAACGGAAAAAGTGTTCTTTATCGGGAAAACACCAGAAGATCTTATTCCGATCGAGACTTATATTCGACAACATTTCGGGGATCAGCTTTATATTACTTACTCCGGTATTTTATGCTTAGAGATTATGCATAAATCCGTTTGTAAAGCGAATGCACTTGAGGAATTAGTCAGATTACGAGGCTATACCTTACAAGATTGTTTAGCATTCGGTGACGGTATGAACGATATAGAAATGCTTGCTCGTGTCGGCAAAGGTTGCATTATGGAGAATGCCGACCCAAGGCTAAAACAAGCCCTTCCACATAACGAGGTGATCGGTAATCACAAACATGAAGCAGTCGCTAGCTATATCCGTGCAACCTTTGGTATTATTTAAGTTTCAAGTAAGCGGTCAAATTTCGGAATTATTTTGCAAAAAACAGGTCAAAAACGACCGCTTATTTATTGATCTTTACCCACTAAAATTGGAAAACAAATGAAACTAAAACCTATCATTACCGCATTAGTGCTTGCGGGTATTACAACCGCAGGTTACTTCTATTTTTCGAGTAGCGATGAGGCGCAACAAATTCACTATATAACCGAACCGGTTACTCGCAACACGATAGATAAAAGTGTGCTGGCAACTGGCTCGGTGCGTGCAAGCAAACGTACTGAAGTTGGTGCGCAAGTTTCAGGGAAAATTATTAATCTCTACGTTACACTTGGTCAAACGGTCAAAAAAGGTGATCTGATTGCCGATATTGACTCTAGTAACCAAAGTAACAGTTTAAGCACCGCAGAAGCCAATCTTGCTTCTTATCAAGCCAAGTTATCTTCTGCACAAGTGGCTTTAGAAGTAGCACAATCAAATTACACACGTTTGAGTAAATTATATAAACAAGCTAGTGCATCTCAATCCGATCTTGAAACGGCTAAAAATACTTTAGCCGCTGCTAAAGCAAGTGTGGATGAAGCAAAATCACAAATCAAATCGGCACAAATTTCGGTAGCTGATGCGAGAACCAATTTAAATTACACCCAAATTGTCTCACCAATGGATGGAACAATTGTATCCGTTCCAATTTCAGTTGGGCAAACCGTGAATTCGGCACAAACCTCACCAACCATTGTGCACGTTGCCGACCTATCAAAAATGTTAATCAAATTGGAGATTTCCGAAGGTGATATTGCGCAAGTTATGAAAGGTCAAAATATGACATTCACTACGCTCGCCGAACCGAATCATAAATATCACAGCAAAATTGATAGTGTCGATCCGGCGTTAACCACGCTCAGTGATGACAGCGCCTCAAATAAATATACTGAAAAAGCCGGTAATACCGAGGCAATTTATTACTATGCGAATTCTTTAGTAGATAATGCCGAACAACGTTTACGGATTGGTATGACTGTGCAAGGGCAAGTGGAAATTGCTAAACGTGAAAACGTACTTGTGGTGCCGACATCGGCGTTAAAGAAAAAAGGTAACGAAACTTTTATACAAGTTTTAGAAAACAATCAACCAATTGAAAAGAAAGTCGAATTGGGGTTAGCCGATAGCCAATATACGGAAATTACATCCGGTGTAACCGAAGGCGAACAGGTTATTACAACTCAACGTTCCGACAGCGAACAAATCAGTATGCAGCCACGTGGTCGAGGCCCCTTCTAATCTAGAAAAAACAAGCGGTCGAAATTTGCATATTTTTTACAAATTCCGACCGCTTTCAGTTCTCTCAAGCGCTAGCCTATTCCTTGCTATCCGGCTGATTTTTGATTGCAGCAAAAATCATCGCCAAGATCGGTCCAGAAATATTATGCCAAAAGCTAAATACGGCACTTGGTACAGCAATCAATGGATTGGCTTTAAAATGCAATGCGGCGAGCGCTGCGCCCAAGCCTGAATTTTGCATCCCAACCTCAATCGCAATCGCTTTACTATCGGCAATAGGTAATTTAAATACACGTCCGATTAAGTAACCAGTCAAATAGCCTAACCCGTTATGCACCGCCACTACTAAGAAAATCAATAGCCCCGATTCAATAATGCGATCTTTACTTACTGAAACAACAGCGGTCACAATCAATACAATCGCTAATACTGAAATTAACGGCATAGTTTGGCTAAATTGCTCAATTTTTTGCTTAAAGATAGAACGGATCACCACACCGATAAAAATTGGTAAAAGCACCATTTTTAAGACCGAAACAAACATCGCCCCCGCATCAATCTCTAACCATTCGCTTGCAAAAATATAAAATACCGCTGGGGTAAGTAATGGTGCTAATAATGTCGAAACCGTGGTACACGCTACAGACAATGCGGTATTACCTTTTGCTAAGTAAGTCATCACATTTGACGAAGTGCCGCCGGGGCAAGAGCCGACCAAAATCACACCGATGGCTAAATCTGGCGGAAGTTGAAACGCTTTTGCTAAAACAAAAGCGATACTCGGCATCACGACAAATTGGGCAATTACACCTAAAATCGCCGCTTTCGGATTTTTAGTGACTTCCGCAAAATCTTTAAAGGTAAGCGTTAAACCCATACCTAACATCACAATCCCTAATAAATAAGGAATCCAAGGGACAAACTGTTTAAACGTATCAGGAAATTGTGCTGCAATAAAAGCAAAAAACACGACCCAGACAGCAAAAGTTTTACTGACAAATTGTGTTATTTTCAAAAGTGCATTCATGTTGTGTCCTTAATTGTTATTGATTTAGATTAAAAGAGTAACAGGCTAACGTACTTTTTTACAAAAGTGAATAGACAAAAATCAGGTTTATTTGTACCCTTTGGGCGCTTTGGCTGTCATTGCCAAAGTTGCGAAAGAAACAAACACGAAAGGAGAACATAATGAAATTAGTTAAATTAACTGCTATTACGGTAGCATCAATGTTTGCATTAACCGGCTGTCATCACCATGCACAAAAGCACAATGAAATGATTTTGCAAGAACAAGCGGCGTTAGGGATTAACTGGATGCAACAATCCGGTGAATATCAAGCATTAGCTCACCAAGCTTTCAATATGGCAAAAATTGCGTTTGATAATGCAAAAGTAACAAAAGGTAAGAAAAAAGCGGTTGTTGTTGACCTTGACGAAACCATGGTGGACAACAGCCCTTACGCAGGTTGGCAAGTAAAAAATCATAAATCATTTGACGGCGAAAGCTGGACACGCTGGGTAAATGCACGCCAAACTCAAGCGATTGCCGGTGCTGTTGAATTTAATAACTATGTAAACAGCCACAAAGGTACAATGTTCTACGTATCAAACCGTAAAGACAGCAGCGAAAAAGCAGCAACTATCGATGATATGAAAGAATTAGGTTTTACCGGTGTAAACGAGCAAACATTATTCCTCAAAAAAGACAAATCAAACAAAACGCCTCGTTTCGAACAAATTGAAAAACAAGGTTATGAAATCGTGCTTTACCTAGGCGATAACTTAAATGACTTTGGTGATGCAACCTACAAAAAATCAAATGCGGAACGTCGTGACTTTGTCAGCGCAAACAAAGAAAAATTTGGTAAACAATTTATCGTATTACCAAACCCGAACTACGGTGACTGGGAAGGTGGTCTAGATAAAAACTATTACAAAGGCGATGCGAAAAGTCGTTTAGACATCCGTCACAACGCCATTAAAGCATGGGATGGTAAATAATTGATAAAAAGAGACCGCTTATCAAAGCTTCTGATAAGCGGTCTTTTATTGTGACTTATTTAAGTCATTATGCTCTTTCACGCATATGTTTAATGAAAAAATAGAGATTGGTGCAGGTCACAAAAAAGTTTAAACCTGCAACAGGTAAAGAACCTATCATTAATCCATAAATGGTGAAGCAAGCACACCCTACCGCATTCACAAAACGCAACTTAATCACATCTTTTAATAAAAAAGATACGCCTACTAAAAACATCGCAAAGTAGCCGAATAACTCTACATAATCCATAAGAACCTCCTAAAATTAATTACTGTGTATTATTTTAATCAGTCTTATTTTGTTTGTGTTTAACTTTAAAAAAAGCAAAGGATTGCGTTCACATTTTTATGTTTTGATTGACGATAAAATCAGCAGCCACTACGTTCCAGTAACATAAAACGGCATTGATAAGGGTTTTGCTCATCAATTTCAGACCATGTTTCCGCTTTTAATTGCCAATTTTCTTCATCGAATTCAAAAAACGTATCGCCTTCAATCTCCGCCTGTATTTCGGTTAAATAGAGTTTGTTTGCAACAGGAATAGTTTGTTTAAAAAGCTCGCCGCCACCAATCACCATAATTTCTTCCACATTTGCAAAAGTTTTGGCTAATTCGACCGCTTGTTCAAAATTAGTCGCCGCATAAGCGCCTTCTACTGAAAAGCCGGAACGAGATAAAATAATATTAGGACGTTTAGGTAGTAAGCGACCGATAGATTCGTAAGTTTTGCGCCCCATAATCACTGGCTTGCCCACTGTATTTTGACGAAACCATGCCAAATCAACCGGTAAATGCCACGGCATTTGATTGTCCTTACCAATCACGTGATTTTTTGTACGTGCTACAATTAAACTAATTTCCATCGTTTTTCCGCCCTTATGCCTTTTAGTTTGATTTAAGTTGAAATTAATAGTGATTTTAGCAAACAAAAGTGCTACTTTTCATATAATTCTTTTTTTGTTTACACAACCTACCAAAATACAGCTTATGAGCAAGACTATTGTTATCAAATTTGGGACAAGTACCCTCACCCATGGCGGTAAAAGTTTAAGCCGCCCTTATATGTTAGAGTTAGTTAAACAAATCGCTCAACTGCATCAGCATCATCGTGTGATTGTTGTGACATCTGGTGCTGCGGCGGCTGGGCGTGATTATCTCGGTCATCCTGAACTTCCCAAAACGCTTGCTTATAAACAAATGTTAGCGGCGGTTGGACAAAGCCAACTGATTCGTACTTGGGAAAATTTATTCGATATTTATGGCATTCATATCGGGCAAATTTTATTAACCCGTGCCGATATTGACGATCGTGAACGTTTCCTAAATGCTCGAGATACGCTAAATGCGCTGTTAGAACAAAAAATCATTCCGGTTATCAATGAAAATGACACGGTGGCAACCGAAGAATTTAAAGTGGGCGATAACGATAACTTATCTGCTTTAGTTGCGATCCTTGCACACGCCGACCAACTCTATTTATTAACCGACCAAGAGGGGCTTTTTAGCGCAGACCCTCGTAAAGATCCGAATGCGTCGCTTCTTTCTGTCGTTGAAAGGATCACGCCGGAAATTCGTCAAATTGCCGGCGGAAGTTCAACCGGACTCGGTACCGGTGGCATGAGCACAAAAATTACTGCGGCAGATATTGCTACTCGTTCAGGTGTAGAGACGATTATTGCTTCAGGCTCTCGTGAAAACGTGTTGGTTGATTTAGCCAATGATGTGGCGATCGGTAGCAAATTTTTAGTGCAATCCGACCGCTTAGAAGGCAGAAAACAGTGGTTATTCGCTGCCCCGCAGGTGGGGGCATTAACAGTTGATAAAGGTGCGGAAACCGCATTATTACAACATAAATCACTCTTGCCTGTCGGTGTTTCAGATATAAAAGGGGTCTTTAGTCGTGGCGAAGTGGTTAAAATCTTTAATCAAGAAGGCAAAGCTCTTGCGCTCGGCTTAGCACGTTACAGTAGCGAAGCGTTAGAACGCATTAAAGGCAAGAAATCAGCAGAAATCGAATCATTGTTAGGCTATGAATTCGGCTCAGTTGCCGTACATATAGATGAAATGGTGATTTATTAACAAACAGGCGGTCAAATTTGCTAAAAATTTTGCAAATTTAACCGCTTGCATAAGGGAGAGAAAATGGAATTAGGACTAGATGTTTTTGCAATCTTATTTAGCGTGGCAATGATAGCCGGCTTTATTGACGCAATCGCCGGCGGTGGCGGATTACTGACGATTCCGGCATTATTAGCTGTCGGTGTCCCCCCTGCCATGGCATTAGGTACCAATAAGTTGCAAGCCTGCGGTGGGTCATTTTCCGCTTCTATCTATTTCGTGCGCAAAAAAGCAGTCGATGTCAAACAGATTTTCCTATTGATCTTATTGACCTTTATTGGTGCCGCTTGCGGTACAATCTTTGTACAAACCATTGATGTGAACGCACTAAAAGCATTGTTACCGTTCTTGGTATTGATTATCGGTATTTATTTTTTATTTAGCCCAAGTATCGGTGACGAAGATCGAAAACAACGTATCAGCCTACCGTTATTTGCCTTTACGGCAGCTGCCGGTGTTGGTTTTTATGACGGAATGTTTGGGCCGGCAACCGGTTCGTTTTTCACCCTTGCATTTATTTTGTTACTTGGCTTTAATTTACCGAAAGCGGTAGCTCACGCCAAAGTGTTAAATTTTACCTCTAATTTTGCCTCATTGATTTTCTTTATTCTAGGCGGTGCCGTATTATGGAAAATCGGTCTTATCATGATGGTAGGACAATTTATCGGCGGTACTCTCGGGGCAAGAATGGTGGTGACCAAAGGCAAAAAATTAGTGCGCCCAATGTTAGTCACCATGTCATTTATAATGGTAGCAAAAATGCTCTATGATCAAGGCTTATTAAACTTTCTATGAACCAAGCAAAACGAATTGAAATTTTAACCCGTTTACGTAACGAAAACCCACACCCAACTACCGAACTTAATTACAGCAATCCGTTTGAATTACTGATTGCTGTCATTCTTTCTGCGCAAGCAACCGATAAAGGTGTGAATAAAGCCACTGATAAACTGTTTCCGGTGGCAAACACGCCGCAAGCCATTTTGGATTTAGGTGTTGATGGGCTAAAAGAATATATTAAAACTATCGGGCTTTTTAATAGCAAAGCGGAAAACATTATTAAAACTTGCCGTGATTTAATCGAAAAACATCACGGTGAAGTGCCGGAAAGCCGTGAAGCGCTTGAAGCATTGGCTGGCGTCGGGCGAAAAACCGCCAATGTGGTACTGAATACCGCCTTCGGACACCCGACCATTGCGGTGGATACGCATATTTTCCGTGTATCCAATCGTACCGGTTTTGCACCGGGTAAAGACGTGGTCAAAGTCGAAGAAAAATTACTCAAAGTGGTCCCTGCCGAATTCAAGGTAGATGTACATCACTGGTTGATTCTACACGGACGTTATACCTGTATTGCACGCAAACCTCGTTGCGGTTCTTGCATTATCGAAGATTTGTGCGAATACAAAGACAAAACGGAATAAGTTACCCCTTCACATACAAGCGGTCGAATTTGTATTTTTTTTGCAAATATTTATGTAAATTTGACCGCTGCTCCTATCTTTCTTAATCTATATTTCTTTTCTGCCTAACGGTGCTACAATATCACCTTTTGCAACTCAACATCCCCTCCCGATAAGGACAAACAATGCCGAATCAGAATCTACTGACCATGAAAGGTGAGCGTGTTGCGATTGTATCAGGACTCCGAACACCGTTTGCTCGTAAAGATACCGGTTTCAAAGATGCATATGCAACCAGTCTTGGCACAATGGTAACCAATGAATTACTCAGCCGTACGGCGATTGAGCGAAAAGAAATCGAGCAATTAGTTTTTGGTCAAGTAATCCAACAACCGGATATTCCAAATCCGGCACGTGAAATTGCGATTGCGCTCAATATGCCGCACTTACAATCTTACAGTATCAGTAGTTCTTGCTTATCCGGTTTACAAGCGATCGCCAATGTTGCGGGCAGTATTGTCAGTGGATCAATTTCTGCGGGTATTGCCGGTGGTGCCGATTCGATTTCTAATGCGCCGTTAAGCATTAGCCCTCGAGTTATTTATAACTTTAAATCGATTTTTGCTGCAGAAACGCTAGACGAAAAATATCGCCGTTTCCGTCAGTTCTCATGGCGCGATTTCAAACCTCACAGCGTAAATTTAAAAGATTTCACCACCCAAATGTCCGTTGCGGAAGTTTCAGAGCAAATGGCGCAAGACTATAAAATCAGCCGAGAAGATCAAGACGAATATGCCCGTCTTTCCAACCAAAAAGCGGCAGATGCGTGGAAAATCGGTTTATTAAAAGAAGAAGTCATGCCTTCTTTCCCGCATCCTTATAAAGATTTTGTAGTCTCGGACACCTTAGTTTCCGCTGCAACCCGTTCTCGTCATTACCAACGTTTCTCACCTTTGGTAAATAAAGACTATGCCACCGTTACCGAAGCGAATATGCCACAACCGGTCGATGGTGCTGCGGCAGTTTTACTGATGAATGAAAGCAAAGCGAAAAATTTAGGGCTGACTCCACTTGGTTATATCCGCAGTTATGCCATTACCGGTAATGATATTTGGCAAGATATGTTCGCCGGCGCAACCATTGCCAGCGCTCAAGCGCTCGACCGTGCGGAACTTCAATTACAAGATATGAGCTTTATTGATATTCATGAATCTTCGGCAAGCCAAATGCTCGCCAATATTCAATTTTTTGAGTCGAACGAATTTGCAAAAAAATACTTAAATCGAACCGCTTGTTTGGGCAAAATTGAGCTGGATAAGCTCAATCATTTAGGCGGTTCCATTGCGTTTGGTAACCCACGTGCGGTAACCAGTTTACGCACAATTATTCAATCGCTTTACGCCTTAAAACGCCAAGGCGGCGGCTTAGCGTTAGTCGCTTCCAGCGGTTTAGGTGGCTTAGGTGCCGCAATGGTTTTAGAAAGTGAATAAGGGAAATACGATGATTGAACAACAAGAACCAACACCGGTGTTTCAAGTAGAAATTGATGATAACCGTATTGCGATTATTCGTATTCAAACTTTAGATAATGATGCTAACTGGTTACCGGAAAACTTTGTCAGCGAACTACGCCGCGTCATCGGTAGTGTCATCTATCAGCAAGCTAGAGGTGTGATTTTTATCTCTGCTCGTGCCCACAATTTTATTCAAGGCTTCAAGCCGAGCATTCTAAAAGAGAAAACAGCAGAACAATTACGCCTGTTTTCACAAGAAGCGCAAGCAGTAATGCGTGAAATTAATACGCTAAAAATGCCGGTGATCGCCGCAATTGACGGCAATTGTTTCGGCTTAGGCTTAGAATTAGCATTGGCGTGTGATTATCGTTTAGCAACGGATGAACATCACACACAATTTGCGATGCCGCAAGTACGTTCCGGCTTATTACCGTTTGCCAGCGGTACGCAACGTTTACCTCGTTTAATCGGCTTACAAAATGCCACACCACTGTTGCTCTTTGGGCATAAAATCAATGCCGAACAAGCAAAAAAATTTATGTTAGTCGATAAGCTCGTGCCGGCAACCAGACTTTTTGATACCGCTTATCAAATGTTATTAAATAACAAAGTGCAAAAAGTTGACTATAAACGACCGCTTACCTTATTCAAAAAATGGCGTAAACAACTGGAAGGCAACACGCTATTTCGTAATAAGTTTCTCGATCGTACCGAAAATTTAGTATGGCTAAAAACCTTCGGTAACTACCCTGCGGTTGCTCGTCTGATCGAATTACTGAAAGAGCCACATTTCAAGGCTGGGTTAACCCTAGAACAACATGCATTCGCTGAGTTATTTCATACCGAAACCTCAAAAGTTTTGATTGATTTGAAAAAAACCGAACGTGCGATGAAAGATAAATATCGCATTCGTGGTGATGTACGAGATGTATTGCAAGTAAGTGTGCTTGGTTCTGGCTATATGGGCGCTGGCATCGCTTATTTAACTGCAAATAATGCGCAAGTACCGGTACGAATTAAAGACATTCATCCTTCGGAGATCCGTAAAGCACTACGTACCTGCTACGAATTGATGCGCAATGAAGTGGATAAAAACCAGCTCAAGCCGGGGCAAATGATTCAGAGAATGAACCTAATTACCGGCGGTGAGCGTCTTGTTGCAGCAAAATCGACCGATTTTGTTATCGAAGCCGTGTATGAAGATCTCAAGCTAAAACAACGTATGTTGCAAGAAAGCGAAGCCTATTATGACGAACACGCGATTTTTGCGACCAACACGTCAACTTTTGCAATCCGAGATATCGCTGCAGTCGCTAAGCGTCCGGAAAATGTAATTGGCTTCCACTACTTTAGCCCAGTGGCGAAGCAAAAAATGGTTGAAATCGTACCGCATGAAGGCACTTGTGAACATACGATTGCCACGGCGATTCACTTTGCAATTCAGCAAGGAAAAGTGCCGTTATTAGTCGCTGATAAACAAGGCTTCTTTATTAACCGCATTTTAACGCCGTTCTTATTAGAAGCAATTCAATGCTTAGTCGATGGCGAATCCATTGAGTTTATCGACCGTTCCTTGCAAGAATTCGGTTTCCATTTAGGTCCGTTAGCGGTTATTGATGAAATGGGTTTAGATGTGATTGCCAAATCAAACCCTGCTTTGGTTCGTGAATTAGGCAGACGTTTTAGTTTGCCGGAAAGTGTCGATTTACTGATTCGCAATGAACGCAAAGGCTGTAAGAATAAACGCGGCTTTTATATGTATGATTCTAAAGGCGAACGTTTGCAAGAGGACAAAAGTATTTATCATGTGATGGAAACCATCGCTCGTAATGATTTGGAATCCGAACAAATTGCCCGCCGTTGTATTCTGCGTATGCTGAATGAAGCGGCGTGGTGTTTACAAGATAATGTTATTCAGTCTATTGATGAAGGTAATGTGGCTTCCGTACTTGGTGCCGGTTTCCCTGAATTTAGAGGCGGGATTTACGCCTATATGGAAAAAATCAGCGCTCAAGAAATCGTTAAGCAATTGCGTCAACATGCTAAACAATACGGTAGTCGCTTTGAACCTTGCGAATGGCTAATACAACAGGCTGAACAAGCTTAATATTTAAAAAAGCGGATAAAAATCTACATTATCCCAAAATCTATAAAGGAAATAATTAATGAAAAAATCAACCCTTGCGATTTCTGTAGTGGCTGCATTAGCTGCAATTACTAGTGGCGGTGCGTGGTATACCGGTAACCAAATTGAGCAGCGCTATCCGGAACTGCTTAAACAAGTAAATACCGCACTAAAAGGCCTAAAAGCTTATGATATTCATGCTGATATCAGTGATGTTAAACTCACAAAAGGTATCTTTAGTTCAGAAGTTCAATATAACGTCAATGTTAAAACGGATAACAACAGTTTTACCCTTAACGGTAACGACACTGTTTACCATGGTCCGCTTCCGTTAAACCGTTTAGTGAAAGGTAATCTGATGCCGATGTTACTAAGCGGCGAAACGCATATTTCTGCCGTGGACAACCAGCTTAAAAGCTATTTTGCAGGTAATGATATTCTTTCAGCGACAACTGATATTCATTACAGTGGTAATGTGGCAGGCAATGCAACGCTTAATCCGTTTAAATCGGAGAATATTGAAGCCTCAAAAATCTATTTAGAGGGCGATTATAACGGTTTCGGTAAACAACATTTGAATATTGAGTTACTGAAAATAAAAGACGCTGGCGAAAGTAAAGGTGCGCTTGAATTATCCGGCTTACATTACACGGCAAATTACACGCAAGATAAACAATATCCAGAACTAAAAGGTTTAGGTGATTATCAAGCGAACATTAAAAAGCTCTCTGTTGTTAACGAAAAAAATGAGGTCATCAATTTAAACGAACTAACATCTAAAGGTTATAGTGAAATTAAAAATGAGCGAGTGGTTGGTTCCGGAGATCTTACGTTCAATGCAGATTGGGCTGCAGAAGCTAAAACCGCTGATTTAGGGAAGATTCATCTCGATATGATGATGGATTTTGACGCAAAATCATTTAATGAATTGACTTTGCTTTCAGATAAATTGGAAAACGAATCGCCTGAAATCCAAAATCAGTTACAAACAGCTGTAACCGACCTTATTACTAAAGCACCTAAATTAAAAATTAACGAACTCTCGATTCAAAATGCGAAAGGTAAAAATAGTTTCTCACTTAATTTAGATTTGGATAAATTCGATATTGCACAAATCTCACAAGCGAAATCTATCGAAGATACGCTTAAAATCTTTAAGCCGTCTCAGCTAGATCTAAATGTAAATCTAGCAGCAAGTGAAGAAATGACAAAACAATGGTTAACCATTGCGCCTGATGCAAATTATGTCGGCACACCGGAAGAAAATGCCAAACTGCGTATTCAAGAATTAACCAATAGTGCGAAACATTCGGGCATTGCTAGCGTAGACGCTGAGAATATTAAACTGGCATTAAAAATTGAGAATGGCAAAGTAAACTTAAATGGTAGAGAGGTATCAGAATCCGAACTACAATTGGCACTGTGGGCAATTATGCTCGGTGCGAGCGGCTTAGGTCACTAGTCATTCATTAAACACGCGGTCTGTTTTGGTAGAAAATTTGCAAAATTCTTACTAAAACAGACCGCTTGTTTTTACCTTAAAGCCACTGATATAGAGCAATAATCAGCGGCATGGTAAACACACAAAGTAAGGTAGTTACGCCATAAATTGCACTGGCTTTTCTTGCGTCTTGGTTATATACCACCGCCATTTGGGTAACAGTTGCCGCCGAAGGACTAGTGGTTGCCAAGAAACTAATCATCGCAATAGTTGCACCGTTCTCCGCTACCCAACTGCCAAAGTCGAACGCTTTCACAATCACCAATAAAATCAGCGGGATAAAAATCAAGCGAAGAAACGAAACCAAATAAATACGCTTATCCGCCATAATCTCTTTGACCGGAATCGACGCAATTAACATCCCTGCCACTAACATCGCCATTGGCCCAATCATATCGCCAAGCCAAGCTAACGTACCGGAAATTACACTCGGTAATTTAATTTGTAACAGGAACAACAGCATACCAATCACAATCGCAATAATGTTGATATTAGTCACAATCTTTTTCAAAGACACTTCGCCCTTACCACACAATAACATGCGTAAATGCGACCAAAACAAGAAATTTTGTACCACCATAAAACCAGTGGCATAAATTACCCATTCATTGCCAAATAACGAAGCGACCAACGGAATAATCAAATTGCCCGAATTGGAATAAATAGCGGTGGCGTGTTCCAAATTACTTAATTTAAAAATCGGCTTTAATATTTTACCAATTAAAATCAACAGACCGCTTAACAAAATCGCCATACCGAAAGACAAATATAAGCCGTGTAAAATAGCGTCCGAATATTCGATTTGAAAGGCGGTAATCAGCATAGACGGACTAATAATATACAACCCGATAACCGAAATAGGATAACTTTGTTCCGAAGTCAGCAATTTTAGCTTCACCAATAAATAACCGAGTAACACAATAATGGTTAACTGGGTAATTTTCTCCGCTAATAATAAAGCGATTTCCATATTAGGCATTCTCCAATAACAAGCGTTTCTCACCGGAATATACGGTCGCTTTTCCTTTGCGGGTAAAAGCAGTCAAAGTGAAATCATGTGCCTGCGCAATCTCAACCGCCAAAGCCGTTGTTGCGGAAATGGCACATAACATTTCGATACCGACCGCCAAACATTTCTGCACCATTTCAAAACTGGCTCGGCTGGTCACAAACACAAAACCAAGCGGCTTACCGGCTTTCGCATACCAACCGATAAGTTTATCGAGTGCTACGTGTCTGCCAACATCTTCTCGAATCGCTAGCAATTCCCCTTGCGGAGAAAAGAATGCCGCTGCGTGGCTTGCACCGGTTTGTTGTGCCAATTGCTGCGCTTGTTCCAGTTGTTGCAAGCAATCATCGAATACCTGTGGATTTACGGCTTGCAAGCGGCCATTTTTTTGTAAAAATTTGCAACTTTGGCTGACTTGTTCCAACTGCTCGACCCCACAAATCCCACAGCCGGTTCTGCCGGTCATTGAACGGCGCTTTTCTTTTAGCGCTACAAATTGACGAGTGGCGATCTCCATTTGTACTTCGATACCGTTGCACTGTTCAATTACATCTAGCCCGTATAACTCTTGTTTATCGGTTAAAATGCCTTCCGCCAACGAAAAACCTAATGCAAAATCCTCTAAATCTTGTGGCGTTGTCATCATTACCGCATGAGAAATGCCGTTATACACTAACGCAACCGGCACTTCACAAATAAGATTTTCTTGAATTTCAGTAGTAAAAAATTGTTGTAATTTAACCGCTTGTTTTTGTATTGTTATATCCATAATTTATTCCAAATTACCTTCCACCCCATATTTTTATCGTTATTCTACAATTTTTTATTAGTCAACAATATAAGAGTTTCGCACTGTTTCTATTGCAGAAGAAATAAAAATCACTTTCATTTGATAACAATTTGTTAACAAAAATGCTTTTTTACTTGCATTTTATGCTTATTTTGTTAAAAATTTGTAAAACCCAAAAATACTCAATAACATTTAAATTCCGCTAGTATTTCACTAAATATTTAAGCTATATCAAACTAAGTGCAAATAATGTCTGCTTTACTTACGATTGGGTATGGCTTATTACAAATAAAGGTCAATAATAGCTTTCACTTTAAATGCAGTATGCAATTGGAGTTTTTTTCAAATTATTTGCATTAATTTTTATTAATGTTTCATTTTTAGGTAGGAGTGATTATGCAGGTCTCTAGACGTAAGTTCTTTAAGATCTGTGCAGGTGGTATGGCGGGCACATCCGCAGCAATGCTAGGCTTTGCGCCGGCAACTGCGTTAGCGGCCCCTCGTGAATATAAATTATTACGAGCCAAAGAAACTCGCCAAACTTGCACTTATTGCGCCGTAGGTTGTGGAATGCTGATGTACAGCATAGGTGACGGTGCAATGAATTCACGTGGTAAATTATTCCATGTTGAAGGTGACCCAGATCATCCGGTAAGCCGTGGGGCGTTATGTCCTAAAGGTGCGGGTGTTTTAGACTATGTAAATAGTCCTAATCGTTTACAATATCCGGAATATCGTGCGCCGGGTTCAGATAAATGGGAACGAATTTCTTGGCACGATGCTATTCATAAAATCGCAAAACTTCTAAAAGAAGACCGCGATGCAAACTTCCAAGCAACCAACGAAGCCGGTACACCGGTAAACCGTTGGCTCACCACAGGTATGTTATGCGCTTCTGCTGCAAGTAACGAAACCTGTTACCTCACACATAAGTGGGGACGTTCTCTCGGGATGCTCTATTTAGACAACCAAGCGAGTACCTGACACGGACCAACGGTAGCAAGTCTTGCTCCAACATTTGGTCGCGGTGCCATGACAAATCACTGGGTTGATATCAAAAATGCGGACGTAGTGGTCGTAATGGGCGGTAATGCCGCTGAAGCGCACCCTGTCGGTTTCCGCTGGGCAATCGAAGCGAAAAAACAAAACGGTGCGAAGTTAATGGTGGTTGACCCACGCTTTAACCGTACGGCATCTGTTGCGGATTTCTATACGCCGATTCGTTCGGGTACTGATATCGCAATGTTATTAGGTGTGATCCGTTACCTGTTAGCGAACGATAAAATTCAACACGAATACGTTAAACACTATACCAACGCAAGTTTCTTAGTAAACGAAGGTTTTAACTTCGAAGACGGTTTATTCTCCGGCTACGATGCGGAAACACGTCAATACGATAAATCGACATGGTCTTATCAGCTTGATGAAAACGGTCAGCCGAAACGTGATTTAACGCTTCAAGATCCTCGTTGTGTCATTAACTTATTAAAAGCACACGTGGAACGTTATACACCTGAAATGGTTGAGCGTATCTGTGGTACGAAGCAAAAAGCATTCTTAGAATTTGCCGAAACCATTGCTTCAACTTCAACGCCGGAACGTACAACAACCTTCTTATATGCATTAGGTTGGACTCAGCATTCGGTCGGTTCACAAAATATTCGCTCAATGGCAATGATTCAGTTACTTCTCGGTAACATCGGCATGGCCGGCGGCGGGGTAAATGCGTTACGCGGACACTCAAACGTTCAAGGTTCTACGGATATGGGCTTGTTCCCATCAATGTTGACCGGTTATATGCCGCTTCCGACCGAAAATGATACGTCATTAGATGCATTTTTAGCGCGTATTACGCCGAAAACAACGGTTGAAGGTCAGGTAAACTATTGGCAAAACACACCGAAATTCTTAGTCAGCTTGCTTAAATCATTCTATGGCGATAAAGCAACGGCAGAAAATGAATACGGTTTCCATAATTTACCAAAACAATTACCGAAAAAACTCGACCCGATGCAATACATCAACATGATGGTTGAAGGAAAAGTTAACGGTTATATCTGCCAAGGTTATAACCCGATTGCGTCTTATCCGGATTCGAATAAAGTCCGTAAAGGCTTAAGCAATCTTAAATTCTTAGTCATTTTAGACCCGTTAGCGACCGATACGTCTAACTTCTGGCAAAACCACGGTGAGATGAATGATGTCAATCCGGCAGACATTCAAACGGAAGTATTCCGCTTACCGACTATCTGTTTTGCGGAAGAAGACGGTTCGATTGCAAACTCCGGTCGTTGGTTACAATGGCACTGGAAAGCTGCCGAGCCGCCAAAAGAGGCTAAACCGGACGTAGATATTCTCTCGGAAATTCGTGAAGTGATGTTAGAGATGTATCATCACGAAGGTGGTAAATCGATTGATACGATTGAAGCGATGACTTGGGATTACGCAAATCCGGCAGAGCCAAAAGCGGATGAGTTAGCCAAAGAAATTAACGGCTACGCACTAGAAGACATCGTTGACCCGACAAGCGGTCAAATTTTAGTGAAAAAAGGCGAATTACTTTCTTCATTTGCACAACTGCGTAATGACGGTACAACCGCTTCAGGTAACTGGATTTACACCGGTCAATGGACACCGAAAGGTAACCAAATGGCAAACCGTGATAACTCTGACCCGTCAGGTTTAGGTAATACGTTAGGTTGGGCATTTGCATGGCCGGCAAACCGTCGTATCGTGTATAACCGTGCGAGTGCGGATCCATCCGGTAAACCGTGGAACCCTAAACGCCAGCTTGTAAAATGGAATGGTAAAAACTGGAACTATATTGATGTAGCAGACTTCGGCTCTGCTCCACCGAATAGTAACGTGAGTCCGTTTATTATGCAGCCGGAAGGGGTAAGCCGTTTATTCGCATTGGATAAATTGGTTGATGGTCCGTTCCCTGAACATTACGAACCAATTGAAAGCCCAATCGGAACGAACCCGCTTCATCCGAATGTGGTACAAAACCCTGTGGTACGTATTTTAGACAGCGATAAAGCAAGTTTCGGTACAGCGGATGAATTCCCTTATGTCGGTACAACGTATCGCCTAACGGAACATTTCCACTTCTGGACGAAACAATCCATGTTAAATGTGATTGCGCAGCCGGAGCCATTTGTGGAAATTGGTGAAGCGCTTGCACAAGAAAAAGGCATTGCTAACGGCGATACGGTTAAAGTGAGCTCAAAACGAGGCTTTATCAAGGCAAAAGCTGTAGTAACAAAACGTGTTCGTTCGGTACAGGCGGACGGCAAAACCATTCATACGGTGGGCATTCCAATTCACGGTGGTTTTGCGACCGTAGGTAAGAAGGGTTACTTAGCGAATAGTTTAACCGGTCGTGTGGGTGATGCGAATACGCAAACCCCAGAGTATAAAACGTTCTTGGTCAATATTGAGAAAGTCACGGAGGTAGCATAATGTCGGTCGTTCAAGAACAAAACATTATTAAAGTCTCCGCAACTTCATTCGTTACACCACCACCGCAAGCTCGTACCGGTGGTGTTGTAGAAGTGGCAAAATTGATCGATGTTTCAACCTGTATCGGTTGTAAAGCGTGTCAAGTAGGTTGTTCCGAATGGAACGACCTGCGTACTGCTCCACAAGAATGTGTAGGTGTTTATGATAACCCGATTGACCTGAATGCCGAACAATGGACGGTAATGAAGTTCAATGAAGTGGAAGAAAATGATCGCTTAGAATGGTTAATCCGTAAAGACGGTTGTATGCACTGTTCTGAACCGGGCTGTTTAAAAGCTTGTCCGGCACCGGGCGCAATCATTCAATATGCAAACGGGATTGTGGACTTCCAATCTGACAAATGTATCGGTTGCGGTTACTGTATTGCCGGTTGTCCGTTCAACATTCCTCGTATGAACGATAAAGATAACCGCGTGTACAAATGTACCCTTTGCGTCGATCGTGTCAACGTAGGTCAGGAACCGGCGTGTGTAAAAACTTGCCCGACAGGCGCAATTCGCTTCGGCTCTAAAGAAGAAATGCTTCACTACGGTGAACAGCGTGTAGCGGAACTGAAAACTCGTGGTTACGAAAACGCCGGTGTTTATAACCCTGAAGGCGTGGGCGGTACGCACGTAATGTACGTATTACATCATGCCGATAAACCGGAGTTATATTCTGGCTTACCGAAAGATCCTGGCATTGATCCAACGATCACGCTTTGGAAAGACGTATTAAAACCGGTTGCCGCAATTGCAATGGGCGGTCTTGCCCTCGCTGAAGTTGCGCACTATGTAACGATTGGTCCAAACGTTGAAGAAGATGTGGAAGATCATCATGAGGAAGGAGATAAACATGAGTAAGAAATTAGAGATTACGAACGATACTAAAATCGTTCGTCATAAACCGCTTGCCCGTGTGAGCCACTGGTTTTTGGTTATCGCTTTCTTCTTAACCATGTTTACCGGGGTTGCGTTTTTCTTCCCAGATTTTGCATGGTTACATGAGATTCTCGGAACACCACAACTTGCCCGTGCATTACATCCGTTTACCGGTATTGTTATGTTTATCGCGTTTATCATTATGGCGTTTATTTATTGGCACCATAATATTCCAGAAAAAAATGATATTCGTTGGGCAAAAGGGATTGTCGAAGTATTAAAAGGTAATGAACACGCGGTTGCTTATAACGGCAAATACAATTTAGGTCAGAAAATGTTGTTCTGGACTCTAATTTTAGCGATGTTTACCCTATTGATTACGGGCATTATTATGTGGAGAAAATACTTCTCTGCGAATTTCTCGATTCAAACGTTACGTATCGCAATCCTACTTCACTCTGCTAGCGCATTTGCGTTATTTACCGGTATCCTAGTGCATATGTATATGGCATTCTGGGTTAAAGGCTCGATTACCGGTATGGTTGAAGGTTGGGTAACGGTTCGCTGGGCGAAAAAACACCATCCAAAATGGTTTAAAGAAGAAGTATTACCTGAAATTGAAAAACAAGTGAAGGAATAACTGGCTTCTAAAATGACTTAAAGTGCGGTAACTTACCGCACTTTATTTTTGAACACTTGATTTTTAAATGCTTGCTAAGTTTCTTTTTAAAGGGCATTTAGCAAGATTTAACCAGAGATAATAATATGAGTATCCGAATTTTACCTGAAAACGAAATCAAACAAGCGGCGAGCTCGTTTCAAAACCCGCCGCTACTGTTTGCTAATCCAAAGAATCTCTATTTCCGCCGAGCAAAGCGTTTAAGAGAACTCGCGGAAAATAATCCGTTTGGCGATTACTTAGAATTTGCAGCAAATCTTTCTGAGGTGCAATTAGATTTACTGGAAAGTCGTCCTATTGCAAATTATTCGGAAAAATTGACCGCTTGTGTCCAAACTTCAAACGGACAAAAACCGTTAAATGCCAAAACCTTCCAACGCAGCAGTGAATGGCGTGAGTTATTATTAGCTTTAATTGATAAGTTTAAGCCTTATGCAAACGACACGATGTTGGTTACTATTGAGCTGTTGGAAAAATCTTCGAGTTCCGAATTAGAAGCTTTTGCCGATGATTTACTTAACGAACGTTTTGAAACAGTGGGTGCAGACAAAGCGGTTTTCCTATGGGCAGCTTTATCACTTTACTGGACGCAACTTGCGCAACAATTACCACGTAATACCCGAACCGAAGTTGGTGAACGTCATACCTGCCCGGTATGCGATTCTGCACCGGTGGCAAGTGTGGTACATTTTGGCGACACCCAAGGACTGCGTTATTTACATTGCGCATTATGCGAAAGCGAATGGAATATGACTCGCTCACAATGTTCTGTCTGCGACCAAAGCGGCAAATTGGATTATTGGAGCATTGATAGCGTAGATGCAGCGGTTAAAGCCGAAAGTTGTGGCGATTGTGAAAGCTATCTAAAAGTGCTTTATCAAGAAAAAGATCCGCACGTAGAGCCGGTCGCCGATGATTTAGGCACACTGATTTTAGATGCGGAAATGGAACACAAAGGGCTGGCTCGCAGTGGCTTGAATCCATTCTTATTCCAAGTGGAATAACCATTCTTTTTGCAAAAAAGCGGTCAAATTTGACCGCTTTTTTACCTCTCTGATTTATATGCATTCGATTAATTTGAGTTTCGTCATTATTTCACAAAATTAATTAATTCTTTATTGCTATTTTCACTATTTTTAGGTATATCTACCCTTAGTTAAATTTATGCAATACATAGGAAAAAATTATGAATCAGCCATACTCCGCTATGCGTAACAACATCCATATGCTTGGTGATTTTTTAGGTGAAACTATTCGTGAAGCCCAAGGTAATGACATCTTAGAATTAATTGAAAGTATTCGTGTGCTTTCAAAAAATTCTCGTGCCGGCGATGAAAAAGCACGCGAACAATTACTAGATAAATTGGCGAATATCTCAACTGAAAATGTATTACCCGTTGCGCGTGCATTTAGCCAATTCTTAAACCTCACCAATATTGCTGAACAATATCAAACCATCTCACGTCACCATCAAGATGCCTCGTTAGGCAACCGTTCGTTAGATGCGCTATTCGCTCGCTTAAAAGCGCAAAATACACCGGTTGAGACTGTCATAAAAACCGTTGAGAAATTATTGGTTGAATTGGTATTAACCGCACATCCAACCGAAGTTACCCGCCGTTCATTAGTACATAAACACGTTGAAATCAATAAATGTTTAGGTCAGTTAGAACATGATGATTTGACCGATGCGGAGCAAACCAAACTTAAACGCCGTTTAATGCAGCTGATTGCGCTTGCATGGCATACCAATGAGATCCGTGCGGCACGTCCAACACCGGTTGATGAAGCGAAATGGGGCATGGCAATTATTGAAAACAGCTTATGGAAAGCCGTACCTGATTTCTGCCGTGAACTGAACTTCCAATTAGAAAAACATTTTGGTGTACAGCATGACGTAGCGCTTGCTCCGGTGCGCTTCTCTTCTTGGATGGGGGGCGACCGTGACGGTAACCCGTTTGTTACCTCAGAAGTGACGCGTAAAGTGTTACACATGAACCGTTGGAAAGCAGCAGAATTATTTTTAAATGATATCAGTGATTTAGCTGAAGAACTTTCTATCGTACAGTGTACCGATGAATTCCGAGCGAAATACGGTGATCATATCGAACCGTATCGTGTTGTAGTAAAAGGGTTGCGTACAAAATTACAAAAAACCTTAACCTACTTTGGTGAATTAATTGAAGGTAAAGCGACCACAGTTGATCCAAGTGACATCATCACTAACGATAACGATTTATGGGAGCCGCTCTATGACTGCTATCAATCATTACAGGCTTGTGGTATGCGCATTATTGCAAATGGCGGTCTATTAGATTGCTTACGTCGTATCCGTTGTTTCGGCTTAGGCTTATCTCGTTTAGATATTCGCCAAGAAAGTACCCGTCACGAAATGGCAATTGCTGAAATCACTCGCTATATCGGTTTAGGCGATTACGCACAATGGACGGAAGACGACAAACAAGCATTCTTAGTGCGTGAATTAAGCTCTCGCCGTCCTTTAGTCCCGACCAACTGGACACCTAGCCCTGAAACACAAGAAATTTTAGATACCTGTAAAGTGGTCGCTCAGCAGCCGGAAGGCACGATTTCCGCTTATGTTATTTCTATGGCGCGAGAGGCTTCTGACGTATTAGCGGTACATTTATTATTGAAAGAAGCCGGCTGTAAATATACCGTACCGGTTGCGCCGCTATTCGAAACGTTAGATGATTTGGATCATAGTGAAAAAGTGATGACCGATTTATTTAATATCGGCTGGTATCGTGGCGTAATCAATAATTACCAAATGGTAATGATCGGCTATTCAGACTCGGCGAAAGACGCCGGTATGTTAGCGGCAAGTTGGGCGCAATATCGTTCACAAGAAGCGTTAGTCAACTTGGCGGAAAAATATAATATCGAATTAGTGCTATTCCACGGTCGTGGCGGCACGGTAGGTCGTGGTGGTGCGCCGGCACACGCTGCATTATTATCACAACCGCCTCGCTCATTAAAATCTGGTTTACGTGTCACCGAACAAGGCGAAATGATTCGTTTCAAACTCGGTTTACCAGCCGTTGCGGTAGAAACCTTAAATCTCTATGCGAGTGCGATTTTAGAGGCTAACTTATTACCACCACCGGAACCAAAACAAGCATGGCGAGATATTATGGATAAAGGTTCTGATATTTCATGTGAAATTTATCGTGGAGTTGTTCGCGGAGAACCGGATTTTGTCCCATATTTCCGCAGTGCGACACCGGAACAAGAATTATCCAAACTGCCGCTAGGTTCTCGTCCGGCAAAACGTAATCCGAACGGTGGTGTAGAAAGCTTACGTGCAATTCCATGGATTTTCGCTTGGATGCAAAACCGTTTAATGTTACCGGCTTGGCTCGGTGCCGGCGCTGCGCTTCGCCAAATGATTGAACAAGGCGATGAAGCAACGCTTAAAGAAATGTGCAAAGAATGGCCGTTCTTCTCTACCCGTATTGGTATGTTAGAAATGGTATTCTCAAAAGCGGATTTATGGCTTGCCGAACATTACGACCAACGTTTGGTGGCAAAAGAATTACACCGTTTGGGTAAAGAGCTTCGTGCACAATTATCGGCGGATATTCAAACCGTGTTGACCTTAGCGCATGACGGTCAGTTGATGGCGGATTTACCTTGGATTGCCGAATCAATCGCATTACGTAACGTTTATACCGACCCGCTCAACTTATTACAGGTCGAGTTATTACAACGTTTACGTAGCCAAGGTGATACGCCGGATCCAGCTTTAGAGCAAGCGTTGATGATCACCATTACAGGTATTGCCGCAGGTATGCGCAACACCGGTTAATTGCAAAAAATCAGTAAAAAAAGACCGCTTAGTTGACTACAAGCGGTCTTTTTTTGCATTTATTTTACCTATTCGCTTCAAAATTCTTTTCATTCGCTTGCTATATCCATTCTAAAATTTATGTTATCATCTCGAATTGTTTTTACTCGATTTTTATTTATATGAATATTCGCCTAAACATCATTCTACTTGTTATTGTTGCAGCTTTAGGTGGTTGGTATATGAGCCAACAAACGCCTGAAACAAACGGTTTAGATCAATTAATCAAGAAAGAAGGTAATCCTGATTATACTGGGAATAAGATGACTACTTCGGTTTATGATCTAAAAGGCAACCCACAATATTTTGCTCAAGCCGATGAAATAAAACGTTATGAATCAAGCGAAAGAACGGAATTTTTAAACCCTTTTGTTGACTTATTTGATGCACAAACAGCACTCAAACAATGGAAGGTAAGCGCAAAACACGCTGAAATTACGAAAGAAAAAATGCTGAATTTATCAGGTGACGTTAAAATTGAAGCGCTTGATCCCACCTCTCGCTTACAGCGAGTTGAAACTGACAAACTAACCGTTGATTTAAACACTCAAGATATCTTTACCGACAGTGCGGTAAAATCCGTAGGATTAGGTTTTACAACCAGCGGGGTCGGTTTAAAAGGCAATTTAAAACAGCAAGTTGCCACACTCACTAAAAACGTAAAAACTTATATTGAACCAACTGTTATAAGACAGTCTAACGAAAAAGAAAAATCAGAGACGCAATCTCCTAAGGACGTACAATGAAACTTGTCATGAAATCGGTTGTTCTTACAACTCTATTGGGTGTAAGTATCTCAGCACATGCGCTAAAAGGCGATACAGATCAACCAATCAACATTGATTCGGGTAGCCAGTCTCTCGATATGAATAGCAATGTGGTTGTTTTTACCGATAATGTCGTTATTACCCAAGGCTCAATTAAAGTCACTGCGAATAAAGTGACGATTACACGTCAAGAAGGTAAAAAAGAAACGCTTGATGCAACAGGTTCGCCGGTGACTTTCCAACAAACACTGGATAACGGTAAACCAGTGAACGGTAAAGGTAACAGTGTGCATTACGATCTCAATTCAGAATTTTTGACATTAATCGGTAATGCGGAATTAAAACAACAAGGTAGTTTTATCAAAGCAAGTAAAATTACTTATGATGTAAAAAAACAACAGTTAAAAGCAAGTAGCGGAAATAAATCACGAGTGAGAACCGTGCTTATTCCGAACGAATTAAACAATAAAAAATAGTAGGTAATATCAATGCCAACGCTTTATGCAGAACATTTAGCAAAAAGCTACAAAAATCGCCAAGTCGTAAAAGACGTGAGCCTGAATGTTAAAGCAGGAGAAATTGTCGGTCTGTTAGGGCCGAACGGGGCTGGTAAGACGACCACTTTCTATATGGTCGTAGGTCTTGTACGCCATGATCAAGGTAAAATAAGAATTGATGATGAAGATATTAGCGTACTTCCGATGCATGATCGTGCAAAACAGGGTATCGGCTATTTACCGCAAGAAGCATCGATCTTTCGCCGTTTAAGCGTATATGACAATCTTATGGCTGTTCTCCAAGTTCGTAAAGACCTAAACAATCAACAGCGCAAAGCTCGAGCGGAAGAGTTAATAAATGAATTTCACATTTCTCATATCCGTGACAGCTTAGGGCAATCACTCTCAGGTGGTGAACGCCGTCGAGTTGAGATTGCGCGAGCACTTGCAGCAAACCCGCAATTCATTTTACTAGATGAACCTTTTGCCGGCGTAGACCCAATTTCGGTGATTGATATCAAAAAAATCATTGTTAATTTAAAAGAACGCGGTTTAGGCGTATTAATCACCGACCATAACGTGCGTGAAACGTTAGACGTATGTGAGCGTGCTTATATTGTTGGTAGCGGGCAAATGATCGCCAGCGGAACACCGGCTGAAGTATTAAATAACCCTGATGTAAAACGTGTTTACTTGGGTGATCAATTTAAACTGTAATCTGATGGATTTATAGGGCGCTCAATAACGCCCTATCTTTTCAGAGTAAAAATTATGAAATTAACAGAATTTCTGACGATCGAGAACATTCGTCAAGGTGCTTTGATCTCAAGTAAGAAAAGGGCATTAGAATTAGTCGGTAAAATTATTGCGGAGTCACTGAATAAAAGCTGTGGCTGCGGAGAAAGCGAAGGGCTTTGTCCAATCGAGTGTTTTGGTAATCTATTTAAACGAGAAAAGCTTGGTTCTACAAGCTTAAATCATGGCATTGCCTTACCGCACGCAAAATTACCGAGTTCATCAACACTTTCTTTAGAAAAACCGATTGCGGTATTTATCCAGCTTGAAATGCCGATTGACTATGAAGCAAGTGATAATAAAGAAGTTGATTTAATTTATGCGGTTATGTTCCCTGAAGGTCACTGCGAAACATATAAAGGCTGTTTACAACATATTGCACAACGTCTTAGTGATAAAACATTAATAAAACAATTGCGTAGTGCCGAAAGTGCTGAAGAAATTTGGCAATTATTTGAATACGCAGATAATCAAACTATAGAGCAAGATTAATTGCATTAGAGGAAAAGTATGGAATTAGTGATTATAAGTGGGCGCTCCGGTTCAGGTAAATCCGTTGCGCTACGAGCTTTAGAAGACGTAGGTTATTACTGTGTAGATAACCTACCGCTTCCGCTTATTCCTGAATTAGCCTCATTCTTAGCGAGTTCAGAGCGCTCTGCAGTTGTTAGTCTTGATATTCGTAACTTACCGGAAAACCCGGAACGCATCGAAGAATTGCTTAACCAACTTTCACAACTCACGATCAATACAAAATTGATTTTTCTTGATTGTGAACGTAATGCGCTCATCAGACGTTACAGTGACTCCAGACGCTTACATCCTCTGTCGAATAAAGATTTATCCCTTGAAAGTGCGATTGATTTAGAAAGCACTCTGCTTGAACCACTTTTTCACCAAGCCAATTATATTATTGATACTACGAATATTTCTTCACATGAATTAGCGGAGAACTTGCGTAGTCTCTTACGCGGCTCAACCGATAAAGAACTCAAAATCGTCTTTGAATCTTTCGGCTTTAAATACGGTTTACCTGCCGATGCAGATTACGTTTTTGACGTTCGTTTCTTACCGAATCCGCATTGGAATCCTGAATTACGGCCAATGACCGGTTTAGAGCAACCGGTTATCGATTTTTTAGATCGACAAACTGAAGTACACAATTTTATCTACCATACACGTAATTATTTAGAAATGTGGTTGCCGATGTTGGAAAAAAATAATCGCAGCTACCTTACGATTGCTATCGGTTGTACCGGTGGAAAACACCGCTCCGTATTCGTTGCGGAACAATTAGCCAAATATTTTCAAAGTCGAGACAAAGACGTACAAATTCGTCATCGCAGTCTCGAAAAACATCATCGTAAATCTTGCTAATCTAAGCGGTCAGTTTTTCTCAAAATTTTGCAAATTTTTCAAGAAAAACGACCGCTTTTAATTTATACATTCAATAACATAGCACACTATGAAATCAGCAGATATCATCATTATTGGCGGCGGTATGGTAGGGCTTGCACTCGCAGCGCTATTAAAAGATACGGAATGCCAAATCAAGATTATTGAAAAAAATGCGCCGACACTTAGCGATAGCTATTCCAATCGAGTAAGTGCGATTAATGCAACCAGCGAAAAAATGTTACGCCGAATTGGTGCCTTTGATCGCATTGCTGTCGAGCGCTTATCGCCTTACCAACAAATGTTAGTGTGGGAAAAAGACAGTTTTGCCAAAATTCATTTTGACAATAGTCAACCGGAAATTAAGCAATTAGGCGCGGAGCAACTCGGCTTTATTATTGAAAATAATCGAATTCGCCATGCCCTTTGGCAACAAGTCAGCCAACAAACCAATGCGGAAATTATGTTAGCGTCAACACAAACTATCGGTATCAATGAGACAGGCGCATTTTTAACATTAGACAATGGTGAAATGTTAACGGCTAAATTAGTAGTAGCCGCAGACGGTGCCAATTCATGGCTCCGCCAGCAAGCCAACATTCCACTGACAAGTAAAGACTACCAACATACTGCATTAGTCTGTAATGTAAAGACGGCGGAACCTCATCAAGCTATCGCACGCCAAATTTTCTCTCCGGAGAGTATTTTGGCATTTTTACCGCTTGCCGATGAACAACACTGCTCAATTGTTTGGTCTTTAGCGCCGGAACAAGCTGAAATGTTAGTAAGTTGTGATGAAAAACAATTTAATCAAGCTTTAACTATTGCCTTTGATAATCAGCTAGGTATGGTTGAATTGCAAAGTGAGCGTGCAATTTATCCGCTTGTAGCACGTTATGCTCGTGATTTTGCACAAAATCGTATTGCGCTGATTGGGGATGCGGCACATACAATCCATCCGTTAGCCGGTTTAGGAGTAAACTTAGGGTTTGCCGATGCAATTACTCTTGCTCAGGAAATCCAACAACATTTAGTGCTTGGATATGATATCGGTGAATATCGTCACTTACGCCGTTTTGAACGTATTCGTAAAGCCGAAGCGATTAAATTATTGGCTGCAATGGAAAGTTTAAAACAGCTTTTTCATGGCAATAACCCACTTAAGAAATTAATTCGTGGCATTGGCTTAAGTGCAGTGAACCAAGTTCCTCTGCTAAAAAAACAGCTGATTGCTCAAGCAATGAGCATATAATTAAAGTTTAAAAATTACACAATCGACAATCTTATACAAGATTTTACTGAACTAGTCTTTTATCTCATTGTCTATTACCGTTACAATAAACGCCCTTTTCAAAGGGAATTTTTAATCTTACTTTTTAAGGAATACTAATGAAAAAATTAGCAACCATTGGTGCGGTAGCACTCTTAGCATTTAGCGTAACAGCATGTAACAAAGCAGATCCTGCAGCGGATTACAAAAAATTCCAAGAGTGGTATCAAGTTCAAGAACAAACTCAAGCAACTGCACAAGCTGAGTTCCAAAAACAATTAGCTGAAGTGATGGGTCAAGCAGAGAAAGATCCTAAAGCATTAGAAACCGTATTAAATAACTTCGCAGGTAAAGTGCAAGAAACATTAAAAAGCTTAGATGCTGTTGATGTGAAAAGCGAAGAAATTAAAGCATTAAAAGACAAAACTAAAGCCGTTTTAGGTTTATCAAGCGAAGTGCTTTCGGAGCAAGTAAAAGTGATGTCTGCCCCAACAGCGGAAGCGCAACAAGCGATCCAAGCGAAAGCAGCTCAATTAAACCAAGCTGCTCAAGAACTTCAAAAATTACAAGCAGATTTAAAAGCAAAATTTGCTAAATAATTTGCTGATACAATGATAGAATCATAAGGTTAGTGTTGCAAAGCACTAACCTTTTTCATATAGGATAATCACATGAATAAATTTACTAAAATCGGCGCAACCGCGCTATTCGCTTTATTTTTAAGCGCTTGCGATAAACCGGCTAATAAAACAGCTGAAGCACAAGCGACACAAGCAGAAACTAAAGTTGCTGCGGTAGATACCGGTGCACAAGACTACAAAAAATTCCAAGAATGGCAACAGCTACAAGAAAAATCAATTGGCGATGCAATTAATAGTGCAATTGAAAAATTAGGTGATAAAGCAAAAGATGCCGCTCTTATTCAAACAACCATGAATAAAGCGATTCTTGAGCAAATTGAAAATATCCAAAAAAGTGCTGCAACGTTAGAAATCAACGATCCGCAAGTAAAAGCACTTAAAGATAAAGCGCTTGAAGCTATGGCATTAGGTGCAAAAATGATCGCTGAAAACGACAAACTTGCCAAAAATCCAACTCCTGAAGCACACAAGGCGTTTGGTGAATTACAAGCGCAATTAGATAAAATTGCGACGGAAGGTCAAAAAATTGAAGCGGAACTAGCAACTAAATATGGCGCAGCTCCAGCTCCAGCTCCAGCTCCAGCTCCAGCTCCAGCTCCAGCTCCAGCTCCAGCTCAATAATTATATTTTTATCGGCTAGGCAATGCCTAGCCTTTTTCACTCGGCAGCAAACAGCATCAAAATGCACAACATAATAAAAATTATTATTTCTTATTCATTTATATTAGGTCTTATCGGTTGTACAGCGCTGGAAAACCACTCTCCACAGGCTGATTTCCAACGCTTTCATCATTGGGATGAGGTTTACGGAAATGATTATATCCAAGCGACCGTCTTTGCGATGTACGGTTTAGAAACCGCTACAAATAAATATGCGCGCATTGAAACTATGCAAAATTATTTAGAAGAAGTGGATACGATCCAAGCATCGTTGAACTATCTGGATATCCAAAATGATGAAATTTTACCAATTAAAAATATCGGCTTAAGAGCGTTACAATTAAGCCAAGAAACGTTCAGAGATATGATTAAACTAGAATCTCAGCCCAATGAAGCACTGGCGCAATCGGTTCAAGATAAAGGGCGAATCATTACCCAATTAGGTAATGAAATCTCACATGAAAAATTAAAATTAATGAAAAAATATCAACTATAAACAAAAGGACGCCCAAGTGCGTCCTTTTTACTTTTTATTGCCAACCTAAAGCCCTATTTGCAATATTTTCTCGCAATAACTTGCTATGCGAAATCGCAAATAAGCCTAAATTTCTGACCGCTTGTAGCGGTAATAAATCACAAGAAAACAGTGAAATCAGACCGCTTGTTAGAGAAATAATCTCTGCTTGATCTTGCTTTCTCGATTGCTCAAATTGATTAAGCAATATGAACTCGCCCAAATTTTCCCCTTGTTCAAAGGCTTTTGACAATAGTTGTGCAAGGGTAAACAGATCTCGCATACCTAGATTAAAACCTTGTCCGGCAACCGGATGTAATAATTGTGCCGCATTGCCTACAATCGCCAAGCGATGATGAATATGCGATTGCGCTTTTTGCGAAGTGAGCGGATAAACAAACCGCTTACTGACTCGCAAAAACTGCCCTAATTTCCAACCGAATTGCTGCTGTAATTGCGAAAGAAATTCATCATCAGAAAGCTCCATCAAATCTTCAGCTTGTTTCACACACCACACTAATGACATTCGATTATCACTTAACGGCAACAACGCTAACGGACCTTGCGTAGTAAAACGCTCAAAAGCTTGACCTTTATGCGGTTCGCTGATTTCGACATTTGCAATTAAAGCTGATTGTTGATAATCCTTTAATAGCTCAGTTTCAACACCGCACTGCTGAGCGATTTGGGATTGAATCCCATCTGCAGCAATTATCAGCTGTGTTCTAATGTGTTCGCCATTTTTTAACGTAAGCGAAACCTCAGTTTGTGAGCGTTCGAAATGAACTATTTGATTCGGACAAAACCGATGGATATTCGGCTGCTGCTCAATACAAGCGGTCAAATTTTTGCCTAATTTTGCAAGCTCCACCACGACACCTAATTGTACTAAATTCAATTCACTTGCTTTTAATGTCGTTTTACCGAAATGTCCAACATCCGATACTTGAATCTGTTGAATTGGCGTGGCAATTTGCTGAATTTGTTCGGTAAGTGAGCTGCCGACAAGCGGTTGAATTTGAGCAAATTTTTGCAAACTGCCTTGTGCCAACGCAATACTACGTGCATCAAAACCGCCTTGTTGCGCATAATCAGGCAACTGTTTTTCAACGATCGCAATCCGCATCTTATGTTGTGACAAGCTACTTAACGCCAATGCCAACACCGAACCGGTTACCGCTCCGCCGACAATGACCACATCAAACTGCTCTGCCATTTCCACCTCTTATTCAAACACACGTAACACATCAAGCGGATAGCTTTCTCCACTCAAATAATCTTCAATAGACTGGCTAACTAACGGATTACGTTCGCATTGTCCTTCCTGCTGAATAAAATGCTTAAATTCCTCTAAACTCAGCCAAAATCCTTGAGTAATATCGCTATCTTGCGGCGAAATCGGCACAAAATCATCTAATTCAACCGCAAATACAAAACGTAAATAATCGGTCTGTGAACGAGGTGCGTGCCATTGATAAATCTTAATTAAACGTTGGGCTTCGGCACGAATCCCAGTTTCCTCAAATAACTCTCTACTCGCCCCTTCCAACAACGTTTCATTTGCTTCCAAATGCCCTGCCGGTTGGTTTAAGGTTCGTTTACCGTATTCGATTTCTTCCACAAATAAAAATTTACCTTTGCAATGTACCACACAGGCTAAAGTAATATTCGGTTTATGCATACCCGCTCCCCAATTTTCCGCTTAAATGACGTCAATTAACGGCTTCGCACTGTCCGCCTCAAGTAAACGCCCCACTCTAAATAGAGGCACGTTTGCCTGTTTTGCAATTTGTTGTACTTTTTCAACCGCTTGTGGGCGTACGGCAATCAACAAACCGCCGGAAGTTTGCGGATCACACAAAATCGCCTTTTGTTCATCGGTCATAGCTGAAATCAAATGTCCATAGCTGTCAAAGTTACGATTTGTTCCACCCGGTACTGCACCTTGAGCGATATAGTCTTTTACACCGCCTAGCGTATGGACTTCAGCAAAATTCACTTCGGCACGCAGATTAGAGCCTTGGCAGATTTCACTTAAATGCCCTAACAAACCAAAACCGGTAACATCTGTCATTGCCTTCACATCGGATAATTGCGAGAATTTTGCACCAATCAAATTAATCTGACACATTACATCACGTGCAAGATTCTGATGTTCCGCTTTTAATAAACCTTTCTTCTCGGCGGTTGTCAGCACACCGATACCAAGCGGTTTAGTTAAAAATAACTCACAGCCAGCTTCTGCCGAAGCATTCTTTTTCACTTGTTCAGTGCTAACCATGCCGGTTACCGCTAGCCCGAAAATCGGCTCAGGCGAATCAATCGAATGACCGCCGGCTAAGGCAATACCGGCTTGCTGACAAGCAAAACGTCCACCTTCCACAATTTTTTGTGCCACTTCCGCCGGTAACTTGTTTACCGGGAAGCCCAAAATCGCAATCGCCATAATCGGCTTACCGCCCATTGCAAACACATCACTCAACGCATTTGCCGCCGCAATGCGCCCGAAATCAAACGGATCATCCACAATCGGCATAAAAAAGTCCGTCGTGCTGATAATGCCAACGCCATTACCGATGTCATACACAGCGGCATCATCAGCGGTTTCATTACCCACTAATAAATTCGGATCAACAAATTTTTCCAGCTGACTTTGTAAAATTGTCCCTAACACCTTAGGAGAAATTTTACAGCCTCAACCGGCACCGTGACTGTATTGCGTCAAACGAATCGGTTCTTCCGCCATTTTATACCTCGTAATCTATCTCTGAATTCGGTTATTGTACGCCAACAAGCGGTCAGATTTGAGCAATTTTTTGTAAAACCCCATAATGAACGCTAACACGACATGAAATGTCGCACCTATTGGTTACTATTAATATTCAAAAAAATTAAGTGTTCTTATTCTTATATAGGAAAATCAGTATGTTTCGCAAAATTTGTTCTCTTTTCAAATGTTTTAATCGGAAAACTTCACAAACTAAAATCGTTTCACAACCGCAATATAGTAAATCCCCCCAAGTTACAACATTGCCTAAAAAATATAAAAAACGTTATCCGCTCATTACCCTAAAACCCTCTTTAATTACACCCAAAAATAATCGTATAACCGTTACACCTGAAAGTAAGATTCGCTTTATTGGTATTGGTAGTGCAGGACAAAATATCTTAATGGAAGTGGCAAATGTTTTACCCGAACAGGATTATCTGTTAATCAATACCAATCTGATTTCTCTACGTAAATCATCGTTTAATACGCTACATATAGGTAATTCTCCCATTGGTTGCGGACCTGATCCGTTACTTGCTCAAGAAGCGGTGAAGATAAGTGAACCGCAACTTATCGAAGCAGTCACCGGACAAGATATTATCGTTTTATTTTGTGGTTTAGGTGGAGGAAATGGTACGGGTATTGCTCCGGAAATAGCTCGTTTAGCTAAAGCACAAGGCTGTCAAGTTTTGGCATTTATCGTCACTCCTTTTTATTTTGAGGGTAATAAACGTAGCCGATTGGTCTATTTCGCCAAACAGGAATTAGCAACCGCTTGTGATATTTGTGAACTGTTTAATAACAATGATTTATTAAGGCTGGCAGATACAATCACAATGGAAAGTGCAATTCAAACACAAAATGCTCTCATTATTCAACGCATTAAGCATTATCTAGGACTTACAGCTAAACGCCCGTTTCACATCAGTATCTATAAACCATAAGTCCCCTTGGAGGAAATATGTTTGTTCCAATGCAAGAACCAAATAATCTAATTATTCGCCTTATCGGTATTGGCGAATCAGGCGGCAAACTTATTCAGAAAATGATAAAAAAGCCAGCTGAAAATGTGTTTTATATTGCCATTGATCACAATGAACAGCGTTTAAGTAAAGTGATGGCGCATCATAAATTACTTGTAACCTCGGCAGAACAGCAACAAAAATCGATAGAATTACTCAAAGGTGTCGATTTCTTACTGATCTATGTTGATATTGATAATGAAGAAGACTTTAATATTGCTCAAGCATTGATTCAAACAAGCAATAACACGCTTGTAGTGATTGCTGCCCAATATTTACAAGAAAATGCTCAAATTATTGCACGTACAAAAAAACTCCATACTGATCACAGTTGCATAGTACATTTTGACTTACAGAAAGAATGTGAAATTTATCAATTAGCTGAGCAAGAAGCGAAAAATCATCTTGAACAAAGATTAATTCAATTTTCACACCTACCGAATATAATGTCCTGTCCGGGGTTAACTAATATTGATATTCAAGATGTTTGCTCAATCCTTTGGGGAGCGGATAACGCATTTTTCATAATCGAATCTGCGTCCGGAAAAAATAGAGTAGAATTAATTATAAATAAATTTATCGAACAGGCTAAATTTAGATATGCCAGTCAAGTTGATGCTGTCCTTATCGATATGCAATCAGGCTTAAATCTTGAACTTGACGAAATTAATCTAATTCTGGATGGAATTCATTCGATAAGCGATGAAGCCGGCACGATAATTTTCGGTACATCAATATCCGAATCAGATTCGGAAACTCTTACTGTTATGGGGATTTTTGCTTGTGAAACAAGCGGTTAAAAATGTACATTTTCTGCAAAACAAAGCCCTCAAAAGAGGGCTTATCTTCTACACACAATCACTGAGAAATCATCATTAAATCTTTGTCGTTTTACATACTTTCTATAAGCGGTAATTTTTTCTTCAATATTTTCATATTGTTGCCAAATCTGTTCTCGGACCTTTTCTGAGATAAAATCAGTCAGCCCATCAGAACAAAGCAAAATAACTTCCTCTTGTTGTAAATAAAAGGTGTGTGAAAAAATTTGAAAATCCGTTTCTTCAAAATCCACAATTAAGCAAGATTCTAACCCATTATATAGACCTGAATACTCCACATCCTCTATTGCGATTCCATCTGCTTTTAATATTGAAATTAAAGTATGATCTTGGCTTATTTGTTGCCATTTCCCATTTGCTGAAATTTTATAAGCACGACTATTCCCAACATTAACAAGATTAGCTAATCCATCATTGTTAATTTGGCAAGCAACAAATGTGGTGGCACTGCCCCAATATTTTTCTGAATAAGTTTCACAAAATAATTTATGTTGATAACGTAACCAAGAAGCTGAAAGATTTTCGCAAGTTTTTAATTGATTCATAAAAAATCGGCTTGCTAACTGGGAGTTTGTGCTATGAGAAACACCATCAGCAATACCGATTATTACTGATTCTTGCCGTAACGTTACCACGTCTGCTAATTTCAAAATATATTGGTAAACCTCAATGCCATTAAATAATGCATCTTGGTTGACTTTTTTATGTTTAGCCGATTGTTGGGTAAAATAAATATTAAACATATTTATCCAATAATTCTCTCACAAACTTTGGCACAATTTCAGTTGCTTTTCCCTGATGGCTATAATGAAATGAGGAATGTTTTTCACTCGGTTCTAAATTCAGCTCCACCGTCACAGCACCGGCTCGATCCGCAATATTCACAAAGCCTGCTGCCGGATAAACATTACCGGAAGTACCAATCGAGATAAAGTAATCACATTCCCATAAAGCATCTTCAATACAATTCATTTGTAGTGGCATTTCCCCAAACCAAACGATATGTGGGCGCAATTTTTGAGGAGGCTGGCAGCATTGGCACAGGCTCTCATCCGTAATATCTTCTTGCCAGTCATATACCGTTCCCTTTCTTACACAACGTACTTTAAGCAGTTCTCCGTGCATATGTACAACACGTTTACTGCCCGCACGTTCGTGTAAATTATCCACATTTTGTGTGACTAATAAGAAATTATCGCCTAGCTTTTCTTCTAATTCTGCTAAAGCTAAATGTGCTGCATTAGGTTGCACATCTGCATCAAATAACCTTGCTCGGCGTGCATTATAAAAACGTTGTACTAATTCAGGATTACGCATAAATCCTTCAGGGGTTGCAACATCATCGACTTTATGATTTTCCCATAATCCGGTGCTAGCTCGGAAAGTTTCAATCTCTGATTCCGCTGAAATCCCTGCTCCCGTTAGAACTACCACTTTCGGTAAATTTTTATTCATTATTTACTCCTTCAAATTTTTAAGATTACCTTGAATAGTCTCATCTATTTTACGCTTATACTCAAGTCCTCGCCCAGTAGTAGGGTAACTCACAAAACATTTTTCTACTTTTTCTAGTTGAATAAAGGAACATTTTTTAAAATCAGCAAATAAACTTAATGAATTTAAAAATGACGTATTATCTTTAGCATATTCAATAAATTCTCGTGAATACATTTTTTGCCATTTATTTACAATCTGTTTAAATGTTTTATAACGTTTATGATTAATTAAGCAATAAACAATTCCTTCTTGAGTATGAATTTCATAACGCAAACAATTTATTTTCTCTTGTAAAAATGTAGATAAATTGAATGCTGAATGTTCAGGGCGTTTACGTTGTTCTGCGGATAAATCACGTTCTCCATTTGAGTAAATAAAAACTTTTTCGTCTTTTGAGTGTAATGACCAAATACGATTCATTAATTCTAAATTTTCAGCTAACTTAGCTTCGATATTTTTATATAATCTAGCTTCAGACAATAAATAATCTGTAATAGCCTGCCAATCTGCATATTCTTGACCAAGTTGCAAAAGTGTTCCTTTAAAATAGCCCGCACCATTTGCAGTGCGATCATCAATTAAATACTCGCCTACATTTAAATTTTTATGATGACTTAGAATTAAACGTTTATAAAATACATCGCCAAAATATGTTTTAATCCAATTTAATTTATCTGACCAAGCGGTTGGATTTTCCCAAGGTGCTGTTGATAATACGTAAATATCATAATGCGCTTTTAATTGTTCTACGGCTTCTATTGCGCCATTCATTGGTTTCATTAGTGAAAAAATGTGTGGTACTTCATCTAATCGACCTGCATATTGTTGGCGAACTTCATCAGATAATTGTTCGATGCCTGATTTAAAATCAACCAATACATTATCCATATCAATATATAAAATCGGTTTTTGCATTCTTTGCTCCTTTTATGCTTTTCGAAGAATACAATAACTCAAACAACGACAATTAGTGTCGTTACTAAAAAGAAGCGGTGAAATTTTACAAATTTTCTGCAAAATTTCACCGCTTCTTTAGATGATGAAAACTATACTTTTTTCACACTTTTCACTTGTAAATTAAAGTCTTTATACATTCCATTAGCAAAACGTAATACTTTCTGTGTTGCAATCTCCACCGCTTTATATTCCGATTCTGCTTTTACACGCTCCATTGGACTGGCATTTGTATGTCCTTTTTTTCCGCTAAATGTAACTAAATACGTATTCATTGCTTAGCCCTCAATTTCATCAAAGTAGAAAGAATCTAGCTCAATTTGTTTAACAAGTTTTGTTTTTATCCCAATTTTATATTTTTTCACTAATTCGATAATGTCTTCACCATCAATTAACGTGATCACTTTTGAACCCGCTTTCGCTGCTTCTATCGCAGCTCTTGAAAACTCTGATGTTGTGATAAAAATACCATACTCTGCATTGAATTTATCTATCACACCTCGGAACTGATCAATTTCTGGCGATCCGACTTTTGAATTGTTCCAACGTTTAGCTTGGATTGCAACTCTTGAAGTTCTAAGATCATTACTTCTAAAATAACCGTAGCCATCAATGCCACCATCTCTTGATGCAACTACTCCTAATTTTTCATCCATTTCAAAACCTATTTCTTCGAGGATTTTTCGGCAGAATAGCTCAAATTTTTGCGGTTGCATTTCAGCTAAGCGATTTCTCAGCACTGCTTCCCAGCCTTCTTCTAGCTCTTCATCATCATCGCCTATTTCATCAATATGTTTTTCTGGCATAATGTGGGATTCAATATTTAATGGCGTATTAAAGTTTTGAAGTTCTTCTACATCTCTATTTTTCTTTCTATTACCTTTATTTGTTGTCCAATATTCGTGAATTCTTTGTTGAGCTTCTTTATCCATTACATTGTTGAGATCACAAATGATTCCACGTTCTGTTAAGGCTAATTGTCCTCGTTCAGGGAAAGAAATAAAACCTGCGATTTCTAAATTCTTTAAAGTAAATTGAATAATAATATCTAACGGACAATAAGGCCTACCATTTTTCCCAATTTTTCTTTCATCAAAGGCTTCTTCTGGAATTGCTTCTAAATTCTCACGCAATTCAGATCTTAATTTTTTACGTGAACTTTTACCGCCTAATTTACGCAGTTGATCAATAATAGCAGATTCTAAAATGCCCATTTTTTGCCAACGATTCATTTCTTCAAAATTCATACTCTATACCTTTTCAGTTTGTTAAAATAAAAACGAAAATACTGCAAATCAATCAATCAATCAATCAATCAATCAATCAATCAATCAAGCGTTGTATTTTTATACTATTTTTAATAGTTTTATTTTGCTTTTCTTGCCACATAGTATTTAGCATTTTTAGTGCTTCAAGAATATTCATTTCTAAACTCAAAAAGTGCATCTTTGGAACGCCTGCATCCAGTTTATTGATTCGAATAAAACCAGCTTTTTTAGCTTTGGCTGTGCTTTCAGAAAATCGGCGAACTGTGGGAATCGCTTTTCCTGCCCCAAGCTCAATAACCACCAAATTTTTTACTTGCTTTAACCAATCACGCAGTGCAATTTCTTTCGGTGCATAATGTTGTTCGCAGAATAAATAATCATCAAACATTAATACGTTTTGGCGAGCCATTTCCCCACAATGGGGACAAATTGGTGTTTTATTTAATACTCGGCATTGCTGATCATCTGTGATTGGTTGAAAATCCGTTACCCAACTTTCATCATTACAGTTATAAAAGCATTGCGTACGAAAAATTGTGCCGTGAATTTCATACACTCGTTCATCTGAAAAGCCCGCCTTTTGAAAAGCACCATCAACATTGCTGGTATAAACAAAATAGCCATTCGGCATTTTTTCTGCCCACGCTTTTAAAATTGCATATCCCTCGTGTGGTGGTGTTTGGCGATATTGATTCAAACGATGCCCCCAAAACCAATAAGATAAATCGGGTCGTTCAATATATGCTTTTGGCGTTGCGATTTGCATAAAAGAGAGATGAAATTTTTCTAAGGGCGGATAAGCATTCCATAATCCGCCTGAACTACGGAAATCAGGTAACCCTGAATCTGTGCTCATTCCAGCACCCGCCGTAATTAAGATTCCATCTGCTTTGGCTAACAAAGAAATCGCATAATCAAGATCGTTTTTCATTTTTACTCCTGTTTTATTTCCATTTTTTATAATCCAGCGACAAATTATGTCGCTTAACAAAAATAAACTGTTAAAAATCGCAATAAACGAACTTAAAAACCAATTCTTCTAGATACTTTTCCCTGTTTAAGGCGACATTCATCTTCCAATGCATCAATCCATTCATTCTCATTTTCAAAAGGAGCAAAACGGTGACGGCGAGCCACAGCAGCAAAATCACCTTGTGTTAACATAGGAAGTCGTTCAATTTTTTGCTGAACATTTTCTGTAAAATTCAATTCAAATTTAGCCGCTTGAATTTTAGCTAATGCAACACTTTGCTGCGGTTTGAGGTAATCAAACTGTAATTTTAAATCGAAACGGCGAAGTGCTGCCGGATCAAGCTCATCAAGCAAATTGGTTGAAATCACCATTAAACCTTCAAATTTTTCAATTTGTGTGAGCATTTCATTGACTTGGCTATGCTCCCAACTACGTTGTCCGCTTTGTCGAGTAAACAGAAAACTATCCACCTCATCTAAAATCAGTAACATATTCTCATTTCTTGCTCGTTCAAAAGCAGCTGCAATTTTTTGCTCCGTTCCTCCTACATACATATCCAATAAATCAGATCCTTGTAATACAAGCGGCTGCATTTCAAGCTCTTGTGCCAACCATTTTGCCCATGCAGTCTTACCTGTTCCCGGTACACCATAACAGCAAATTCGTCCGCATTTTGTTTGTTTTAATCCTTTACTGATTTTATAAATATCCGCTTTACACGAAACGAAATCCAAAGAATAGTCTGCTTGTAGGCTTTCAGTAAGCGGTTCGATTTTCTTAAAACCTTGTGCCTGCAATGTTTGATTAAATAGCGTTCTGGTCTGTTCGGCAAAGGCTACTTGACTATTAGGTTCAAGGCTGGTAACGACTTTTAATGTCCGTTCTAATATTGCCGGAGATAAGTATGGAATTTTCGCAAAATGCTGAATATAACGTTCAGATAACTGTTCTCCGGCTAAGTTACGAATTAAATGTTCTTTCTGCTTATAAGGTAAATCAGGCATTTCAAAAATAATATCAAAACGGCGTAAATAGGCGTTGTCCATACTATTGATATCATTTGAAATCCAAATCATAGGTACATTATTATTTTCTAAAAAATGGTTTACCCACGCTTTATTCGATTGTGCAACTGAACGTTCAAATAAACCGGCTGAAAATACATCTTCAATCTCATCAAAAATGAGCATACTGCTACGATCCGTTAACAATTTTTGTGCCAATACACAGCTATTCAGACGAGTCTTCGCATTTAACGTTTCACCATCGCTATCTGAGAAATGTAGCATATAGGTATCAATTTGAAGTAACTTACCTAATAAAGTTGCAAATTCTGTTTTACCCGTTCCCGGTAAGCCGTGAAGTAAAATATTTACACCTTTTTTATGCGTATCTACCGCTTGTCGGAGATAATTCAGCATAATTTGTTGCATGGATTGAATATGTTCAAAATCAGCTAATGTCAAATGTGGCTCTGCCGCCGGAATTAAGCAACGAGCTAATAGACTTTTTTCCGTTAACGGTTCATTAAGAAATTCATCAAAATCTAATGTGTCTCCCCATTCTAAATAACCTTCAAGATCAGTATTATGGCAAGATTGCTCAATTAACCCATAAGTTTTTAATTTTTGATTTTTTGCAAGTGCTAATTTAACCGCTGATTTATCTAGTGAACATAATTTACTGATCCAGCCAATCGCAGAAGTAATATTTACCGAACCTAAAAAATTAAACCCGTTTTCAATGATCTCTTCATGCTTTAAGTGAAAAACTAATGTAAAAATCGCTTTTTCAACCTCATTCAACTCAATATATTGCGTTAATTTATTAATATTTTGATAAGCAATTTCTAACTCACTCGGCACGGAGAAAGGGCATTTTTTAATTTCTTGATAACGTTTTTGCAGCAGTAATTTCACACTCGAAATACTTTCTTGATTATCCCATTCATTATTCAAACCTAACGCATAAGCTAATGTATCATCACTCCAACCATGGGAACGAAAAAAGTGATTAAAGCCATTATGTTCACATAAAATCTTAAGCAAAAGTTTTTCAGAAAAAAGGGATACAGTTGGTGGATTTAAATTATATTCGCTACTCATAAAACGGCTCCTTTTGCTGATTTCACATCAGTAATAATAAATAATATTACGACAATATATGTCGTTTTCCACTTAAAACACTCTTACAAAATATGTGACACATTATGTCGCAATATCAATTACCCTCTCAAATAACACACCTTTAATAACTGAGCAGAATCACTGAATTTTTGTAAATTTTCGATCTACATAGCAAAACTATTCAAATATTTTTCCGCATATTCCACTAAGGTAATGATGTCAATAAAAGGAGAAAGATATGACAAATCCAATCGAAATCTATCAAGCCGAAGACGGCTCAATGCAAGTTGAAGTTCGCTTTGAAAATGAAACAGTTTGGCTTTCACAAGCTCAAATGGCGAAGATTTTTGAAACCTCAACAGATAATATCAGTTTACATTTAAAGAATATTTTTAAGGAGAAAGAACTAGAAGAAATTCGAACTACCAAGGATTTCTCGGTAGTTCGATTGGAGGGTAATCGTAAAGTTACCAGACAAGTCAAACACTATAATCTTGATGCCATTATTTCTGTTGGCTATCGTGTAAAATCCAAATCCGCCACTCAATTCCGTATTTGGGCGACCACTCGTTTAAAAGATTATTTAACGAAAGGCTATGCCATTAATCAAAAACGTTTGCAACAAAATGCCTATGAATTGGAACAAGCCTTAGCTTTAATTCAAAAAACAGCAAACTCTTCGGAATTGACGATTGAAAGCGGGCGGGGGTTGGTCGATATTGTCAGTCGCTATACTCATACGTTTTTATGGTTGCAACAATATGATGAAGGATTGCTAATCGAACCTAAAGTTCAAGTCGGAGGAAAATTACCAACCATTGAACAAACTAAACAAGCATTACACGAATTAAAGCAACAATTAATGGTTCGAGGAGAAGCCTCCGAGTTATTCGGGCTTGAGAGAGATAACGGACTTTCCGCTATTTTAGGTAATCTTGAACAAACCGTATTCGGTGAACCGGCTTATCCAAGTATTGAGGCAAAAGCAGCACATTTACTCTACTTCGTCGTCAAAAATCACCCGTTTGCTGATGGAAATAAACGAAGTGGTGCTTTCTTATTTGTCGATTTTCTCCATAGAAATCAACGCTTATTTAATCAAAACAATATTCCGATTATTAACGATACCGGGCTTGCCGCTCTAACATTATTAGTTGCCGAATCCAATCCAAAGCAGAAAGAAACTTTAATTAGATTGATAATGCATATGTTAAAACGCTAAAGTTAGACGGTAAGATTCACAAGATTTATTATAAATCTTACCGCTTGATTTATTCTCAACTATCCCCAAATTGCCTCTCTTTCAATATCCCAAATATCCGTTCCAAATTTACGAATCCACCAAGTCAGCATTTCATTGTCGGGAACAGTGGCTTGGATTCGGTAAAACGCTTCAGTTTCTTCTAAAATTTGCTGATCTTTTGAAAGCGGTGTTTCAGTTAAATGAAAACCTGCCGAATGAGAAATAGAGAAAGTCAGCTTGACCATACTACCGTCACCAAAACCGAAATTCCCCTGCTCTTGATAGTGTTTAAGATTAAAATCTTTCGGATATTCAAAACTGAAAGTCGAAACTGCTGCTTTTTTAATACGATGTAAGGCAAGATGACGATAATTTTCAAACCCCTCATATTGCACAACTAAATACATTGCACCACCTTGTTGAACCAAAGCAAGCGGCATCACTTGCGCTTTATTTTTCTTACCGTGCTGATTTTGATATTCAACATTCAATAATTTATTTTCAAATAATGCCGAACTGACTGCTTCAAAAATATCAGGAGAAACTTTCGCAGGAAGCAATGGCTGGCTGGTCGGTACGCTGCTAACTTTATCCAACCATTTATATTCAAGCGTTTCTTTACCAAATTGTTTTTGATAACGTGCTTCATCAAAAAACGGTTTGAGGGATTTCATTAAATTCGCCGGCAACAGATTCTTTAAATGTTCCTCAGCCAACATTAATAATAAAGATTCGTGAGCAGTTAACGTAGAAATTGCCAGTCCTTTCGCTTGTTCTTTCCAACGATAAGCATGCTGAATATCACGATCATCTTTTTCAATATCAAAATGTGCACATAAAATATTTAATGTTCTCTGTACGGTACGAATATCTTTATCGAAACCGAGTTCTTCTAATTGGGAATGTAATTGCTTTGCAGTAATGTAACGCCCTTTTCCCTTTGGAATACGACGTAAGATTTCCAATTGGAAAAGAGTATTATGAATATTTTGGGGACGTTTAGGCATAAGTTATTCCTTGATTTTTTTATTTATTATAGCAATAGCAGGCGGTTAAAATTGAGCAATTTTTTGCAAAAATCCCCAAAAAAATGACCGCTTGCGCTATAATTCTCGGTCAATTTTAAAAGAGGGAAAAATAATGTTTGAACTGAATCCAATTAAAACTCAATTAGCCGATTTAACTGAGCGTACCAACGTACTTCGGGGGTATCTTTGACTTTGATGCCAAAGTCGAACGCTTAGAAGAAGTCAATGCTGAATTAGAACAGCCGGAAATCTGGAATACGCCGGAAAAAGCGCAAGCATTAGGTAAAGAACGCTCTGCATTAGAAATGGTGGTCAATACGATTCGAGCATTGGATCAAGGTGTGGAAGATGTTGAAGGCTTAATCGAATTAGCCGTAGAGGCGGAAGACGAAGATACGTTTAATGAAGCACAAGCTGAAGCCAACGAATTAGAAGAAAAATTAGCGAAGCTTGAATTTCAACGTATGTTTAGCGGTCAGCATGATGCGGCGGATTGTTATGTCGATTTACAAGCAGGTTCTGGCGGTACCGAAGCGCAAGACTGGACGGAAATGTTACTGCGAATGTATTTACGTTGGGCGGAAAGCAAAGGCTTTAAAACCGAATTAATTGAGGTGTCGGACGGTGATGTTGCCGGTTTAAAATCGGCAACCGTTAAAATTACCGGCGAATATGCGTTCGGTTGGTTACGTACCGAAACCGGTATTCACCGTTTAGTGCGTAAATCGCCATTTGATTCGAATAACCGCCGTCATACTTCGTTTGCTGCTGCCTTCGTTTATCCGGAAATCGATGACGATATTGATATCGAGATCAACCCAGCGGATTTACGTATTGATGTGTACCGTGCGTCCGGTGCGGGCGGTCAGCACGTTAATAAAACCGAATCGGCGGTACGTATTACCCATATTCCATCCGGTATTGTGGTGCAATGTCAGAACGGCCGTTCGCAACACCAAAACAAAGATCAATGTATGAAGCAGCTTAAAGCGAAATTATACGAGATGGAAATGATGAAGAAGAATGCGGAAAAACAAGCGATGGAAGAAAGTAAATCAGATATCGGTTGGGGCAGCCAAATTCGTTCATACGTATTAGATGATTCACGTATTAAAGATTTACGTACCGGTGTTGAAAACCGCAATACTCAAGCGGTGCTTGACGGTGATTTAGATAAATTTATTGAAGCCAGCCTTAAAGCAGGGCTTTAATGACAAGCGGTTGAATTTGTAAAAATTTCTACAAATTTGACCGCTTGTTTGTTTTTACGAGGAATATCCATGTTCTTAGAAGCCCTTCAATTCAGTATTAGCACGACCTTGCCGACCATTTTATTAATGTTTGCCGGTATATTGTTGCGCCGCAAAAAATATATTGATGACCATTTCTGCAATATGGCATCGAAAAGCCTGTTTAATTTTGCAATTCCTACCTTGCTCTTTTTAAATATGCAAAAAGGCGAGCTGAATTATGCTGCGAATATTCCGCTGATTCTGACCGCGATTATCGGCACGCTGACAATCTACCTTATTGCCGAATGGTGGGCAGGGAAATATATTGCAGACAAGCCATTTCGTGCTGTTTTCACTCAAGGAACGTTTCGTAGCAACATTGCTATCCTTGGTTTGGCACTCATTATGAATGCCTATGGTAATGCGGCAATGACAGCTGCTTCGATTTACGTTGCGGTATCTGTAATTTTATTCAATACGTTAGCGGTTATCACACTAACTAAGGCATTTAATGACGGCAAACCTAAGCTCTGCAAATTATTTATTTCCATTTTGAAAAATCCGTTGATTATTGGTTTGGTACTTGGGCTTATCTTCAATGAACTCAAATTGGAATTACCGACGCCGTTACTGAAAACTGGGCAAGCTATTGGCGGACTAACGCTGCCATTGGCGCTTATTTGTACCGGCGCAAGTATTGATTTTAAACAGCTACGCAAATTTAAAAAGGGCGAAGGTAGTACAACTAACCGTTTAGTTTTGCTTTCTGCGAGCATTCGCTTATTTGCCGCCCCTGTTTTCCTATTTAGTTTAGGTAAATGGGTTTTCGACTTATCACCAATGGAGCTCGGTATCGTCTTTCTTAGCACCTCAGCACCGACTGCCGCCGCCACTTATGCAATGATTCGTAATTATGGCGGTGATGCTGTTTCTACGGCTAATTTAATTGGTATTACAACAGTCGGTTCAATGTTTACTTCTAGTTTGGGTTTGCTGATCTTACGCCAACTTGGCTGGGTGTAACTTGTAAAAAAACCATAAAAAATGACCGCTTGCATATCTAACAAGCGGTCATTTTTACTTAAAAAGTTGCCAATAAAGAATTAATCTTCGCCCCACACTTCTTTAGCAATTTCTTCAACGTGACGTACTTTTGCCCATTGCTGCTCTTCGGTCATCACATTACCTTCTTCAGTTGAAGCAAAGCCACATTGCGGACTTAAACAAAGTTGCTCAAGCGGTACATATTTCGCTGCTTCGGCAATACGAGCTTTAATCGCTTCTTTGTCTTCTAATTCCGGGAATTTTGAGCTCACTAAACCTAACACTACACGGCCTTTATTGTTCGCAAAATGTTTTAATGGTTCAAAACCACCTGAACGTTCATCATCATACTCTAAGAAGTAACCGTCATAATTGGTTTGACCGAATAAGCCGTCAGCGATTGGATCATAAGCACCTTCTAATAAATAAGAAGATTTATAGTTACCACGACAAACGTGAGTCGTAATAGTTAGATCTGCCGGTTTGTCCGCTAAAATCGCTTGAATATTCGCAACGGCTTGTGCTTTATCCGCTTCAAAGGTCGGTTGCTGATAATTATTGCAGAGTGAGCCCCAATACACGTCATCAATTTGTAAATAACGGCAACCCGCATCATAGAATGCTTTAATTGCGTCTTTATAAGCCTGTTGCACATCTTTAGCAAATTCTTCACGGGTTGCGTAGATACCGTGATCCCATTGTGCCGGATACATTAATTGATTCGGACTTGGAATCGTGAATTTCGCTACCGCTCTGCCTGCCACAATCGCATTGAATTTTTTGAAATGTGCAAGGAATGGATGGTTTGGGTTCCAAGATACTTTTCCACAACAGCGAGTGTTGTAAGGACGCACTTCTACACCTTTGAATGCATAAGCTTTTTCAGGTACATAACCTTCGATTCCGTTCAAGTTTTCTAAGAAATCGATGTGCCACCAAGAACGATGGAATTCACCGTCTGTTACCACTTGAATGCCTGCATCTAATTGTGCTTGTACTAATTTTTTTACTTCTTCTTCAACAATCGCATCACGTGCTTCAAGAGAAATTGTGTCAGCTTTGTAATCTGCATGCGCTTTTTTCCAAGCGTCTGTTCTTAAATATGAACCCACTGTGTCCGCATGAAAAGGTAATGTTGTATTTGCCATGTTTTACTCCGTATATTCTTATTTGTTATCACTGAGATTAATTTAAGTGAAATTTCATTTCAGAACAAGCCCAGTTGATGCTTTTCTCAGATGAAAGTTATCTTCACTCATTATGAATAAAATTCATAATCACTTAACGCCATATTGCTCACGATATGCCTTCATTGCAGCTAAATATGGTGTATATTGCTCTGATTTCTCAATAAATGACAGTAAATCATCAAAATCGACAATCGAAAAAACTTGGCAACCGTAATCACGTTCAACTTCTTGAATCGCAGAAAGTTCACCTTTGCCCTTTTCCTTACGGTTTAACGCAATCAATACACCGGCTAACTCCGCTTGGTTTGCATTAATGATTTCCATCGACTCACGAATTGCCGTGCCAGCGGTAATTACATCATCCACCAATAAAATACGCCCTTTTAAAGATGAGCCGATAAGATTACCGCCCTCACCATGATCTTTCGCTTCTTTACGATTAAAACAGCAAGGCTTATCCACATCAAATTGATTTACTAACGCAACTGCAACTGTAGTCGCAATCGGGATACCTTTATAAGCCGGCCCGAAAAGTACATCAAAATTTAGACCGCTTGCTTGGATCGCTTGCGCATAAAACTCGCCGAGTTTGGCAAGATCTCTGCCGGTATTGAATAAACCTGCATTAAAAAAGTAAGGGCTTTTTCTGCCGGATTTCAAGGTAAATTCACCGAATTTTAAAACATTACGGCTTAATGCAAATTCAATAAAATCGTGTTTATATTGTTCCATGTTTATCCTCTATAAGCGGTTATTTTTACTAAAAAAATTGCAAAAAAATCCCCTAACCTAATAAAAGGCTAGGGGAAAAGATTATTCAGGAGTAATCCATTCAACAGACCAACTACCCGTACCCTCCGGCACAAGCACTTCCGTTAAATAAGGTAGAATTTTTTTCATCTGACTTTCTAATTGCCACGGCGGATTAATCACTATCATACCGCTTGCCGTCATACCTCGTTGATCCGAATCCGGACGCACCGCCAATTCAATTTGTAAAATTTTGCGGATACCGGTATCAGCTAAACCACGCACAATACGTTTAGTATGCTGACGTAACACCACCGGATACCAAATCGCATAAATCCCCGTAGCAAAACGTTTATAGCCTTCCTCAATTGCTTTCACCACCAACTCATAATCTTCTTTTAATTCATACGGCGGATCGATTAAGACAAATCCACGACGTTCTTTCGGCGGTAATGCGGATTTTAATTGCTGAAAACCGTTTTCACGCTTAGTCACCACATTCGCTTTCTTGGCAAATTCTTGACGTAATAATGGAAAATCATTCGGATGTAGCTCGGTTAAAATTGCACGATCTTGTGGGCGTAACTGATTAACCGCCAACAAAGGAGAACCTGCGTAATAACGTAACTTATCGCCTTTATTAATTTTTTTCAGTTCGTTAATGTATAGCGTTACTTCTTCCGGTAAATCTGTACGTTCCCATAAACGGGCTACACCTTCTAAGTACTCTCCGGTTTTCTCCGACTCTGCACTCAATAAACTATAACGCCCAACACCGGAATGAGTATCAAGATAAAGAAAGCCTTTATCTTTCTGTTTTAATGATTGTAAAATCAAAAGTTGAACAATATGTTTCACAACATCGGCGTGGTTACCCGCGTGGAAGCTATGGCGATAACTAAGCATAATTCTCTCTTTTTTCAATAAGTTAATTCGTTAATTTTAACACGGAATAGCATAGAAAACACAGAAATGTAACACAATTTGAGATTACGTTGCGTAATGTTTTATGTGAAAACAATATTTTCATGAACGATTGTTCAGTAATTTTTTCATGCTTCCACTTCATCACGCTTAACACCAGAATAAACATAAGGCAGAATATGAATCTTACTATTCAAAACGGAAAATTAATTCACCAACGACAAGTTCCATCCACACATTTTAATCAACGACCTCAAGAAAATGATATTTCATTATTAGTTATTCATTATATTAGCCTCCCCCCAGAAGAATTTGGTGGAAATTTTATCGACCAATTTTTTCAAGGAAATCTAGATCCGACCATTCATCCTTATTTTGAAGAAATAAAAGATTTACGTGTTTCTGCGCATTGTTTAATTAATCGCAAGGGAGAAATTACCCAATATGTGAATTTTAATGATATGGCATGGCATGCTGGATTATCCGAATTTAACGGGCGAGATAAATGCAATGAATATTCGATAGGTATCGAATTAGAAGGGAGTAACAACCAGCCTTTTACAGAACAGCAGTATCAATCACTCGCAGCGCTAACCAAGGAAATTATGGCGGCGTATCCGGCTATTACACCTGAGCGTATTGTCGGCCATAATGACGTTTCTCCCGGTAGAAAAATCGACCCTGGTCAATATTTCAATTGGGAATATTATATAACATTAATAACTAAATAAAATTTATAATATATTTTTAATATAAAGTTGAAATATTTTAATAATTATTTATTAATAACAAAATTCAAAATAAAAAAAGGGCTAGGTGATTAGCCTAGCCAATAAGATAATATAATGAATAAAATTTTCTTAGTTATTTAACGACTGTCCCCTCTGCAATTATGTGGTATTGCCGAAGTTACGAAATATATTCTATTCTAAATAAAATAAATTACAAGCTATTTTTAAATGAAAGATAAATTATTTTTCATCTTTCGTTTCAAAACTTATTTTTTAAACAAAATGTATAATTGAACTATGTTCAGTTTAAGAATCTTTTCTTACACTCCTATATTAAAAAATAAAAACATACACTAATTTAATATTCAGCATTAAAAGCAAAAAAAAGCTAGTTCCGAAGAACTAGCCAATATTAGGAATGAATAAAATTTTCTAAGCCATCTGATGACAGCCTGTTTCATGACAAGGGCTAACTTGCCTAAAACAGTTACATAATAACGTTAATTTACACTAAAGTAAAGTTATTTAAACAAAAATTTACTTAAAAATCAGCTAACGCACTAAAGGTCATCACTTCACCGCTAATCGGGTGCGTAATAGTTAAGCTTTCTGCGTGTAAACACAATCTAGGTGCTAAACTTTTAGCTAATGGATTAGCATAAAATTTATCACCGAGAATCGGATGTCCTAACGCAAGCGAATGCACTCTTAGCTGATGTGAACGACCGGTAATCGGGGTAAGCTTCACTCGAGTGGTATTATTCGGTAAATGTGCCAATACTTCATAATGCGTAATCGCCTTTTTACCTCGTTCATAGCAAATTTTCTGACGAGGACGATTTTCCCAGTCACAAATCAGTGGAAAATTCATTTCACCGGTATCACCGACCTTTTCGCCTAATTTGCCCCAAAGCAAAGCGATATAATGCTTTTTCGGTTCCCTGTCACGAAACTGACGCTTCAACTCTTTTTCCGCCGCTTTGCTGAGTGCAAATAACAGAATGCCGCTGGTTGCCATATCCAAACGGTGTGCCGGTTCGGTAAAACCGTATTTCTGCTGCACACGTGTCATTGCACTGTCATAATACTCAGGGCGATTGCCCGGTACTGAAAGCAACCCACTCGGTTTATTAATCACTAAAATATGATTATCACGATAAACTTCCGTTAAAAACGGTTCAAGTGGGGGATGATATTCAATTAATGCCATTTTTCTTACCATAAAAAACACGGAATGGACGAATACAAGAAACAAGCGGTGAATTTTGAACTTTTTTCTGCAAATTCACGCTTATCGTATTTCCGTCTATTCCGTGATAAATACTCTATTCTTTATTACTTACAATGACACGTAAGCTATCTAAACGCCAATTCGCTAATGCAATTTGATTCAGCGATTCGACACGTTGTTTTTCCAATGCTTCAATTTCATCGGCACGGATGTTTTTATTCACCGCTTGTAACGAGGTTAAACGATGTAATTCCGCACTTAAGATACTATCCGCTTCTTGGCTGGCTTTTTCAATCAATTCCGGTAATTTGACTGCGATTTTTTGCTCACTGATACTAATTAATTTCTTAATATCCGCTTGCGCCATCTTCGCAATTTTATTTGCCATTTGTTTATTCACCGGTTTTAACTGCTTCTCAAGCCCTGCAAACGACACCTGAGCCGCCATATCGTTACCTTTGTTATCTAATAGGATACGTACCGGTGTCGGCGGAAGGAAACGCGTTAAATTTAAGCCTTTCGGCGCTTGTGTTTCCACCATATAAATCGCTTCAAGCAATAAGGTACCTGCCGGTAAGTTTTTATTAATCAGTAACGAAATTGCCGATTTACCGATATCGCCGGAAGTAATCAAATCAATACCGTTACGAATCATTGGGTGATCCCAAGTTAAAAACTCAACGTCTTCTCGCATGAGTGCAAGCTGGCGATCAAAGGTGACTGTCGTACCGTCTTCCGCAATCCCCGGGAAGTCCGGTACCAACATATGGCCGGTCGGGCTAATCACGATAGATTGCTCGCCTAAATCTTCCTGCTCTAAGCCGATAACATCAAATAAACTCAAAGCAAAATTGACTAAGTGCGGATTATTATCTTCTTTCGCAATCGCCTCAGCTAACTCTTGTGCCACTTCACCGCCATTTGAATTTAGCTCAAGTAAACGATCTCGACCTTGCTCTAATTCCGCTTTCAGCTGTTGTTGGCGTTTAAAGGTTTTTGCAAGAAATTCGTCAAATCCGACCGCTTGCGGATTCTTCAGGAAGATTTCCAACTCTTCGCCGAATTCACGGAATAATGCGGCGCCCATCGGGCAAGTTTCTTCAAACGCATTTAGACCTTGATGATACCAAGTCGCCAATACCATTTGCATTGAATTTTCAAAGCACGGTACGTGAATCTGAATATCATTTTTCTGACCGATACGGTCTAAACGTCCGATACTTTGTTCCAATAAGTCCGGATTATCCGGTAAATTGAACAACACTAAATTGCTGGCAAATTGGAAGTTACGCCCTTCCGAGCCGATGCTTGAACTAATCAAGACCTGAGCGCCTTCTTCCATTTGTGCGAAATAAGCGGAAGCTCTGTCTCGTTCTACAATCGACATTTTTTCGTGGAACACCGCCGAACGAATCGCTTCACGTTCACGTAAGATTTGTTCCAATGCAATTGCAGTATCGGCTTGCTTACAAATAACTAAGATTTTCTCGTCACGGTGGTTTTTCAGGAAGGTAATCAACCATTCGATACGAGGGTCAAAATCCGCCCATTTTGCCGCTGGATTCATCCGTTGGAATAAACGTTCCGGATAAAGCTGATCATCTTTGGTTACGCCGCCCATCATTCCCATCACTTTTAACGCATTGGTATATTGACTCGGCATTTCCAAGGTAATTTGATGATAAACACGATGTGGGAAACCTTTCACACCTTGGCGAGTATTACGGAATAACACTCGGCTGGTACCATGGCGGTCAATCAGCTCACGAATCAATTCTTGACGCACTTGCAAGCGGTCATTTTCTTTTGATTTTTCGCTATTGATCACTTTAAACATCGGTTCAGTATCTTGCTCACTGAGTAATTCCGCAATGCTATTTTGTTCTTCATTGCTCAACGGTTTGTCATTCAGTAAGCTTGCTACCGCATCCGCCACCGGCTTGTAATCTTTTTGCTCAGCAACAAAGCTGTTGTAATCGTAGAAACGATCCGCATCCAATAATGCTAAACGTGCAAAATGGCTTTCTTGCCCTAATTGCTCAGGCGTTGCAGTGAGAAGCAATACTGCCGGAGTTTGTTTTGATAAACGCTCAACAAATTGATAACCGACGCTCGGCTCGTTTTCCGACCATTCTAAGTGGTGCGCTTCATCCACGATGAGCATATCCCAATTGCTTGCCAATACTTGTTTTGCACGATTAGGAGAGGTTTCTAACCAGTCGATTGAAGCAATCACTAACGCTTCGCTATCAAACGGGTTTTCGCTGACATCATTACCGTCTTCATCCGCTTTATCAAAATCGCTACAACGCTCTTCATCAAATAATGAGAATTTCAAGTTGAAACGACGTAACATTTCAACCAACCACTGATGTTGCAAGCTTTCCGGCACAAGCACTAATACACGTTCTACTCTACCGGAGAAAAGTTGTTGCTGTAAAATCATCCCCGCTTCAATCGTTTTACCTAAACCGACTTCATCCGCTAATAACACACGAGGCGCAACACGCTGTCCGACTTCTTTAGCAATATGTAATTGGTGCGGAATTAAGCTCGCACGAATGCCTCGCATTCCACGTAACGGCGATTGAAATTGAGCTTGTTGGTGCTGTAATGCTCGATAACGTAAAGCAAAACGGTCAGAACGGTCAATTTGTGCTGAAAATAAACGATCTTGCGGCTTGCTGAAGCTTACTTTATGGTCTAACTGCATTTCAGGCAATACCGCTTCTTCACCGGAATCAGCTCGCTTACCTAAATAGATAATAAAACCTTGGTTTTCGACAACCTCTTCAACATCTAACTGCCACCCCTCTACACTATTGATTCGATCACCTTTTTGAAATTGCACACGAGTTAAAGGTGCAACCGAAAGCGCATAAATACGCTCTTCCTCTGCCGCCGGGAATTGAATGGTAACAGTACGATTATCACTTGCTGTTACGATACCTAAGCCTAAATTATTTTCTGATTCGCTAATCCAGCGCTGACCTACTACGAACATTTTGGGGTTATATCTCCTATCTATAAATTCCTATTTATTCTACCAAATTTAGCGACTCAAAGCGGTCTGATTTATAAAGAATTTTGCAAATTTTGGGCATAAAAAAACCGCTTGCAACTAGCAAACGGTTTCTTTAAAAACATACCGGATTAGTTTTTATCTAAGTCTAAATCCGCTTTATATTCAATACGATTACGATTTTTTACTTCAATTTGAATATCTAACTCTTGATCACCACGTTCAAATTTAAGATCCGCATCATCTCTTTCAATTTCAGCCTCTGTTACTCGGAAACCATGACGTTTTGCGTGTGAAATTGCATTTTTAGCAATCACACGCACATCGTTACCACGTAAGCGATATTCCACTTCATATTCACCATTACCTTGGCGATCCGCTTTCACTAATTTACCGTTCGGGCGATAAATCTCACGAGGAATATCTACGGCAAATGCACTTGCAGCGGTAAATAAACCTAATGTGGTTGCTAATAAAGTTGCTTTCGATAACATTTTCATAATTGTCCTTCCGTAATAAAAATAAAAAATGGTAATACTCCATTTTAGCTTCACATGAGACGAACAAATAACCGCTTAGTTCTTCAAACTTTTATAAACTTTGGTAAAGTTTAAATGCTTGCCCATCCGACATGCTGGCTAGATAATCGCAAATCACCCGAGGGCGTTTTGCCACTTCAGCCTGTTGCCAGCGTAAAGCAACATTTTGTGGCAATAAACGCTCCGGATCAGTACTTAACATATCAAACAACGCCATTAAAATACGCTGACCTTTGTATTCCACTCTTTGTGTTTTCACATCACAAATCACATATTGGTAAACAAAGCGTTTTAAAATTTCCAGCACACATTTCATATCATCCGGTAAATACGCATTAAAACGTAATAACGGCTCATCAAAACCCGCCTGCTCTCGCCATTTTACGTTAGTCACAAAATAATTAACCAACGCCCCGATCACATCTTTACGTTCATAACGATGTTGTGAAAATAATTTCTGGCTAAGGGTCGGTAAAATCGTTTGAATCCAACTAGAAGAACATTGTGCTAATTGTTGCTCTGCCTGTTGCCATGATTGTGGCGTGACCATACCACCGGCAATCGCATCTTCCAAATCGTGTACACCGTAGGCAATATCATCGGCAAGTTCCATAATGCTGCAATCCAACGATTTATATTGCGTTTTATGCGGTTCAAGCGGATCTTTACTGAAACTTATCGTACGTAGTAACTTACGATCTTGCTCGCTTAACGGTGCTAACACCCAATCGAAAAAGGTTTGATCATCGCTAAATATGCCCTTACAGGTTTTAAATTGGTGCAGGTTGATATAAGGCGACTCAGCAAATTGCGGGCGTGCTTGCGGTTCGGTTTCTTCAAGCAGTGCCGGATATTTAATAATTCCCAACAAGGTTCTGCGCGTGAGATTCATTCCGTGTTGCGGTGTATAAGGTTCAAGCTGGGTAACGATCCGAAATGACTGAGCATTACCTTCGAAACCGCCATGTGCACGCATTTTATAATTGAGTGCCATTTCGCCGCCGTGCCCAAATGGTGGATGTCCAATATCATGCGCAAAACAAAGCGATTCAATCAAACTGCGAGACGGCAATAAAGCGGTCAAATTTTCAGCTAAAATTGCAAATTTTTGATCGGAAACAACCGCTTGAAAGGCTTGTTTCTCTCGCAATAATTTCGCACGGATACTACTGCCGATCTGCGCCACTTCAAGTGAATGGGTCAAGCGAGTACGATAAAAATCATCTTCACCAACTGCGTGAATCTGCGTTTTAGCTTGCAAGCAACGAAAGGCTTCGGAATGCAAAATTCTCGCGCGATCTCGCTGAAACGGTGAACGGTGGTCTTGTTCTCGTTTTTTATCCGCCAAAAAACGTTCGGTCCAAACATTCGAAATCATCTTTCCCCCTTTTTCATATATAATAACTGACTTTACGAATTTGATTTTACACTAAAAATGGCACTGTTCTACTCTGAAAAAGCTGCAAAACAGCAAGCAAAAAAATCGGCAAAAACGACCGCTTGTCCGCCGATTACCATTCAATCTTTGGACTACCAAGGCTTAGGCGTGGCGAAAATTGCCGGAAAAACGTGGTTTATCGAAAACGCCTTACCTAACGAACAAGTTGAAATCCAAGTATTGGAAGAAAAACGCCAATACGGACGAGCAAAAGCGGTTAAAATTTTAAAACCATCCACCGAACGCCAACAGCCGAGTTGTGCTCTCTACGGCAAATGCGGCGGCTGTCAAATGCAGCATATTCCGCTAGATTTACAGCGAGAAGCCAAACAGCGTGCGCTTTTTCAACGCTTACAAAAACTGCAATCACAGCCGATTGATTTTCAACCGATGATCGTCGGTAACGATAAGGGCTATCGCCGCCGCGCAAAACTGAGTATTGCGTTACAAAATAATCAGTTAGCGATTGGTTTTAGAATGCAAAATTCAAACCAAATCATACCGCTTGAGCAGTGTGAAGTGTTGGCCGAGCCGCTTTCTCAGCTTATCAAACCACTGCAAAGCCTATTTAGCACGTGGCAGAACAAAAAAACACTTGGGCATATAGAACTGGTTCAAGCGGATAATACCATTGCGATGCTGGTGCGTAACGTCGGGCAATTCCATCCGCAAGATAGTCAAAATTTGCAACAGTTTGCTGAACAATATTCACTTTCATTGTTTGTGATGACCGCTGAAAATGATATCGTTCAATTAAGTGGTGAAGCGCCCTACTACCAAATTCATGGTGTAAAACTGGGCTTTTCGATTCGTGATTTCATTCAAGTGAATGGTAACTTAAATGAAAAAATGGTGGATAAAGCATTGGAATGGCTCAATCTTTCCGCACAAGACCGAGTATTGGATTTATTCTGCGGTATGGGCAATTTTACCTTACCCATCGCTCAACAAGCCGGTTTTGTCGTCGGTGTGGAAGGCGTTCAGCCGATGGTTGAACAGGCCAAGCAGAATCAAGCTGCAAGCGGTCTAAAAAACGTAGAATTTTACCAAACCAACCTAGACGAACCTTTTGCAGATAAAGCGTGGGCAAGTGAGCCGTTTAACAAAGTTTTATTAGATCCGGCGCGTAACGGCGCATTTTTCTGCTTGGATCACTTAGCCGCATTGAATCCCGAAACGATCGTTTATGTTTCCTGTAACCCCGCCACATTAGTGCGAGATGCAGAAAAACTGATTCAAACCGGTTATAAACTGCAAAAAGCGGCAATGATCGATATGTTCCCACATACAGGACATTTGGAATCTATTTCGTTATTTACTAAATAATGAACACATCATCACAGCATAAACCGAAATTAGGTTGATTTATACTTAGGATATTCTGTGATGATAATCTTGAAGAAATAGGAATTGTTTTGACAAGATATAGAAAAAAAGAAACCCCGTAGAAAACCTACGGGGCAAATTCTTTTGTTCTAATTCTGGAGGTATGAATCACTGTTTTATAAAAGGAGACAAATAAAACAAGAACAAAAGCAAAACTAAAGGAAATTAGTTGGCTCCTCCTGCGGGACTCGAACCTGCGACATATGGATTAACAGTCCACCGTTCTACCGACTGAACTAAGGAGGAACATTTCGGAAAAAAATAATATCGCTAAACCGTTTTAGCGTCAAACCATATAACCTAACTTGTCAATTCTTTGCAATTCTTGAATTTTAGCGACCTATTCACAACAAATTTCACAATTTTTAAGTTTCGGTAGCTTCATTTCTCTTACCGAAAAATGTAAACCGTCAATCATCAATAATCTTCCGGCTAAACTTTTACCTACGTTCAGCAATAATTTAATCGCTTCCAATGCCTGTAAGCTCCCAACCACACCAACGATCGGCGCAATCACACCAGCTTCCACGCAACTTAAAGTGCCGTCACCAAATAATTGACTTAAACAACTGTAACAAGGCTCATCTTTCGCATAAGTAAATACTGAAATTTGACCTTCAAAGCGAATCGCTGAGCCGGAAACAAGCGGTCGTTTTTGCGCAAAACATTGCAAATTTAACTGATTACGTACCGTCACGTTATCGGTGCAATCCAACACTAAATCCACTCGCTCAATCAACTCGGCAAATTCGGCATCGCTACATTGTTTATTAATCGCCTCAAGCTGAATATGCGGATTGATTTGGTTTAAACGCACTTTTGCCGACTCTACTTTCGGCTGACCGATATTGGCATCCGTATGCAAAATTTGGCGCTGTAAATTGGATAATGATACTTCATCAAAATCCACCAAAATCAAATGCCCGACACCAGCTGAAGCTAGATATTGCGCAGCACTACAACCCAAGCCGCCCAGCCCGACAATCAATACACGGCTGGCTTTTAGCTTTTCTTGTCCATCAAAATCAACACTTTTTAAAATAATTTGACGGTTATAGCGCAACATTTCCTGATCGCTAAGTTCCATATTCACTCACTATCTCAATAAACTGTTAAACGGCTGAATCGTCACTTTTTCACCGGCATTCACATCGCCTCGTTCCGCTTCCAACACAATAAAACAATTGCTTTCATAAAAAGCACTGAAAATATGCGAGCCTTGCGAACCGACCGGACGTACAGCTACTTCACCTTGTTGATTAACATAATAGAAGCCACGTTGGAAATCTTGGCGACCTACCGCTTTTTTCAAATTCGTATCTGCAATAGCGGTTAAATTTTGGGTAAGATTTGCGATACGTTCCGCATTCACACCGGCCAGTTTAGCTAACGCCGGTTGCACCAGTTGGTAAAAGGTGACTAAAGCGGAAACCGGATTACCCGGTAAACCGAAGAACCAAGCGTGTTGCAATTTACCGAAAGCGAATGGCTTGCCCGGTTTCATTGCAATTTTCCAAAAGCCGATTTCGCCCAGTTTTTCTAACACATCTTTGGTGAAATCCGCTTCGCCGACCGACACACCGCCACTGGTAATTAATACGTCCGCTTGCTGCTGCGCTTGATTAAACGTTTGTTCGAACACTACCGGATCGTCCGGTAGAATACCAAAATCTAAAATCTCACAATTGAGTTTTTCTAACATTAAACGCACTGCAAAACGGTTGGTATCATAAATTTTGCCTTGTTCTAGCGGCTGACCGACCGAAGTTAGTTCATCACCGGTGGAAAGAATCGCGACTTTTAAACGGCTAAATACCGGCACTTGCGCAATGCCTAACGAAGCTAATAATGGCAAAGTGGTCACATTTAATAAACTGCCTTTTGCCAACACCAATGCGCCTTGTTTTACATCTTCACCAATTCGGCGAATATTTTGCCCAAGCTTCGGCGTTTTGCAAAATTTCACTAAAATTTGACCGCTTGTAAGTGTCTCTACTTCCGTTTCTTCTTGCATCACAACTACATCACAATCTGCTGGCAGCATCGCACCGGTCATAATACGAATACATTCTCCGGCTTTCACTTCGCCGGTAAACGGATTGCCGGCAAAAGATTTACCGGCAACGGTTAAACGTTCAAATTGAGCGAGATCCGCTAAACGAAACGCGTAGCCGTCCATTGCCGAATTATCGAAACTGGGGACATTAATCGGGGAAAAAATATCTTCTGCTAAAATACGATTCGCACACTCTGCCAGTGTTAATGTTTCTGTTTTTGATGCTGTCGGTAAGCGGTTTAGCATTTCTTGTAATGCTTCCGACAAAGTACGTAATGCCATAAAATCCTCGGTTATTTAACTCACTTGAATAAAGAAATCTCGCACACCGACTAATAAATTATTAATCGCCACTGACGCTAAAATTAAGCCCATGACACGGCTAATGATCGCCGCTCCCGCATTACCAATAAAGTGTTGAATGCGATTTGCCGCCAGTAAAAATAAGTAGGTAATCGCCAATACAGACAGCATAATACCTGCCGTAACCACTTGATCGGTAATACTAAAACGGTGGTTATCGGTAAGTAATACAATTGCCATCATCGCTCCCGGTGAAGCAATAGATGGCACGGCTAAAGGGTAAACCGCCAGCTCACTAATACTGGCTTTTATTTTCATCTCTTGTTCCGGTTTACTCTCACCAAAAATCATTGTTAACGCAAACAGTAATAATACTAAGCCGCCGGCAGCTTGGAATGCCGATAGCGGAATCTGCATTGCTTCCAGCAACATCTGCCCGCCAACTAAGAAAAACATTAAAATACCAGCAGAAATCACCACTGCATTACGTGCAATTTTACGGCGATCTTCGATTGGCAAACCGATCGTTTTCGCCAAATACACTGGAATTGAACCGATAGGGTCAATTACCGCCCACAATACAACAAATTGTACTGCTAATGAATCAAACATAGCTTCCTCTATTTATGTTAGAATAACGGCAAAATTTTAACATAAACCAAGCATTTATAATGATTTTTTTCACCGACCTTATCTTAAAACGCGGACAATCCGTCCTTTTAGAAAACACCTCCGTCACCATTCATACCGGTCAAAAAGTTGGACTGGTCGGTAAAAACGGTTGTGGTAAATCTTCACTTTTCGCTTTAGTGAAAGGCGAATTACAACCGGAAGGCGGCGATGTTTCTCTGCCGAAAAACTGGGCGATTTCTTGGGTAAATCAAGAAACACCGGCATTGGAAATTTCCGCATTGGATTATGTGATCCAAGGCGATCGCGAATATACCGGTTTAATGAGCCAATTAGAAAAAGCCAATCAAGAAAATAACGGCAATCAAATTGCTCTCATTCACACTCAACTGGATACAATTGACGCATGGACAATTCAAGCCCGTGCAGCAACCTTGTTAAACGGTTTAGGCTTCACTAACGAACAACTTTCCTTACCGGTGAAATCGTTCTCAGGTGGCTGGCGTATGCGTTTAAATTTGGCACAAGCGTTGATCTGCCGTTCTGATTTGCTGCTACTTGATGAACCGACTAACCACTTGGATTTAGATGCGGTGATCTGGCTGGAAAAATGGCTGACTAACTACCGTGGTACGCTATTGCTCATTTCCCATGACCGAGATTTTCTCGATCCGATAATTGATCGCGTGATTCATATCGAAAATCAGCAGCTGAATGATTACACCGGTAACTACACCTCGTTTGAAATTCAGCGTGCTACCAAAATCTCGCAACAAAATGCTGCTTATGCACAACAACAGCGAAAAGTTGCTCATTTACAGAGTTTTATCGACCGCTTTAAGGCGAAGGCAACCAAAGCGAAACAGGCACAAAGCCGTATCAAAGCGTTGGAAAAAATGGAACTGATTGCACCGGCTTATGCGGACAGTCCGTTCGAATTTGAATTCCGTCCGCCGCTCGCTTTGCCAAGCCCGTTATTAATGATGGAAAAAGCCAGTGCCGGTTATGCTGATAAAACCATTTTAGAATCGGTTAAACTGAATTTAGTGCCCGGCTCACGTATCGGTTTGCTCGGCCGCAACGGTGCGGGTAAATCCACGCTGATTAAATTACTCGCCGGCGAATTAGCCCCGCAAACCGGACATATTCAATTAGCCAAAGGTGTACAATTAGGTTATTTCGCTCAACATCAAGTGGATACATTACGCTTTGATGAAAGCCCGTTATGGCATTTACAGAAAATTGCTCCGGAATTAACCGAACAAGAAGTACGTAATTATTTAGGCGGCTTTGATTTTAAAGGCGACAAAGTGAAACAAAACGTCGGCTCGTTTTCCGGCGGGGAAAAAGCTCGTTTGGTGTTAGCGCTAATCGTATGGCAACGCCCAAATTTACTGTTGTTGGACGAACCGACCAACCATTTAGATCTGGAAATGCGTCAAGCGCTAACCGATGCGCTCACTTATTATGAGGGCTCGCTGGTAGTGGTATCGCACGATCGTCATTTATTGCGTAGTACCGTGAATGAATTTTATCTGGTGCACGATAAAAAAGTGGAAGAATTTAAAGGCGATCTGGATGATTACCAAAAATGGCTAAACGAACAAAATGCGCTTGAAGCGGCAAAAAATTCAGGAAATTCGACCGCTTGTACGGAAGAAAAAGCGGATAATAGCGCGGCAAATCGTAAGGAACAAAAGCGTTTAGAGGCGGAATTACGCCAACAAACCGCACCGTTACGCAAAAAGATCACCCAGCTAGAGAAAGATCTTGAACAAGCGAGTGAAAAGCTAAATCAGCTCGAAGCACTACTGGCTTCAAGCGAGATCTATGAAGCGGAAAATAAAGTGCAACTTACCGAAACACTCGCGAAGCAAATTGAAGCGAAAAAAGCCGTTGAAGAAATTGAAATGGAATGGCTGGACTGCCAAGAACAGCTTGAGGCATTGCTTAGCTAGTTCTGCTTCCTTGGCGCATTTCTGAGATCCTAGCACGGCAAAGCCTTACTAGCTTAAGCAGAATACAGCCCTGCTAGGGCTGTAAATTCCAAATAACAAGCGGTAAGAATTGCAACTTTTTTTGCAAATCCTACCGCTTGTTTTCTTTTCCGAGTTCTCTATATATGCCGTGCTAATTAAAATATAAGCCGCGGAATATCTATACCTTCTCACTCACTTTTTCTTCTGCTTTCGTAAAAATCGTGTTTTTAACCGAAGTTAATAATTGTTGGCGAATGGCAGAAAGTTTCGGTTTTTCACCCGCTTGGAACGCAACCGGACGGCAAAATTCCATCGCTTTAATGCCTAATCTTGCAGTGAGCAAACCTACACCAATGCCCTGTGCGGCACGCAGTGAAAGTTTAGCGGTTAAATTTTGCGAGAAGAATTCCATACCGACATCGCTCACCACTTCGGTTGCACCAGCAAACACCATATTGGTTAAGACCATTTTGAATAATTTCAAACGGCTGAAATACCCTAATTGCATACCGTAGGTTTTGCTGATTTTATTCACCAATGCAATATTTCGCCACGCTACCATCAACACATCCACCACAGCTAACGGGCTAACCGCCACAATCACCGCATTTTCAGTCGCACTTTTTGAAATCATTTTTTTCACTTGCTTATCAAGCGGTGTGAGCACTGTTTCACTAAATAAGTACAGCACCTCTTTTGCATTATAAGCCTCATTTAATTGGCTTTGCCAACGTTGTTGCGAATGTTGCACACTTGGCACTTTTTTTAAATTCGCCACAACCTCATTGCAAAAATTTACCGCTTTTTCACCGCTTGTCGTTGCAAGTTCTTCTAAAAGTAATTGCTCGCTTACTTGCTGTTGTTGCTGATGATGACGTAAAAAAACTAATTTACGCCATTCACCGATAATCGCAACCACGCCGGTTAAACTGATTAAAGCGAACACAATTGCAAACGCAAAATAAATCCATTGGCGAGCTTGGAAAGTATCAATCAGCCATTGCACACTTTGTGCAATCACGGCAACGCTGAACAGTCCCAACGCAAACAGCACTACTCTTACCCAAAAACGCGACGGCTTCAGGCTTTCTTCAACAATTAATTCCGCCTCAACTTCTTGATATTCCTCTTCAATTTGAATATCGTCCGAAGCCTCAAATTCTTGCTTGGCCACAAATTGCTGTTCTGTTGTGACCTCTTGCTCACTAAATATTTGTTTCTTCATCGTTTTCTCTTTTCAATTAACCACGGAATACACTGAATTCACGGAAATAAAGTTTTCAATAATAACTACATAATTATCCGTTTAATTTCTACTTTAGGAAATGCACCAAAATTAACAAGTAAACCTAACTTCATACCTGTTATTTTTAAATAGTTCATTAATTGAGCTTTATGCTCTTCTTTCAACAAATTAACTGCTTTTAATTCAATAATAATTTGATCAAAACAAATAAAATCTGGTTTATAACTCTGCTTTAATAGCTGATCTTTATACATTAATGCAAGATTGGGTTGTGTTATAAAAGGAATATTTCTAGCTCTAAATTCAAGCTCTAAACATTCTTGATAAACAGATTCTAAAAAACCATTACCCATTTGAAAATACACATCAAATATTGCACTGCGTAAAGCATACGTTTCTTGTTCAAATAATAAGCTCATATATTCTCTCTTTAAAAAATCAATATTACTTATTATTACTTCTGTGTTTTCCGTGGTTAAAACCCTATTGTTAAATCCCTTGATTTACCGCTCGTTCAATATGTGCTTTTAGACCGTCATAGCCGTGCTCCGTTTTGAGTATTTGGAACAAATCTTTGGCTTCCGGATATTCTTTATCCAAATAATGTAGCCATTGCTTAATTCTCGCCACATGATAAAAGCCCGAGTCACGCTCATTTTCCATATTTACATATTGAAACAGTAATTGCAGCACCTCGTGCCATGGCATTTTAGGCTGATTAAATTTCACCACTCGGCTAAGGTTCGGCGTGTTTAATGCACCTCGCCCGATCATTAAACTCGAACAAGCGGTCATATTTTGGCAATTTTTTGCAGATTCAAAATCCCAGATTTCGCCATTGGCAATCACAGGAATCGAAAGACGTTTTTGAATTTCGCCGATTGCCTGCCAATTAATGCGTTCAGCTCGATAGCCGTCTTGTTTGGTACGACCGTGTACGGTTATTTCATTCGCTCCACCTTGTGCCACCGCATCGGCAATCTCAAAACATTGATCTGCCGAATCCCAACCTAAACGCACTTTCACCGAAACGATCTGCTCCTGTGGAACTGCTTCTCGCATTGCTTTGGTTGCTCGATAAATCAAATCCGGATCTTTTAGCAATGATGCGCCACCATTACTGCCGTTTACCGTTTTAGACGGACAACCGCAATTCAAATCCACTCCATGCGAGCCCAATTCAATCGCCAACTGGGCATTTTCTGCCAACCATTGCGGATGTTGTCCTAATAACTGCACTCGCACAGGCGTACCTGAATCGGTTAAACCGCCCTGCAACAATTCAGGCGCAAGACGATAAAATGCTTTCTTCGGCAATTTTTGATCCACCACTCGCACAAATTCTGAAATACATAGATCGTAATCATTTACTGCCGTCAGTAATTTGCGAACAAAAGGATCTAATACGCCTTGCATCGGCGCTAAAATAACTTTAGGTATCGTATTCATCATTCAATTTTTTTGCTTATTCGATTCAAAAAGAAAGCGGTCAATTTTTGCAAAATTTTTACCAAAAATGACCGCTTGAAATGGTTAATGCTATTCGTAAAAATGGGAGCGAATCCGCAAGTCCGGACGGGCAATCAGATAAATAATAAGCGCAGTAATTGCCCCCAAAGTATCCGCCAACATATCTTTTTGTGCATCCCAAATATCGCCTTGCGAGCCTAAAAATTCAATACCTGCATTACCACCTTCTATCACTGCATATTGCCATTCGATAATTTCATAACTTGCGGCTACTGCCATAATAAAAAATAGCGAAAAGAAGGTTGCAACACCTAATCCACATTTACGGCGGCGTAATAACCATTCTGCCATCGGGAAACTATAAAAACCGATAATGTAATGTGCCACTCTATCAAAATGGTTACGATCTTCGCCTAAAATAGGGCTAAGAAACTGATTCGCCCACTCAAAAGGCACATTGGCAAAGGTATATTTGGCACCGATTAAATGCATAATCATCCATAAGGACATTAAGATATAAGCCAAACCGCTAAATTGAAATTTAGGGTATGTAAAAATCAATAGCCCAAATACCACAAAAATTGGCATCACTTCCGCATACCAGACAGCCCGATCTGACGGAGTGATCCCCGACCATATCGCAATTGCGGTAATCATAATCGCTAAAAACAGCGGAATAATATGTGAGCGCTGTTCCATTATTTCCATCCTTTTACTTTACAGATTAAATCGTAAGCCGCTTGAATTTGCTGTGCTTTCTCTTTCGCTAATTCCATCATCTCATCCGGTAAACCTTTTGCCGCCAGCTTATCCGGATGATGTTCGTTCATCAATTTACGGTAGGCACGTTTTACGGCGGTTTGGTCGTCATTTGCGGTCACGCCTAAAACTTTATAAGCGGCATCAATGCTCGGTGCATTACTATTAGCTTGATGATAACCATTATATCTGCCTTGCGATTGCTGATAAGCGCCACCTTGCTGATATTGCTCTTGATAAAAGCCACCGTTTCTAAATTGCTGTGCAGCCATAACCATCGCAATCATACGTTCAAATTGGAAACGGCTCATCCCCATAGTTTCGGCAATCGTAAATAAAATTTGCTGTTCATTCGCATCTAATTGCCCATCGTGTAAAGCGGCCTGCATCTGGACTTCCACAAAAAAGCGCAATAAATCGGCACGCTGACCACAAGCTTCTCTGAATTCCTGAATCACCTGACGTAACGGAAAATCAGCCTCTTTACCTAACGTAAATGCTTGTTGTGCAAGTTGTTGGGCATTAGCATCTAATTTCAGACGGCTCATTAACTGACGCGCCAAATGAATGTCATCTTCCGTTACACGTCCCTTTGCTTTCGCAATATGTCCTAATACCGCAAATGTCGTCTGAGTGAAAAGCGATTGACGCGTAAGATTTTTACCAAAAACACTTGAACGAACTGAACCTAATTCATACAACTTTTTATCCGCAAGATGACCGATAAAAGCCCCTAATAGCCCCCCAAAAAAGCTATGAAAGATTTGGTAACCTAAGAAGAATCCAATAATTTTTCCGATAAATTGCATTTGTTGTCCTTGTTTAATTCCCAGACGAATATCGTTAAACGATTATTTTAGCTTAAAATACTTAAAATAGAATTAATTATCTTTAAAGTAAGATAATCATTATGGGGGTAAAATCTGAAAAACAAAGAGGAAGGCGTTAAATAAGATACAAAAAATGATTTTACTTTTGTAAAAAGGAAAGGAAATTTAACCGCTTATGGTGTTATAACGAAATAAAGCCCTGAAAAATCAGGGCTTTATTTTTGTCTTTAGTAATTAGGCTACAAATTAGTATTCTAATACTGCACGACGGTTTTTAGCGTAGTCAGCTTCAGTGTGACCTAACACAGCTGGTTTTTCTTCACCGTAAGAAACAGTTGAAACTTGGTTAGCACCTTTAGTTGCTAAGTAGTTTTTAACTGCGTCTGCACGACGTTGACCTAACGCGATGTTGTACTCTGGAGTACCACGTTCGTCAGCGTGACCAGCAACTGTTACTTTACCGTTTGCTGATGTTAAGTATGCAGCGTGTGCATCTAAAAGTTGTTGGTACTCACCTTCAACTGCATAGCTGTCGAAACCGAAGTATACAGTGTTGTAACGAGTTTGTAAGTCTTCAGCAGTCATACCGCCGAATTGACCTGCGTTTGCGTTAGCATTTGCGTTAGCGTTGTCTGATGAGCTGCTGCAAGCTGCTAATACGAATGCTGGTGCCGCAATCATCAATACTTTAGCTAGTTTTTTCATTTGTTGCTCCTAAAAAGAATTTTATTATTTAGTCAAATACGGTGACCAAGCAGGAAACTTAAATTGTCCACCTGCTCCCGGCAAGTTAGCTTTGAAACGGCCATCTGCGGACACCAATTGTAGCACTTTGCTCGTACCTTTGGTAGAGCTATAAATAACCATAATACCATTTGGCGAAATGCTTGGACTCTCGTCTAAGAAAGTTGAACTCAATACTTCCGTGCCACCCGAAGCGAGATCGCGTTTCACAACCTTATCACCAGCAATCATGATTAAATTCTTACCATCAGATGAAACTTTAGCATTATAGCTACCGCTTCCCCCCATTGGGCTTGCGCCACCACCTGATGAACTCATTCTATACACTTGTGGAGAACCTGCTCGGTCTGAAGTGAAGTAAATCGTACTTCCATCCGGAGACCAACTTGGTTCTGTATTATTACCTGCATTTGCAGTTAATTTTGATGGTTTACCACCATTTGCACCAACAACATAAATATCTAACTCACCATCTTGATTCGATGCGAATGCAATACGAGAACCATCCGGCGAGAACGCTGGTGCACCGTTGTGTCCACGTAATGCCGCTACGATACGGCGAGAACCTGAACGTAGGTCATGCACAACAACTTGTGCTTTTTTGTTTTCAAATGTCACATAAGCTAAACGACTACCGTCTGGAGACCATTCGGGTGACATTAACGGCTCTCTACTTTTTACAACGGTAAAGGCATTATAACCGTCATAGTCTGAAACACGTAATTCATAAGATGATACGCCACGTTGCACGACATAAGCAATTTTTGTTCTGAAAGCACCGCGAATTTGCGTAATTTTTTCAAACACTTGGTCACTTACCGTATGCGCACCTTGGCGAATTTGTGCTGCAGGTACATTAAATGAACCCTGAGCTAATACTGCCGCAGGATTACTTAACGTATCAACTAACTGATAAGCAACATTATAGCCACTACCTGTTGGGGTCACTTGTCCTACAACTACAGAATCTACACCGATATCGGTCCATTGTTGTGAATCTACTTCTGCTACCGAGCCTGGCTGAGCCGGTAATCTAGAACGTTCTACCGGCGTAAACTTACCACTATTACGTAAGTCGTCTGCAATAATTTGTCCGACATCCGCCGGTACAGCACCATTTGCCTTAAACGGAACAACCGCAATAGGTTGTGCCATACTTACACCTTCATCAACAGAAATCACAACATCTGATTCAGCTGTTACTACATTGCTGAAAAAGAGAGCGATGACGCTGATAACACTCGTTAAACGAGATTTTAATTTCATTGTTAACCTCTTGGTTGTTATAAAACTCTTAAACCAAATTTAATAATTGGAGATTTATATTTCTTATAAGTCTCTTCATTTGGTGCTCTCGGAACATTTCTTGCCGAGGTAATTGCCGCTACTGCCGCTCGACAAATATCATCCGGGCCGGATAATACTTGATGGCTTGTAATATTACCTGCTGGATCAATCGAAATTTTCACTTGGCATTCACGCCCGCTAAAACTTGGATCTACTCGGTAAGTACGAGCTAATTTTTTCTTAATTAGCTGAGCATAACCGGTATCCGCTACACCTCTTCCGTCACCAATACCTTTCGAATTGCCATTACCTTGTGAGCCCGCAGTATTTTTATTACCGCCTTTGCTCGAACCGCCACCAATATCTCCACCACTTAAGAAATCATCAAGGGCTTTATTATTCTTGGCTTGAGCAGCCTTGGCTGCCGCATCTGCTTTGGCTTTTGCTTCCACAGCGGCTTTCGCTTTAGCCTCTTTATCAGCTTTAGCCTTAGCTTCTTTTTCCGCTTTTAACTTAGCTTCTTTTTCGGCTTTTTCTTTCGCTTCTTTCTCTGCTTTAGCTTTGGCTTCTTTTTCAGCTTTTAGTTTCGCTTCTTTTTCAGCTTTTTCTTTCGCTTCTTTCTCAGCCTTTAATTTTGCTTCTTTTTCAGCCTGTTTCTGCTCTTCAAGTTTTTTCAGCTGTTCCGCTTTTTTCTGTGCTTCTTTTGCCTTCTTCTCTTCCTCAGCTGCTTTCGCTGCTGCTTCTAAGTTTCTAGCTTCCGCTTCAGCTTTTAAACGAGCTGCCTCTGCTGCTTTTTTGCGTGTTGCCTCTTCAGCTTGCTCTTTTTTAAGCTGCTCTTGTTTTGCAATTTCTTGCTGACGTTGCTGCTCAGCTTTTTGGCGTTGCTCTTCTTGTTTTTTCTGTTCTTCAATCATTGCAACGCGTTGCTGTTCTTTGGCTTGTTCTTCAGCAACCTCTTGAGGTGTCGGTTCTTCCTCTACTACTTCTTCAGGCTTTGGTTTTTCTTGCTCCGCCACCTTCGGCTGTGCATTGCCTTTTTTGTCTGATTTTAAACGCCCGTACTCGGCAGCGACCTGCCCAGTATCAACCATTACCGCCTCAAACTCTTCACCCGTACCACCGCTACCGCCAGCTGCTTCTTCCAGCGTGGTCTTGGTAAAAAATGAACCGAGTAGAAGCAATCCAATCAACAATGCATGTAATAGGACTGAAACTATAACCGCCAGTTCTAGTCTGTCGTCTTTAGATTTCACACGTTATCCTTATTACTATTTGCCTTGGGTCATTAACCCAGCATTTTTAATACCTGCATCTTTTAAAAGAACAATCCCTTTAATAACTTCTTCGTAAGGAATATTTTTTTCTGCTGCAACAAGGAAAAGCGTATTCGGATCTTTTTGGAATGCTTCTCCCGCATACGCAACAACTTCTTGCTCGCCTAGTTCTTCTAGCCCATTGCTCCCTTGTACAAAGTTTCCGTCAATTTTTAATTTATATAAACCAACATCCGCAACTTGTAAAATGACCGGAGTTTTATCTTCATTAGATACCGACTGACTATGTTTATCTTCTGGTAAATTAACCTCAACGCTTTGACTGATTACCGGTGCGGTTGCCATGAAGATAAGTAATAGTACAAGCAATACGTCCAAAAATGGTACGATATTGATTTCAGATTTAATGTCATTACGTTTACGACGGTAAGACATATTTTCCTCTTATACATTAGTGAATAAAAGATCCGACCGAGATTAAGCGGTCAGATCCCGTGAGTTTTTTACTACGCTCTTATTTTTTAGAAAACGCTTGGCGATGTAAAATGGTTGTAAATTCATCAATAAAGTTAGCGTAATCTTGTTCTAATTTATTTACACGTAAACTTAAACGATTGTATGCCATTACCGCCGGAATTGCTGCAAATAAGCCAATAGCTGTTGCAATAAGTGCTTCTGCGATACCCGGAGCAACTGATTGTAAGGTTGCTTGTTTCACTGCACTTAAGCCCATAAATGAGTGCATAATCCCCCATACCGTACCAAATAAACCGATATAAGGACTAATTGAACCTACCGTGCCTAAAAATGGAATGTAACTTTCTAGATTCTCAATTTCACGGTTTAGCGCTAAATTCATTGCACGGCTAGAGCCTTTCATAGTAGCTTCTGGCGCATCCGCATTTACTTGCTGTAAACGCATATACTCTTTAAAACCAGCATAGAAAATTTGCTCTGAACCGCTTAAACCGTCACGACGATTTTCTAAACCTTCATGTAAGCGGTGTAAATCTTCACCTGACCAGAATTTATTTTCAAACGCTAACGCATCTTTCTTTGCTGCCGTTAAAACGCGACTACGTTGAATAATGACAGCCCAAGATAAAATTGAAAATGTAATTAAGATTAAAATAACAATCTTAACCACAATACTTGCCTGCATAAACAGCGAAACAAGGTTAAAATCAGTTTCCATTTAAGAGAACTCCGAATAAGTAATTTGTTTAAAAATTAGACCGCTTGTAGTGCCTGACGTATATCATCAGGAATCGCCACAGGCTTCATTTTGGTTAAATCAACACTTGCAACGGTGACTTTTGCTTCACTTAAACAAATATCATCACGCCATAACTGTTGCTGAAATACAATCGTTGCTTTTTTTAACTCAGTCACGACTGTTTCGACTCTGAGTAAATCATCTAAACGAGCAGGAATTTTATAATCAATTTCTAATTTTTTTACGACAAAAGCAAATGAGCCGGCCAATAATTTTTGCTGAGAGAAACCTACTTGACGTAAATACTCCGTACGTGCACGCTCAAAAAAACAGATGTAATTTGCATGGTAAACCACGCCTCCGGCATCCGTATCTTCATAATAAACTCTAATCGGGAAATTCATTTGTATTCCAATATTCGTCAAAATGAAAAACGCCCAAAAATTAGGCGCAAATTGCGTGCTATTTTAGAGAGAGAAAAATGGTTGTGCAATAGGGAAATGAAAATATTTTTTTATAAAAAAATTAATAAAAAAGCGTAAGAAATCTTACGCCTATCTTAATGAAATTAAATAACTCAGAGAACCGATCACAATGATATAGCCTAGTATAGGTAAAAAGGTTAAACGCCAGATCGCACTCTCAATTTCAAAACCGATTCCATGAATCCATAAAATCGCCATACCATAGAAGGCTAAAATTGCTAAATAAGGAATATGTCCGCCAAAATGCTGAGCAAATAGATTCGCATTCAGCAATATCATTGCAAATAGTACACCTGCAAGAATAAAAGAAAGGGCCTTTAGCCAGCCCTTTCTTGTTAAATTATAGAGCGAATGAATCATTCACTATAATCCTATTCGTCAAATTTGCCTGTTTTCTCAATGCTAACAGTAATTACCGTTGCAAAAAGAATCGCAAGTAAAACGCCTAATACCCAAGTTACATAAAACATCTGTTTATCTCCTTAGTATGCACTTGCTTTGTTATCTTCTAAGTATTTAGCATCTAAGCGACCATACATCTTGATGTATGACCAAATAGTATAAGCTAATACTAAAGGCACAAAGATACACGCAACAACTAACATTACTGTTAATGTATATTGGCTTGCTGTTGAATCCCAAACCGTTAAACTCATTTCTGGATGAGAAATTGACGGCATAATGAATGGGAACATAGATACAGCTGCAGTAACAATAACCCCAACGAGCATAATTGATGATGAGAAGAATGCTAAGCCTGAACGATTCACTTTAGAAGCAAAAATCGTTAACAATGCACCTAATACCGCTAATGCAGGAACGACCCATAATACCGGCATCTCAGCAAAATTTCTGAACCATGCCGCACTTTCAACCGCAACAGTTTTATTAGTTAAGAATGATTGTGCATTGTGGTCTAAATCGCTTGTGATTACAAAACCGTCTTTAAACGATAACCAAACACCCGCTAATACAAACGCAACTAATACGATTGCCGCAGTAACTTGAGCGGTTGCTCTCGCACGGTTACGTAAATCACCTGTTGTTTTCATTTGTAACCATGTCGCACCTTGCGTGGTTAACATCATTAAGCTTACTACGCCACATAATAATGCGAACGGATTTAATAAGCCGAAGAATGAACCTGTATATACCACTTGGTTGAGGTTATTAAATTCGAATGGTACGCCTTGTAATAAGTTACCAAACGCTACACCGAAAATTAATGACGGTACAAAACCACCGACAAATAAACCCCAGTCCCAAGCATTACGCCATTTCGGGCTATCTACTTTAGCACGATATTCAAAACCTACCGGACGGAAAAATAACGCCGCTAGCACTAGAATCATCGCTAAATAGAAACCAGAGAATGATGTTGCATAAACGGTAGGCCATGCCGCAAAGATCGCACCACCTGCTGTTAATAACCATACTTGGTTACCGTCCCAGTGAGGAGCAATGGTATTAATCATCACTCGGCGCTCAACATTGCTTTTACCAATCACAGGTAATAATGTTAATACGCCCATATCAAAACCGTCTGTAATCGCAAAGCCGATTAGCAATACGACAATCAGAATCCACCAAATAAAGCGGAGAATTTCATAATCGATCATTGTACACTCCTATTATTTTGTAGATTGTTCAAAATGATAACGACCCGTCTTTAATGCGCTTGGACCAAGTCTTCCATATTTAAACATTAAATACATCTCAACCACGAGGAAGATAGTATATAAGCCGCAAAGTAAACCGATTGAGATCCAAAGATCTGTCGTCGTTAATGCCGAATTAGATACGCCTGTCGGCAATACTTCATAAATTGCCCATGGTTGACGACCATATTCCGCCAAGAACCAACCAGACTCAATTGCAATCCACGGAAGAGGAATACCCCATAACATTGCTCTTAAGAATAAACGGTTTTTACCAACGGTACCACGTAAGTTTTGGAAGAATGCGAAGCCAATTAATAGGAGCATTAAACCACCAGAAACCATCATTGCACGGAATGCCCAGAATGTTGGGCCAACATTAGGAATGGTACTTGCTGCCGCTTTTTGGATTTGTTCTTCAGTCGCATCAACTACATTCGGCGTATATTGTTTGAGTAATAAGCCGAAGCCTAAGTCTTTTTGTACTGCTTTGAATGCTTCTTTTTCTTCTGCAGTATAGTTACCCGCACGTAATTTTTCGAGTAACGCATATGCTTGAATACCGGTACGAACACGTTGTTCATTGATTGCACGAATATCTTTTAAACCTTTAATTTCAGTATCAAAAGAACGTGTTGCAATAATACCTGCCATATATGGAATATGAATTGAGAATTCATTTTTCATTTCAGCGGTATTAGGAATTACGAATGCATTCCATGCTGCCGGAGCAGGTTGAGTTTCAAACTCACCTTCCATTGCGGCTAATTTAGTAGGTTGTGCTTTACCGATTTCGTAACCTGATTCATCGCCCATAATTAATACAGCAAGAATCGCCATTAAACCAAAGCTTGCACCTACTGAGAATGAACGTTTTGCAAAACCGAGATCCTGACCTTTTAAAATATAGTAAGCACTAATACCTAATACAAATACTGCACCACAAGTATAACCTGCTGTTACCGTATGTAAGAATTTAGATTGTGTTACTGGATTTAATACGAGATCAGAGAAACTCACAAGTTCCATTCGCATTGTTTCGAAGTTAAATTCAGAACCAACCGGATTCTGCATCCAACCATTCGCAACAAGGATCCATAACGCTGAGAAGTTAGAACCAAATGCAACTGCATAAGTCGCAAGTAAGTGTTTACCTTTTGATAAACGATCCCAACCGAAGAAGAATAAACCAATGAAAGTTGACTCTAAGAAGAACGCCATTAAGCCTTCAATTGCTAATGGAGCACCAAAGATATCGCCCACATAGTGAGAATAATATGACCAGTTCATACCAAACTGGAATTCCATTGTAATACCAGTTGTTACGCCAAGGGCAAAGTTAATACCGAATAACTTACCCCAGAATTTAGTCATATCTTTATAGACTTCTTTTCCTGTCGTTACATAAAGTGTTTCCATTACAACGAGAACGAAAGAAAGACCTAATGTTAACGGCACAAATAAGAAGTGATAGAGTGCAGTTAAAGCAAACTGCAAACGCGAGAGTTCAACAACGTCTAACATCTCAGACCTCTTATAAAGTATAATAAAATTTATTTATAGATTATTCTGAATATGAATAATCACCCCAACCAAATTTTGACCTAAAACAACCATATAACCATAAATAGGTATATGCTTTTTTAGAATCTACGTTCCATTTTACCTTGAATTTAATAAATTAAAAATAGTCGATTTGTTACATCGATCACATTTCTAATCAAAACTTTGAAACAATGTTAAAAATTAGATTGTTTTCACTTATATTTTTATAACTTTTCTTTAGCATCTCTACCTTTTATGGCGTATGTCTTTCTACGCTTTTATGATTAGTTTTGATATTGGTCAAATAAAATGATCGAAAAGATCCAAAAAAATTGCTATTTAATAATGACTTTTATTTCTTGTTTGTTATAATCGAAAAAATCCTAACTATGCGCTAAACGATAGTTTTTAACTATAACTGAAAAAGGTAAAACCATAATGTTAAAAAAAGTTCTCATTTCAACTTTTGCTAGCTTAGTACTGGCATTCACATCACAAGTCGCGATGGCAGGAGTGAAAACCTCTTCACTTTCTATGGCAAAACCTTCTGTAAACCAAAAATTGCCAACGCAATGTCAAAGAATGTTTAGCGTTGCAGATAAGCTTGTTTCGGATGCAGAAAAACAACCTGGTACACATACCCAAGTTGCTAAAATGAAAAGTAAGTTATCTTCTACAAGGCAACAAATTTTAAAAATGGAAACTGAGATGCAACAAAAAAGTTGTAATAAAGGTTTAACCGCTTTAAACACACTGAAACAGAAACATTAATCGTTTAGCCCTGAATTATTTAACCGAGCACTAATTACCAAAAAGGTGCTCGGTTTTTTTATTGCTTTTAATTTGTAAAAAATCAAAAAATTCGACCGCTTGTCAGATATAAAAAAACCTCTAGGACAACTTCCCAGAGGTCTTTATACTAGCTAATGGAGGATGAATTACATCATTCCGCCCATACCACCCATGCCGCCCATTGCCGCAGCCGGATCTAATTTTTCATCTTTCGGTAAATCTGTGATCATACATTCTGTAGTAATCATTAAACCTGCGATTGATGCTGCGAATTGTAATGCAGAACGAGTTACTTTAGTTGGATCTAAGATACCCATCTCAAGCATATCGCCATACTGTTCCGTACCGGCATTATAACCATAGTTACCGTTACCGTCTTTCACATTACGAGCCACAACTGACGCTTCTTCACCTGCGTTAGTCACGATTCGGCGAAGTGGCGCTTCCATCGCACGAAGCGCAAGTTTGATACCAACATTTTGTTCTTCGTTATCACCTGTTAAGGTTGCTGCTACTTTAGAAGCCGCACGCACTAACGCAACACCGCCTCCCGGTACGATACCTTCTTCAACTGCCGCACGAGTTGCGTGTAACGCATCATCCACACGGTCTTTTTTCTCTTTCATCGCTACTTCAGTTGCCGCACCTACTTTGATTACCGCAACACCGCCAGCTAATTTCGCTACACGCTCTTGAAGTTTTTCTTTATCATAATCTGATGTTGAATCTTCAATTTGTTGGCGAATTTGTGCTACACGTGCTTTGATTTGTGCTTCGTCACCGATACCGTCAATAATAGTCGTGTTATCTTTTGTAATTACTACACGTTTTGCTTGACCTAATTCTTCAAGTGTCGCTTTCTCAAGTTCCATACCAATTTCTTCTGAAATCACGGTACCTGCTGTTAAGATTGCAATATCTTGTAACATTGCTTTACGGCGATCGCCAAAGCCCGGTGCTTTTACCGCAGCCACTTTCACGATACCACGCATTGTATTTACAACTAATGTTGCTAACGCTTCGCCTTCGATATCTTCTGCAACAATTAATAACGGTTTACCTGCTTTTGCTACTGCTTCTAATACCGGTAAAATTTCACGAATGTTGCTGATTTTTTTATCAACTAAAATGATATATGGGTTTTCTAATTCAACCGTACCTGCTTCCGGTTTGTTGATGAAGTATGGAGAAAGGTAACCACGGTCAAATTGCATACCTTCTACCACATCTAATGCATCATCTAAACCTGTACCGTCTTCAACAGTGATAACACCTTCTTTACCCACTTTTTCCATTGCTTGCGCAATTAATTTACCCACGGTTTCATCAGAGTTTGCTGAAATCGTACCGACTTGCTCAATCTCTTTTGAAGTTTCGCACGGTTTAGAAATCGCTTTTAATTCTTCTACTACAGCAACGACCGCTTTATCGATACCACGTTTTAAATCCATCGGGTTCATACCTGCCGCTACTGCTTTTAAGCCTTCGTTTACGATTGCTTGCGCAAGAACAGTCGCGGTTGTCGTGCCGTCACCAGCCGCATCGTTCGCTTTTGACGCCACTTCTTTTACCATTTGTGCGCCCATATTTTCGAATTTATCTTCTAATTCGATCTCACGTGCTACTGACACACCGTCTTTAGTGATTGTCGGCGCACCGTATGCTTTATCTAACACAACATTACGGCCTTTAGGACCTAAAGTTACTTTTACCGCATCCGCTAAAATATTCACGCCTTTAAGCATTTTTACACGTGCGTCATTACCGAATTTAACGTCTTTTGCTGCCATTTTTTCTTCCTTTCTAGTGATTAATGTTTGCTTCTACAAGATCTACACCAACTTTGATTTGTAGCCCCATTCGGAACATTACGAAAACCAAATTTTTGCTCTAATTCTTGATGGGTTTTAGCTGTTACACTTTTACATTTTGGACACGTGTGAGGAAGATTTACTGTACCACTCATAATTTACTCCAACTATTCAACAATTGCTAAAATATCGTTTTCAGAAAGAATTAACACTTCTTCACCATCAATTTTTTCTGATTTCACACCATAACCTTCGTTGAAGATAACTACATCACCAACTTTTACCGCTAATGCTTGTACAGAACCATTTTCTAATAAACGACCTGTACCCACTGCAATTACTTTACCACGAGTAGATTTTGTTGCTGCAGAGCCAGTTAAAACGATACCGCCAGCAGAACGTGTTTCTACTTCTTCACGTTTTAAAATTACTTTATCGTGTAATGGACGAAGAGTCATTGTATGTTTCCTTCTATTAATCTATAAAAATTTCGCACGCAGAATTGCGTGCAACGATAATCAACATTGGGGCAGATTATCAGCTTTCAAGTTACTTTTGCAAAATTTTGTGCAAAAGCAACCGCTTTCGTCTGATTTTTAGGCGATAAAAAAGAGCATCTCAAATGAAATGCTCCAGATTATTAAGCTTCGGATTTTAAGCGTTGGATTAAACGGCTATTTGCTGGCGGAAATTCGCTCTCATCCAAGTCAGCTTGAGCGACCCAAAAACCTTCTTGCCCTTCACGCCCAAACGGTTCACCGACCCATTCTTCCACTAAATAGAAGAAAAACTCAATCACTTTAGTCGGATAATCGAAACGGAACGATTCATAAGGAAACGCACTTAACACGTGAATCCCGATTTCTTCTTCTAATTCACGTTTTAATGCCTCTTCCGGCGTTTCTCCCGTATCCACTTTACCACCGGGAAATTCCAACGCTTGTGCAAAATCTTGTCCTTCAAGTCTTTGGGTTAAATAAATCTGTCCAAATTCATTGCGGATAATGCCGGCTGCAACTTGGATTGTGGGCTTATTCATGTATTTTCCTTGAGAATTTGTTGTAATTTTTGTTGGATATTTTTTATCACAGATTGCCAATTAAGACTAGCCTCTTGGCGAAAAAGTTTCACACTGTCATACCACGGGCTATCTTTTCGTGCCAACAACCAACGAAAATCTGGGTGATAACTCAGCATAATCCACGTCGGTTTGCCCATGGCTGCAGCCAAATGGGCGACAGACGTATCAACACTGATCACAAGATCCATTTGGGCAATTAATGCGGCAGTATCTGAAAAATCACCAATATCTTGCTGCCAAATATGCAAATTTTCGAATAAATCAGACCGCTTGTAATCCGCTTCGTTTAGCTCTTTTTGCAAACAATGGAAATCAGCATCTAACGTAAATAACTGTGAAAACAACTCAAAGGGCAAACTGCGGGAAGCATTCCGATTATGTTTTGCCGAGCCCGCCCAAACCACACCGATTTTCAAGCGTTTTAGCGAACTACAAGCGGTTATTTTTGTGTGCCATTTTGCAAGAAACTCCGGTTGTGCTTGTAAATAACCGCTTGAATAAGGAATATTTTCAAGTGTACTGCCAAATACTAAAGGCGCACTTAACATCGGCAAATGGTATGCCAGCCCCGAAATTCGCCCACCATTTTGCATTGTCTCAATGCCGTATTGCGCTAAATTATAGTTAAGCAAATTTTCGATGCCACTATGATTCAGCACCACCACATTTAAGCCTTGACGTTTCATTTCCAAGGCATAACGCACAAACTGAATGTTATCGCCAAATCCTTGTTCTACGTGAAACAAGATTTTAGCATCGCCGATATTTTCCCCTCGCCATTGCGGAATATTAATTTCCAACGGTTCAAAAGCCGGTAAGCCCGTTTGCCAACGCCATTCGTAAGCCTGCCAGCCTTGCGGATAATCACCCAACAAGTTATGTAACATCGCTTTATTACACCACGCAATGGCGTAATTTGGCGCAAGTTCAACCGCTTTATTCGCATCTTCTAACGCTAATTGGTAAAGCCCCAAATTTTGCAATATCGTGCAACGATTGTGATATAGCACCGCTTTATCCGGTAATAAGCGGATAATTTCATCGTATTTTCTTAAAATCGCCAGCCATTCAAATGGAGTTACAGCGCTGTCCTGCTCTTCCACCAATAAAGCGAGATATTGTTCAAACGTCATTTCAGCCATATTGTTGTTCCAATTGTTGTTGTACTCTAGTGATCACCGGTTGCCAGTCAAAATCAAAGCCCTGACGAAATAGGCGTACACTCTGATACCACGGACTATCTTCTCTTGCCAATAACCAACGAAAATCGGGGTGATAACTGATTAAAACCCAAGTCGGTTTGCTCATCGCCGCCGCTAAATGTGCCACTGAAGTATCTACACTAATCACTAAATCAAGTTGAGCAATCAATGCTGCCGTATCGGAAAAATCGGTTAAATCATCTTGCCAAAAATGCAAATTTTTAAGCTTTTCCGACCGCTTGTAATCGGCTTCATTCACTACTTTTTGTAGGCAGTGAAATTCCGCATCAAATTCAAATAACGGTAAGAATTGTTCAAATTGCAAACTTCGTATCGCATTGCGGTGATGTTTAGGTGAGCCCGCCCATACCACACCAATTTTAAGTTTTTTAGCAGAATTGCAGGCACTTATTTTCTGTTGCCATTTTATAAAGTGATCGGTTTCGGGCAATAAATAACCTTCCGCATAAGGAATATTATCCAGTCTTGTGCCGAGATAATGCGGTAGGCTCATCATTGAAACATAATATTTCAGCCCGCTAATCGCCTCACCATTTTTTGATGTGGTAATCCCATACTGCGCTAAATTGGCATTCAGCAAATTTTCTAACGGCTGATGATTCACCACCACAATATTCAAGCCTCGCTTTTTCGCCTCTAAGGCATAACGCACAAATTGAATATTATCGCCAAAGCCCTGTTCTGCATAAACCAAAAGTTTGGCTTGACCGATATCCTCACCTTGCCAACGAGGAATCGGCCATCCGGTGTCCTGAAAGGTTTCCACATCAGTTTTCCAGCGCCATTCATAAGCTTGCCAGCCCTCTTCATAACGCCCTAAGGTGTTTAGAATAAATGCTTTATTACACCATGCCATGGCAAAATCCGGTGCAAGCTCAAGCGTTTTCTCCGCATCTTTGAGAGCTAAATCATAAAAACCTAAGTGCTTTAATACATCGGAACGATTGTGGTATGCGAGAACGGACTGAGAGAAATCTCCTAAAAAATCATCGTACAACTTTAGCACAGCAAGTAATTCCAAAGGGTTGCTCGCCTGTTGCTGTTGTTGATAAATATAAGAGAAACGTTCTTGTTCGGAACCTTGCTGAATAGAAATTAAGTCTGAATTCATAGAAAAGACAAAGAAAAAAGCGGTCATTTTTTCAGAAAATTTTGCAAAAATTTAGAAAAAACAACCGCTTATATTAATTACGCATATCTTGCTTTACTGCCGTGGCAATGTTTGTATTTTTTGCCGGAACCGCAAGGGCAAGGATCATTTCGGCCGATATTCAAATTCGCTAATTGCTCATCTGTCAGCGATTCTGCTACACCTGCTTGAGCATTTTGCATCTGCTCTTCGGTCGCCGCTTGGTAATGTGCGGCTTCTGCTTCCGCCATTGCGTCTTGCTGGCGTTGCGCTTCTTCAATTTCTTCTTGACTACGCACTTGAATACGGCTTAACACGCTAATCACATTAGATTTCAACAAATCGAGCATATTGGTAAACATTTCAAATGATTCTTTTTTATACTCTTGTTTCGGATCTTTTTGTGCATAGCCACGTAAGTGAATACCTTTGCGTAAGTAATCCATTGCCGAAAGATGTTCTTTCCAAAGCTCGTCTAAGTTCTGTAGCATCACGCCTTTTTCAAAGTTACGCATCACTTCCGAGCCGACTTTTTCTTCTTTCGCTTGGTACTCTTGTTTCGCAATATCAACAATACGCTCACGCAATGTTTCTTCGTGTAAGTCATTCTCTTGTTCTAACCAATGTTGGATAGGCAATTCCATACCGAATTGGCGTTTTAACGCATCTTCTAAGCCGGCAACATCCCACATTTCTTCAATAGATTGCGGTGGAATATATTGGCTAATCACATTATTGAACACGTCTTCACGAACAGTGTTGATCATCGCTGAAATATCATCGGTTTCAAGCAAGTAATTACGTTGTTCGTAAATCGCTTTACGTTGTTCGTTCGCCACATCATCGTACTGTAATAAGTTTTTACGACCGTCGAAGTTATGTGCTTCCACTTTTGCTTGTGCCGATGCGATCACTTTAGTCAGTAATTTTGACTCCATCGCCTCACCTTCTTCAGAGAAGGCTTTACGCATCATATTTAATTTACCTTCATTCAGGTAAATACGCATTAGTGCATCGTCTAAAGACAGATAGAAACGTGATGAACCCGGGTCACCCTGACGGCCAGAACGACCACGTAACTGGTTATCAATACGGCGAGATTCATGACGTTCAGTACCGATAATATGTAAACCGCCCGCTTTCATTACGATGTCATAGCGCTCTTTCCAAGCCGCTTTGATCGCTTCGATTTGCTCTTCAGTCGGATTTTCCAACTTCGCCACTTCCGCTTTCCAGTTACCGCCTAACACGATATCCGTACCACGACCCGCCATATTGGTTGCGATAGTTACCGCACCCGGTGCGCCCGCTTCCGCCACGATTTCCGCTTCTTGGGCATGGAATTTTGCATTTAATACATTATGAGCAATACCGGCTTTGGTTAATTCTGCCGATAAAAGTTCTGATTTTTCAACGGATGCCGTACCGACTAACACCGGTTGCTGGCGAGCCATACAGTCTTTAATATCATTGATAATTGCCGCAAATTTCTCCGGTTCGCTCTTAAACATTAAGTCGGTACGGTCATCACGAATAACCGGTTTATTGGTTGGAATCACTACTGTATCCAAACCGTAAATTTGTTGGAATTCAAACGCTTCTGTATCCGCTGTACCGGTCATACCGGCTAATTTTTCGTATAGACGGAAATAGTTTTGGTAAGTGATAGACGCAACAGTTTGGTTTTCACCTTGAATATTAACTTTCTCTTTCGCTTCGATCGCTTGGTGTAAACCGTCAGACCAACGACGGCCCGCCATTGTACGACCGGTGTGTTCATCAATAATCACTACTTCACCGTCTTTTACGATGTAATCTACATCTAATTCAAATAATTTATGTGCACGTAACGCCGCATAAACGTGGTGTAGTAAAGCGATACGAGCCGGATGATAAAGTGTTTCGCCTTCTTGCATTAAGCCCATTTCGGTCAAAATGCCTTCCACTTTCACCATACCACGCTCAGTTAAATGCGCCTGTTTATTTTTCAGATCTAAGGTGAAATCGCCTTCACCGGTATATTCTTCGGTGTCTTCTTTATCTTGCTGAATCAAATGCGGAATAATCGTATCAATCGCTTGATAGATTTGAGTCGCATCTTCTGCTGGGCCTGAAATAATTAACGGCGTACGCGCTTCATCAATTAAGATTGAGTCCACCTCATCCACTAACGCATAGTGTAATTCACGTTGGAAACGGTCTTCTTTTGCGTGCGCAAGGTTATCACGTAAATAATCAAAACCTAACTCACTATTGGTTGAGTAGGTAATATCTGCTTTATACGCTTCACGTTTTACTTCATTCGGAAGACCCGGCACATTCACTGCAACGGTTAAACCTAAAAATTCAAATAACGGGCGGTTTGTTTCCGCATCACGGCGTGCAAGATAATCGTTCACGGTTACAACGTGTACGCCTTTACCGGTCAACGCATTTAAGTAACAAGGTAATGTTGCGGTTAACGTTTTACCTTCACCGGTACGCATCTCTGCGATATTACGGTTAGTTAATACCATACCGCCGATTAATTGCACATCAAAATGACGCATTCCCATCACACGACGGCTTGCCTCACGCACAGTTGCAAACGCTTCGTGCAATAAGCTGTCAAGGCTTGCACCATCAGCTAAACGTTGTTTAAATTCTGCAGTTTTAGCTTGTAATTCCGCATCGGTTAATTTTTCAAATGCCGGTTCAAGTTTATTAATTTGCGCAACACGTTTTCTTAAACGTTTTAACGTACGATCGTTGCTTGAACCGAAAATTGAAGTGATAATTTTTGAAATCATTGTTTTGTCCTAATCTAGTTATCTTTATATGAAAAAGTGGCATAGCTTTACGGAAGCACTGTTTTATTCCGCCTACTTATGATGAATCGATTTTATAGATTAGACGATTGGACCGGCTCGAATAGGATGGTTATCATCGCCATCAAAGCGGTAAGATTTGGTAAAAAATTCGCAAAAAACGACCGCTTGTGTCGGAATTTCCACAAGTACTTGTTTAAGCTCTGCGATAAATAAAGACTGAGGTTCTTGTTCGTCAGAACAAACAACACAAGGAGAAAAATGCTGATTGATAACCGTTTCTTGTTCACTTTCACTTTTTACTATCGAATGAATTTCAGGTAACGCAAAAATCGCAACCAGTCCGAAAACCAATTGCGACCAAAAAGGCGTTTTGTGAAAATGCTTAAATAAACTCATCAACATTTGTTTTAAATACTAAAAATTATATTAATTATACGATAAATTCCAGTAGAATGGGCAGTTAATTGGGTCAAATAACGTAAAATCAAGGGGTAACAGTCCAGAAAGATGAAAAATTCAGCAATAAAAAATATCACTGAAATTTTGCAGAACTCAAGCCTTAGTCGGATTGTCCAACGAGCCAATCAATTAAATGATTTGCATCAAAAAGTACAAAAATTATTACCAGAACAGTACCGTGGGCTTTACCGTATTGTGAATTTAGTTGATAATCAACTTGTATTCGAAGTGCAAAATGCGACTGTACGACAAGGCTTACAGTTACAAAGTTCACATTTATTACAATTAATTCACTCTGATTTTCCGAATGTAACTGAGCTTCAGTTTAAAGTGAATCCGAGTTTTAAACACATTTAAATAGAAGGAAACTGGAATGAAAAAAATTGCGTTGGTTGCATTCAGTGCAGTACTAGGCGCTTGTTCGCTATTACCACAACAATCCGTTACTGGCACATTCCAAGGCGAGCTACCTTGCGCAGACTGTGAAAAAATTCAAGCTGAGCTTATTTTAGGTGCTAATAATAGCTACCAATACAATACTATTTACGTAAAAGCTGGTAAAGAATATCCGTTCAGGGACAAAGGTACCTATACTTGGGAACAAGGTAAACGCAGCATTATTCGTCTGGAAAAAGATTCCGGCTCATTAGCGTTTAAAGTCAGCGAGACACAAGTTGAAGTGTGTGATGCCAATGGCAATCCTGCTAAAACTGCAAATCACCCTTATACCTTACACAAAGTGAAATAATTTGTTGTAAATTAATTCTAAACGCCCGCTCACCAAGCGGGCTTTTATTTTGGATTAAATTTAAGGTGATAATATAAAAAAATCCCCACAACGTATGTTATGGGGATTGAACCTAAATAAGGAAAAAAGTAATTATTACTTACTTTAACTTAACCAAGGAAATATCTATGAAAACAGTAAGGAATCTTTCGCATTAGCAATGGCGGTGAGAGGGGGATTCGAACCCCCGATACACTTTCGCATATACACGCTTTCCAGGCGTGCTCCTTCAACCACTCGGACATCTCACCGATTCACTAAAATGCACAAAAAAGTACATTTGAAAGATATAGGGAACTATACCGATTTTTCACACTCTAATCAAGTATTTTCTTCATAAAATGAAATAATTGCCAATTCCGAATTATGCTTATTTTATACTTATTGCCCTACACCTAAACAATTTGGTGATTTAGGCACCATACCATTCGCTTCCGTCCATTCTTGCGGCGTAAAAAGGTGTAAAGCTAATGCATGTACGCCATTCTCCAATTCATACGCTAAGCAGCTATAAACCGCTCGATGACGAGCAACGACTCGTTGTGCAGCAAAGTTTTTCGATACTAATGTCACTTTAAAATGAGACTCTGCTCCACGACCGGAGCTGTGCATATAGCTTTCATTTTCAATTTGTAAGAATTGTGGTGAAAATTGTTCCGTTAATTTTTGCTGAATCGTTTGTTCAACCGACATTTTTATTCCTTATGAATTGCTAATTAGTATTTGATAATGGATAATTAAAAAACTTATTTGTAGGTAAATTGCCTAATAAATACCTTTATTTCATTATCCATTATCAAATAGCAATTATCAATTAAAAGGATTTCTTATGACATTATCTAAAAAAGCATTACTTCTCGTCACTACACTTGCAACAGCGGTACTTGCTGGCTGCCAATCTCAATCAAGCGTGTTAAATTTCACTACACCTAGTCCTACGGCAACATTTAACACTAACAACCAAACTGCTGCAGTGAGTGTGATGACACAAGATTTACGTACTTCTCGTGAAGTGGCAAGCTATACCAAAAACGGCCAAGTGACTCGTTTAACTTCAAGCCCGGAAGTTGGCTTAATGTTCCAACAAGCCATGCAACAAGACTTAAATGCGAAAGGCTTCCAATTGGTACAAGGTGCTGCGAATGCCAATGTTATCGTAAACGTTCGCAAATTCTTTGCTACCGTGGAACAAGGCAACTTATTATATAAAGTGAATGCAGAAGTGGGGGTTGAAGTTGCGGTACAAGGTGCGAAAGGTAGCTTTAGCAAAAACTTTAACGCAACACGAGGCTATGAAGGTGCTGCATTAACGACTGATAACGATGACATCAAAAAAGTGCTAGGCCAAGCGTATGATGATGTAATCAAAGCGATCTACAACGATAACGAAATTGCTAACGCAATTCACCAATTTAAATAATTGATTTTATTCAAATAACAAGCGGTCGGATTTCACTATTTTTTTGCAAAATCAGACCGCTTGTTTGTTTATATTAGCACGATTCTCTCACAATGAGCGGGCAATCAATCGGCTGAACTTTATTGGTTTTTCGCCCTTCGATTAAATGCAGTGCCGCTTGTTCTCCCATCTGGTAGTGAGGCAATTGCACTGTGGTGAGCGGTGGTAAAAACAGATGAGCCACTCCGACCATATTGTCATAGCCGACAACTGCAACATCTTGCGGAATACGTAATCCACGCGCGAGTAATAACTGATAGGCAAGCATCGCAATACGGTCATTTCCGCATACAATCACATCATAATCAAAATGCTCGGAATCAGAAGCTAAAATCTCTTTTAAGCGATCCGCACCTTCTAAATAATCATCGCTTTCATTCATAAAAAATTCGGTCGGTACATTTGCATTTTTTTGTGAAAACCAGACCGCTTGAAAGCCCTTCTGACGTTCTTTGGCGGCAATTGCATTATGTGGAATATATAAACAAAGCGGTTTCTTATAACCTTTCTCTAGCAATAAATGCGTCACATCCGCTTGTCCTTGAAAATCATTTGGAATATAGCTCGCAACTTGCAAATCATCCGTTACGCAATTTGCCAGCACAATCGGTAATGATGCTAAACGTTTTGGAATCTTAATTTTTTTTAGCCCGTGACGGGTAATGATAATGGCAGTCGGGCGATGAGAAAGCAATAACTCAACGGCTTTTTCAACATCTTGCTCATCATCTTCAAAGGTATTGATTACAAACGAATTCCAACCGTACTGACGTACGGTTTTTTCAATCGCAAGTAAAATTTCGACCGAAAACGGTGTTGTTGCGGTGCTAAACGATAAAACACCTATTGTATTTTCACTCACACCTCGAATTTTCTGCGCAGCAATATTCGGAACATAATTTAATTGTTCAATTGCATCTTGTACTGCTTTACGTGTTTTTTCAGAAAGTTGTTCGGGGTTATTAATCGCTCTGGAAACCGTCATTAACGATACCCCAGCCAACCTTGCCACATCTTTTAGGGAAGCCATAAAAATATTAATAATAAATAAACAAAAAAGAGAAATAGATAATTAAAATGCATTTATCAGTCACTATTCACTTTACCCCGTATCTTTTAGCGAATCAATTCTCCCCTGATAATTATTCAAAAATAACTGTGATCTTGCTCACAAAATTAAAATGTTAACGTTAAAATTTGTGATTTAACTCACAATTTTGCATATTCTCCTCTTGCAAAACCAAATGATAACGTTAACATTTTGCACATCAAATCCACAATAGAAGGTGTTTTATTATGCAAGCACAATCACAAAATAAAGCTTATTACTGGGGAAACCGTAATTATTTCGTATTCAGCGGTTACTTCTTTACCTATTTCTTTATTATGGCAACCTGTTATCCATTCTTAGGGATTTGGCTAGGTGACATAAACGGGTTAACCGGTGAAGAACGAGGTATCGTATTCGCTGCAATGTCATTCTTTGCTCTCTGTTTCCAACCGATTTTCGGCTATGTGACCGACAAACTCGGTGTTAAAAAACATATGCTTTGGGCAGTTGCGATTGCCCTTCTCTTCTATGCTCCATTCTTTATTTATATCTTCGCTCCGATGCTTAAAACCAATATTTGGATGGGCGCTATCGTTGGCGGTATTTATATGGGATTCGTATTCTCCGGTGGTGCCGGCGCATCCGAAGCTTATGTAGAACGTGTCAGTCGCCAAAGTAACTTTGAATACGGACGTGCGCGTATGTTCGGTATGATGGGCTGGGGGATATGTGCTTCGATTGCAGGTATTTTATATAGTAAAGATCCGGATTCCGTATTCTGGCTCGGCTCAGCCGGTGCGGTCGTATTACTCGTGTTAGTGGCACTTGCAAAACCGGAGCAAAATTCGACCGCTTCTGTAATGGCACAACTTGGGGCAAACACAAACCCGGTAAGCCTTAAACAAGCGTTCAAGCTCTTTAAACTTCCTCGCTTCTGGGCATTACTTGCCTATGTTGTCGGTGTTGCTTGTACCTATGATATTTTCGACCAACAATTCGGTAACTTCTTTAATACGTTCTTTGATTCCAAAGAAGAAGGGATTGAAATGTTCGGTTATGTCACCACCATGGGCGAATTCTTAAATGCGGCAATTATGTTCTTCGTACCACTTGTGATCAACCGTATGGGCGCAAAAAATGCCTTATTAGTTGCCGGTTTTATTATGACTATTCGTATTATCGGTTCTTCATACGCAACGGAAGCATGGCACGTTGTAGTACTCAAAACCTTACATATGTTTGAAGTGCCGTTCTATCTTGTTGGCTTATTCAAATATATCGGTAACGTGTTCGAAGTTCACTTCTCTGCAACAATCTATATGGTAGCCTGCCAATTCATCAAACAAGTCGGTAATATGCTTGCCTCTTCTGTTGTTGGCGGTTGGTATGACAAATTCGGTTATCAAGATACTTACTTTATTTTAGGCTGTGTGGCATTAGGCTTTACTCTTCTCTCCATTTTCACCTTAACCGGCAAAATGAATATACAAGAACGCTATCAATTACAAAAACGCAATACCAGAGGCGCTTAACAAGCGGTCAAAAAAGTAGAGTTTTTTGAACATTGGCTTTGCCAACGGCAATGAATAAATGCCTCTCAAATTTTGCAAATAAGGAATTTACTATGAACAACATCATTCGCTTATCTAGCAACCAAAACGATCTGATTATTAACGCCTCAGATAATCCTCAAATTCTCTATTGGGGCGAAAAATTAGCACAATTTGAACCGACTAATGCTTGGCTCAGCTACTCAGGTGTAACAAACGGCGGTTTAGATATTGATGTGCCGGTTTCACTTGCAGCGGAAAACGGACGTGGCTATTTTGAATCGTCTTCGGTTGAAGGCCATCGTAACGGTTTAGACTCAATGCCGGTGTTCAAATTAAGTAAAATTGAACAAAAAAATGACCGCTTGATCATCCGTCAAACGGATGAAATTGCCGGCTTGGAATTTAGCAGTGAGTTTGTATTAGATAAAGCGACTTCCGTATTAAAAACACGTAATAAGTTACGTAATTTAAAAGCAGAAAACTATTACGTTGATCGCCTTGCTGTTACTCTTCCACTTCCCGAATTCGCTGATGAAGTTTGTACGTTCTACGGTCGCTGGGTGCGTGAATTCCAACCGAATCGCCAAAACCTCAAACACGGCGGTTTTATTCAAGAAAACCGTGTCGGCAGAACATCTCACGAATATCCGCCGATTTTGATTGTCGGTGAAGAAGGCTATAAAGAACAAAAAGGTGATGTATGGGGCTTCCATTTGGCTTGGAGCGGAAACCACCGTATTCGTGCAGATATTGATATTCGAGGCAGACGTAGCGTGCAATTGGAAGCGCTATACTTTCCAGGTGAAATCACACTAGCACAAAATGAAGAGATTGCGACTCCTTGGGTTTATGCAACCGCTTCTAACCAAGGCTTAAACGGTATGAGCCAGCAATTTCATCAATATGTACGCGAAAATATTCTCCGTTTTCCGCAAGGTAAAACACGTCCGGTACACCTCAATATTTGGGAAGGCGTTTACTTCGATCACAAACCGGAACATATTATCGCCATGGCGAAAGCTGCCGCAGAAATGGGCGTAGAACGTTTTATTATTGATGACGGTTGGTTTATTGGACGTGATGATGATTTCGGCGGTTTGGGCGACTGGTATTTAGATGAACGCAAATATCCAAACGGTTTAACGCCGGTGGTCAAAGCGGTAAAAGATCTCGGTATGCAATTCGGGATTTGGGTTGAGTTAGAAATGATCAACAAACCGACCAAACTTTACCAACAACACCCAGATTGGTTACTCGCAGTTGAAGGTTACGATCAACCTGCCGAACGTAACCAATTTGTGCTCGACCTTTGCAATCCGGAAGTTTTCGATTATTTAGTGGAACGAATGGATTGGTTACTCGGCAATCACGATATTGACTATGTAAAATGGGATATGAACCGCCGTATCGTGCAAGGTGCTCACCAAGGAAAAGCCGCAGTCACCAAACAAACCGAAGCCTTCTATCGCTTGTGTGATGTGCTTTGTGAAAAATATCCGAATGTTGAATTTGAAGCCTGCTCTTCCGGCGGCGGTCGTATTGATTACGAGGTATTAAAACGTTCACAACGCTTCTGGACTTCCGATGATAATGATGCACTTGAACGTCAAACCATTCAACGCGGCTTTAGTTACTTCTATCCACCTGAAATTATGGGGGCGCATATCGGCGGCTTCCATTGCCATACTACATACCGCAAATTAGATGCGAATTTCCGTGGTTTAACTGCGCTATTCGGTCATATGGGTGTGGAATTAGATCCGGTAAAAGAAGGTGAGGAAGAACGTAAAAATTTTGCTAAATATATTGCGTTACATAAATCCTTACGAGAACTATTACATAGTGGCACGGCATTCCGTTTAGACCGTAAAGACCCCGCATCTCTTGTGAACGGTGTCGTTGCAAAAGATGGCTCCCAAGCGGTGGTTTTAATCAACCAACTTGCAATGCTCGATTACTTACGTCAGGAATCACTACGAGTGCCATACCTCGATAAAGGCAATTATCAAGTAGAAATTCTGGATTTACCACGTAACTTTGCCGAAGGCAAATTCGGTCACTTGATGAAACAATTACCGGAATGGATGGTAAAAGTATTAAACGGTGAAAGAGTTGTCATTAACAGTGAATGGTTGGCAAAAGTCGGTTTAGGCTTACCGATTATTGACCCAGCTTCCGCAATGCTATTGAAATTTACTCGTATCGCTTAAACATCATAAACAAGCGGTTAAATTCTCTGAGTTTTTTGCAAACTTTTCAGGAAATTTAACCGCTTGTATTATCTAGTCTAGCTGCAACTGTGCTAGGCTAAGTGAGAGGCTTCAATTAAACGTTGCGTGTAAGCATGTTTTGGTTGCTCAAAAATTTGTTGAGCGCTGCCGCTTTCCACCACTTCACCTTTACTCATCACGATTACTTTGTCACTTAACGCTCGTACTACCGCAAGATCATGGCTGATAAATAGGTAACTTAAACCATATTTTTGTTGTAAACGATTAAGTAATTCGACTACGGTTAACTGTGTAGAACGATCCAGTGCGGAAGTCGGTTCGTCTAATAACACGAATTTGGGTTCTAAAATAATCGCGCGAGCAATTGCAATACGTTGCCGCTGCCCCCCAGAAAACTCATGAGGATAACGGTTTATCATCGTCGGGCTTAAATTCACCTCTTCTAACATTTTTTGCACTTTTTCTCTGCGTTCCGCTTTCGTCATCTGCGGATAATGAACCGCTAACCCTTCTCCGATAATTTCACCTACTGTTAAGCGTGGAGAAAGAGAATTAAACGGATCTTGGAACACCATTTGCATATTTCGTTTTAAAGATTGGCGATCACTTTTTGATAAGACAGAAATCGCTTGACCATCAAATTCAACTTTACCCTGATAATCCAGAATTTGCATGATCGCTCGCCCTAATGTAGATTTGCCCGAGCCGGATTCACCGACAATGCCAAGCGTTTCTCCCACATTTAGCTGGAACGAAATATCTTTTACCGCATTAAACACTTTCTTCGGTTTTCCCCAAAAAGAACGCTGTAGTACATAATCGACCTCGATATTTTTTGCATTAATCAACAATTTCGCCGGTTCACTTTGCGTGCTTTTGAAATGGCTCGGAATAGGCGTTAAAAGCTCCATCGTATAAGGGTGCTTTGGTTGTGTAAATACATCTGCGGTTTTACCTCGCTCCACAATTTCGCCGGATTTCATTACACAAACGTCATCACTGTATTTTTGCACTAAACGCAGGTCGTGCGAAATGAGGATAATCGCCATGCCCATTTCAGTTTGTAATTCCAGCATTAAATCTAAAATTTCCGCCTGTGTCGTGACATCCAATGCAGTAGTCGGCTCATCAGCAATCAATAAATCCGGTTTATTAATAATTGCCATCGCAATCATAATGCGTTGTAGCTGTCCACCGGAAAACTCGTGCGGATAACACTTTAATTTCTTTTCCGCATGTGGAATTTTTACTTTCTGTAATGCCGCTAAGGTCAACGCTTCCGCCTCTTGTTTGGTCATATTGGGCGTATGCGTCGTCACTGCTTCCGCAACTTGTTCACCAATCGGCATATAGGGATTTAAAGAGGTCATCGGCTCTTGGAAAATCATCCCGATACGATCGCCTCGTATTGCTTGCATTTCGGCTTCCGTAAGCGCCAAAATATCCTTATCTTCAAATATAATTTGGGAATGTTTGCCATATTGCACAATATTTTTCGGCAACAATTGCATAATTGACATCGAGGTGACCGATTTACCGGAACCTGACTCACCGACAATGGCAAGAGTCTGCCCTTTTTCCAGCGTAAAAGACACGGAACGTACCGTATGTGAAAAACGATCTTCCGCTTTTAAATATACGTCTAAATTTTTAACTTCTAATAATTTCATCCTTCACTCCTGTTGTTATTTATCTTTTGGATCTAATGCATCACGCAGACCATCACCAATAAAATTGAAACAAAATAGCGTTAAGCAAAGGAAAAAAGCCGGAAATCCAAGCAACCAAGGAGAAGTTTCCATCTGAGCTGCGCCATCGCTTAGTAACGAGCCCCAACTGCTCATTGGTTCTTGAGTCCCTAACCCTAAGAAACTTAAAAATGATTCGAATAAAATCAGTGAAGGCACTTCTAGCGAAGCATATACAACCACTAAGCCAAGCACATTCGGAATGATATGACGCCAAATAATCTGACGGCGAGAAACACCGCACACAATTGCCGCTTCAATAAATTCTTTATTTTTAAGCGCTAATGTTTGTCCTCGAACGATACGAGCCAGCCCTAGCCAAGCGATCATACCGATTGCGACAAAAATTAAGAAAATATTTTGCCCAAATAAGGTCACCAATAAAATGACGAAGAACATAAACGGAAATGAGCTTAAAATTTCAAGAAAACGCATCATTACGCTATCTACTTTGCCGCCCACATAGCCTGAAATAGCACCGTAAATAGTACCGATAACCACAGCGACCAAAGCACCGGCAATACCAACCATCAGCGATATTCTACCGCCCATAGCGACACGCACCATCAGATCTCGTCCTGAAGCATCTGTGCCAAAATAATGCAAGGATTCAAAATCCGGTGCGGCACTCATCATATTCCAATCGGTATCTTCGTAGCTAAACGGCATTAACATCGGCACAAAAGTGATAAATAGCACGATTAATAACAGCATAAATAAACTGGCAACTGCCGCTTTATTACGAAAAAAACGACGACGGGCATCTTGCCATAAGCTACGCCCTTCCAACACCATTGCTGTATTAGCTGAAGCGAGATTTTCCGAAAAGTTTTGGTTTTTATCTATTTGCATATTTCCTTCCTAGCTATAACGAATTTTCGGGTCAATCACCGCATATAAAATATCTACAATCGCATTAAATACAATGGTTAAAGTGCCAACCAATACGGTTAAGCTCAACACTAAAGAATAGTCTCGATTTAAAGCACCGTTTACAAATAGCTGACCTAATCCCGGTAAGCCGAAGACACTTTCAATCACCATTGAACCGGTAATAATGCCGACAAAGGCGGGCGCAAGATAAGTAATGACAGGTATTAATGCAGGTTTTAAGGCGTGTTTAAAAATGATTTTCCGCATTGGCACGCCTTTGGCTTTTGCCGTGCGAATATAATTTGAATGGAGAATTTCTATCATTGAACCACGGGTGATACGAGCAAGTCCGGCAACATAACCAATGGTAAGCGAAAGTACCGGTAGCACCATATAATAGAGTTGACCGCCGTTCCAGCCACCTGCCGGAAGCCATTGTAAATGAATCGCAAAAAATAAAACCAGCAGCGGCGCAAATACGAAACTCGGCATAATTACCCCGGTCATGGCGAATCCCATCACGATGTAATCCCATTTACTATTTTGTTTTAGTGCCGCTACAATACCGGCGGTTAAACCGATGATCACTGCTAAAATAAATGCGACTACGCCTAATTTAATCGAAACAGGAAATGCCGAAGCAATTAAATCATTAACCGATTGATCTTTATATTTAAAAGAAGGGCCAAAATCACCATGGGCAAGATTATCCATATAGATAAGATATTGTTTATAAAGCGGTTCATTAAGATGATATTTCGCTTCAATATTTGCCATCACTTCAGGCGGGTAAGCTTTTTCAGAGGTAAACGGACTGCCCGGGGCAAGCCGCATCAGAAAAAATGAAAAGGTAATTAGAATGAAAAGTGTTGGAATGGCTTCCAATATACGCCTAATAATAAATTTCAGCATTAGCAATCCTCCCTTTTAATTAAGAATAACTAATTAGTAACTGAAATCGTATATTTTGTAAATATGCTTCAAGCACAAATAAACAACAAGCGGTCAAATTTTCCGAAAAAATTGCAAAAACAGTTTGCAAAATCTTGGTGAAATTCGACCGCTTGTCTAAATTTAATCAAGCTTAGCGATACCTAAATGCGCATAAGTTCGGCTGGTAGCGATACGTCCTCGCGGCGTTCGTTGTAAAAAACCTTGCTGAATCAAATAAGGCTCAAGTACGTCTTCAATCGTATCTCGCTCTTCGCCTATCGCTGCGGCTAAGTTATCTAAGCCGACCGGGCCTCCGTCAAAACGTTCCACAATCGCTTGCAGTAACTTGATGTCCATAAAGTCAAAGCCTTCGGAATCCACATCAAGCATCGCCAACGCTTGTTTAGCAATATCAGAGGTAATCACACCGTTATTACGTACATCGGCATAATCTCGCACACGGCGTAATAAACGGTTGGCAATACGTGGTGTACCTCGTGAGCGGCGAGCCACTTCATAAGCACCATCCGGCGATAAATTTAAGTTTAAGCAATCGGCACTACGTTTTACGATCGAGGTTAAATCATCCACCGAGTAAAACTCTAAACGCTGTACAATACCAAAGCGGTCACGTAACGGAGAAGTCAGTGAACCGGCACGGGTGGTTGCTCCTACTAAGGTAAACGGCGGTAAATCCAGTTTAATTGAACGTGCCGCCGGCCCTTCGCCAATCATAATATCCAGCTGATAATCTTCCATCGCCGGATAAAGCACTTCTTCAATTGCTGGTGATAAGCGGTGGATCTCATCAATAAATAATACGTCATAAGGCTCTAAATTGGTCAACATTGCCGCTAGATCGCCCGCTTTCTCCAGTACTGGTCCGGAAGTTGTGCGGATATTCACGCCCATCTCATTGGCAACAATATTGGCTAAGGTAGTTTTACCCAATCCCGGTGGGCCAAAAATCAATAAGTGATCTAACGCCTCATCACGCAATTTTGCCGCTTTAATAAAGATCTCCATCTGCTCTCGTACAGACGGCTGACCGACATAATCCGCCAATAATTTAGGACGAATTGCACGATCGATGACTTCTTCCTCACGCTTCGGTGAGGCACTAATTATTCTATCTGCTTCAATCATTTAAGGTATTTTTACTTTTTAAAGAGAGGCTTTTAATGCTTCACGAATTAATTGTTCGCTGGTTGCGCCCGCTTTATTCACTTTCTTAATCATCTTCTCAGCATCAGCGAGTTTATAGCCTAACGCAACTAAAGCATCACGGGCTTCATCTGCCGGATCGTGTGAATGTGTTGCAACAATCGTTTCCACCGAATGTTCTTCAAAGAAATCACTTTGTGGCACACCTTTGAATTTGCCTTTGAGCTCTACTAATAAACGCTCGGCTGTTTTACGCCCAATGCCCGGAATTTTAGTTAATTTGGCTAATTCTTCATGTTCTACCGCATTCGCAAATTGTGAAACCGACATCGCCGATAAAATCGCAAGGGCTAATTTAGGCCCTACACCGTTGGTTTTAATCAATTCACGAAATAAAGTTCTATCTTGCTTTTGTGCAAAACCAAATAATAAATGTGCATCTTCACGTACGACTAAATGCGTAAAGATTGTGGCTTCTTCACCGACTTGCGGCAAGCTGTAAAAGCTCGTCATCGGCAGTAGTACTTCATATCCGACACCTTGAACATCAATTACCATTTCAGGCGGTTGTTTTTCAATAATTTTACCGTGTAATCTTCCGATCATTGATTTTATTCCAAACTAAAAAATTTGCCTTAGCATAACAGAAAACTGTATAGAATAACAGGCTAACAAGCGGTCTATTTTGGCTAATTTTTTGCAAAAAAATAGCCCGCTAATCAGCGAGCCATTTTTAATCAAATTAAATTATGCTTTTTTTCTTACCACTAATTGGCTTAAGACCACTAATGTCAATGAGAAAATAATCATAATCGTTGCTAACGCATTGACTTCCGGTGTCACACCCGTTTTCACCAGCGAGAAGATTTTTAACGGTAATACTTCATAGCTTGGGCTAGTAACGAATGATGAAACCACTACGTCATCTAACGAAATTGTAAAGCTTAATAACCAACCGGAAATAATCGATGGTAATGCCAGCGGTAAAATAATTTTACGTAAAATCGTTACTTCACTTGCGCCTAAATCCTTCGCGGCTTCCAACATCTTACCGTCAAAATCACTTAAACGAGATGAGATGGTAATTACCACATAAGGCAAACAGAAAGTAATATGCGCAATTAATAACGAAATAAAACCAAGTTGCACACCTAAAATCATAAATAGCACTAATAATGAAACTGCCATTACGATATCCGGTGACATCATGACGATAAACAGCAAACCGCCGACCATTTGCTTACCACGGAATTTATAGCGGTATAGCGCAATCGAAGTTAACGCACCTAAAATAGTTGAAAACGTTGCGGCAAAAAATGCAATCGTCAATGAATTCATAGTTGCATGAACCAGCGTATCGTTTGCAAATAAACGCTCATACCAGTTCCAACTGAATCCTTTCCATTGTAAACCGTAACGGTCTGCATTAAATGAGTTTACCACCAAAATAATAATCGGAATATAAAGGTAGGCAAACACCACGAACATAAAAAAGTTTCTTAATGTCTTTTTCATTATTCAAGCTCCACCTTTTTATTTAATAATTTATTTGCACGGTAATAAACATATAGCATTAATGCCATTAGCACGGTAAGTGCAATACTTACTGCCGAACCTAAAACAAATTGGTTGGTATTTAAGAATAAGCTCTTAATAATGTTACCAATTAATGGCGTTTTACCACCGCCTAATAAGTCAGCAACATAGAACATCCCCATCGCTGGTAATAATACTAATAAACAACCTGCCACAATACCCGGCATTGTCAGCGGAATGGTTACTCGTACAAAACGTTGGAACGCATTCGCACCTAAATCTTTTGCTGCTTCTAATAAACGACCGTCAATTTTCTCAATTGAAGAATAAAGCGGTAAAATCATAAACGGTAACAAGATATACACTAAACCGATGATAATCGCCAATTCAGAGTTTAATAAACGAAGCGGTTCATCAATTAAACCGATTGCTAATAATGCCTCGTTTAATACGCCCTTCACGCCTAAGAAAATTTTAATACCGTAGATACGAATCAGCGAGTTTGTCCAGAATGGCAATACAACTAAAAACAATAGAATTGGGCGCAATTTCGCCGGCATCTTCGCAATAATAAATGCAAACGGATAACCGATAATTAAACAGAAAAACGTTGCAATCGCAGACATTTTAAATGAGTTCCACAATACGGTTGCGTAAGTATCGTTGAACAACTGTTTATATGCATCTAGACTAAATACGAAATCAACAAAGTATGCACTTTGGCGATTTTCAGTAAGAAAACTGATTAACAGAACCAATAAGTTCGGTACAAGTACAAAAAGTAACAACCAACCGAAGATAACTGAAACTGTTCCAGCTTGGAATTTGTTACTAGCAATCTTCATTATTGAGTACAACCTCCCAGCCTTCGTGCCATGTCAATGCCACTTTTTGACCAACTTCGTGATCGATATTCGGATCGTCTTCATTGAAGAATTCGCTTACTAATACGTTCATACCGTTATGATCTAACTGTACGCTTGACTCTAGTGTCATACCTTTATAATTACGATCGATAATATGACCGATAATCGCTTTTGAGCTTTCGTCTTCGTCTAATTCTTCAATAACAATATCTTCCGGACGTAAAAGCACTTTGAGTTGTTGATTTGGCGTCACATCCATATCTTCAACTTTAATATTACAAATACGGCCTTCTACATTCGCTTTAACATTGCGAGCGTCCACACGTTCAATCACGGTTGCATCAAATACGTTGATTTCGCCGATAAAACGAGCTACGAATAAATTGCTCGGTTCTTCATAAATTTCACGAGGCGTACCGTCTTGCGCAATTTTACCGCCGTTCATTACGATAATACGATCAGACATAGTTAATGCTTCTTCTTGATCGTGTGTAACGAAAATAAAGGTAATACCTAATTGGCGTTGTAATGCTTTTAGCTCGTTCTGCATTTCTTTACGCAGTTTATAGTCAAGCGCTGAAAGCGATTCATCCAATAATAAAACTTTAGGCTTATTCACTACCGCACGCGCGATGGCAATACGTTGTTGCTGACCGCCTGAAAGCTGAGCTGGTTTTTGTTCCGCACGGTCTTCCAAACGCACCATACGTAACGCTTCCATTACACGAGGTTTGATTTGGTCATTCGGCACTTTTTGCATACGTAAACCGAAAGCAACGTTTTCAAAAATCGTCATATGCGGGAATAACGCATAGCTTTGGAAAACCGTATTTACAGGGCGTTGTTCAGCAGGAACGTTAGATACATCTTGACCATCAAGAATGATCGAACCTTCAGTCAAGTCTTCAAAGCCCGCAATTAAACGTAATGCTGTTGTTTTACCACAACCTGAAGGACCTAAAATAGTCAAAAATTCACCATCATTAATGGTTAAATTTAAATCTTTAAGAATCGTTTTGCTACCGTAGCTTTTAGTAACATTGCGTAGTTCGATGATTGGTTTTTGTTCTAACTTTTCCATCTACTTTTGTATTCCCCCTAGGGCATAAAATTAAAATGCAAAATCTGAATTATTTTCAGGGCGAGTGTGCGTAACTATACGCTAAAAACTAACTGTTAATGATATAGCGAACAGCTCAATTTTAAAAGCAAAAATTTGATTTTTAAGGAATTTATTTTGGACAAAAACCGTTTAACAAGCGGTCAAATTTTAAAATTTTTTTGCAAACGGTTGCCTCAAAAAATTTCGCTAAATTTGTAGTTTCAATTTTATCGGCTCATAGGTTAACTACCGCATAAAACACAAAACACCGCCATAAAGCGGTGTTTTAATCTTGTTTAGAGAGATTGTAGCAAAGGGACTAAATTCGGTTGTTGTTCGATAATCGCCAATAATTTTCTTGCCGCTCCATTAGGGACTCGTCTGCCGATTTCCCAAGATTGCACCAAATTGGTACTGACACCTAACAGCTGTGCAAATTCTGCCTGTTTCAAATGGTGTTGTGTACGAATCGCCTTAGTATTTGGAATTTTATGTGCATGGATGCGATGCGATGGTACTTCCACCTCACCTTTTTCAATAGCAACCATTTCTTCTAATCCTTGTACAAGGCGCTCAAATAAACGTTTTTCCATCCTTCTACTCTCCTATTAATCTCGAAATAATTTTCTTCATAATCGCTTTTTCTCGAGCATTTAGATTAACTTTTTCGCTTTTTCCATACATAGTAATTAGGTAAATTCGCCCTGTTAAACTTCTAACATAATAGATAATTCGAACACCAGCACTTTTCCCCTTATTATTTTCCGGTAAGCGCCACCTGATCTTTTGGCAACCACCTGTATGGGAAATAAAATCCCCTAATTCGTAATGCTCTAATAAATATGCTTGGAATAATTGGTACTCATCGTCTGCCATTAATTGCTTACGATCTTCCTCGAATGTACCAACCTCAACAAAGGTTAAATATTCATCAGAATTCATCTTTCATCCTTAGTATAACGTACCCGGTACAAATTTCAACGCTAATTGATTATTTATCCATGAGTATTTATTGAACAAGAAATTGATTTTAGTTATTCGATGCAGATCGCAAAATTCTAAAGAAATTCGACCGCTTGTTGTCTTTCGGCTAGAATATCGCAGTTTAAAAAGTGGCTGAAAATAAAATAAATAAAAGTAGATAAAATGAAATTAAATGATCAACAACAACAAGCGGTGGAATATGTCACGGGGGCTTGTCTGGTACTAGCCGGAGCTGGTTCGGGTAAAACACGTGTTATTATTAATAAAATCGCCCATCTGATAGCTCATTGCGGTTACTTGCCAAAACAAATCGCAGCGGTAACCTTTACCAACAAAGCGGCACGTGAAATGCGTGAGCGTGTTGCCCATTCTATCGGTAAAGAAAACAGCAAAGGGCTAACCATTTCAACCTTCCATACCCTCGGTTTTGAAATTTTAAAACGTGAGTACAAATTACTGGGTTTCAAATCCGGTATGACGTTGTTTGATGAACACGATCAACTCGCATTACTCAAACATTTGTTACCGGAAAATGTGGCGGAAGATAAAGATTTACTCAAAGCATTGATTTCTACTATTTCCAACTGGAAAAACGATCTGCTTTCGCCCGAAATGGTATTAACACGTGTGCGAGATGAGCGTGAACGTGTGTTTTCGCATTTTTATCAGCTCTACCAAAATCAGTTAAAAGCTTACAATGCGCTTGATTTTGACGATTTAATTATGCTGCCGGTATTGCTGTTCCGCCAATTTCCGGAAGCGAAAACCCGTTGGCAGCAGAAAGTCCGCTATTTACTGGTGGATGAATACCAAGATACCAATACTAGCCAATATGAGCTGATCAAATTATTAGTAGGCAATGAGGCAAATTTCACTGTGGTAGGTGATGACGACCAATCAATCTATTCATGGCGTGGTGCAAAGCCGGAAAATATGCAACGTTTACGTGAAGATTTTGATTTGAAAGTGATTAAACTGGAGCAAAACTACCGTTCCAGCCAACGCATTTTGCATTGTGCCAATATTTTGATTGATAACAATGATCATATTTTCCAAAAACGCTTATTTTCGAATTTAGGCGAAGGCGAAAAATTAAATGTTATCGAAGCAAAAAATGAAGAACACGAAGCGGAACGTATTGTCGGGGAATTGATTGCCCATCGTTTTTCCAACAAAACTAAATACAAAGATTATGCGATTTTATATCGTGGTAATCATCAGTCTCGCTTGCTGGAAAAATTGCTGATGCAAAACCGTATCCCCTATAAAATTTCCGGGGGAACGTCATTTTTCGCCCGTGCCGAAATTAAAGATATGATGGCTTACTTGCGTTTAGTAGTGAATCAAGACGATGATGCGGCATTTTTACGTATTGTTAATACGCCAAAACGGGAAATCGGTGCGGTAACGCTGGAAAAATTGGGCTTACTTGCCAATGAAAAACAGGTCAGCTTGTTTGAAGCGATTTTCGATTTTGAGTTGATTCAACGCCTGACACCCAAGCCCTATCAAGCACTGCAAGATTTTGCCCGTTGGATTGTCGAAATTGCCGATCAAGCAGAACGTTCTGATCCGATTGAAGCGGTAAAAGATTTATTGGCAAAAATTCAATACGAAGCCTATTTGTATGAAACGGCTACTTCGCCGAAAGCGGCAGAAATGCAAAGCCGTAATGTGCAAACGCTGTTTGAATGGGTGCAAGGTATGCTGGAAGGCGATGAAATCGAAGAACCGATGACGTTAGTACAAGTGGTAAATCGCCTGACACTACGTGATATGCTAGAACGTGGTGAAGACGATGATGAAGCGGACCAAGTGCAATTAATGACACTGCACGCTTCAAAAGGTTTGGAATTTCCGCACGTTTTCTTAGTTGGTATGGAAGAAGGCATTTTGCCGCACCAAACCAGCCTTGATGAGGATAATGTCGAGGAAGAACGCCGTCTTGCTTACGTAGGTATTACTCGAGCGCAACAAACGCTGACATTTTCACTCTGTAAAGAACGCCGCCAGTACGGTGAAATTATCAAACCAGAACCAAGTCGCTTCTTACTTGAATTACCACAAGACGATTTAGTTTGGGAAAGTGAAAAACCGAAAATGACCGAAGAACAGAAAGTCGAAAAAACTTCAGCCAATATCGCCAACCTAATGGCAATGCTAAAGGCGAATAAAAAGTAAGATTTTCCTCAAATAACAAGCGGTGTAATTTTTGCTAATTCTGCAAAAATTGCACCGTTTTTCTGTGCTGCACGAATATTCCATTTTCTTATACTACCCCATATAACCGCTGATAATTCCGCCTAATTTGTGTGTGCATTGTACTTTCTGACTCTGTTCTTAATTTCGCTAATTGCGCCAATATTGCTTGTAATTGCTGTGAAATACTCGCATTTTCTAAACTTTCGTGTTGCCACGGGCTGTCGGTTTCAATCAGCAAACGATCAAGCGGTAAGTTTTGGGCGATTTTTTGCGTTTTCAGATTCCATAAAATATCCGGTGTAACACTGGCGAAATAAGGGGTACGAAGAAAACGTTCAAGCGAATCATCATCGGTTTTAAACCAATGGAAATGAGCGTGTTGAATTTGGTATTTCTCCAGCAAATCCAGCATTATCGCCACATCATCATGCACGATATGCAAATTTAACGGTAAATTTAACCGCTTGCTTAATGCAACAAATTGTTCCAATAAGGCAAGATAGGGCCGATAATCTAGCTTAGGATTCTGCCTTTTTAGATAATGCGGTAATCCTACTTCACCGATAGCGGTCAAATTCGCTTGATTTTTTACAATCCAATCAAATAACACTTGCTGCTGTTTATCATCAATTAATACCTGTTCGGGATGAAAACCTGCCGCAATTTGGATTTTCGGAAATTTTTGTTTTAATGCTAATAACGTTTCCGCACTCGCTAAATCGGTACTGACCGCCAATACGCCTTGCAGTAAAGGATCGCTAACTATCTGTTCTATTTGGCTTGCTTCAAGTTGGTCTAAATGAATATGGCTATCGAACATTCCGCTACTCCCTTTTCCACTACTTATAAATAATAAAAAAGCGGTGTAATTTTGCAAAATTTTTACAAAATCACACCGCTTGTTATCGCTTAATTATAAGCCTGCGCCTGCACGTAATGCTTCCGCTTTATCTGTTTGTTCCCATGGGAAGTGTTCACGACCGAAGTGACCGTAAGCTGCAGTTTCACGGTAAATCGGACGGATTAAATCTAACATTTTGATTAAGCCGTATGGACGTAAATCAAAGTTTTGGTAGATTAATTTCACTAATGTTTCATTTGAAACTTTACCTGTGCCGAACGTTTCCACCATGATTGATGTCGGATCCGCTACACCGATTGCATAAGAAAGCTGGATTTCACAACGATCCGCTAAACCTGCCGCCACGATATTTTTTGCTACATAACGTGCTGCGTATGCTGCCGAACGGTCAACTTTTGACGGGTCTTTACCAGAGAATGCGCCGCCACCGTGACGAGCCGCACCACCGTAAGTATCTACGATAATTTTACGGCCGGTTAAACCACAGTCACCCATTGGGCCGCCAATCACGAAACGACCAGTCGGGTTAATGAAGTATTTGGTGTTTTGGCTTAACCATTCGCTTGGCAATACCGGCTTGATGATTTCTTCCATCACACCTTCCACTAAATCTTTTTGTGAAACGTGTTCAGCGTGTTGAGTTGAAAGCACCACCGCATCAATCCCTACGATTTTGTTATTTTCGTAAGCGAAGGTTAATTGGCTTTTCGCATCCGGACGTAACCAGTCTAATTTGCCAGATTTACGTACTTTCGCTTGTTGTTCCATTAAACGATGAGCGTATGTAATCGGTGCCGGCATTAATACATCGGTTTCATTGGTTGCATAACCGAACATAATACCTTGGTCGCCTGCGCCTTGCTCTAACGGATCCGCACGGTCAACACCTTGGTTAATATCCAGAGATTGTTTACCAATCGCATTTAATACCGCACAAGAATGTGCATCAAAGCCCATATCCGAATGGGTATAGCCGATGTCGCAGATCACTTGACGGGTTAAGTTTTCAATATCCACCCATGCAGACGTGGTGATTTCACCACCAACTAACGCCATACCGGTTTTTACATAAGTTTCACACGCCACACGCGCTTTCGGGTCTTGTTTTAAAATTTCATCTAACACCGCATCCGAGATTTGGTCTGCAATTTTATCCGGATGTCCTTCTGATACTGATTCTGAAGTAAATAAATTAATCGCCATTGTAATTATCCTTTGGTTATACCTTTATATAGGCAGGAGCGTTGCTCCCTCATTAAAATTTACAAGCGGTCAAAAATCACAAAATATTTGCAAAATTCGACCGCTTATATTAAATTCTTTTGGAAGTTTTTCCATCTAGACGTCTATAATATATTTTTTGAGCATCTAAGGCAAACTATTTTTCAACTTTACTTCTAAATGATTTTATGGGGCAAAATATGGCAATCACAATTTTAGACGGCGGTATGAGCCGTGAGTTAATGCGTTTGAACGCACCTTTTAAACAACCTGAATGGTCGGCTTTATCCCTTTATGAAAAACCGTCTGCGGTGCAACAAGTCCATGAAGATTTTATCGCAAACGGCGCAGAAGTGATTACAACCAATAGCTATGCGGTTGTGCCGTTTCATATCGGCGAACAACGTTTTAGTGTGGACGGTAAAATGCTTGCCGATTTAGCTGGGCGTTTAGCCAAACAAGCGGTTAAAAATAGCGGAAAATCTGCAAAAATAGCCGGTTCATTACCGCCGATGTTCGGCTCTTACCGTGCTGACTTGATTCAAGCGGATCGTTTTGCCGAAATCGCCCAACCGATTATTGACGGCCTTTCGCCTTACGTGGATATTTGGTTATGTGAAACACAAAGTGCGATTATCGAACCGACTTCGATTAAGCCTTTATTGCCAAAAGATAACCGCCCGCTTTGGGTTTCGTTTACATTAACCGATGATGAGCCAACACCCGAGCCACAATTACGCTCTGGTGAACCAGTAGCCCTTGCGATTGAAAAAATGGTGGAATTAGACGTTGATGCGATTTTATTTAACTGCTGCCAGCCGGAAGTGATTGAGCAAGCACTAGCAATAACCCAATCTATTCTAAAAGAAAAAAATGTGACACATATCCAAACCGGTGCGTATGCAAATGCGTTTGCGCCACAACCGAAAGATGCAACCGCCAATGACGGTTTAGACGAAGTGCGTAAAGATTTAGATCCTGAAGCCTATCTTGCGTGGGCGCAAAAATGGACGGCACAAGGCGCAACGATTGTCGGTGGTTGTTGCGGTATCGGGATCGAATATATCAACACACTGGCTAAAAATTTAAAATAACCGAATAAGCGGTCAAAATTGGCAAGTTTTTTGCAAAACATCCGCAAAATTTAACTGCTTGTATCAAGCACAACATCAAAATAAGGGCAATTATGTCAAACAAAAAAATTGGGTTACTTTCTTTAACCGCACTGGTGCTCAGTTCGATGATTGGTTCTGGGATTTTCAGCCTACCGCAGAATATGGCGGCAGTCGCTGGTGGTGAAGCGTTAATTCTCGGCTGGATCATTACCGGCATCGGAATTATTTTCCTCGGGCTTTCTTTCTTCTTTATTTCTCGTCTGCGTCCGGATTTAGATGGCGGTATTTATACTTATGCACGTGAAGGCTTTGGCGATTTAGTTGGCTTTCTCTCCGCTTGGGGTTACTGGTTGTGTGCGACGATCGGGATTGTCGGCTATTTAGTGGTAGCGTTTGAGGGAATTGGTTCGTTTACCGATTCGGAAACCAATATTATCTTCGGACAAGGCAATACGCTTGCGTCTTTTATCGGTGCTTCAATTATCGTGTGGTTAGTTCACGCTTTGGTAGCTAGCGGTGTTAAAGAAGCGGCGACGGTAAACTTGATTGCAACTTTTGTGAAAGTATTCCCACTCGTGTTATTTATCGGTTTAGCGATTTGGTATTTCAAAGGCGAAACGTTTAACCAAGATTTACAAGGTACAGCATTAAATAACAGTGTGTCGGAACAGGTGAAAAACACGATGTTGATTACCCTTTGGGTATTTACCGGTGTGGAAGGGGCTTCCGTGTTATCTGCTCACGCTAAAAAGAAAAGTGATGTGGGTTTGGCGACCGTACTTGGGATTCTGATCGCATTAGTTTTATATATTGCAATTACCGTGCTTTCACTCGGCATTTTACCGCGTGAAACGATTGCGGAGATGTCAAACCCGTCAATGGCAGGTTTATTAGAAACGATGATTGGCTCAAGCGGTAAGATTTTAATTACTTTTTGCTTAATTGTGTCGGTGCTTGCTTCTTATGTAAGCTGGACAATGTATTCGGCAGAAGTGCCTTATCGTGGTGCTAAAAACGGTGCATTCCCGAAAATTTTAGATAAATTGAATGCGAATGAAGTGCCGATTAATTCACTGTGGTTTACCGGTTTTGTGGTGCAATTCTGTTTATTCCTTGTGTTATTAACCGGTAAAAGCTACAACGCCTTATTATTAATTTCGACCTCAATGATCCTTGTACCTTATTTCTTAATCGGTGCATATTTATTGAAACTGTCATTCCAACAAAATTCAGCGTGGTATATAAAACTGACCGGTTTTATCGCATCAATTTACGGTTTATGGATTGTCTATGCGGCGGGTTTAGATTACTTATTATTGTCGGTATTACTTTATGCGCCCGGCATTGGCTTATTCCTTTACTCACGCTATCAACACCAAGGAAAAGCATTAAATCTCTCGACTTTTGAGAAAATTTTATTAGTGCTTATTGGCATCTTGTTTATTTGGGCGGTTTATAACAGTTTCACCAACGTTGATTGGGGCTAAAAAGATAATATCCTCTAATGTTTCAACATTAGGGGATTTTTTATTTTTATGCTAAATTATGCAGTTTGTGTGAATAACAATTATAAGGACATTGCATGTCAAAAGGCAAAATCGGTCTCTTTTCTTTAACCGCATTAGTACTCAGCTCTATGATCGGTTCCGGTATTTTTAGCCTTCCGCAAAATATGGCGGAGGTTGCCGGTGCGCAAGCGCTATTGATCGGCTGGTTAATTACCGGTGTCGGTATCATTTTTTTAGGCTTATCTTTCTTCTTCCTTTCTCGTATTAAACCTGAGTTAGAGGGCGGCATTTACACCTACGCTCGTGAAGGGTTCGGTGATTTTATCGGTGGCGTATCGGCTTGGGGTTACTGGCTCTGTACTGCGATAGGCAGCGTAGGCTACTTAGTCGTCGCTTTTGAAGGGTTGGGAACTTTTGTTGATAGTGAAAACCATATCATTTTTGGGCAAGGCAATACTGTCGCTTCCATTTTAGGTGCTTCGGCAATTGTTTGGTTAGTCCATCATCTGATTGCACGAGGCATCCGAGAAGCTGCATTTGTGAATTTAGTTGCAACGATTGTTAAAACTTTACCGCTATTCTTATTTATCGGCTTAGCGATTTGGTTCTTCTCACCTGAACAATTTATACAAGATTTCAACGGCAGCAAATTGGGTGAAAGTACCTTAGAACAAGTAAAAGGTACGATGCTGATCACGCTTTGGGTATTTGTCGGTGTAGAAGGTGCTTCGGTACTCTCCGCTCACGCGAAAAAGAAAAGTGATGTCGGCTTAGCCACCATTCTAGGTATTTTGATTACCTTGGTTCTCTATGTGTCGATTACGGTATTATCGCTTGGTATTCTCCCTCGTGAAGTGATTGCCGAAATGCCGAACCCGTCTATGGCAGGTTTAATGGAACAAATGATGGGCGCTGGCGGTAAGATCATTATCACTTTCTGCTTGATTGTGTCGGTATTAGCTTCTTATATGAGCTGGACGATGTTTTCATCGGAAATCCCTTACCAAGCGGCAAAAACCAAAGTATTCCCGAAATTATTAAACCGTACCAATATTAACGGCACACCGATTGCCGGTTTATGGTTAACCAATATTACGATTCAAATTAGTCTATTGCTTGTTTTGTTTACCGGCAAAGGCTACAGTATGCTAATTCAGCTTTCGACTACGATGATTTTGGTGCCTTATTTCTTAGTCGGCGCTTATTTATTCAAAGTGGCAATAAAACAAAACGAAGCATGGTATATCAAACTGACTGGTGCGATGGCGTCAATTTACGGTTTATGGATTGTTTATGCTGCGGGGTTAGACTACTTATTATTATCGGTTGTGTTATATATGCCGGGCGTTCTTTTATTTTTCCACGCACGTTATAAAAATACCGGTAAATTACAGCTAACTAAGTCGGAACTGTTATTGCTCGCTATTATTTTACTGCTATTTGTTGGAGCGATTTACACGCTTATCACTCAATAATTCAGGAACAGACATGAAAACAGCCTTTGCAGAAAAAGCGGTCGCTTTTCTTCGAATTTTTGCAAATAAAATCGTTGAAGTTTCACGTCAATTACAAGACTTTTTTAACAACGGATCATTTGGGGTTGCCGTGTATCCGTTTTTTATGCACCCGCTCATTCGCGGTTGTGGCCGTTTTATTGTTGTTTTATTAGCCGCCCTGCTTTCATTTATGGGCGTGTTCTACCTGTTTGCCGAGTTTGTGGTTAACCTCTTTAGCGAATCATCACTCATCAGTTATATTCGACATACAGTGTTAGAGTTACTTATCCCTTTCGGCACGATTATTGATGGAAAAACCAATACCTTTTCACCGTTATCGCAAGTGATGAATGCGGTTTTTAGCTTACAGGGATTAGCTTTTGTAATTGCATATCTTGCCGTGATCGTGCAGCTATCTCGTCGTAAATATTGGTTATTAGCGCTTATTTTTGCGGCTTTCTTTAGTATCGGAATGAGCCTAATCCCTTCATCACAAGCTAAAATCACTGCCGGAGGGTTACAAAATTTAGGGGCAAGTCTAACCTATTTATTCGGTAACTTAGCAATTATTATGGTGGGAATTGATATTGTTAAACCGCAGCTTGTCTGGCTACGCCGTTTTAGTATTCAAGCCGGTACAATCGGCGTATTTTGCGTACTCATAACAATCTTTTTCCCAAATATACTAACACCAATACTTGAGCGAATAGCTATCTATGCAATTATGATTTGGGAAATTCTCGCCGGTCTAGCAATGTTAAAACGTAAATAAAAAGAGAAAGTATTATGGCAAACACAAAATTTATCGAACGTTACCGCAATTTAATTGCGCTGCCGACTATTTCCAGTTTAGAAGCGGCGGAAGATCAATCTAACAAACAACTTATCGAATTACTGGCAACTTGGCTTGCCGATTTCGGCTTTAAAACCGAAATTATCCGAGTGGAAGGCAGCCGTGATAAATATAATTTATTAGCCACTTACGGTGAGGGCGAAGGCGGTTTATTATTAGCTGGACATACCGATACTGTACCGTTTGACGAAGGTAAATGGACTTTCAACCCGTTCGCATTAACAGAACAAGACGGCAAATTCTACGGTTTAGGTACAGCAGATATGAAAGGCTTTTTCGCATTTATTGTCGATGTGGTTAGCCAAATTGATTTAAGCAAACTAACTAAACCATTGCGTATTCTAGCGACCGCTGATGAAGAAACCACCATGCTTGGCGCCAGAACTTTCGCCCAACATACGCATATTCGCCCTGATTGTGCAATTATCGGCGAACCAACTTCTTTAAAGCCGATTCGAGCGCATAAAGGCCATGTCGGTGAAGCGGTCAGAATTACCGGAAAAAGTGGTCACTCAAGTGATCCGGATCGTGGCATTAATGCGATTGAATTAATGCACCAAGCGACTGGTTATCTGATGAATATGCGTAATCAGCTACGTGAAAAATATCATAATGATCTGTTTAAAGTGCCGTATCCAACAATGAACTTCGGCAATATCCACGGCGGCGATGCAATTAATCGTATTTGTGCGTGTTGTGAATTGCAATTCGATATGCGCCCGTTACCAAATCTATCGGTTGAAGATTTATATGCGATGGTGAATGAAAATCTGAAACCGATGTTGGAACAATACGGCGATCTAATTGAAATTCGTCACTTACATGACGGTATTCCCGGTTATGAGTGTGAACATTCCGCACAAGTGGTGCAAGTGGTTGAAAAACTGTTAGGCGAAAAATGCGATGCGGTAAACTATTGTACCGAAGCACCATTTATTCAGCAGCTTTGCCCGACTCTAGTGTTAGGTCCGGGATCTATCGAACAAGCTCACCAACCGGATGAATTTTTGGAAACGAAATTTATTGAGCCGACCCGAGAATTACTCAGCAAACTAATTCATCATTTCTGTTTATAAAGTCTAAAGAGAATGACCGCCTACCCAATTGGATAAGCGGTCATTTTTTATTGAAATTTTGCATATTTATTCAAATATATCTATGCACTACCTATGCAGACATATCGATGCAAAATTCAGGGACCTCCCTGCCCCTCTTCCAAGAATAAGGCAAACGGTTATTGTGTAGAGAGATGACTAAATAGCCGTTTGCTTACATTCTTTGTTAGAAGTTGATACCAAAGCCAGCAAATAATACAACCGGATCCAGTTTTAATTTCACTTCGTGTTTTGCGCCTAACGCATCAAATTTTGCAGTTGTTTTAATGCGTGTGTACCATGCTGCCGCATTGAAAGAAAGTTTATCGGTTAATTTCACGTCCACACCAAGGTTTGCAACCGGTGCAAATGAATGTTTTTTCACTTCTAAATTGGTTACCGCTGCGTGAGTTGATTTCGCATTAAAGAAACGTGTGTAATTTAAACCCGCACCGACATACGGACGCACTGTCGAATCCGCATTAAAGAAATAATATTGTGCATATAAGCTTGGCGGTAATTGTTTCACAATCGCTACACGACCTAAACCAGATGCAGCGCCTAAAGCCGGCACATTTGCATTAATTTTATGCGAGAATGGGGTTGCACCTAATAACTCTACCGCAACATTATCGGTAAACATATAAGTTGCCGTTAAACCCAATTGTTGGTTATTTTTCACTTTTAAATCTACTTGAATCGGTGTTTTAGTCGTTGATTCTGAATTTGCATTCACTCTTACCACACCGGCACGAACAACCACATCACCCGCTTGATGTGCCACTGCTGAACCCGCTAATAACGCACCACTTAACATCACTGCCAACGCTACTTTTTTCATTTTGACCTCTAATTTGTTGTGATTGAAAATAAAAAGGTAACCAATCTGTTACCTTGATAACATTTTAAGAACAGATCTGATAAGTTTTATTGACGAAAATCAAAAAAACTACAAAGTAATACCTATAAGGGGGTATTTATTCCTTTTTTGTGATCTTTTTCACATTTTAACTTGAAATAAATTCGACTAGCTCCATTTATTAAAGCGTTGAAGCGAGTATAAATCTTGCTCGATACAGATTAATGAAATTTAGGAGTAAAAATATGAATTTCGAAAAATTTACTACCAAACTGCAAGAAGCTCTTGCAGAAGCCCAATCTTTAGCCATCGGAAAAGATAATAACTATATTGAACCGGCACATTTACTTTATGCGTTAGTCAAACAACAAGACGGTTCTATCGCCCCACTATTTACCGCGCTCAATGTGCAACCGCAACGTATTTTGAGTGAATTAGAGACGATTTTAAACCGCTTACCGACCGTATCCGGCGGTACAACCCAACCGTCACAACAACTGATTCGCCTGTTAAATCAATCTGATAAATTGGCACAACAATTCGGCGATAGCTTTATTTCATCGGAATTATTTGTACTTGCCGCACTGGACGATAACGGCGATTTAGGCAAATTATTAAAACAATTTGGCTTAACTAAAGAGAAAGTAAACAACGCAATCAGCCAAATTCGAGGAGGAGAAAACGTGAATAATCAAAACGCAGAAGAAACCAGACAAGCCCTTCAAAAATATACCATTGACCTTACCGAACGAGCCAAAGCTGGCAAGCTAGATCCGGTAATCGGTCGTGATGAAGAAATCCGCCGTGCGGTACAAGTTTTACAACGCCGCACTAAAAATAACCCTGTATTAATCGGTGAACCTGGGGTCGGTAAAACTGCGATCGTAGAAGGCTTGGCACAACGTATCGTCAACGGCGAAGTGCCGGAAGGTTTAAAAAATAAACGTGTGCTTTCCCTCGATATGGGCGCATTAATTGCCGGAGCAAAATATCGTGGTGAATTTGAAGAACGTCTAAAAGCGGTACTTAATGAATTAGCCAAAGAAGAAGGTCAGGTTATTTTATTTATTGATGAAATTCACACTATGGTTGGTGCGGGTAAAACGGACGGCGCAATGGATGCCGGTAACTTACTCAAACCGTCTCTTGCTCGTGGTGAATTACATTGCGTTGGGGCAACTACACTAGATGAGTATCGCCAATATATCGAAAAAGATGCGGCACTTGAACGTCGTTTCCAAAAAGTATTAGTGGATGAACCTACTGTAGAAGATACGATTGCAATTTTACGTGGCTTGAAAGAACGTTATGAAATTCACCACCATGTACAAATTACCGACCCAGCAATCGTAGCAGCGGCAACCCTTTCGCACCGTTATATTTCCGACCGTCAATTACCGGATAAAGCGATCGATTTAATTGATGAAGCCGCATCCAGTTTACGTATGGAAATCGATTCTAAACCTGAGCCGTTAGATAAACTTGAACGCCGTATTATTCAACTTAAATTGGAACGCCAAGCGTTACAAAAAGAGGAAGATGAAGCAAGTCGCCAACGTCTTGCAAAATTAGATGAAGAATTGACCGCTCGTGAGCGTGAATATTCTGAATTGGAAGAAGTTTGGAAAGCGGAGAAATCAGCATTACTCGGTACGCAACATATCAAAACTGAGTTAGAATATGCCCGTATTGAAATGGATCAAGCTCGCCGTGAAAGTAACTTCGAAAAAATGTCCGAATTACAATACGGTAAAATTCCGGCATTAGAAAAACAGTTAGCTGAAGCGGTTAAACGTGAGGAAGAAGGCGGAGAGAATCAACTACTTCGTACCAAAGTAACCGATGAAGAAATTGCAGAAGTGCTTTCTAAAGCAACCGGTATTCCTGTTTCCAAAATGATGGAAGGCGAGAAAGAAAAACTGTTGCGTATGGAAGAAGTGTTACACAGCCGTGTCATCGGACAAAACGAAGCGGTTGAAGCCGTTGCAAATGCGATTCGCCGTAGCCGTGCCGGGTTGTCGGATCCGAATCGTCCGATTGGTTCATTCTTATTCCTTGGCCCGACTGGGGTCGGTAAAACCGAACTTTGCAAAACCTTGGCGAATTTCCTCTTCGAGGATCCTGATGCGATGGTACGTATCGATATGTCGGAATTTATGGAAAAACATAGCGTTTCTCGTTTAGTCGGCGCACCTCCGGGCTATGTCGGTTACGAAGAAGGCGGCTACTTAACCGAAGCGGTTCGCCGCCGTCCATATTCGGTCGTACTACTTGATGAAGTGGAAAAAGCTCATCCGGACGTGTTTAATATCTTGCTTCAAGTGTTGGATGACGGTCGTTTAACCGATGGTCAAGGTCGTACGGTAGATTTCCGCAATACGGTGGTGATTATGACATCAAACTTAGGTTCGCATTTAATCCAAGAAAACCCAGAATTGGATTACGCCAGCATGAAAGAAGTGGTAATGTCAGTGGTAGGACAACATTTCCGCCCTGAATTTATCAACCGTATTGATGAAACTGTGGTGTTCCACCCACTTGGTCAAGAGCATATTCGTGCAATTGCTCGTATTCAATTACAACGTTTAATCGCTCGCCTTGCGGAACGTGGTTACGAAGTGACAGTCACGGATAATGCGTTGGATCATATCGGCAAAGCTGGCTTTGACCCGTTATTCGGCGCAAGACCGCTTAAACGTGCAATTCAGCAAGAACTTGAAAATCCACTTGCACAACAGATCTTAAGCGGTAAATTATTACCGAATAGCCCTGTTGTGGTGGACTATCAAAATGATCAATTAAGCATTAGCAACAGCTAATCTTCCATAAACAAGCGGTCGAATTTGCACAAAATTTTGCAAATTCGACCGCTTTTCTTTTAGGTGTTATAACGATTAATCCACCAGACTAACGACAGCATAACCGGTACTTCAACCAACACACCAACGACCGTTGCTAAAGCTGCGCCGGAATGTAAACCAAACAGTGAAATCGCAACAGCCACCGCTAATTCAAAGAAATTACTGGTACCGATTAAACAAGCCGGCGCAGAAATTTCTTTCGGTAAATTTAACCATTTCGAGAGTAAATGGCTAAGAAAGAAAATACCGTAAGTCTGAACCAATAACGGAATTGCAATCAGTACAATAATCAGCGGATTGGCTAAGATTGTTTCCGCTTGGAATGCAAATAATAACACTACGGTTAAGATCAACCCCATCATCGAAAATGGCTTTAATTTATTGCCGAATTGGGAAATAGAGCGGTTAGATTTCAGCAAAATTTTGCGAGTGACACTGCCGGCAACTAACGGCAACACCACATAAAGTAGTGTGCTATATAACAATGTTTCCCAAGGAATCGTAATATCACTCATCCCTAACAGAAAACCGGCGATCGGAGCAAAAGCGAAAATCATAATAATGTCATTCACCGATACTTGCACCAAAGTATAGTTCGGGTCTCCTTTTACTAATTGAGACCAAACGAAAACCATTGCGGTACAAGGTGCAACACCAAGTAAAATCATACCGGCTATATATTCCTGAGCCGTTTGTGCCTCAACCCATGAAGCAAACAAAAAGCGGAAAAATAGCCAGCCGACTAATGCCATTGTAAACGGCTTAATTAACCAATTTACTACGATCGTCATTGCTAAACCTTTCGGCTTTTTACCCACATCTTTGATTGCTGACCAGTCAATTTGAATCATCATCGGGTAAATCATCAGCCAAATTAATACCGCTACTGGCAAATTAATATGTGCAATTTCCAATAATGCTACTTTTTCGACCGCTTGCGGAAATGCTACACCTAATGCAACTCCAGCTGTAATAGCTAAGGCAACCCAAATTGTTAAAAAACGCTCAAAGATCCCCATTTTATTCCCTTATTAATGATTAAATACAATATCGACATCTTCGGATTTATCATGTACACCAAATTTATCAACAAGCGTTTGACTCGCTTCATTTAAACCGAATACTTCAACTTCTACACCGGCTTTACGATATTTAAGTACCACTTTATCCAAAGCAGCGATTCCCGTAACATCCCAAAAATGTGCGTGGGTGAGATCGATACTCACTTGCTTAACTGCCGGATTGTCATAAGTAAAACTATTAATAAAATCATCAGACGAGGCAAAAAATACTTGTCCGATAACGCCGTATGCAAGCACAGAATCATTCTCTGTCGGTAATGATTTAATCAGCATATAACGTCCGATTTTATTGGCAAAGAACAATGCTGCCAGCAATACGCCGGCAAAAACGCCCAATGCTAAATTATGGGTATAAACCACTACGGATACCGTAACCAACATTACTGCATTAAAGCCTATCGGATGCGTTTTTAAATCTCTAATTGATTGCCAGTTAAATGTACCGATAGATACCATAATCATTACCGCAACCAATACTGGCATTGGGATAATTTTTAGAATATCCGCCAAAAATACAACCATAATTAATAAATAGATACCGGCTAAAAAGGTAGAAAGTCGTGTTCTTCCGCCGGATTTTACATTGATAACCGATTGACCAATCATGGCACAACCTGCCATTCCGCCCATAAAACCACAAGCAATATTGGCAATACCTTGCCCTTTACATTCTCTATTTTTATCACTTTCTGTTTCGGTCATTTCATCAACAATGGTTGCCGTCATTAATGACTCAAGCAAACCGACTGCCGCCAAACTTAACGAATAAGGTAAAATGATTAATAACGTCTCTAAATTAAGCGGAATATTCGGTAATAAAAACACCGGCAGGCTATCCGGTAATTCCCCCATATCTCCGATAGTACGTACATCTAGCCCCATAAAATAGCTAACAATAGTCAGTACAACGATCGCAACGAGAGGTGATGGCAATATTTTGCCGATTTTAGGCAAATAAGGAAAAAGATAGATAATTCCCAATGCCGCCGCAACCAGTGCGTAAGTATGCCAAGTAACATTGGTTAACTCTGGTAATTGGGCAAGAAAAATTAAAATCGCTAATGCGTTTACAAAACCAACTACCACAGCTCTTGCAACAAAACGCATTAATGACCCTAATTTTAAGAACCCGGCAATAATTTGAATTACCCCGGTTAAAATTGTGGCTGCCAATAGATATTCTAAACCGTGACTTTTCACTAGTGATGCCATAACTAACGCCATTGCACCGGTAGCTGCCGAGATCATAGCCGGTCGTCCGCCGGCAAAGCTGATTACCACCGCAATACAAAATGATGCATATAAACCGACTTTCGGATCTACGCCCGCAATAATGGAAAAAGCAATCGCTTCAGGAATTAAAGCTAGTGCAACGACCAGCCCGGAAAGGGAATCTGCTCGAATATTAGAAAACCATTGTTGTTTTAAAGTTTGTTGCATAAAAAATTCTTACCCCTAAGTTGTTTCTAAATTATTAATTATTTCACCATCTTCTTTAATAAAAGGTTTATTCAATGAAACCGGTGAGATTTCCAAAAATTTTTCAGACGGACGACAAAGTCGAACACCTTTGCTTGTGATAACAATCGGACGATTTATTAAAATCGGTTCAGCAAGCATCGCAGCAATTAGTTCGTCATCACTCAATTCCATACGGCTTAAATTTAATGTTTCATAGGGTGGTACATTCGTCCGAAGCAGATCCCGCACACAAATCCCCATTTCTGAAATTAAGTTTCGTAGTGTCATCTCATCGGGAGGCGTTTCGAGGTAGTGAATAATCGTTGGCTCAATGCCTAAGTGGCGGATTAACGCTAATGTATTACGAGATGTGCCACATTTGGGATTATGATAAATCGTAACTTTTTCCATATTTTCTCCAATATTTCAATATTTATTGAAATGTTAAGGTAAAAAATTTTGTGGACATTCACCCACAAAATTTGCAATTCGGATCATCGCTTTCTTTACAACAATTCGTAGTTAAAAAAGCCACCAGCTCCATCATAAGTGCTAAATTTGCATAATAATGCACAAATCTACCCGCTTGTTGGCTATGAATTAAGCCGGCGGTAGCCAATGTTTTTAGATGAAAAGAAAGGTTATTCGGTGCAATACCCAACTGCTTAGCCAATTCTCCAGCAATCATTCCTTTACTGCCTTGAGCAGCAAGCTTCTGAAAAATTTGTAGTCTGATCGGCGAATTGAGCGTACCAAATACTTGACTTGCGTGTTCGATATTCATAGTAAAAATTATAACGTTCTATGTTTATATTTCAAGAATTATTGAAATGTTTAAATAAAAACAAGCGGTTGAATTTGTAGAAAATTTTGCAAATTCGACCGCTTGTCAGTTTATAAAACTAAGCTAAAACTACTCTTCTTCAGTAAATTTTGCAGCTTTATAGGTTGGGTTCATTAAGTTTTCAACAGAAAGAATATCATCTAGTTGCGCTTCTGTGAGTAAACCACGTTCTAACACCACTTCACGAACACCTTTGCCTGTTTGTGCACAAATTTTACCAACAATATCACCATTGTGATGTCCGATAAATGGATTGAGATAAGTTACGATACCGATTGAATTAAACACAAAGTTTTCACAAATTTCTTTGTTTACCGTAATGCCATCAATACATTTATCACGTAAATTCACACAAGCATTAGCAAGAATTTCGATAGATTCAAACATTGCTTGACCAATTACAGGTTCCATTACGTTTAATTGTAACTGACCAGCTTCTGCCGCAAAGGTGATTGTTGTGTCGTTACCAATCACTTTAAAACATACTTGGTTCACGACTTCCGGCACAACCGGATTCACTTTTGCCGGCATAATTGAAGAGCCTGCTTGTAATTCCGGTAAGTTAATTTCGTTTAAACCGGCACGTGGACCTGATGAAAGTAAACGTAAGTCATTACATACTTTTGAAAGTTTAACCGCCGTACGTTTTAACGCACCGTGCACCATCACATAAGCACCACAGTCTGAAGTCGCTTCAATTAAGTTTTCTGATAATACGCATGGTAAACCGGTTACTTCCGCTAAATGTTTAACCGCTAATTCAGAATAACCTTCCGGTGTATTTAAACCGGTACCGATTGCGGTTGCACCTAAGTTTACTTCTAACAATAATTTAGCGGTACGTTTTAAATTACGTACTTCTTCTTCCAATAATACCGCAAACGCTTTAAATTCTTGACCAACTGTCATCGGTACGGCATCTTGCAATTGGGTACGTCCCATTTTTAGCACATCTTTAAATTCTTCCGCTTTCGCTTCGAAACCTTTTTGTAAATAACGGACTTTTTTAATTAAATGTAAGATACTATTATAGACCGCAATACGGAAACCGGTTGGATACGCATCATTGGTTGATTGGCTTGCATTTACGTGATCCATCGGGTTAACCACGTTATAGTCACCTTTTTGATGACCGAGTAATTCAAGTGCTAAATTCGCCACCACTTCATTAGTGTTCATATTCACTGATGTACCTGCTCCGCCTTGATATACGTCTGACGGAAATTGATCCATACAGCGACCTTTCACTAAAATCTCATCACAAGCTTCGACAATCGCTCTAGCCACTTTTTTCGGAATCGCACCTAATTCGCCATTGGCTAATGCGGTTGCCTTTTTAACCATGACCATACCACGTACAAATTCCGGTACATCTGAAATGGTGTTTTTTGAAATATTAAAATTCTCAACCGCTCTTAGTGTGTGAATCCCCCAATAAGCATCTGCAGGCACTTCCCTTTCACCTAATAAATCCACTTCAACACGTACGTTATTCATATACTCACCTCAAAAAATAAAAATAATAGGTATTAAATCTGGTGGAGATCATAACGATTTAGCATAAAAAGAAATGTGATCTATGTCATATTTCGAAAAAGAGCGCTAGGATATAAATTAAGGTTTCGGATTAGAAATTTTAATGATTAAAAATCAGAAAGTAGTAACCGGCAGGCAACGCAATTAGCCAAAACAGACCAGAAATAATCACCGCTGCATGAAACTGCCAATGTTTAGTTTTATGACGAATATATTTCATTGCAAGAAAAGTCCCGATAAATCCTCCGGAAAAACAAAGGAAGAATAGATTCGACTCAGGAACACGCCATGCCTTGTTCCGCGATTTTTGCTTATCAGCATACATTAGATAAAAGCTACTTAGATTGATAATGAGAAAATAAATAAACAGAAAAATAAACATAAATAGTATCTATTAATTAATCAAGGATATCCCTTTTTACAATTAAAAATGGAAGTAACAGTAATGAAATCCCTAAGCTACAACATATAACTACGGTAAAAAAACCACTCCAATGAAAATTATCTAGGATCAATGCTAGAGGGTAACCAGCTAACCCAGCTCCTAAATAAGCGAATAAGCCAACAAACCCAGTTGCTGCCCCCGGAGAAAGTTTATGTGAACATTCTGCCGCTGCCATACCAATTAACATCTGAGGTCCGAATACAAAAAAGCCAACTGCAAAGAATAATATGCATTGCAATAAATAACTCTCTTTTGGCATTAACCATAATGCCGTAATCGAAAAGAAAATACCTACTGAAAAAATTAATGCCATCGGACTTCGATTACTTAAAAACAGTTTATCGGATCCCCAACCTGCCGCTAAAGAGCCTACAAAACCACCGATTTCAAAAAATGTTATTGCACTATTCGCTGCAATTAAATCATAGTGATATTTTTCTGTTAGATAGATATTACCCCAGTCATTGATAGCGGTACGCACAACATAGACCAACGTGTAACTAAGCGCTAGAAGCCAAATATACTTATTACAAAAGACATAACGGCTTAAAATATGTCTCCATAAAAGTGTTTTTTCTTCCTCTTCATGTACCAATTCAAGATGATCGTTTCTCCATTGACCTATTGAGGGTAACCCCATTGATTCCGGCGTATTGCGTAAGCGAAGAAGCAGAAAAAAGCCGATAACCCCCCCTAAAGCACCTACCGTAAAAAAGCCGACTCGCCAGCTATAATGTAACGTTAAGAATCCCACTATAATTGGAACTAGTGCGCCACCAAAATTATGTGCCGTATTCCAAATAGACCACCAAACACCTCTCTCTTTACGGGAATACCACATCATTAATAGTTTAGCGCACGGAGGCCATCCCCATCCTTGAAAACAAGCATTTACAATAACTAATAATGTCAGCAAAATTAATGAACTAGAGAAACCAAATAAAAGATTTGTTATCCCTGTCATAATTAAACCTATCGCCATAAAATATCGAGGATTTGCTCGGTCTGAGAAAATACCAAATAAAAATTTAGATAAGCCATAAGTTAAATAAAATAATGTTGAAATAATACCGATATCATTCTTATCTATATGTAAATCATTAATTAGTGCTGGTGTTACATAATTAAATGTTTTACGCGTCAAATAAAACCCTGCATAACCAATATACATCGCGACCATTAAATGGACGCGCCAATATTGATATTTATGATCTATATAATTTAACTTTGCCATTCCTTTCCCTATCAAATTAAAGGTAATGTAATAAAAATAGAGGTACCTTGCTTATCATTATTTTTTATAGTGTTAGATACAATCTTAAATTTTCCATCTAAGATTTCCACTCTCTCTTTCATTCCTTTCAAACCGAACCCATCCATAATTTCATCGGGATTAAATCCTATTCCATTATCATAAATAGATAACCTTATATCCTTTTCAATAATAATTGAAATACCAATTTCTGATGCTTGAGAATATTTAAGAGCATTATTCAATCCTTCCTGACATAAACGATACAAAGTGATTTCTAAAACATGATCTAATTGATGCTTAAATTTATTTTCAAAAATCAACTTTGTTCTTACTCCTTGCTTAGATATATCAAGTTCTATAAATAAATTTTGAATCGCCTGATAAAGACCCAAATCATCCAATAATTTAGGTCGAATACGATTTAATATACCTTTTGTCGTATCATAGATATTTAGAGATAAATGCTCGATCATTTCTGCACATCGTTGCGAATGCTCAGATGATTCCAGTTTCTTTAAAATACTCGATTGCATCCGAATAGCAGTAATATTTTGTCCGATTTCATCATGTAATTCCCTAGAGATATCTTTACGAATTTCTTCTTCTGTATTTATCAGTTTTTTCGTTAGTAATTTATTTCTGTTTAATTCTATAGATAAATAGGTATTTAGTTCCCTTTGATATTGCACGGATAAACCAAGAAAAATCCCAGTAATTGTTTGCATTAGAATAAGCAATAATAAATCTGTAATTTCAACATAAGAAAAGCTATGAGTTGTCGCAATTAAAGCAATGCTATTTAATAAAGTTCCAAGCAAAGCCCCCTGCCAGCCATAATGAAATGCAAGCAAAACAATAGGAATAGCTAAACAAAAAATAGCAAACCGAGTAAACTCACTAGGCATAATGGATTGTATAAGGATATTTACTATAAACAGAATAGCGTATATTAAAATATATCCTATGCGTAGTCTTATTGGTCTTTTTATATAATTTGCAGTAAATGGAATCCACGATTTATTAAAAACATAATCGTAAATAAGTGAACAAGCAGGTAACATCAATACGCCACCGGTTAAACTGACTAAAAGAACAGAAGAAATCCCAAAATCAGCCCAAGCCATTACAATAAAATTGCATAAGCTAATAATGGTAACTAAGCAGGCTTGAATAAAAAACTTTCTCCATTGTTTTCCTGAATAAAATTTTTTAAAACAAAAGACAATTGGGATAGAACAGACACTTAAAATATATAATATTAAAATACTTATATCGGAATATGACTTAAAAATAAAATAAAGAAACACCCATTCAGAAAAATAGCCGATCCACCAATACCGAATATTGGTATGTAAAGATAACCCTACCCTAAAAGAAAAAGGCAAAAATAAAACTGCTAAAATGGGATCTTTTAATAAATAATCAGATATGACCCACAAACACAAATAGCTACAAAATATAAAAAACCAACTGAAAATGGCAATCATCTTATCATCCTTGCTGATGAAATAATTTTGCAAGTTCTACATTATTCTTCACATTTAATTTACTCATTGCATTATCCCTATGCACATAAATTGTTTTAACACTTAAAGATAATTTTTCTGCAATTTCTTTTGTATCCAATCCCAAAATTAATAACTCACAGATTTCATACTCTCGTTTCGTTAAGTTTCTCGTTAAGCTTAATTTACTTGAAACTAACTTCGTCGTTAATTCAGGCATTAAATATACGCCTCCTGAATAAACTGTTCTAACCGCTTGTATTAGCTCGGATGGGTTACATCGCTTACTGAGGTAGCCTTTTGCCCCGAGTTCCAAAGCTTTACGAATGATAACAGCAGAATCATTCACACTTAGCATAATGCAATGAATTGCAGATGGAAGGTCTTTCAGAAGCTCCAAACCGTTTTCATCCGGCATCGAAATATCTAAGATACAAACATCTGGTTTAATACTTGGCATTTTTAAACGAGCTTCTTGCGCACTGGAAAATTCCCCAACAACTTGAATATCTTGCTCTAGTGATAATAATTGTGAAAAGCCGGAACGTACAATAGTGTGATCATCGATCAAAACAACTCTAATCATATTTTCTCCTTATTTATATCCGATTATAAACAAAAAAGGCTATCTTATCAGATAGCCTTTATCTATTTTCACTATGATTTCACTTTATTTCGACGAATTTTACGTTCCTCTGCAATAGCAACAAAGGCAAGTAAACCGATACATATCACCGCTGAAATATCAAGGGCTGCGAAGGTACCCGCCCATCCGGTTAACCCAAAGATTGGCGTACCGTCTGCAATCATACCTAAACCTAATTTAGCAAAACTATCACCAATCAAGTAAGCAAATGTCCCTTTTACACCGTCAGCCACAGCAATTGCTTTTTTCGGTACAAATCCAACCGCTGCCACGCCGATAAGAAGCTGAGGACCAAATACCAAGAAGCCTAACACAAATAATGCTAAAAGATACATATATTCGTTTGTCGCAAATTGATAAAACTCTAGCATGAATACGATCAGAACTAATGCCACAATCGCAGTTAAACCACGACGACCATTGGCAAGATCAGATAAATATCCCCATAAGAATGTTCCGACTAAAGCACCGACTTCAAATAAAACAAACCCAGATGTTGCCGCTTCTTTAGTAAAGCCTAGCTCTTGATATGCATATACCGGTGACCATTGATCGATACCAATTCGAACAATGTAAAGGAAGATATTAGCAAAGCAAAGTAGCCAAATTACTTTATTTTTCAAAATAAACTGAACGAAGATCTGCCATTTAGTTAAATTATGTTTTTCCGCAGCCAAATCTTCTTCGCTGGCTGGTTCATCAAACAATTCTTCCGCTTTACCTAAGCCGTAAGCTTCTGGCGAGTCATTCCCATATCGTAAACCGACAAAGCCAACAATTAGTGCAATAATTGATGGGAAAACAAACATTCCTATAACATGTCCATCAAATAATACATTTGCACCGAATAATGCAACACCGGCAGCCGCCGCACCACCTACATTATGTGATAAATTCCAAAAGCCTAAGTAAGTACCACGTTTTTTACTTGGTGTCCATTTTGTAATTGTAGAATAACTTGATGAACCGCCGGTACTTTGGAAGAAACCGCTTAATGCATAAAATGCAATCATTAAGAAGAGTGCAACACTTCCACCGCCGAGACTCATACTAAAACCAAGCATACAAATAGCGGAGAGAATCAGCATAAACGGTACAAATTGTTTTGTATTTTTGCCATCGGCGTAATAAGAAACGACTGTTTTACCAATACCATATGTAATCGAAAAACCTAGTCCAATCATACCCAGCTCGGTTTTGGTTAAACCGTACGTCTCAATCAAATCATTTTGAGCAACGTTAAAATTCTTACGAATCAAATACATTGCCATATATCCAATAAATACGACTAAATATGATTGCATAAATGGCTTAAACCACATTTTTCTGCGTTCTTCAATTGGTAAATCTAAGGTTGGTTTTCTAACCTCTTTTAAAAAATCAAGCATAGGAACCTCAATTATTACTAATATTGTCAATGAGTGCGATCCTATGCTCTATTTACATAAAAATCCTGAGAACAAATTCTAGAAAACCTAAGAATTTTTCCTATGTTTCATTTGGTAATTTAAAATTTGTGATGAAGATCACGTTTTATTCCCCAAAAAAAGACCGCTTGTAATGCTGTTACAAGCGGTCAGATTTTTTAGTTTTTTTGCAAATTAGATAATTTCAACTTGTTCTGAGCCATCACCTAAGTTTTCAATTTTACCGATCACCCAAGCGTTTTCACCCGCTTGTTTTAATACGGCTAATGCAGTTTCAACATCTTTTTCCGGTAATGCAATCACCATACCTACACCACAGTTAAAGGTGCGGTACATTTCATAACGGCTGATATTGCCTTTTTCCTGTAACCATTTGAATGCAGCCGGCCATTCCCATGATTTTTCATCGATCACTGCTTTTACGGTTGCCGGTAATACACGTGGAATATTTTCCCAGAAGCCGCCACCGGTTAAGTGCGCAATTGCATGCACATCCGCTTGTTTAATCAATTGAAGTACTGATTTCACATAGATTTTAGTTGGCGCTAATAAATGCTCACTTAACGGTTTACCTTCTAATGTATCGGTAGCCGGATTCGCACCACTAACTTCAATCACTTTACGAATTAATGAATAACCGTTTGAATGTGGACCGCTTGAGCCTAATGCGATTAATGTATCACCCGCTTTCACTGCTGAGCCGTCAATAATTTCAGATTTTTCTACAACACCGACACAGAAACCGGCTAGGTCGTAATCACCTGCGTGGTACATACCCGGCATTTCTGCGGTTTCACCACCGACTAATGCACAACCAGAGATTTCACAGCCGTCCGCAATACCTTTAATTACATCTGCAGCAACATCTACTTCTAATTTGCCGGTTGCATAATAATCTAAGAAAAATAAAGGTTCCGCACCTTGTACCACTAAGTCATTAACACACATTGCTACTAAGTCTTGACCAATAGTATCGTGTTTATTCAAATCAATCGCTAAACGTAACTTAGTCCCTACACCATCAGTACCTGATACTAAAATTGGTTCTTTATATTTAGTCGGTAATGCACATAGTGCACCAAAACCGCCTAAACCGCCCATCACTTCCGGACGGCGAGTACGTTTAACATCCGCTTTGATGCGTTCAACCAATTCATTGCCTGCGTGAATATCAACGCCTGCGTCTTTATAGCTAAGTTGTGTGTTGCTCACGATTAACCTCAACAGAAAATAAAAAACTCGCTCTATTGTATCACAAAGCAAACGTTTGCGTTAATCAATTAACATAAAACTTACACCGATAAGACAAACTTTAACCTGTTTTACCGAAATCCCTTGCACTCTTCCTTGCCATAGTCTTTTCTTAGACCTGAAATCAGATAAAATAAACACCTATCATTTAAATAAATGAACAAGTAAAAAATGATATTTTTAATATTATAAATAAGAAGAATTATTTTAAATTGTTATTGTCAGACGTACACCCTTATTTAATTAGCAAACACCTATGAAAAAAATAATCTCATTACTGACTTTAATTTTTATCGGATTACTTTCCTCCTGCTCATCATCCACTGTTAATGCAATGAATCACTCACAAATAAAAGAAGCGGGACTAACCCTTGATATAGCTCGCCGTTTCTATCCGGTTGAAACCATAAAACAATTTATCGATACAATTCACCATGCAGGAGGTACATTCTTACACTTACATTTTTCGGACCATGAAAATTATGCGTTAGAAAGTACTTATTTAGATCAATCGGAAGCAAATGCGATAGTTAAAGACGGTACTTATTATAATCCAAAAACCAATAAACCTTTTTTAACCTATAAACAAATTCACGATATTATTTATTATGCCAAGAGTAAAAATATTGAATTGGTGCCGGAAGTTGATACACCGAATCATATGACGGCAATATTTCGACTACTTGAGGCTAAACACGGTAAGGATTATGTCAAAAAGCTAAAATCCAAAATGAATGATGAGGAAATTGATATAACTAACCCCGAATCAATTGAAGTTATTAAAACATTAATTGCCGAAGTGATTTATATTTTTGGACATGCCAGCGAACATTTTCATATTGGTGGCGATGAATTCGGCTATAGCGTAGAAACCAATCACGAATTTATTAGCTACGTAAATACGCTTAATCAGTTTATTAACGAGAAAGGCAAAATTACGCGTATTTGGAATGACGGTTTAATTAAAAATAATTTAAATCAATTAAATAAAAATGTAGAGATCACTTATTGGAGCTATGACGGTGATGCTCAAGAAAGTCAAGATATTGCAGAACGCCGCAAAATTCGTGCAAACTTGCCGGAATTACTCGAAAACGGTTTTAAAGTATTAAATTATAATTCGTATTATCTTTATTTTGTGCCGAAAGGTAATGCCAATATTACGCATGACAGTAAATATGCAACAGAAGATGTATTAAATAACTGGAAACTCGGTTTATGGGATGGGCAAAATAAAGAAAATATGGTTGAAAATACCAAGAATATTATCGGTTCTTCGCTTTCTATTTGGGGAGAACGTTCAGGATCATTAAGTAGTGAGGTGATTGAGGAGTCCACCCAAGATCTATTAAAAGCAGTGATTCAAAAAACCAATGATCCGAAATCGCATTAGAAAACGATTGAAAATTCTGCTATTATAGCCTCTCGACAAGCGGTCTCTTTTTGCAAAAAACTTGCAAATTCAGACCGCTTATTCTTTCTCGTGGTTCGAAAACCTCCCACGCCAAAGACTCTCTTTGAAACCAAAACTAAGGATACAAAATGAATTCAACTCCAAAAGCCGTCGTGATTTTTTCCGGCGGTCAAGACTCAACCACCTGCCTTTTCCAAGCCATTCAAGAATTTGGTGTGGAAAATGTTGAAGTGGTTACCTTTCAATATGGACAACGCCACGCAATTGAGCTGGAAAAAGCAGCCTGGATAGCCAAAGATCTCGGCGTTAAACAAACGCTAATTGATACTTCCGTGATCAAAGCCATCACATCTAACGCAATGATGGAAGAACGTGAAATTAAGCAAGAAGGTAATACGCCAAATACCTTTGTTGACGGTCGTAATGCGCTGTTTTTACTTTACACCGCGATTTACGCCAAAGGGCAAGGTATCCAAACTATTTTTACCGGTGTATGCGAAACCGACTTTAGCGGCTATCCGGACTGCCGAGATGTGTTCGTGAAGTCAATGAATGTCACCTTAAATCTGGCAATGGATTACAATTTCAATATTCGCACGCCGCTGATGTACCTTACTAAAAAACAAACTTGGGCATTAGCCGATAAACTCGGTGCGTTCGACTATATCAGACAGCATACCCATACTTGCTATTTAGGAGTAGAAGGCGGTTGTCACACTTGCCCAAGTTGCGTATTGCGTGAAAAAGGGCTTAATGAGTACTTATCAGAAAAAACAAGCGGTCAAAAAAATGTTTAAAATTGCAAAAGAATTTAGTTTCGATATGGCACATATGCTCGATGGGCACGACGGCAAATGCCAAAACTTACACGGACATACTTATAAACTTCAGGTGGAAGTTAGCGGCGACTTAGTTGCTGAAGGAGCGAAACGAGGCATGGTGATGGATTATTCCGATTTAAAATCGGTAGTGAAACGTGAAATCTTAGACCCGATGGATCACGCCTATATCTACGATTTAAATAGCGACAGAGAAAGCCAAGTTGCCAAACTATTAATCGATTTAAACTCTAAAGTTTACGGTATTCCAAGCCGCACGACAGCGGAAGAAATGGCGAAGTATATGTTTGAAAAACTGGAAAAAGTCGGTTTACCGGTCAGTTTAATTCGCCTTTGGGAAACACCAACCTCATATTGTGAATATTCTCGTTAAACACTCCTATCTAATAATATAGAGTATAAATCTTAACCTCGATATTCCCCTCTTTAGTAAAGAGGGGTTAGGGGAGATTTGTAAAAATTATGACAAATACTATTTTTACGACAACGACTTTCCCGATTGTCGAAATCTTTGAAAGCCTGCAAGGTGAAGGCTTTAATACAGGCTTACCTTGCATTTTCGTGCGTTTAGGCAAATGTAATCTTGCTTGCCCGTGGTGCGATACCAACTATAACGAATACGAAAAATGGAGCGTGGCGAAAATTCTTGAACGAGTAAAATCTTATTCCGCCAAGAATATTATCATTACCGGCGGCGAGCCCACGATGTATGCCAATTTAAGCGTATTACTCGATGTGTTTAAAGCGGAAGGTTATTGGTTGGCAATTGAAACGAATGGATTAAAAGCCGTACCGAAACAGATTGATTATATCGCCACTAGCCCGAAACTGATGTATCAAGAAAAATATTTGAGAGAATGTATTTCGTTTGCCAACGAAGTTCGTATCGTGATGGATAAAGGCGATGTACAAGGTTTTTGTGAACAAATCGAAACACAAATTACCGCCGAACATTACTACCTTTCTCCATGCGAAGTGGACGGCAAAATGAATTTATTGGAAACCATTACCCAACTTGGTATTTTGAATCAACGAGCCAATAAACCCAAATGGCAATTGAGTTTACAAACTCACAAATTGGTCGGTATTGAATAGTACCAATATGATAAAGGCATCGAAGATTTCTCTCCGATGCCTTTTGCTTTAATCAGTATAAGAAATAATAAACTTATTCTGCTGATTTTTTATTGAATAATGTGATAGCAATAAAGCCGAACGCTAAGAAGCTTGAAGCAATAAGTGCATAGAAACCACCGTCCCAGCCATATAAGTCCACCAATTTACCCATTACCCAACCGGCACTTGCCGAACCTAATAAGTAACCAAATAAACCGGTTAAACCTGTTGCCGTGCCTGTTGCAACACGAGGCACTAGATCCGCTGCCTGTAAGCCGATCATCATTACCGGACCATAGATAAGGAAGCCAATTGCTACTAAGCAGATATTATCAACTAAAGGATTACCTGCCGGATTTTTCCAATAAACAATAATCGCAATTAATACGCCGGCTAAAAACATTAACATTGGCGGCGCACGGTGACCTTTGAATACTTTGTCACTTAAATAACCGCTGGCTAACATACCAAAGATACCCGCATATTCATATAAGAAGTACGCCCAACTTTGTTTATCGACCGAGAAATGTTTTACCTCTTTTAAGTAAGTCGGCGCCCAGTCAATAATGCCGTAACGAATAAAGTAAACAAATACGTTAGCAATCGCAATGGCCCATAAGAATTTATTATTGATGATATATTTACGGAAAATATCCATTGCCGAAAGTGTATCTGCCGATTCAACTTTCTCTAAGACTTTTTCACCACGCCATTCATCTACCGGCGGTAAACCTTGTGATTCCGGTGTATCACGCATTAACCAGAACGTAACGAACGCTAATAAAATCGCAACGAGTGCCGGTAAATAGAAAAGTGATTGCCAAGTACCGAAAATAGCTAAACCAAGAATCGCTAACGGACCGATTAAACCGCCACCTAAGTTATGAGAAACGTTCCACCAGCTCCACCAACTACCACGTTCTGATTTAGAGAACCAGTTCGTCATTGTTTTAGCGCCCGGTGGATACCCCATACCTTGGAACCAACCATTTAATGCCGCTAATACAATCATCATTGGAATAGATGCTAAAACACCTGGAACTAAACCGAAAATTAAACTAACAATTGCCGAACCGAGTAAACCAATAGTAATAAAATATTTTGGATTTGAACGATCCGATACGTTACCCATCACAAATTTACTGATACCGTAAGCTAAAGATAATGCAACCCCAACCGTACCTAAATCCGCTTTAGAAAAGCCATACTCCTGAATGAGGTACGGCATCGCAAGCGAGAAGTTTTTACGAATAAGATAATAAGCTGCATAACCGATAAACACGCCGGCAAATACTTGCCAACGTAATTTTTTATACTCCGCATCAATCTCGCCTGATTTTCTCGGTGCAGGCGGAGATGCCTTTAAGAACGAAAACATATAAGACTCCTTATTCATAAAATTGCAAAAACAACATAAACACACACAAAAGAAAATAAAAAACGTCAAAATGTTTGATAACGAGCATTATATGTAAACTAAATATCTTCACAAGCTTACGAACTTAAACTAGATCAAACTTTTTACATAAAAATACACATCCATCTTCCTATTGAACAAAAAGCCCTCAGATATCACTATCTGAGGGCTTGCAAATTTTCCTTAAAAATTGACCGCTTATTGATTATTTGCTTTATTAATCAAGAATTGGCTTAACAGTGAAACCGGTCTGCCGGTTGCGCCTTTCGCTGCACCGGACTTCCAAGCCGTACCAGCAATATCTAAATGCGCCCAAGTATATTTTTTGGTAAAGTTTGATAAAAACTGCCCAGCTGTAATGGCACCGCCTAGACGCCCACCAATATTAGCGAGATCAGCAAAATTCGATTTAAGTTGCTCTTGATATTCTTCACCTAATGGTAAACGCCACGCTTTATCGTCCGCTTGTTCCGCTGCATTTAATAAATCATTCGCCAGCACATTACTGGTCGACATTAAACCGCTGTTGTGTGCGCCAAGCGCAATCATGCAAGCGCCGGTTAAAGTCGCCACATCAATCACTAATTCCGGCTCAAAGCGTTCTACATAGGTCAATGTATCGCATAAAACTAAGCGACCTTCCGCATCGGTATTCAATACTTCAACAGTTAAACCATTCATCGTCGTCAGAATATCACCCGGTCGATATGCATTGCCGTCCGGCATATTTTCACAACCGGCTAAAACACCGATGACATTCAGCGGTAATTTCATTTCCGCTAGCGCTTTCATCGTACCGTAAACCGAAGCAGCGCCGCCCATATCATACTTCATTTCATCCATTGAGTCGGATGGTTTAATCGAAATACCGCCTGAGTCAAACGTCAGCCCTTTACCCACTAATACAATGGGTTTAGCATCCGGATTCGGGTGATTACGATATTCAATTACAGACAAATAAGCCGGATTCTGTGAACCACGAGAAACCGCCAAATAAGCATTCATCGATAATGAATCCATTTCCACTTCATCAACTATACTGGTTTGAATATTTTCATATTCAGTCGCTAAATCTTTCACTAATTCGGCAAGATAAGCCGGATTACATACATTTGGTGGACAATTTGCGACATTTTTAGCAAAAGTGATACCGGTTGAAATCGCTTTACCATGCTCTAATGCTCTTTCCGCATCAGCTAAATCTTTACGATTAGCGACGTTAAAAATCACACGACGCAATTCCCGACGCACCTCAGGCTTAATGCTTTTGAAATCATTATAAGCATATAAACTTTCCTGAATCGCTTCTACGGCAAAACGTACATTCCAATAGGTTGATCGCCCTTTTACATGTAGCTCAGTTAAGAAACAAACCGCTTCCATTGAGCCCGTTTCGTTGATGGTTTGCACCATTTTTTGAATAATCTGCTTATATTGGCGCTCATTTAACTCTCGTTCTTTTCCGCAACCAACAAGCAATATGCGATCTGCAGGTACATTCGGTACGTTATGTAACAAAAGCGTTTGGCCTGCTTTACCTTCTAAATCGCCGCGTCTTAGTAAAGCACTAATATAACCTTCACTTAATTTATCTAATTGGTCTGCTGCTGCAGAAAGGCGGCGAGGTTCATATACGCCAACCACTAAACACGCAGTACGTTGTTTTTCTACGCTACCATTTTTTACGCTAAATTCCATCACTACCTCTTTATCTCAAATCGGTTAAGGCCAAAAGTAACGCTGAGTTACTCGTATCACAAGTAAGCTACCTATTTATCGAGTAAATTACAAGTAGAAAATAACAGAAATGAAAACTTCATCGAAAAATCTCCCTATTTTGAAGAAAATCATAGTTTTTCTCAAAATACCATAAAGGATTCATAGGGTTAGTAATCTTAAGTCGGTACAAACCACGTGAGCTCGCCCATTTTTCACCGTTGCAAGAGGCTTGCCTTTTCAAGGTGTTGTTTTATACTAATTAATCTATTATTTATGATGAATTTATCGGCAAATAAATTGTCACAATTAATCTATAAAATCATAAATGGAACTTACAATGAAAAAATTAATGAATAAAACTTTTCTTACCGGTCTCGTATGCCTATTTGTCAATGCGCCAGTATTAGCAGACGACAATGCGTTATTTAATCGCTACGAGCAAGCTAAACTCCGTATTGCTTATGAAGGACAAGCGGGTGAATTATTACAACAATTAGCACAACGCTTAAAAGTTGGCTTTATTACTTATGAGTTAGATACAACTCGTTCTGTATCGATTCCAAACAATGGTGAAGTAACGATTAAATCTCTTACTCAACAATTGGAATCGCAATTACCGAATACGGATATTCGTTTTGAAAAAATTGGCTCTCGTTTATTTTTAGTCGCATCGAATAAAGGTGGTGAACCGCTAGTTGCTCAAAAACAAAGCACTGAACAATTTATTGGTGAAGCGATTTTCTCTTCTGATGAAGAATCAGCACCAGTTACTGTAACTACTGCGGCTACAGCGCAAACTAATAATACTTCGGCACAAACCAGTGAAAGTGCGCAGAAATTGCAAAGTATTATTGATATAGTGACGAATAAAGAGGCGATTGCAAAATCAAAAAATAAAACGCCTCAATATCAAGTTGCCGGTAAAGAGAAGTTAGGTTTACAAAATATCCGAGTTACACCTTTAGGGACTTTCTTAGTGTTTGCCGATAACGTTAATGTAAAAGCTTTGCGTGTCACCGGCAGATTTGAAGATATCGCACAACATGATAATTTAATTGCTATCGTGCATAAAGAGCGAGCGTCACCGGCAGAAATCGAAGTGACTGATAAGAATGGTAAAAAATTACTCTTAAAAAAATCAATAGTAAAATCTAAATGACCTAAAGCCCCGGACTTCGGGGCTTATTAATTTACCGGCAGAGAAAATCCTTTCGTGATTTTTTAATGCAAAAAAGGTATGATTAGTAACTTTTATAAGCGGTCTATTTTCACTCATTTTTTGCAAATATATCCCCTGTTCGGCAACAATGAGCGGAAACATATCGTTTTACCTTATCTAGTTAAACCGTATTAACGGTGAAATTATCTCAATGAGAGTGTTATCGTGATTTTAAGTCGATATTTAACGAAAGAGATCTTCAAAAGCCAATTAGCGATCTTATTCATTTTGTTATTAATGTTTTTTAGTCAGCAGCTGATTACCGTGCTGAATTCTGCTGTCAGCGGGAAAGTACCAACCGACTTAGTACTGAGTTTATTAGGATTAGGGATGCCCGCTTTAGCTCAATTTATGTTGCCGCTTTCACTATTTGTTGCGTTACTGCTGACTTTAGGGCGCTTTTATACTGAAAGTGAAATTACCGTGATGCGAGCGTGCGGTATCGGGCAAAGTTTATTAACCCGAGTAGCGTTTTTCTTATCTATTTTTACTACGGCTCTTGCAGTATATAACGTGTTTTGGCTCACGCCTTGGGCTATCAATAAGCAAAGTGAAATGTTAGCAGAGGCGAAGTCTAATCCACGTTTTTCAGCATTGTCAGCCGGTCAATTTATGACCGCAGGTGGTTACGTTTTATTTATTGAAAATATTAATAACGAACAAAATAAATTAAACGATATTTATGTGTTCCAACCGGATCAACAGAAGAAAAATCGCCCTTCCGTAGTGGTTGCGGAATCCGGTCAGTTACAAGGTTTACCAAACGGAGATCAAATTCTCACCCTTGAAAACAGTACCCGCTATGAAGGTACGGCAAATACCGCAGATTTTAGAATTTCCCATTTTGACAATTACCAAGCTTATCTCGGCTACCAAGATGTGGATTCGAATGAAAAATTAGTACAACGAGCGGATTTCAACAAATTAATGACCGATTCATCCAACGAAGCTAAAGCAGAATTGCAATGGCGCTTTGCACTAATTTTTGCCGTACCACTCATGGCATTATTAGCCGTACCAATGAGTAGCGTAAACCCTCGTCAAGGTCGTTTCGCTAAAGTGATTCCGGCAGTATTGCTGTATTTGATCTATTTCTTGCTACAAAGCTCACTCAAATCTTCCGGTGCTTCGGGCAAATTAGATGCGACATTATTAATGCCGTTAGTATCGATTGCATTCTTTATACTGGCAATGGTGATGAACTTCTGGGATACAAAATGGATGTCAGCAATTCGTTATTCTTTCAGTCGTAATAAGGCGGTGGCGTAAATGAATTTATTTGGTATGAATATTCTTGAGCGCTATATCGGCAAAACCATTATTACGATGATTTTTGCCGTGCTGCTCATGTCGAGTGGCTTAGTGTTTATCATCAAATTAGTCGAAGAATTTAAAGATGTCGGTAAAGGATCTTATGACGCTTTAACCGCCACTTACTATTCACTTTTAATGCTACCAAGCGATATTAAAGAGTTTATCCCTGTGGTTGCCTTAATCGGCGGCTTATTAGGTTTAGGAAACCTTGCCAGCCGTAGCGAATTAGTAGTTATGCAATCTTCCGGATTTTCTCGTTTTAGAATCGGCTTAGCGGTAATGAAAACCGCAATTCCACTCATCGTTTTTACGATGCTAGTCAGCGAATGGGGAATCCCGCAAACCGAACAATATGCCCGTAATATGCGTTCCATCGCACAAAGCGGCGGTTCAATGCTATCAACGAAAGGCGGCTTTTGGGCAAAAGACGGAAATGATTTTATTTATATTCGCCATATCGAAAATGAACGTAAATTAAATAATCTATCGATTTATCATTTTGAAGATAAATCTTTAAAATCAGTCACTCAAGCTCAGAATGCGGTTTTTAACGGCAAAAATTGGACGCTTCAGAATGTACAAACATCTTCGATTACCGATAACAGTATTCAACAAGCGAAAGAAATCAACAAAGATTGGCAAACGACAATCACACCAAGCAAATTAGGTATCGTATCGCTCAAACCGGAATCACTTTCTATTTCAGGTTTATCCGATTATGTCGGCTTCTTGAAAGAAACCGGACAAGATTCCAAACGTTTCCAAATTGCGTTTTGGCGTAAAGTGTATCAGCCGATTTCAATGGCGGTGATGATGTTGCTTGCGATCTCGTTTGTCTTTGGACCGCTTCGCAGTAGCGCAATGGGAACCAAATTATTTATCGGTATCATCGCCGGCTTCGTGTTCTATGTATCCAACATCGTGTTTGGCAATATGACACTCGTCTTCTCATGGATACCGGTTGCGATCGGTGCATTAATCCCAAGCTTAATCTGTTTAAGTATCGTTTGGTGGCTACTGACCAAAAAACGTGATTAATCCATAACACAAGCGGTTAAATTTCTGCAACATTTTGTTTCTATATATGGATAAATGTCTGCGTTGGGTATTTGAAGCTCTTAAACTCATTGCTTAAAAGTGCGGTGACATTCACCGCACTTTTTAACTTTAATCTTTGTAATCCTCTTTATTCAAATCATATTTCTTCATACGTAAATACAATTTCTTACGCGGAATTTGCAGATATTCCGCCGCATCATTAATTCGCCCTTGAAAACGGTTTAACACATCAGTAATCACTGTTTTCTCATATTCTTCAATCCGTTCATCCAATGATAACTCGCCTTGATTTTCAGCTATAAAATGGAGATTATCGTTTTGTACCGTCACACCAACGGCATATAATTCCGCTGTATGAATCAGCTGGCTAATATTGCCTAACCACTGTTGTGATAATAATTGTTTTAAGAAAGTATCGGTTACAGCCGGTTTTTTCTTTTTCAGTTTTTGACAAGTTAAAGTTAAATAATGGCGAAATAACGGCTCAATATCTGAAGGTCTTTGTGCCAATGGAATACACTCAATTTGAGTAAGAGCAAAAGCATAAAATAATTCCGGCAATAGACCGTATTCAGATAACAACTGCTGAGGCGAATATTGGCTAATTGCAATCACTCGATTTTGCTGATCCTGCTGAATAAACTGCGCCAGTAGTTTTTGCGTAGGTTTGCTCAAATACTCAATATTTTTTAAAATAATGACCGCACTTTTTAGGTGAGGTAACTGACTTTGTAATGTCTCACTATCTTCTTGCTCCAACAATTCAACAAAATATTTTTGTTCAAAACGTGACTTTGCCAATTTATACAAATAATTCGCCGCTAAAGTTCTCCCCGTACCAATTTCACCAAAAATAAAAATCGGTAAATTAGTTTCAGATAACTGTTGCAAGCGTTTACGGTGAGATTTAATCCAATGACTTTGTCCAATAAAATGGGTTTCTAGCTCACTTTGTTGCCATAATTTAGTGGCAAGTTGCGTTTGTCGTTGTTCACAGGCTTGTGCCACTTGCTGTAAGAATTTTTCAGGTCGTACAGGTTTCTCAATAAAATAAAAAGCCCCCTTTTGCATAGCTTCAATTGCCATAGGCACATCGCCATGTCCCGTAATCAAAATAACTGGTAGCTGCTTATCTTTAGCATGAATTTGTTCCAGTAATTGCCAGCCAGACATTTGTGGCATATAAATATCACTAACCACAATACCTTGCCAATCCTCACTAATCTGTTCTAGCGCTGTAACTGGATTATTGACCGCAATAGTGCGATAGCCTTCTAGTTCTAACAATGATTGATAGGCTTGCAGTACATCTTGATCATCATCAATTAATAAAACGGTGTAGTTATGACTCATATTCTGTTCCTAATAAATGTGGCTCATCAGCTGGAAATTCTAAAATAATTACCGCACTTTTATGTAAGCTTGAAGCAATATAAAGATTGCCATTAAATTGCTGCATAATGCGCTGACAAATCGTTAAACCTAGACCTAGACCGACTTCTTTGTTGCTATAGAAAGGTTGTAATAATTTATCCGCACTTTCAAGCGGCCAGCCCTCACCGTTATCTTCAATACGCGCATAAATTTTATGTTGCTGTGCATAAAGTTGAATCTGAATATGCGCTTGTGTTTTGCAGGCTTCCAGAGCATTACTCAATAAATTAACAAAAATCTGCTCTAATAAAATAGCATTACCTTTCACAACATTTTCACCTTCAATGGAGAGCTGTGCCTGCATGGGTTGATGACGTAACGCTAATAACTCCCATGCTGTATTAATCGCTTGTGTGAGTGAAACCGGTTGTAAAGGATCTTGCAATGTATGGCGTTTAGTAAATTGGCGTAATCCTTTCACTATATGTGCAGTTCGTTCTACCAGTTTATTGATATTCTCGGCATAGGTTTCTGCTTGTGATAGATTTCCTGTTTGTAAGCTTTTCTTTAAACTGAATAAATAAATAGCTATCGCATTCAAAGGCTGATTAATTTCATGAGCCAAGCTGGTCATCGTTTGTCCAACTACCGCCACTTTGGCTGTTTGAATCAACTCATTTTGTGTATCTCGAAGATCTTGTTCGATGATACGTCGTTCTTTAATCATATCCGTATGATGTTTCAATAATCGATTAATTTCCGCAATTTCATCATTACCGAAAACTTGAATTGGCAATTCTTCTTTACCTTTATTGAGCAATTTCACTGACTCGATCAAATTTTCAAATCGCTTAGTCAAATGTCCTTGTAAATAGAAACGATTGAAAGCCCAAATAAAAATCAATGAGATAAGTAGAGTTGCCACAATAATGAAGCCACTAACTTTTGTTTGCTGCTTCATATTCTGGTTAAGAGCGGTCAAATTTTCATTGGTTTTAAATAGAATACCTTCTGTAATATTTCGCGTAGAACGCAAAATATTCGCTTTTTGCTGGCTAATCTCTGTTGCTGTCTGTTGAAATTGATGAATATTGGCGACCAATTCATCTAGATCTTGATGAGGAGCAATCATATTCGCTAACATTTCCACCATTTGTTGCAAAGTGGCAATACTTGCGTTGTCAGTTTGTAATGGTTCACTATGTTGTAAACTTACAACCAGTTCTTTCAAGGTTTGATATTTCAATAGAATGTCTTGCTGATCGAGTGCATATAAAAATTGAGCGATCTCTGTTTTAATATTATCTTCCGTATTCTTTAGCTGCGCGATAGCTTGTAATTCATTTTGCAAATTAAAGATGTCTGAACTGGAGTGAGAGCTAGAAACGGGTTGTTTCGCTAAATTAATTTGCTGCCAATTTAATTCCTGCCCTAACGCGACGATTTCATTATTAAAATCATCATGCAACCATTGCAATTTCGTCACGAGTTCTTGCTTTTTTTGTTCAATATGAAAACTTTGGTTTAAATGCGAATAAATCTTTACAATTAGCGCCTTTAAATCTGCAATATTACCTAAAATCACGCCCTCATCATGAGTATCATCAGACAGCATCAAAGCATCCTGTTCTATTTGCTCTAATTGTCCATTTAACTGTTTGAACATTGTTTGACGATTCATATTATTTTTTACCGCAGCAAAGCGATCTAACTCATTCACAAAAGCGGCAACATTATCTTCCAATTTCAGCGCAAGATGCGTTTTTGGAAAATAATCGTCTAAAATATAATTCACTTGTTTATGTTGCTGATACCAAGAAAAAAGGCTCACTATGCCTAAAACCACACTTAACATCAAACTCATCGCAAAAGCATGTTTTAGCACCTGTGTAATACTTGTTTTTTTCATTCTGTTATTCCAATCTAATTCAATTATCTTATTGTTCTTCTATTGCAAGTAATACCTTATTAATCTGTCCTTGGAAAAATTCAGCCCATTTTCTTTCTTGCGCTAAGGCAAAAGTTCTATTGTTTTTAAGCTGTGCTAAAAAGTTTTTGTCATTGGCTTGTGCTTCACTCAATGGCATAGCGGTCAACTCAGCACGAAGTGCGGTCAATTTTTTACCTATTTTCTTCTCTTTTTCATTTAGCGCATGCCAAGCTTCTTTGAGTTGTGCCAAACGAAAGGTAATTGCTACATCAAATAACTTTTTCACCAAATACTCCCTCGCAAGCAGACGATCGTAATCTAACAGAGGTTCATTCAATAACTTTTGCTGTTCCATATATAGTGAATCCTGAGCGTCTAATGAATTAAGTGGATATTTGGCAAAGTTACGGGCAGCGACCATTTTCTGCCCTCGTTCAGATAATAAAAAGGCAATAAATGCCATAGCATCTTCTACATGCTCACTACTACGATGAATTGCTACAAACGTGGGAGAAGCAATAGAATGAGGAAAATAGACAAATCCCACATCAGAATGTGCGGACTGGTTAAGTGCATAAGTATCAATGCTCATACCGGCTACGGCTAAACCTGCTTTTACTTTATCAGCCACATTAAAACTACGGGATGAAATCAAAGAGAAATTACGAGATAACGTCAAAAAGTCAGTCCAGCCTTCATTCCAACCTCGTTGCTGTAGCAACATTTCCAACATAATATGATTTGACCCCGAACGTGAAGGCGAACTCATTAACACACTATTAAAATAATCAGGGTGTAATAAGCTATTCCAATCTGTTGGGATAGATAAATTACGTTCCTTAAGTAACTTTTTATTGTAAAAAATACCATAACCAGAGAATGCTACAGCGGTAGTTGTTTGTCTCAATTGAAGCGGCACCCATTTGTCATGCTGCTGTAAATGATCTGGTAGAGAAAGTAGTACCTGTTGCTGTTGCAGCTGTTGAAATAAAAATGGCGATGAACTCAACACTAAATCTACATTCTCTATATTTGGTTGAGTTAACAAACGTTCTAATGAGCTAACTGTACGGTTAATTAAACGGATATGTTGCTCAGGATAAATTTCTTTCCATTCATTTTGAATATAATTCATTGTTTCCGGAGAGAAAGAAGTTGCGATGACTAAACTTTTTGCCTGAACCTGAAGTGTTAGTAATAGCCCTAATAAACTACCGAAATAGCTGATAAATTTTCTCATTGTTACATCCATTTTTGTGATTTAGATCACAAAATTAAAAAATTTTTTTCATTCACATTTTGCCAAATAGGCAAGTTTTATCTCAATTTTCGGCCATCATATCCACATACAATTAACCAATGATGTTTTGAGTTAATCTTGACACATAAACTTTATTAAAAATGTCAATTTTGACTTAAATTTCAATGTATTGCCTTTTGCTTTAGACATATTAGCATAGTGCCAAATTTCTTTAACTAGAAATAAAAATTCCTTATTTTTTATTCTTACAGGTATTACATTATGATTTCATTCTTAGCCTCAAAACCTGGTAAACCCGTACCAGAAGCAGAACAATTAGAGCGTTATAACCGTTTAAGATGGCATGCACTTTTTGGCATATTTATTGGCTATGCTGCATACTATATTTTGCGTAATAACTTCTTACTTTCTTCGCCTGAACTTATCAGCGAGTTTGGTTTCACTAAAAAAGATATTGGTTTTATTTCCGGAACAATGTTAGTTGTATATGGCTTAAGTAAAGGCTTTATGTCTGCTTTTGCCGATAAATCCAACCCAAAACATTTTATGATTTTCGGCTTAATGATGTCTGCAGCGGTTAACCTTATGATGGGCTTTAGCGCATCATTCTGGGCATTCTTATTCCTTTGTATTCTAAATGGTATCTTCCAAGGTATGGGCGCAGGCCCCGCTTATGTGGTGTTAGCAAGCTGGTTCCCACGTAAATCTCGTGGTGTGACAACAGCGATGTTTAACATTTCACACAACGTAGGTGGTGGTTTAGTGGCACCAATCGCAGGCGCAAGTATCGCATGGCTTGGCACTGAACATTGGCAAGCCGCGCACTTTACTGTTCCAATGGTGTTAGCAACTATTATTGCAATTATTGTGTATATTTTCGGTAAAGGACGTACTTATAATGAAGGTTTACCACCAACAAGCAAAATCTTAGGTACAGAACAAGAAGAACTTGTGGTGACAAAAGATGAAAATGTGAACTTAACTACATGGGAAATCTTCCGTGATTATATTGTAAAAGATATCAATGTTTGGTTCGTATCATTTATCGATGTGTTCACTTATATGATCCGTTTCGGCGTATTAACTTGGTTACCTCTTTACTTATTAGAAACCAAAGGTTTCTCAAAAGGCCAAATGGCAACCGCATTCGCTATCTTTGAATGGGCTGCAATCCCTTCAACCTTATTAGCAGGCTGGTTAACCGATACCTATTTCAAAGGCCGCCGTATGCCACTTGCGATCATCACATTAATTGGTGTAGGCGCAGCAATGTTTGCTTACTGGGGTGGACAAGATTTATTAACGGTAACCATTGGTGCAGGTATCATTGGTTGTTTGATCTATGTACCAATGTTCTTATCATCATTACAAACTATTGAATTAGTACCATCATTTGCCGCAGGTTCTGCAACAGGGTTACGTGGTTTACTCAGCTATATTTTAGGGAGTTTCTCAGGTACTGCATTATTCGGAATCTTAGCTGAACGCTTTGGTTGGGATGCAGGTTTTTACCTCTTATTATTCGCAGTATGTGGTTGTATTTTCTGCTGTTATATGACCCACTTAGGTGTATTACGTTTAGAAAAGAAAAAATTAGCGCAAGCAGCAAATCATTAATATCAAGTAAAAGTGCGGTAAAATTTACCGCACTTTTTTGTTTATTAAAAAGCTGATAAATCTCCTCATCTTTATACTCTAAATAGAGTATAGATTGAATAAAGTGTTGCCAATGTACAACCATCAATTATTCATTTACGGCACAATTGCGAAAATTTTGCAAAAAATTAACCGCTTATTTGTGTTAAAATCCCTTCAATTTTTTCTTATCTGAATTTAAATATCGTAATGACTCAACAACGTTTCGTTCATCTTAAAGTCCATAGTGATTTCTCTATGATTAACGGTTTGGCTAAAGTAAAACCGTTAGTCAAAACAGCCGTTGCCAATAATATGGTGGCAATGGCACTAACCGATTTCAGCAACTTTTGCGGATTGGTAAAATTTTATGGCGAAGCGTTAGGTTCCGGGTTAAAACCGATTATCGGTGCGGATATTTTCGTGCGTCCCGAACCGGACAGCGAAGATTTCTTTGAGCTGACGTTACTGGCAAAAAACAACACCGGTTATCACAATATTACTCTTTTACTTTCAAAAGCTTATCAACAAGGTTATGTTGAATTTCCGTTAGTCGAAAAAGCGTGGCTTGCCGAGTTAAATGAGGGCATCATTGTGCTTTCCGGCGGACGAAACGGCGATGTTGGAAAAGCTCTACTCAAAGAAAATGAAGCGGAAGCAGACGAATTAGTTAGCTTTTATCAGCAATATTTCCCAAATCATTACTATCTCGCGCTCTGTCGTACTGGCCGTACGGATGAAGAACGCTATATTCAGCAAGCGGTGCCTTTTTCACAAAAACACCAATTACCGTTAGTTGCGGTAAATGATGTAGTGTTCTTGAAAGAAGACGATTTTGATGCGCACGAAATTCGTGTAGCAATCCACGACAGCTACACCTTAGATGATCCAAAGCGTCCGAAAAAATATTCACCGCAACAATATTTCCGTAGCGAACAAGAAATGTGTGCCTTGTTTGCCGATTTACCGCAAGCGGTCGAAAATACGGTACAAATTGCAATGCGATGCAATGTAACCGTACGTTTAGGCGAATATTTCTTACCGAATTTCCCAACCGGCGATCTTTCTACCGAAGATTTTTTAGTGAAAAAATCACGTGAAGGTTTGGAAGAACGTTTGGAATTTCTATTCCCAGATCCGGAAGAACGCAAAAACAAGCGGTCTGTTTATGATGAACGTTTGCAAGTCGAGCTGGATGTAATTAACCAAATGGGCTTCCCCGGCTACTTCCTAATCGTAATGGAATTTATTCAGTGGTCGAAAGATAACGATATTCCGGTTGGCCCAGGGCGTGGTTCCGGTGCGGGTTCTTTAGTGGCGTATGCGTTAAAAATTACCGATTTAGACCCGCTTGCCTTCGACTTACTCTTTGAGCGTTTCCTAAATCCGGAACGTGTTTCAATGCCCGATTTCGACGTCGATTTCTGTATGGACGGACGAGATCGTGTGATTGAACACGTTGCCGACACTTACGGTCGCCAAGCGGTTTCACAGATCATTACCTTCGGTACGATGGCGGCAAAAGCGGTAATCCGAGATGTAGGTCGTGTGCTTGGTCATCCGTATAATTTTGTCGATCGAATCTCAAAGCTGATTCCGCCCGATCCGGGTATGACCTTGGCTAAAGCCTTTGATGCCGAGCCGAAACTGCCGGAACTTTACGAAGCCGATGAAGAAGTGAAAGACTTGATTGATATGGCACGTAAATTGGAAGGCGTAACCCGAAATGCCGGCAAACACGCCGGTGGTGTGGTAATCGCCCCAACCGCTATTACCGATTTCTCACCGCTTTATTGCGATTCGGAAGGACTTCATCCGGTGACTCACTTCGATAAAAACGATGTGGAATATGCCGGTTTAGTAAAATTTGACTTCTTAGGCTTACGGACACTCACCATTATTAAATGGGCATTGGAGATGATCAATCAACGCTTAGCCCGAGAAGGCAAAGAGCCGGTACGTATCGAAAGTATTCCGTTAGATGATAAGAAATCCTTTGATCTGTTACTCGCATCGAAAACAACGGCGGTATTCCAGCTAGAGTCACGCGGGATGAAAGATTTGATTTCACGTCTGAAGCCCGACTGTTTTGAAGATATTATCGCATTAGTGGCATTATTCCGCCCCGGTCCGCTTGAATCCGGCATGGTACAAAACTTTATCGACCGTAAACATGGTCACGAAGAAGTTTCTTACCCTGATGCACAATATCAACACGAATCGCTTAAACCGATTTTAGAACCGACCTATGGTGTTATTGTTTACCAAGAACAGGTAATGCAAATCGCACAGGTGCTTGCCGGTTATACCCTAGGTGGTGCGGACTTATTACGCCGTGCAATGGGTAAGAAAAAACCGGAGGAAATGGCGGCACAGCGTGAAATCTTCGAAAAAGGGGCAATCAAACAAGGTATTGATGGCGATCTTGCGATGAAAATCTTTGACTTGGTGGAAAAATTCGCCGGTTATGGTTTTAACAAATCGCACTCTGCCGCTTATGCGTTGGTTTCTTACCAAACATTATGGCTGAAAGCACACTACCCTGCCGAATTTATGGCAGCGGTAATGACTTCGGAGATGGATAATACCGACAAAATCGTTGGCTTTTATGACGAATGTATCAATATGGGATTAACCGTTGTTCCGCCTGATGTAAACAGTGGTAAACACCGTTTTTCAGTGAATGAAAAAGGCGAAATCGTGTACGGTTTAGGTGCAATTAAAGGTGTGGGAGAAGGCCCAGTTGAAGCAATTTTAGAAGCGCGTGAAAAAGACGGTATCTTCAAAGATTTATTTGATTTGACCGCTCGAGTCGATCTGAAAAAAATCAATCGCCGTACCTTTGAAGGCTTAATTATGTCAGGCGCTTTCGATAAATTAGGTCCGCATCGTGCTGCATTGATGAAAAATTTAGAAGACGCACTAAAAGCTTCTGACCAACATAGCAAAATGGAAGCACTCGGACAAAGTGATATGTTCGGTGTGCTAACTGAAACGCCGGAAGAAGTGCAAAATGCCTATGCGAATACGCCGAAATGGTCGGAACAAACCATTTTAGAAGGCGAACGCACCACACTCGGTTTATATTTAAGCGGTCACCCAATCGGACGATTCTTAAAAGAGTTATCGCACTATGCGCCGGTACGTCTAAATGAACTACAACCGACACGCCGTGGGCAAGTGGTCACCGTTGCCGGTATTATTATGGGGTCGCGTATCGCCGTAACTAAACGAGGCAGCCGTCTTGGGATTGCAACCATTGAAGATCGTTCCGGTAAATTAGATATGACACTATTCTCAGAAGCTCTCGAAACTTACGGCCATCTTTTAGAGAAAGATCGTATTGTGATCGCAACCGGTTCGGTACAATTTGATGATTTTAGCGGCGGGTTAAAAATGTCAGTACGAGAAATCGCCACTTTAGATGAAGCTCGCAGTCGCTATGCGAAAAGCCTTGCTTTAGCGATTAGTCAAGAACAGCTTACTCCGCAATTTGTAAAAGAATTACGAGAAATCATTGAACCGAATAAGGAAGGGACGTTACCGCTACATTTCTACTACCAAAGCCCTGAAGGCAGAGCCTTATTGCGAAGCGGCGTAGAATGGCGAGTAACCCCGAAAGATGAAATGCTCGACCAACTCAAAACCTTACTTGGCGAAAATGCCGTAGAACTGGAGTTCGAGTAACAAAGGCATAGTAGACAAAACAAGCGGTTGAATTTGCAGATTTTTTTGCAAATTTGACCGCTTGTTATTTGGTGAAATGGAAAAATATGTAACTTTTGTCTATTAAACCATTAAAGCTGTACCGCTAATTTTGCATAGGCTCGTTCGGCTTTTGCCAAGGCTTTTTCGGTATTCTCGTCACGGGCCAAGATGACTCCTAAACGACGGTGACCGTTAACCTCACCTTTACCAAATAAACGAATATTGGTGCCGATTTCTTCTAACACTTTATCAAGATTACCGAATCTCACATTATTTGATTTGCCTTCAACTACAATCGCCTTGGAAGCTGCCGGGCTAATTTGATAAATTTCCGGAATCGGTAAACCTAAAATCGCACGAGCGTGTAAGGCAAACTGGGACAGCTCTTGCGAAGCCATGGTGACCATTCCCGTATCATGCGGGCGAGGCGAAACTTCATTAAAGATAATTTCATCACCACAAACAAACAATTCCACACCAAAAATACCGCGTCCGCCTAATGCCGTTGTAATTCGCTCTGCGGTTTCTTGCGCACGTTTTAATGCAAGTTCAGACATTGCTTGCGGCTGCCAAGATTCACGATAGTCGCCATCTTCTTGGCGATGTCCGATTGGTGCTAAGAAAGATGTACCATTTACATGACGCACGGTTAATTGCGTGATTTCATAATCGAATTTGATAAACCCTTCTACGATCACTCGTCCGCTGCCAGCACGTCCGCCTTCTTGCGAGTAATCCCATGCTTGTTGAATTTGATCCTCAGATTTAATCACTGATTGTCCGTGACCGGATGATGACATAATCGGTTTAACTACACATGGAAGACCAATTTCAGCTACGGCTTTCTGAAAATCATCAAAGTTATCAACGAAGAAATAAGGTGATGTTTTTAAGCCAAGTTCTTCCGCTGCTAAACGGCGAATACCTTCACGGTTCATTGTTAATTGGGTTGCCTTTGCAGTCGGCACCACATTGTAGCCTTCTTGCTCTAACTCTACCAACGTTGCTGTCGCAATCGCTTCAACTTCCGGCACGATAAAATCCGGTTTCTCTTGTTCCACTAATGCACGTAACGCTGCGCCATCTAACATGGAGATTGTATAAGAACGATGTGCTACTTGTTGTGCCGGCGCATTTTCATAGCGATCCACCGCAATCACTTCTACTCCTAAGCGTTGTAGTTCAATTACAACTTCTTTACCTAACTCACCTGAGCCAAGCATCATCACTTTCGTAGCATTCGGTCTTAATGGCGTGCCAATTGTGGTCATTTTTGATCCTCTTTAATTTAAAGCAAACGTTTGCGTGAATTATATAATAAAAGCGGTAAGATTTTGTAAAAAATTTGCTAAATCTTACCGCTTGTTAAGTACTAGTCGAGTGATTATGCCGATTTATCGTCCGCTTTCTCAAGCTCTTCCGCTTTTTCCATTGCACCTTGAATAGTGAGCTGGATTTCCACCGAAATCAACGTTCTGAGCATTTCCTCCGCTTCCATGACTTTCGCAATAACCGCATTGCCTTGTTCATCAAAATAACCTTGCGCTTTTAAACTTGCACTAAAGGTTGAGAAAATCGCCTTATCAAAAAACTCAGGTGCATTGATACCATGCAGAATCGAAAGACGTTGTGCGATAGAACGGCTTTCTTTTTCTAACGCATTACGACTTATTTCCGGTTGCTCCAACAAGACACTTAAGCTGATGTAGTAACGTTGTAAAATTTCACGCACACCTGCCGCATGAAGCTGTAATGCACGTACACGAGAACGATTAATTTTTAATACATCACTTTCGTATTTAATAATTTGCTGACGAGCAAACTCGGTTAAAATCAGTTCAACTTGCTGACGAACTTTGCTTTCATCAAAGTGAAGGAATAACTCAGCTTTTAAGAACGGGTAAATATGACTTACCGTTTTCATAATCAGATCTTTGGATACCGATTCGTGGTGTAAGACGATACTTGCAACCAATGATGGCAACACAAACAGATGCTGAATATTATTACGGTAATAAGTCATCAATACCGCTGATTCACGATCTAAGCGAATCATTTCACCAAAATTATCTTTCTCACTCACCACGCCGGAACGAGGTAACGTAAGCACATGCTGTAACATTTCTTCCGCAGATTCTTTCGGAATAGTGATATCCGCCGAATAAGGTACGTTTTTAAATAATTGTAGGTAGCTATCTACTTGTTCAATTAATTGTTCGCTTGCTAAGGCTCGCTGACGAGAAGCTAACAATACTGAGCCGATCAAGTTTTTCGCATTCACTGCCGCTGCATTATTAATATTCACCATCACTTGCTGAGCCACGGCATCAACCGCCTCATTTAGCCATTTCGGACGCACATCTTCAGAAGGCGGTTCTTTCCATTCAGGGAAATGCTGATTCAAGTAATTGTTTACTTGAATAGGTTCCCCGAAATTCACATAGCCCTGCCCTAAATTACGTAATTTTTTAATCACACGTAACACTAAGCCAGCATTTTCTTTTTCTTTCTCCGCACCTCGCAATTCTTTTGCATAAGTATCTACTTCAAGCACGTGTTCATAGCCGATATAAACCGGTACAATACTAATCGGGCGAGTTAAACCACGTTGTAATGCTTGTAATGTCATCGACATCATACCGGTTTTCGGCTCAAGTAAGCGTCCGGTACGAGAACGACCACCCTCAATAAAATATTCCACCGAATAGCCTCGATAAAATAGCTCCGCCAAATACTCACGGAAAATCGTTGAATATAAGCGATTGCCTTTAAATGTACGGCGAATAAAGAATGCCCCACCACGGCGGAAAAACGGCCCTGCCGGCCAGAAATTTAAGTTAATACCTGCAGCAATATGCGGTGGTACTAAACCTTGATGGTACAAAATGTATGATAATAATAAGTAGTCCATATGACTACGATGGCACGGTACATAAACAATCTCATGCCCTTCTAAAGCAAGCTTACGCACACGATCCGCATTTTGTACACTGATACCTTGGTACAACTTATTCCATAACCAACTTAGCACTCGATCCGCCATACGTAGCGTCTCGTGGCTCACATCGGCTGCAATCTCATCCAAGATTTTTTCCGCTTCTTGCTGCGCTTTTTCTTTGGAAATCTTTTTCGATTTTGCTTCGTCTTCAATCGCCTGCACAATAGCCGGCAATTGGATCAGTTTATTAAACATCGCTTGACGATCAGGCAAACGCGGTCCCATTGCCGAATAACGCTGTTTAGCAAAATGCATTTTTGCCACTCGAGCCAGCTTTTGTGCCAATCCTTCTTCCGCACCATGCTCGGTCACCATATAACGTAAAGATAATGCTTGAGAAAAACGCACAAAATTATCTCGACCAAACCAGATCATGGCAATAATGCGTTGAAAAGTACTCATAAAACGCAGAGATGGTGCTTTTTCTTTACCTGGTGAGCGCCCCCATAACACAGATACCGGTACTAGCTGCACATCTAAACTTTCATCCGTTCGGTGTAAATCCAGATAACGATAGAAGAGAGATTCAGTCTCGCTTTTAGCTCCTTTCGATTTAAAAAAACGACGACCTTCATCTAAAAAGACATAACGAGGTAAGGACTGACCGTTAATCTCATTAGTTTGTAATGGATCAGGTAAATTCAGTACTTGGCAATTCTTTTGTAGAATTAATAAATCCGTTTGGGACGTATAAGGTAATACGTAAATAATAGGTTGTGATAGATTTAATGATAGTTCGTTCACCGGATCGGTAGGAATAGAACGAGACTTAACTAACAACGAAAGCGGAACATTCAACACTTTCCGATAAAAATTTAAGAGGCTAGACATTTTAATATCCTTAATTGTTATGGTTTATGCCATCTATATGTATACGAAATATAGTCTATCATAAATTTGTCAGAATTTTCTGAATTTATCTAGTTACAAATAAAAAATTACTGTATATAATGACACAAATTTCTGTATATAAAGACAGTGAGGAAAAAATGTCACGTAAACACTTAACTGCTCGTCAGCAAGAAATCTTTGATTTTGTCAAACACCATATTGAAACCACCGGTATGCCGCCAACACGAGTGGAAATTGCCAGAGAAATCGGTTTTAAATCACCTAATGCGGCAGAAGAACATTTAAAAGCACTGGCTCGTAAAGGTTATATTGAAATGCTTTCAGGTACTTCGCGCGGTATCCGTATCTTAGTAAATAACGAAACTGAAGAAGCAGCCAATGATGACGGCTTACCTCTAATTGGAAAAGTAGCAGCGGGTACGCCGATTATGGCGATTGAACACGTTGAGAGCCATTATCCGGTAAACGGTGCTATGTTTAATCCGAATGCAGATTACTTACTTAAGGTAAATGGTAATTCAATGGAAAAAATTGGCATTTTAGATGGTGATTTACTTGCCGTACATAAAACAAACTTTGCGCGTAACGGTCAGGTTGTTGTCGCACGTGTTGATGATGAAGTTACCGTAAAACGTTTAGAGAAAAAAGGTGATCTTATTTATCTTCATCCTGAAAATGATGAATTAGAGCCAATTATTGTTGATCCTCGTATTGAATATATCGAAATTGAAGGGATTGCCGTTGGTGTGATTCGTAATAACGCTTGGATGTAATCTCAACATTAGGAGAATATGCGATAAGCGGTTCTCCTAAATCATTATCATACGCTTATGCAACTTTCCACCTTTTCACATTCCGAAGCAGAATTACTTGAAAAAGCAAACTGGCTCGCTGGTTTTACGCTAGGAGAAATCGCACAACAATTAAATGTAGCTGTTCCGCCGGATCTTCGCCGAGACAAAGGTTGGGTCGGACAATTAATCGAAACAGCTTTAGGTGCCAAAGCCGGCAGCAAACCAGAACAAGATTTTGCACATTTAGGGATTGAACTCAAAACTATTCCTATTAATCATAAAGGTTTTCCACTTGAAACTACTTTTGTGAGTTTAGCGCCTTTGACGCAAAATACTGGTATTACTTGGCAGACCTCGCACGTTCGCCATAAATTACAAAAAGTGTTATGGATTCCGGTGCAAGGAGAAAGACAAATTCCGGTTGCAGCACGCCATATCGGACAACCTATTTTATGGACACCTTCATTTGAACAAGAACAACAGTTGAAAAATGACTGGGAAGAATTAATGGAATACATTATTTTTGGGCGTTTAAATGAGATTAATGCCACGCTTGGTGAAGTCATGCAATTACGTCCTAAAGGTCGAAACAGTCGTTCACTCACAATGGCAATTAATCAGCAAGGTGAACGAGTCCAATCTTTACCATTAGGCTTTTATTTACGTAAACAATTTACCGCCGAAATTTTACAGAATTTTTTACGTTCTCCTCTTTAATTTTTATGCGACTCTCGCTATGATTAGCGCCTTTTAAATTATAGGTAATAACCTATTAAATCGTTTTCTTTTAAAAGGATATTTTATGTTTGATTGGATTGCAAATCCCGAAGCGTGGGTCGCACTCTTAACCCTTACTGGGCTTGAAATCGTATTAGGGATTGATAACATTATTGTTATCAGTATTTTAGTTTCACGCCTCCCGATTCATCAACGCCAATCAGCTCGTATTATTGGTTTAGCATTAGCAATGGGAACACGTATCCTGCTATTACTTTCCCTTGCTTGGATGATGAAATTAGTCGATCCGCTTTTCTCAATTGCGGGTATGCCGATTTCCGGTCGTGATTTAATTCTTTTACTCGGTGGTATTTTCCTTATTGTGAAAAGTGCGATGGAATTGAAAGAATCAATTGCAGGCGAATCACACGAAGAAAAAGAAAATTCGAGTAAAAAAGCCAGCTTTTTGATGATTTTAGTTCAAATTGCTATTTTTGACGTCGTCTTCTCGCTTGATTCAGTAATTACAGCCGTCGCAATGGCAGATGATATTCCGGTGATGGTTATCGCAATCATTATTGCGGTAGCGGTGATGATGCTTGCAGCAAAATCAATCGGTGATTTCGTAGATAATAACCCAACCATTAAAAACCTTGCATTAGCATTCTTAATTTTAATTGGTGTGGTATTAGTCGGAGAAGGCTTTAATATCCATATTCCAAAATCAGCAGTTTACACCGCAATGGGCTTCTCTGTTATTGTGGAATTACTCAATATTAAAATGCGTAAAAATCAAGAAAAACACGCTAAAGCATAATAAATCGGCCCTTGATGAAAATCAGGGGCTTTTTTAATGTAAAATAGCGCATCCTTATTCTATTGCAAGCGGTCGATTTTTCCTCCAACTTTGCAATTACATTTTCGATAAATTATGTTACTGATTGATATAAAAGATAAAGAACTCAGCCAAGAAGAGGTTGAAATCCTTGAACATCCTCTCGTATCTGGCTTGATTTTATTTAGCCGTAATTTTCACGATAAAGCACAACTGGAAGCCTTAGTGAAATCGATTCGCCAACGAGTAAAAAAACCGTTATTGATTACTGTTGATCAAGAAGGTGGTCGAGTGCAGCGTTTCCGTGAAGGCTTTACTAAATTACCGGCAATGCAAGCGTTTCATACACTTGCAAAAAATCCGCAAGAATCAACCGCTTTAGCCCAACAAACCGGTTGGTTAATGGCCGCTGAAATGTTCGCCTTAGATATTGATTTAAGTTTTGCACCAGTCTTAGATTTAGGTCATCAATGTAAAGCCATTGGCGATCGTTCGTTTGGCGAAAATCCGGATATGATTCTGCCGATAGCTGAAGCGTTTATTGACGGCATGAGAGAAATGGGAATGGCGACGACCGGTAAACATTTCCCCGGTCACGGACATGTATTAGCCGATTCACATCTAGAAACACCTTTTGATGATCGCCTGAAAGAATTAATTTTCAACCATGATATTTTGCCGTTTAAACAATTGATCTCAAAAGGTAAATTGTCAGCAATTATGCCGGCTCATGTTATTTATACACAATGTGATAGCCAACCGGCAAGCGGTTCGGAATATTGGTTAAAGCAAGTATTACGTAGTCAGCTTAATTTTAACGGTGTGATATTTTCCGATGACTTAGGTATGAAAGGTGCCGGTTTTATGGGTAATTTTGTCGAAAGATCGGAGAAAGCAATTCACGCAGGTTGTGATTTACTACTACTCTGTAATGAGCCAGAAGGTGTTATTCAAGTGTTGGACGGTTTAAAATATCAACCAAGCAAAGCCCAAACTGAACGTCATATTTCCTTGATGAAACGTAAAACAGTAAGCTGGAACGAGCTTGAAGCAAGTCCTCGTTATCAGCAAGCACAGCAACGCTTAACCGCATTACAAAACGAATGGCTTGAATATAAAGCACAACATTGCTAATCAATGAGTTATCTTAGGGCATAAATCCGTTATGCCCTAACAAACTACTAAAAATATCCCTATTCTTTTAACAAAATGATATTAAATTGCCCACATTTCCAACAGCAACACTGTGTTTCATGCCAATGGTTAGAAAAGCCATATTCTACACAGCTTATAAATAAAGAAGCTGATCTTAAGCGGTTAATTTCGCCTTTTATTTTGCAAAAATTCACTGAAATCTTACCGCCTGTTCAATCTTCACAAAAACAGTTTCGCAATAAAGCGAAAATGGTGGTCTCCGGCAGTGTCGAGCGCCCGATTTTAGGGATTTTAAAAGATCAAACCGATCCGCAAAGTGGTATTGATCTGTGTGATTGTCCACTCTATCCGACTGAATTTGAAGCACTTTTCCCGATTCTTAAAGATTTTATTGCCCGAGCCGGGCTTGTACCTTATAACATCTCAAAAAAGAAAGGCGAGTTGAAATATATCCTGCTGACCCAAAGCCAATATAACCAATCCGTTATGTTGCGTTTTGTGCTAAGAAGTGAGCAAAAACGACCGCTTGTTGAGCGTGAATTGCCAAATTTATTAGCTAAGCTGCCGAAAGATTCTGTGGTCAGTTTAAATATCCAGCCACAACACGCTGCAATTTTAGAAGGTGAAACCGAAATTTTCCTCACCGAAAAAACCACGATTGAAGAAAATTTTAACGGCATTCCGTTATTTATTCGTCCACAGGGCTTTTTCCAAACTAATCCGAATGTTGCAAGTCAGCTTTATGCTACTGCGCAAAATTGGATAAAAGAGCTGTCGATTCAGCAATTTTGGGATCTGTTCTGCGGTGTCGGAGGCTTTGGTTTACATTGTGCAAAAGCGCTACAAGAGAAGAATGAAAATGTACAATTAACCGGTATTGAGATTTCAGCTTCTGCAATTGCCAGTGCCACGAAATCCGCCGAGCAATTACAACTTAAAAATATTACATTCGCTTCGCTTGACTCGGCACAATTTGCACTGAACGAGAAAGGTGCAACCCCGGATCTTGTGATAGTGAATCCGCCTCGCCGTGGTATTGGAAAACCGCTTGCGGAGTTTTTAAACCAATTGGGTACACCTTATTTAATTTATTCAAGCTGTAATGCCCAGACGATGGCGAAAGATTTTGAAGCATTGAGCAATTACTCACTCCAAAAGGTGCAATTATTCGATATGTTTCCGCATACTTCACATTACGAAGTACTTACTTTTCTTATAAAAAAATAAGCATATCTCCTACCGAAATATTGGTAAGAGTTTATATTTTTAGCAAAATTTAGGTATAATTAGATAACTTTAGTTTCATTTATCCGTATTCGATCAAAGAAGCGCTAGATTTTGTGAACTAAATCACTTTTTTACAAGACAAAAGCGTAAAATATCTTTACTATATTATTATTCTTTTTTTCATTAACTCTCAATTAGAGGATATTAACAATGGCTAAAATCGTTAAAGTAATTGGTCGTGAAATCATCGACTCACGTGGTAACCCAACTGTTGAAGCAGAAGTTCACTTAGAAGGTGGCTTCGTTGGTTTAGCAGCTGCTCCATCTGGTGCATCTACAGGTTCACGTGAAGCATTAGAATTACGTGATGGCGATAAATCACGTTTCTTAGGTAAAGGTGTATTAAAAGCTGTTTCAGCAGTAAACAATGAAATTGCTAACGCATTAGTTGGTAAAGAAGGTACTGCACAAGCTGAAATCGACCAAATCATGATCGATTTAGACGGTACAGACAACAAATCTAAATTCGGTGCAAACGCAATCTTAGCGGTTTCTTTAGCAACAGCTAAAGCAGCAGCAGCGTCTAAAGGTTTACCATTATATGCTTACATCGCTGAATTAAACGGTACTCCGGGCGTATATTCAATGCCATTACCAATGATGAACATCATCAATGGTGGTGAGCACGCTGACAACAACGTTGATATCCAAGAATTTATGATTCAACCGGTTGGCGCTTCTACATTAAAAGAAGCTCTTCGTATCGGTGCGGAAGTATTCCACAACTTAGCGAAAGTATTAAAATCTAAAGGTTTAAATACAGCAGTTGGTGACGAAGGTGGCTTTGCGCCAAACTTAGCGTCAAACGCAGATGCTTTAGCATGTATCAAAGAAGCAGTTGAAAAAGCAGGTTATGTTTTAGGTAAAGACGTAACTCTAGCAATGGACTGTGCATCATCTGAATTCTATGACAAAGAACGTAATGTGTACGATATGAAAGGTGAAGGTAAAACATTCACTTCTCAAGAATTTACTCATTACTTAGAAGGTTTATGTAAAGAGTACCCAATCGTATCTATCGAAGATGGTCAAGACGAATCAGACTGGGAAGGTTTCGCATACCAAACTAAAGTTTTAGGTGACAAAGTTCAATTAGTTGGTGACGACTTATTCGTAACTAACACTCGTATCTTAAAAGAAGGTATCGAGAAAGGTATCGCAAACTCAATCTTAATCAAATTCAACCAAATCGGTTCTTTAACAGAGACTTTAGCTGCAATCAAAATGGCTAAAGATGCTGGTTATACAGCAGTTATCTCACACCGTTCAGGTGAAACTGAAGATGCAACAATTGCTGATTTAGCAGTTGGTACAGCTGCAGGTCAGATCAAAACTGGTTCTATGAGCCGTTCAGACCGTGTTGCTAAATACAACCAATTAATCCGTATCGAAGAAGCATTAGCAGCAGCAGGTACACCTGCACCATTTAACGGTCGTAAAGAAGTTAAAGGTCAAGCATAATCTTATTTGATTAGCAAAAAATGCCACAGAAATTTCTGTGGCATTTTTGCATTCTAAGCTAGTATAAAATAGACAATTAAATCAAAAAGGAAAAACAATGTTATATTCTGTTTTAACTGACCAATTACTTATCGGTCAAGGTTATCGTAATGGAGCTCACTCAACAAAGTACGAACACCTTGTGGTAATGTTCGAAGATGATGGCGAAACAGGTTATTTCTATGCGATGGACTTACACCAAACAGAAAACCCTGTGGTGGATAGCCTATTTGTTTATAGTAAATCTGATATTGAAGAAAAGACTTTAATGGAACCGCGCCGCTTAGAAATTTGTTGGTCGGAAGATGGCTATCAAGCCTTTTTACTGATTAATGGCTATCCACATGCAGTCTTTGATTTTAGCCAATTTGTCGGTTATAACCATACAAAATTCCCTCAGCCTGAATTAGGTAGTATGTGGGTACATAAAGAAACTAATGTCGAATTAGTCGACAAATGGCTAGGATAAAATTAGAGGCCGGACTGACCTTATTTATTGTGTAATAAATAGACTTGACACTATAGTATGCTCTGTGTACAGTGTAAATATCAAACGCACTTTTTGATTCTCATTATCACTGTGAGTTTGATATTTGTCTATTTACGAAAATTTATTAGGAGTTCATTATGAAAAAATTAGTTCTTGCAACTCTTGCAACTTTTACTTTACTTTCTGCAACAACTAGTACTTTTGCGGCTAACTTCCCAGGTGCTTGTACCCGTGAATATGATCCAACACCATACATCACAAAAGAAGGTAAATTAGTGTACGCTCCAAACCAATGCATTGCAGATCTCTGGGCTGAACAAGGCAAATAAATAATATTTTTATCAATAAATAGATTTTAATTTAAAGTGAGTTGAATTCTTTTCATCAAGAATTTAGCTCACTTTTTATTTAACTAAAGATTACATTCTAGAAGTTTTTTCTAAAATACTGACGTAGAATCCAAGAGAGCTGACAAGTTAAAATGTTCAAATAATACACTTGACACTATAATCACCTCTGCGTAAAATTTACGCATCAAATATAGTTATTGATAATAATTATCAAGTTTATATTTGATGTTTTATGTATAAAAACTTATTAGGAGTTCATTATGAAAAAATTAGTTCTTGCAACACTTGCAACTGTTACTTTACTTTCAGCAACGACTAGCGCTTATGCGGCTAACTTCCCAGGCGCTTGTACTCGTGAATATGATCCAACACCTTACATCACTAAAGAAGGTAAATTGGTATACGCTCCAAACCAATGCATTGCAGACTTATGGGCTGAACAAGGCAAATAATTCGAATTGATAAACTGCACTTAACTTCACTTTGAGCTCACGTGATTTTAAGTGCAGTTTTTTTATTTACGGTTATGACAATGTTCTTGAATCAAGCTTAAAAAAGCACCACCAAAACGTTCTAATTTACGTTCTCCAACTCCATTAATATCCAACATTTCCACTTCCGTAAGCGGTAAAAATTCGGCCATTTCTTGCAAAGTCGCATCATTGAATACCACATAAGGTGGGATATTTTCTTTATCGGCAATTTGTTTACGCAGAAAACGTAGACGAGCAAATAAGTCCTTATCGTAGCGAACCGAAGTTTGTTTCTGTACATAAGCCGTTGCTGAAAACGTTAAACGAGGCATTGCTAATTCGAGCTTTTTCTCCGAACGCAATACCGGACGAGCTTCTTCAGTTAACTGTAGAGCTGAATGATTAACAATATTTTGACGAATTAGACCAAGATGAATCAGTTGACGAATAATACTTAGCCAATAATCTTGGCTCTGCTCTTTGCCGATGCCGTATACCGAAAGCTGATCATGATTAAACTGACGAATTTTCTGATTATTCAAACCACGCAATACGCCAATCACATGATGTGCACCAAAAGTTTGACCGGTACGATAAATCACCGACATCACTTTTTGCGCATCCAATGTCCCATCATATTTACGGGGTGGATCCAAACAGATATCGCAGTTTTTACACGGTTCTTGACGTGATTCGCCGAAATAATTCAATAGCACTAAACGGCGACAGGTTTGCGATTCTGCAAAAGCACCGATGGCTTGTAGTTTATGTTGTTTTATATCTCGTTGTTCACTTTCCGGTTCTTCCAGTAACACCTTTTGCAGCCACGCATAATCGGCAGGATCATAAAATAACACCGCTTCAGAAGGTAAATCATCACGTCCTGCACGCCCGGTTTCTTGATAGTAAGATTCGATACTGCGCGGCAAATCGAAATGCACGACAAAACGCACATTCGATTTATTAATTCCCATACCAAAAGCAATGGTCGCAACCACAACTTGAATATTATCTCGCTGAAACGCATTTTGAACCGTTTCACGTTGCTGAACCGACATGCCGGCATGATAACCCATCACTGAAATTTTCCGTGTCGCAAGCTTCTCCGTAATCTCTTCTACCTTTTTACGGCTATTACAATAAACGATACCGCTCTTGCCCTGTTGCTTACCGATAAACTTTGCCAACTGCTCCATCGGCTTAAATTTTTCTTGTACCGTATAGCGAATATTTGGGCGATCAAAACTACCTAAATAAGTATGCGGATCGGTTAAGCGTAGGTGCTGCAGAATATCGTGGCGAGTTGTTGGGTCTGCCGTTGCTGTTAATGCCATAAGAGGCACATTCGGAAACGTATTACGCAAATTGCCTAATAAGGTGTATTCCGGGCGAAAATCGTGTCCCCACTGCGAAACGCAATGCGCTTCATCAACCGCAATCAGGCTAATTTTGCATAGCGAAATAAAATGGAAAAAGCCTTGGGTCATCACCTTTTCCGGCGAGAGATAAAGTAATTTTAGCTGACCGGAAAGCGCTTTCTGCTCAACATCTTGTTGCTCTTCAAAGGTTTGCGTGGAGTTTAAAAAACCGGCTTCGATACCATTGGTAAGCAGCTGATCGACCTGATCTTTCATCAAAGAAATCAGCGGAGAAATCACTAGCGTAATGCCATCTAAGCAAAGTGCAGGTACTTGATAACAAAGCGACTTACCGCCGCCGGTAGTCATAATCACAAGGCAATCTCTTCCCGCCAAAACTGAATCGATCACCTCTTGTTGTCCGTGACGAAAAGATTGATAACCGAAGACGTTATTTAATACATCTTTGGCAGCAGTTTGAGATAATTGCATTGTGATTCCAATAAGATAAGCTAAAAAGGAAATAGACAAGCGGTCAAATTTGCAAAACTTTTTACAAAAACGACCGCTTATTAATTAAAAGCTGATTTGTTCACCGTGACGAGCAAAAGCCTCTTCAAGATGCGTCCAGAAAGAGCGACCTTCTGCAGTAACCCATTCACCATCACGGTAAGCGAAATGAAAGCCACCTAATTTGCTAGCAAGCCATAACTCTAACATCGCTTCTTGTTTATTGATGACAATTTGTGATTCATCATCAAAAGTTAATGTACATACTGCACCTTGAATTTCAGTATCGACACCTAAACCTTCATCATCAATTTTTTCTTCGATTTGTTGCCATACTTGTTCAATTTTTTGGTGAAATTCTGCTACGTTCATTTTTTCCTCATTAAGATCTATATACTTACTAAATATTTTTTATAAAATTACGTTTATATTTAATATGGCTCTGAATATTCTTTTCTGCATCCTTTTTATCCCAAACTTGTAGTTCCCAAGGATAATAAAAGTTACTGGCATTTTTAAAGTAAATATGAATTCCTACATATTCTTCTTTATCTCTCAAATACCAATTTTTTAAACCATATTTATCTTTCCAATCATCTAAACGTTCCATAATCTCTGCGATTTCTTCACTGGAAACGATTATCCTCGCACCAAAGATGTCATTCATAATGCTATTGACTGGATAGCCCTCGCTACGAGACTCAAAACGTTTGATTTTATCCAAAATAGATTCCGAGGCTTTTACTCGATAAAAATAAGGAATATCGTATAAATCCGCACGGAATAAATAATCATTGATAGATTCGTGTAAATTTAAACGGTAAGATAAAATATGCTCTATCGGCACTTTAGCAAGCGTATGTTTTAAGTTTACTTTTGCAACCTTACCCGTTTCAAAATAATCTTCGGAAAAAGCTAAATGCAGCTTATTAATTTCAACAATTAAACGCTCAATTTTTTCTAACATAACCTTACCCGATTTTTGGTAATTCCGTCATTGGCCAGCGAGGTTTAACGCTAACACTTAAATCGGTAGTTTCACCGTTTTTTAAGCGTAAAAAGCCGGTATAAGCAATCATTGCACCGTTATCGGTACAGAATTGCGGACGAGGATAATACACTTCGCCTTTTAAGTTTTTCATCATTTCAGCTAAATCGGCACGTAATTGTTTATTAGCACTTACGCCCCCCGCCATCACAAGGCGTTTATAACCGGTTTGTTGTAAAGCTCGCTTGCATTTGATAATAATTGTATCCACTACCGCTTGTTGGAAAGCGTGGGCGATATCACAGCGAGTTTGTTCATCTAGCTGACCGTTCTCATCTAAATGGGCATTAATCGTATTAGCCGCAAAGGTTTTTAAGCCGGAAAAGCTAAAATCAAGCCCCGGTCTGTCCGTCATTGGTCGAGGGAAAACAAAACGATTCGGTGTCCCTTTTTCAGCCAATTGCGAAACCGCTACGCCGGCCGGATAATCCAATCCGAGTAATTTACCGGTTTTATCAAAGGCTTCACCAGCTGCGTCATCAATCGACTCGCCGAGAATTTCATACTGTCCTACGCCATCTACTTTGACTAGCTGAGTATGTCCGCCTGAAATCAGTAACGCCACAAATGGGAATTCTGGCGGATTGTCTTCTAACATTGGTGCCATCAAATGGCCTTCCATATGATGAACACCAAGCGCTGGCACGTTCCACGCATAAGCAAGCGAACGAGCAATCGTAGAACCAACTAGCAATGCGCCAACTAAGCCTGGGCCTGCAGTATAGGCAACACCGTCAATATCATCTGCGGTTAAATTCGCTTCTTTCAATGCTTCTTGAATCAGCGGTAACGTTTTACGGATATGATCTCGAGAAGCAAGTTCCGGCACAACACCACCGTAATCTGCATGCATCTCAATCTGGCTATAAAGCTGGTTTGCTACCAAACCTTTGTGTTCATCATAAATTGCCACTCCGGTTTCATCACAGGAAGTTTCAATACCTAAAATTCGCATATTTTTGTCTTATTTATGAAATGGGAAAGGGGCATTATTCAAAAATAACGCCCCTAGAATTGCAAAACTTTTATAAAAATCAACCGCTTGATTAGAACTGTTCGCTATATTCAGGCTTAATGATTTCTGGGAAGCTTTTATCTTTATTCGCTTCAATTAATGCAGCAACTTTCTCTGCCGAATCTTTGATGCCGATTTGCTCATAAGCCTTTTGCATATAAGCTAAAGCTTCATAAGTCGGTTTGCTTTCCGGATAGAAACGCATCATTTCTTCTACACGATTTACCACCGCAACATAGGCTTCACGATCGTCATAGAATTTCACAATCGCTAACTCGTGTTCTGCCATACGGTTGATTAAATAGCCCATCCAATTTTTGGCATCTTGTGCATATTTGCTTTGCGGATAGTGCTGTACAATCGTCTGGAAGCTACCATACGCATTACGTACGCTATCTAATGCACGAGACGCACGATTTACGCCAAAGAAATCTTGAATAAAGTTATCACCTAAACGTGCATTACTTAAACCGGCTAAATAGTAAACATAATCCATGCTCGCACTGTTTGGATAAGCACGCACAAAACGTTCCGCCGCATCTAATGCTTTATAATACTCACCGACTTTATAATTTGCATAAATTAAACTTAATTGAGTTTGCTCACCAAACGCACTTTGTTGACCGCCTTTGGTACCAACCGCATCTAAATAGCGAATTGCCGAGTTATAATCGCCATCTTGTAAATAGGTTTGCCCTTTAGTGTAGAGATCTTGTGCGGATGATTCTTCTAATTCTTTATTCGCACTATTAGAACAACCTACTACTAACAGCCCCGCTAACATCAGCGAAGCAAGAGATGTGAATTTACGCATAATGATTTTACCTATAAAAAAGTGTCTATGACCAAAAGTTAATGTACAATGGTCAAGTTTGACCAATGGCACTTTGCTAAGTTCATACCAATTTCTCTATTTTATAGAACCTATTCAAATAAGCAACAGACAAATTTTGGAATTTATCGCTAAATGACTCAACAAATGACATTAACTGCTGAAGTTTCAGCAGATTTACTCGGCGCACGTTTAGACCAAGCGCTAGCACAGCTCTTTCCCGATTATTCTCGCTCACGCTTAAAGGTGTGGATCGAAAGTGATTTAGTGAAAGTTGACGGAAAAATTGTAAATAAAGCGCGTGAAAAAGTATTCGGTGGCGAGCTGATTGAAGTGCAAGCGGAAATCGAAGAAGAAGTACGATTCGAGCCACAAGATATTCCGTTAAATATCGTGTATGAAGATGATGACATTCTAGTTATCAATAAACCTAAAGATTTAGTCGTTCATCCGGGCGCTGGTAACCCGGACGGGACGGTGTTGAATGCACTATTACATTACTATCCACCGATTGCGGAAGTACCTCGTGCTGGTATCGTCCATCGTTTGGATAAAGACACAACCGGTTTAATGGTAGTAGCAAAAAATATTCCGGCACAAACTCATTTAGTAACCGCATTACAAAAACGCCGTATTACACGTGAATATGAAGCGGTAGCAAGCGGTGTAATGACACAAGGCGGTAAAGTGGATGAGCCAATGGCACGCCATCCAACCAAACGTACCGCAATGGCAGTACATCCGATGGGTAAACCGGCGGTAACTCATTATCGTATTATGGAGCGTTTCCGTAACTATACTCGCCTACGTTTACGCTTGGAAACCGGCCGAACCCACCAAATTCGTGTACATATGGCGCATATTGCGCATCCGTTATTAGGCGATCAGCTCTATGGTGGTCGTCCTCGTCCGCCAAAAGGCGCAAGCGAAGCATTTTTAACGGTATTACGCGGCTTCCAGCGCCAAGCATTACACGCAACCATGCTACGTTTAGAACATCCGATTACCGGTGAACTTATGGAATGGCACGCACCGCTACCAGACGATTTCGTTGAGTTAATTGAGGCGTTAAAAGCGGATTACCAGTTATATAAAGATGATTTAGATTACTAATTAAGTAACTAAAAAACAAAGGCGCTCTTACATTGTGTATGAGCGCTTTTTTATCCGAAAATTAAGCCTATCATAAAAATAAGGATAACAGGAAACTCAAACATTCCTACCTGCTTCACATTCCAACCGAAACTCGGTACGACAATTGCACGCGCTAACGCAATCAAATACACCGCAAATAGCAACAAGTTTCCCAACATTAAATAAACAAGCGAAAACAGTAGATGAAAGCCGATACTCAGTTCCATATACAGCGGATTTTTACGCTCTCGCACCATACTTTTTACATATAAGGTTGCCCCAATAAAAAATAGTGTTGGGTGAATTAAAATGTCCCAATTAATCTGTTCTGTAGTGAGATAGAAACTTGCCATACCTATCACACCGAAAGTTAAATAACCGGCAATATCATTCAATAAATTGCGTTCATCTCTTTGTTTTGCATAATAAATTTGAATCGCCGCAAGCGGTAAGATTAACGCTAAAAATTGCAAAATTTGAGGCATCGCAAGCAAAACCGGTATCGCACAGAGTAAGCTAATCAGAACATAAATGAGCGTCCACTTTTTGTTACGAGCTGTCGGCTTTTTGCTAAATAATGAAAGAAAAGGGTAAGAAAATAAATAAAGAAACAGCCAAGCTAAGCCTAAAAAGAGGTGATTAAGCGTTGGAACCGAAGCAAACATTCCGTATAAAAAAGGAATAAATGCCATAGCTAATGCGCCGTGCTGGTTTGAAATAACTGGCTTATCATTAAACATAAATTTTCCTTATACAAATAAAAAAGGCGACTTACTTAAGCCGCCTTTTGATTTTAAGAAAAATTAGAATAATTTTCTAGCTGCATCGAATAATTCATCTTTGAACGGACGACGCATATTGTTAATTGCATCAATGATATCGTGGTGTACTAATTTCTCATTTTGAATACCGACACAACGACCACCATAACCTTGCAATAATAAATCTACCGCATATACGCCCATGCGTGACGCTAAGATACGATCAAACGGACAAGGCGCCCCACCACGTTGGATGTGACCTAATACTGTTGCACGTGTTTCGTGACCAAAACGCTCTTCAATTTCTTTTGCTAACTGATGCACATCCGTCATTAACTCGGTAATCGCAATAATTGCATGACGCTTACCTTTTTTAAAGCCTTCATCAATATTGCGCATTAATGACTCTTTATCTAAACCTTTTTCCGGCACGATAATATATTCACAACCACTTGCCAGCGCTGCACTAATGGTTAAATCGCCACAATGGCGTCCCATAATTTCTACGATTGAAATACGCTGATGTGAAGTAGAAGTATCACGTAAACGGTCAATGGCTTCCACAGCCGTTTCTAATGCTGTTTGGTAACCGATCGTATAGTCTGTACCAACGATATCGTTATCAATTGTACCTGGTAAACCGATGCAAGGGTAACCAAACTCTTCGGTTAATAGTTTCGCGCCCATGTAAGAGCCGTCACCGCCGATAACCACCAATGCATCAATTTCATATTTTTTCAGTGTTTCCACTGCTTGCTTACGCACTTCCGGATCCTTAAATTGCGGGAAGCGCGCAGAACCTAAGAATGTACCGCCACGGTTGATTGTCTCTGATACAGAACGACGATCTAATTGGATGACTTTGTCATTATATAAACCATAATAACCGTCTTGGATACCATATACCTCTAAACCTTCATTGAGTGCTGCACGAACGACACCACGAATCGCAGCATTCATGCCAGGCGCATCACCACCACTCGTTAACACAGCAATTTTTTTGATTTGTTTAGTCATTTTAGACACCTTTTGCTATAAATTTAAAATTTTAAAATAAATCGGAAATTGGCGTGAAGATTACCTTATTTAGGGTATTCATTCTAGCAAATTTTCATATTTTTTTGATCTAATCCGCCAAAATCTCCAATGCTAGATCTAAAGATTCCAAAAAGCGCTCCAAATCTTCCATTTGGTTATAATGTGCAATTGATAAACGTAACGTCCCGACTTGTTCAAGATAGCGCAGATAAGGTTTTGCACAATGTTCACCGCTACGTAAAGCGATCTTACGTTCCGTCATAATTGCCGCAATATCGGCATGATGAATTCCTTGAAATGCAAAGCTGATAGTTGAACAGCCCGACTGAGAAAAAATTTGAATATTTTTATAATTTTTTAACCGCTTGTAGGTCTCTTTCGCTAAACATTCAACTGTTTGATTCAATTCGTCGAAATTCCACTGCTCCAGCCACTCCAAAATTGCGCCAAAACCAATAATACCGGCAATATTTGGCGTACCAGCTTCTAAGCGATAAGGCAAATCAGCGACGGAAAGCGTTAATTCGGATACATCACTCAACATTTTACCGCCGAAAAATAGCGGTCGAATTTGCTCTAGACTTTGCAATTTTCCGGTTAACACACCGACACCGGTCGGCCCATACATTTTATGTGCAGAAAAAGCATAAAAATCCGCACCCAGTTTTTGCACATCGACCTTTTCACAGCATACCGCTTGGGCGCAATCCAGTAAAATTTTTGCCTTCGAATATTGGCGAATGATTGGGATGAGTTGCTCAACCGGCTGACGTACACCAGTAACGTTTGAAACTAAATTCAAGGCAACGATTTTAGTTCTTACAGAAATCGCCTGCTGTAAGGCGGTCGGATTTAGCTGAAAATTTGCATCTAATGGCAAAACGATCAATTTCGCTTGCTTACGCAGCGCTAATTGTTGCCACGGAATAAAATTCGCATGATGTTCGGCTACGGAAATAATGATTTCATCTCCGGCCTCCAGTAAATATTCCAAACCATACGCCACTAAATTAATTGCATGGGAGGTACCGCTCGTCCAAATGACTGCATTGCGAGACTCAACATTAAAACGTGCCGTCACTAAATCTCTCGCCCGTTCATAAGCTTGGCTTTGTGCAAGATCATATTGGCTGCGATGTACCGAACCAGCCGAGGCATAAAATTCGGTAGTGCTATCAATTAATACTTGGGGTTTTAAGGTTGTTGCCGCCGAATCCAAATAAGTCCACTCGGCTTGCTGCTTAAAAAAAGGAAACTGAGATCTAAATGCTACTGTTTGTTGCATATCCATTAATGCAATGCCTCTCGATACAATTTATTACAAGGAATACCGTCATGATTACCGTCTATTGTTTTGGAACCACATTGGTCGAAATAACGTTTCGCACTTTGGTAATCACTAAAATCACTACAGCGTAATACTTTCTTACAATCTAATGCATTATCTGTTACAAGCGGTCGTTTTTTCCAAATATTTTGCCAATTCCAGCCGGAATCAGACCGCTTGTCTGCACTATGTTGCTTCCGCCATTCCGCTGGGTTAATCGGCGATTTATCTTGCCATAATCCTTTCTGCGCTTGCTTTGCTTTTAGCATTGCCTGCTCATAAATCGGCTGCGTTTCGCGATACGCCCATGCCATACCTTTTTGGACTAATAATAAATTGATATTGCGTTCTTGCTCATCATAAACTACTGCTAATAAACGTTGGTAACGATCATAACCGCTACTATGCAATATCACTTGTTTTTTAAATACCAAATTTGCTAGCGCTTGTTTGGCTTTATTGCCATACGGCTGAGCGGACTCCGGCGCATCAATATATAACAAACGCACTTTTAACGGTTTACGTTTATACAAGCAGGTCAGCGTATCACCATCACTAATTCCTACGACTTTACAGCTGATGGAATTATCAGAAGCCGCATAAATAGGAGACGTAATTAAACTCAAAAATAGAAATAAAACAGAAAAATAAATAGCTTTCATACAAAATAAAAAAGTGTAGGAATTACCCTACACTTTAACAGATTTTCAATCACTCGGCGTAAATCTTATTTGAGTTCGCCATTTTTTAAGCGGAAGAAATAATTTTTAGTTTCTTCAATAATCACTTTGCGTAATGCAATTAAAGCGATCAGATTCGGGAATGCCATTAAACCGTTTACGATATCAGCGATCGTCCAAATCGTTTTTAACTGTAAGAACGGAGCAGAAGCAATTAAGGCAATAAAGAGTAAACGATAGAATTTAATTCCTTTAGTTTTACCGTTAGTCAGGTAAACAAAGCAACGTTCACCGTAATAACACCAACCTAAAATCGTAGTAAATGCGAAGAATGCTAAACCAACAGTGACGACAACTGCGCCGAATGAACTTTCTAAACCTTGGTTAAATGCCAAATTGGTTAATTCCGCACCTTCAGCTTCGCCCGTCCAAGCACCGGTTAATACAATCACTAAACCGGTCATGGTACACACAATAATGGTATCTAAAAAAGTACCGGTCATTGAAATTAAGCCTTGACGCACCGGCTCTTTAGTTTGTGCTGCTGCAGCTGCAATCGGTGCCGAACCTAAACCCGATTCATTCGAGAAAATACCACGTGCAACCCCTAATTGAATTGCTTGCATCACAGTAAAACCAAATGCCCCGCCCAATGCAGCTTCCGGATTAAACGCCGCATGTACGATTAATACGATTGCATCCGGTACTTTTTCCGCATTCATAATTAATACGCTAACCGAAGCAATCACATAAGCGACTGCCATAAATGGAACTACAATTGATGCGATTTTAGAAATACGTTTTACCCCACCTAATACGATAGAAGTTACGACTAAAGTTAAAATAATTGAGCTAAATACGACCGGCACATCAAAAGTTGATTCTAACGAATGAGTAATACCGTTTACTTGCGGGAAAGTACCAATCCCTAATAACGCTACCAATACACCAAAGAAAGCGAATGCTTTTGCCAGCCACTTCCACTTTTTGCCCATTCCCATTTCGATATAATACATTGGGCCACCGGCAATAAAACCGTCTTTATCACGACCACGGAATTTAATCGCTAATAAGCCTTCCGCATATTTGGTCGCCATACCGAATAACGCAATCAGCCACATCCAAAATAATGCACCCGGCCCGCCTGAGTGAATAGCAGTTGCCACACCGACAATATTACCGGTACCGATTGTTGCAGCCAGCGCAGTAGAAAGTGCCGCAAAAGCAGAGATATCACCGGCTTGACCTTGCCCTTTTTCAGGTTTGAACATATACACGAAAGCACGGCCTAATTGGCAAAATTGAATACCTTTTAGTGCAAAAGTTAAATATAGACCGACACCGGAAAGCAGGATTAAAAGCGGAGCGCCCCAAATAAGGCTATTAATAGTGTTAAGAATATCGTCAAATGACATCTGTGTAATTCCTCGTAATTGTATGTTACAAGGAAAGAAAAGTAACAATAGAGATAAGCGGTAAAATCGATAAAATTTGACTAAAAATGACCGCTAGTTAGGTAGGTATCACTTTTCTCCCCTGTCCTTTTGCCTGAGCGTTTCATGCATTCGCACTTGCGCCTTCGGCGTCCATTTTCCATTTACATGGATTGGATCTCTCCAAGGGTTCGTCCAGTAACTGTCCTCGCTATCGCTAGCACCTGAAAGATTTTACCTCGTCGGTAGAGTTTTCACTCTTCTCCAGCTACCTTCATCCGAACAATTCTTCGTTAAAAAGAATGGGCAGATTTTAACGATTCTTTAAAAATCGTCAAGTAAAACCCTACAATTTTAACGCAAACGTTTGCCTTTTGATGATAGATTAAACAATATAAGAAAAAGCAGCCCTATACATAATAAACAAGCGGTCGAATTTCCCTAAAAATTTGCAAATTGCAAAAAATTTAAGAAATTCGACCGCTTGTTATTTTGCCAAACAGCTTAATAAAAATATTAACGTTTAATTTCATCTACGTCGCCAAGTAATATCGCATATCGGCGAGAACTTGGATTCGATTCTAAAGCAATTTTCAGCGCCATTGTGAGCGGAACAGAAAGCAACATTCCGACTGTTCCTAATAGCCATCCCCAGAAAAGCAAGGAGAGAAAGACTACCAATGTTGAAAGTCCTAACCGTTTCCCCATCATTTTCGGTTCCAAGACGTTACCAAATAACATATTGACACCGACTATACCGGCTAATACGGCTAAGCCAACAGAAAAACCATTTAATAACAACGCTTGTAAGACAATCGGAATGCCGGCTAAAAAAGAACCGATATTCGGAATATAATTTAATAAGAAAGCCAATACGCCCCACAATACGGCATATTGCACATTTAAAATCATTAACAAGATCCAAACAGATAGACCGGTTAAAGCACTGATCACCGTTTTAATACCTAAATAGCCAATAACACCTTCTAGGACTTGATCAATATAATATTTCTCATTAGAAAGGTCATTATCTGGACTCAACGCCAACGCTAATTTATATTTAGCCATAGGTGATTCTAACAACATAAAAATCACCACTAAAAATAAAACAAAAATATTAGATAACACGCCTGAAAAACCTAATAACAAACGGCTAACTAAATTCATCACGGCACTCGGGTCAAATTTACTGAGTATATCTTCCTGACTAATACTAATCGGTAATTGATACTCATTAACTAAAGCGAATATCGTTTGCAAACGTGCAGTAAGCAATAACTTATATTGTGGGATAGAAGCGGTAAATTCCTGAATAGCATTATTTACCATACCGGTCAAAAATAAAAAAACTAAGACAATCACCCCTAATAACAGGCTGATGGCAATGCCTAAAGGAATACGACGTATCGTCATAAATTTAATGATAGGCGAACAAATAATCGCAATAAATAGTGACAATAAAAATGGTACGACAATTTCTGCCGCCGATTTAATCCCCGCTAAGATGATAATAATTGCGGCAGTGGCAACTAGCGCTTTGGTTATTGATACTTGGTGTTGTTCCATAATTCCCCGAAAATGAGATAAAAAGCAAGCGGTCAAATTTTAACATTTTTTTACTATGAACGCTAAAATTCAACCGCTTACCATTTTGTTACTTATACTCTGAGTGATATTTTTGCTTCATATCATCAAGTGCTTCCAGCGTTTGTTTTGCTTGTTCTAAATTTCCTGCTTGAGCTTGTTGCTCCGCTTGCTTCGCAACATCAATCACTTGTTGCATTGCCGCTTGATAGCCAACAAAACGTTCTTGATCACCGTCCAGACTTGCCGGCATCGTCTCTTTCGCTTTTTCCGCTTGCAGTAAAAATGCAGCAACAGAAGTTTGGAATTGTTCCGTGGTTTCAGCATCTTGCAATATATTTAACTGTTTTTTCATTTGGAACATTTCCATCATAACCCCTTTTGAAAAAGCCATACTCGAAAATGTCAAAAATGTCGCTACAACTAGCCATTTAAATTTTTTCATAATTTTCCCACATTTCAACGAAATGAATTAAGCACAAAAAGTCGCATCCTAATCTATCTATTGCTTGCTAGAAAGCGATATTTCTTGGAAAATAGACACTTTTACGCCTTCCACTTGTGGAGGGTACTGACTTGTTATCAGAAGAGAATAAACCTATGTCCGAATTAAAATACCCTAAACCCGAATTACTTTCGCCTGCCGGCACCTTAAAAAATATGCGTTACGCTTTTGCTTATGGCGCAGATGCCGTTTATGCAGGCCAACCGCGTTATAGCTTACGTGTACGTAACAATGAATTTAACCACGCTAACTTACAAATCGCGATTGATGAAGCGCATAGCTTAGGTAAAAAGTTCTATGTGGTGGTGAATATTGCGCCGCACAACTCAAAGCTAAAAACCTTTATCAAAGATTTAAAAGTTGTGGTGGATATGAAACCGGATGCACTGATTATGTCCGATCCCGGTTTAATTATGTTAGTGCGTGAAAACTTCCCGGAAATCGATATTCACCTTTCGGTACAAGCGAATGCGGTAAACTGGGCAACGGTAAAATTCTGGAAACAAATGGGACTTACTCGAGTAATTCTTTCACGTGAATTATCATTGGAAGAAATCGAAGAAATCCGCCAACAAGTACCAGACATCGAGCTTGAAATCTTCGTACACGGCGCACTTTGTATGGCATATTCAGGTCGTTGCCTATTGTCCGGTTATATCAATAAACGTGACCCGAACCAAGGTACTTGTACCAACGCTTGCCGTTGGGAATACAAAATGGAAGAAGGTACGACAGATGACGTTGGTAATATTGTGCCACAATCTGCCGTTCAACGTTACGAGCCGGAGATCGAAGTGAAAAATATTGCGCCGACATTAGGTGAAGGCTCACATACCGATAAAGTATTCTTATACACTGAGCCAAATCGCCCAGACGAACAAATGACTGCATTTGAAGATGAACACGGCACTTACTTTATGAACTCAAAAGACTTACGTGCCGTACAACACGTAGAAAGATTAACCCAAATGGGCGTTCACTCACTCAAAATTGAGGGACGTACTAAGTCGTTCTACTATTGTGCGCGTACCGCTCAAGTTTATCGTAAAGCAATTGACGATGCTGCGGCAGGTAAACCGTTCGATGAATCATTAATGGACACCTTAGAATCACTCGCACATCGTGGTTATACCGAAGGTTTCTTACGCCGTCATACGCACGATGAATACCAAAACTATGAATACGGCTACTCAATTTCGGAACGCCAACAATTTGTGGGTGAATTCACCGGTAAACGTAACGCTGAAGGTATGGCGGAAGTAGCGGTAAAAAATAAATTCCTCGTGGGGGATTCGGTAGAAATGATGACCCCGAAAGGTAATATCGTGTTTAAAATCGAGCGTATGCTAAACCGCAAAAATGAACAAGTGGAAGCGGGGCTTGGTGACGGACATTTTGTCTTTTTAGATGTACCGGTGAATATTGAACTAGATTATGCACTTTTAATGCGTAATCTTATAGATTCTAATACAAGAAATCCGCACAAAGCGTGATCAATCTCACAAATTTAGCAATATATTGTAAAGATTGAAAATTTATTATTGCAGTTATGAATTAAATTCATATAATTAAGATTCAATACTCATAGAAGTATGACTCCATAATAAGTTTTACCCCTCTGGAATGAGGGGTTTTTTTATGCTTATTAGAAATTTACACGATTAAATCGTCTTTCCTTTCTTTCTCGATTTTTAAGTATAATATTTCGTTAAAATTTTTTATGTGGGACTCTTATGCTAGCGCAAATTAAAAATAATAAAAGCCAAATCTATTCGGGACTAATTGCTCTGTTCTTTATTTTAATACTTCAATTTAAACTTAGTTACAGTCTTATCCCTATCTTATTAGCATTATCTGGGATCGCATTACTGATACCACACATAAAAAATAAATCCTATCATTTAGCCAAATCCGATAAATGGCTAATTATCACTTTCGTCTGTTATTTTTTACTCTTCGTCGTATCACTTATTGTGCATAAAGGAAAAGGCAGCGAATTAGATCTTGCTACTCGAGCGTTATTAGCCTTACCTATTTTAACGATATTTTATAAACATCAGCTCAAACAGCTATGGATTGTGTATGCGATCTTAATTTCAGGGATTGGTACCGGTATTACCAGTATGATTCAAGTATTTGGATTTGATTTTATCAGACCATTTCCCAAAGTTATGCATATTCAAGCCGGTGATATCGCAATGTCATTAGCGATGTTCTCATTTTGTACACTATTTTATTTTTATACACAAAAACAGCGTCTTGCCATGTATTTCAGCTTAATTGCTGCATTATTTGCGATTATTGCTAGCTTTCTCACGACCGCTCGAGGAGCATGGATTGGCGTACCGTTTGTACTGTTCATTATCTTTTGGCTGAACCGTAAATCACTATCAAAATGGCTTATCTCAGGTGTATTATTCATTACACTTGCCGGCGGCATTTTTACTAGTGAAACAATTCATAAACGTTACCTTGATGCACAAAGCGATATTACTGCTTATGTTAATGGTTCAAATAAAAGTACCTCGGTTGGCGCGCGTTTCGATATGTGGAAAAGCGCCGTTATCGGTATTCAGGAAAAACCTATATTCGGCTGGGGACTCCAAGGTGTGAAAGAAATGCGCAAACAGCATTTTTCGGAAGGAAAGATCTCTGAATATGCTGCAAGTTTTGGTCATGCGCATAATCAATATCTACATGATGCTTCAACTAGAGGTATTGTTGGACTTATCGCATTGCTTGCGACATTATTCGTACCGCTAGTCCTATTCTGGAACGGATTAAAACAATCGGAATCCAATTCCCTTGCACATTTATGGGGCGTGTTGGGGATTACCCATATTTTATTGATGATGGGTTATTTTCTAACCCAAGCTTTTTTATCACATAACTCCGGTGCTATGTTTTATTTTATTACAACCGTGATTTTTTTAGGCTTGCAAAAAAATGCGCTAAATAGACCGCTTATGGAGACCAAATAGTGCTACGTTTTTTTTATACGATTTTAAGCTACATCATTCAACCATTGATTTTATTAATGATGTGGAATCGTGGGCGTAAACAACCGGCCTATCGCCGCCGCTTATTGGAACGTTATAGCTACTATAATAACGATAAGCAGCCGCATGAAAATGGCATAATCGTACATGCTGCATCGGTTGGAGAAGTGATTGCCGCCACCCCCTTAATTAAGGCAATTCAAGGTAAATATCCTACGCTACCGATCACCGTCACGACTGTAACGCCTACTGGTTCGGCTCGTGTTCGTGCAGCTTTTGGTAATAGCGTAACACACTTTTATTTGCCTTATGATCTGCCCGATGCGATGGCCCGTTTTTTGGATTTTATAAAACCAAAGTTGATTATTGTAATTGAAACCGAATTATGGCCGAATTTAATTCATCAATCGCATAAAAGAGGCATTTCATTCGTGATTGCCAATGCACGCCTTTCGCCTCGTTCAGCGAAAAGATACGGTTGGATAAAATCCGGTTTAACAAATATGTTAAATGAAATCGATTTAATTATGGCGCAAGATGCGGTAAGTGCAGAGCGCTATCTGGATCTCGGATTCCACGATAAGCACCTCATTAATACCGGAAATTTAAAATTTGATTTAGAAATAACCGATGAATTGCGTAATAAAGTCGAGCTGACTAAGCAGGAACTCGAGTTAAATCAACGTCCAGTTTGGATTGCCGGAAGTACTCACGAAGGCGAAGAAAAAATGTTGCTTGATGCACATAAGCAACTATTAATGCGTTGGCCTGACTTAGTATTAATTTTGGTTCCTCGCCATCCGGAACGTTTTGACAGTGTCGAAGATTTACTGATTAAATCTGAACTAAATTACACCAAGCGCACTGATAAATTACCTTTAAAAGCAAACACTCAGGTGTTATTAGGTGATACTATGGGTGAAATGATGACGCTTTACGGCTTAGCTCAAATTGCTTTTGTCGGAGGAAGTTTGGTTAAGCACGGTGGGCACAATCCATTGGAGCCGATAGCCTTTGAACTTCCGGTTATATCTGGTGTACATACATTTAATTTTCCTGAAATTTTCTCAAAATTACGCTATGTAAAAGGTGTTGTTGAAGTAAAAAGCAGTGAAAATGATCTTGCACAAGCGGTCAATTTTTTACTCGAGCATCCAAATGCTTGCCAAGCGATTAGCCAAGCAGGCTTTAGCGTGTTACAAGAAAATCAAGGGGCATTAAAGCGTCATATGCAACTACTTGCACCTTATTTAGAGAAATAATATGAGTTATACCGTTATCTATGCCGGCACATTTGATCCAATTACCAATGGGCATTTAGATATTATTGAACGTGCAGCAAAATTATTTGGTCGTGTGATTGTCGCTGTGGCTAAGAATCCCAGTAAGCAGCCACTCTTCTCACTAGAAGAGCGAACCTTATTAGTGCAACAAAGTTGTGCACATCTTAACAATGTACAAGCGGTCGGATTTAGCGGATTACTTGCAGATTTTGCTGTACAACATCAGGCAAAAGCATTAGTTCGAGGTATACGTGGAAGCGATGACATTGAATACGAAATTCAATTAGCACAGTTGAATGAAAAACTGGAAGAAGGTTTAGAAACGATTTTTCTTCCGCCAGCCGTACAATGGCGTTATCTCTCTTCGACTATGGTACGAGAAATTTATCGTCACCAAGGTGATGTCGCACAATTTGTACCGCCATTCGTGCTAAACGCGTTAAAAGAGAAGGAATAAATATGAGTAAACTAGACAGTCAAAATCTGATTTGGATTGACTTAGAAATGACCGGTTTAGATCCGGAAAAAGAACGTATTATTGAAATTGCAACAATTGTAACGGATAAAGATTTAAATATTTTAGCCGAAGGCCCCGTGTTAACCGTTCACCAATCGGATGAACTGCTTAATAAAATGAGTGATTGGTGCATTAAAACGCATACGGAAAACGGCTTAATCGAACGAGTCAAACAGAGTAAGTTAACCGAACGCGCTGCAGAGCTACAAACGCTCGATTTCTTAAAACGATGGGTACCGAAAGGTGCTTCACCGATTTGTGGAAATAGTGTGCCGCAAGATAAACGCTTCTTATATAAATATATGCCGGATCTTGCCGACTATTTTCACTATCGTCACTTAGATGTCAGTACCCTAAAAGAGCTCGCTCGCCGTTGGAAACCGGAAATACTTGACCAGTTTACCAAAAAAAATACCCATTTAGCTTTAGACGATATTCGAGAATCTATCGAAGAATTAAAATTTTATCGTACACATTTCATCAAATTAGATTAGAATACGCTCTTTTTTCACTAAAATTGAAAAATTGGCTTGCAAGTTTATATTTTTTAACCGATATAAACTTGCGTTCTAAAAAGAAATTCGTATAATCCTAGGCGTTTTGCTAGTCGACAAAATGCCTTATGCGGGAATAGCTCAGTTGGTAGAGCACGACCTTGCCAAGGTCGGGGTCGCGAGTTCGAGCCTCGTTTCCCGCTCCATTTTCTCTCCGAATTTTCTTCCAAATTTTTCAATTTTTATTTCTTAATTAACATTATTAGTCTTGTAAGTACTCATTACGGAAATGTCAGATTCAATCACTTTTTATTTTCCAACCGAGCAACAAATGTTGCAATTTGGGCAAACATTGGCAAAGCATATGCAAACCTATTTAAACTGCTCGCCTCAGTATGCATTAGTCGTTTATTTAAACGGTGAGTTAGGTGCGGGAAAAACGACATTAACACGTAGTATCGTGCGTGAATTTGGTCATATTGGAAATGTCAAAAGTCCAACTTATACGTTAGTGGAGGAATATCAACTTCCGCCTTATACCATTTACCATTTTGATCTCTATCGTTTAAGTGATCCTGAAGAGTTGGAATTTATGGGCATTCGTGATTATTTCCGCCCACAAACGGTTTGTTTGTTAGAATGGGCTAGCCGTGGTAAAGGAATGATTCCCGAAGCAGATATCATTATTCAAATTGATTATGCCGAAGAAGGGCGCAACATTACGTTGCTACCGCAAACTTCAGTGGGTACACAACTTTTAGTAAATTTTAATCTAAATTAAACCGCTTAATTGAAAGGAATGAGATGAACAAGTTAGTAAATTATATTGCTGTTAGTTTATTTGGCTTATTTTTTAGTCTTAGCAGTTATGCTAAAACCGTGGTTGTAATTGATGCTGGCCACGGTGGTAAAGACCCGGGTGCAATTGGTGCCACACTCGGCGTAAAAGAAAAAAACATTACTTTAGCGATTTCAAAAGAGTTAAAAGCATTACTTGATTCAAATCCGAAATTTAAAGCAGTAATGACTCGTAAAAGCGACTATTTTATTCAGCTTCCAGAACGTACTGAAATTGCGCGTAAAAATAAAGCAAACTTACTCGTCTCAATTCACGCGGACTCATCGCCTAAATCGAATAGTTTAAAGGGTGCTTCTGTTTGGGTGCTTTCAAACCGCCGTGCTAGCGATGAAATGGGTAAATGGCTTGAAGATCATGAGAAACAATCAGAATTACTTGGTGGCGCTGGTTCTGTTCTTTCAAATACTAACGAAAAATACTTAAACCAAACCGTATTGGATCTTCAATTTTCGCACTCTCAACGTTCCGGTTATGAATTAGGCAAAACGGTATTATCACGTTTGGGAAATGTCACTTCTCTTGCCAAAAGTGCGCCGCAGCACGCAAGTTTGAGTGTGTTACGCTCTCCTGATATCACCTCTATTTTGGTAGAAACCGGCTTTTTATCAAATCCGGTGGAAGAGCAAAAACTTTCAACGCCAGCATATCGCCGAAAAATCGCTCAAGCTATTTATAATGGCTTAGTAGCGTATGTTTCACGCAGTACAGGCAATACCAAAGCAGTCTATAAGGAAGTGAAAGACACTTCGACAGATACTAACAAAAAAGAGGCTAAGCAGAAAAAATCTGGTCATCCGGAGAATTCATCTAAAAAAGATAATTCGAAAACTAAAGTCGAAGACAAATCGACTAAAGATAAGAGAAATAGTAAAAATAAAGAGCAAAATTCCACAAAACAAGAACCTAAAAAATCCAATAACGGTTATCACATTGTGCAACAAGATGAAACGCTCTACTCTATTGCTCGTGTCTATAATACAACACCGGAAAAATTGAGTAAGCTAAATAACATCAAAAACAATAAGATTACCGTAGGTAAGAAGCTTAAAGTACAATAGTAAAATCAAGCGGTTAAATTTGTAAAAAAATTTACAAATTTAACCGCTTATTTTTTTGCGTTCAATAAAAAGCAAAAACCTCACTGAAAACAGTGAGGTTTTTATCAGATTACCTGAAGTTCAGCAAGGATTAACCCATACCGTATTTTTTTAATTTTTTACGTAATGTACCACGGTTAATGCCTAACATTGTTGCCGCACGAGTTTGGTTACCACGTGTATATTGCATTACCATATCTAACATCGGGTGTTCAATTTCAGATAATACTAATTCGTATAATTCTGTTGGATCTTCACCGTTTAATTGAGATAAGTAATTTTTTAATGCTGCTTTTACGTTATCACGAAGTGGTTTATTCACTTGTTGAGCTTGAGCATTTAACATTGATACAGTTAATGGGTTTTGTGTAGGTTGTTGTTCTAACATTGTCCTCTATCCAACTAAATAAGGATTCTAACGAATCGATTTCACAAAATCTTCCAATGCCAAAAGCTGTTCTTTTGTCGATTCTAAGGCATTGAAAGTACGTTTAAAATTCGAGCCTGGCGCAAGTTGTTCTACATACCAACCGACATGTTTACGTGCAATTCGATAACCTTTCTCCTCACCATAAAACTGGTGAAGGTCTTCTATATGCTTCAACATTAGTTCGCATTTTTCATCAAGTGATGAGTTTGAAGAACGTCCATTCTCTAAAAAATCTTTAACTTCCTTAAATAACCAAGGGCGACCAAAACTGCCTCTACCGATCATAACCGCATCTGCTTTGGTGTAATCTAGAACATATTTTGCCTTCTCTGCGGAAGTTACATCACCATTAGCAATAATCGGAATAGAAACTGCTTGTTTAACGGCTTTAATGCTTTCATATTCGGCTTCGCCATTGAATAAACAATCACGAGTACGACCATGAATCGTTAAAGCGGAGATACCTGTTTTCTCGGCAATTTTCGCAATCTCCAAACAATTTCTATTTTCTTGATCCCAACCTGTTCTAATTTTTAATGTTACAGGCACATCAACAGCATTTACAACCGCATCTAAAATTTGAGCAACGAGTTCCGGTTCACGTAAAAGCGCAGATCCTGCCATCTTTTTGTTTACCTTTTTCGCTGGGCAGCCCATATTGATATCAATAATCTCCGCCCCATACTCAACATTCACTTTTGCAGCCATTGCCATTTCTTGTGGATCAGCCCCAGCAATTTGCACGGCATTCACGCCTATCTCTTCATGATGCGCAAGCCTCAAGCGAGATTTTTCGGTATGCCATACATCGGGGTTAGTGGACATCATCTCCGAAAATGTTAAACCGGCTCCAAGTTGACTACACAAACGGCGAAACGGTTGGTCGGTAATACCTGCCATCGGCGCAAGGAAAATACGGTTTTTAAATTCATACTGTCCTATTTGCATCTTACTCACACCGTAAATGATTAAAATTAAAGCGATTTTAACGAGAGAGACATCCAAATAAAAAGTACGGCTAAAAAACCGTACTTTCTTATTTAAACCTTTCAGGCTAACCTGATTTTCGAGGTGCGTATGATACGCACTTTTTTCCTATTTTGGAAGTCTATTTATTCGACAATTTTTAAAAATATTTAAAAATTTTGCATAATTCCGCAAAATACCGCGAATTTATGGCTTTTCAACCGCCGTTATTTTGCCAAAATTACTCTGCCAATCAATTTCAGCGATGATCGCAGGATAAAAATGCACCGTTTCTTGCTGAGCAGTTAACGCTAAGACCAAATCATACACCAGTGGCAAATGAGAAATAATCAATACATTCTTTGCCCCTTCTTCTCGTAAAAAAGCTAAATAGCTACAAACATTATCAAGATCACCTGACGGTGTAATACCTTCCCAAATTTCAATCAAGTTTTCATTTGTGAAATTTTTACCTAAATCGACCGCTTGCATTCCTTGGAATAAGCAATCAAGCGTTTGCTGTGTTCGGCGATAAGGGCTGACTAAAATTTTATCTAACACAATTTGCTGAGCGTTCAAACGCTTAGCAAGCCATTCTCCTTGCTTTTTAGCCACACTCTCTCCTTGAGAAGTTAAAGTACGTTCACTGTCAGAACTTGCATTAAAACCAGCCTCACCGTGGCGCATAACCCAAATATTCATAGGAAAACCTCATTACTGTATTTAAACCTAAAAGATTTAGGCGTATAATGTGCCACGATTGAGACAGAATCAAGCCCTGTCATAAAAAGAATTTTTAATTTCGACAAATCAATACATTACGGAGTCTATTAATGTCTAGAAAACTCAGAAGAACCAAAATTGTTTGTACAATGGGTCCAGCTACAGACCGTGGCAATAACTTAGAAAAAATTATTGCAGCCGGTGCAAATATGGTTCGTATGAACTTCTCACACGGTGTGCCGGAAGATCACATCGAGCGTGCAAATAAAGTACGTGAAATTGCAGCTAAATTAGGTAAAACAGTTGCAATCTTAGGTGACTTACAAGGTCCTAAAATCCGTGTATCAACTTTCAAAGATGGTAAAATCTTCTTAAACATCGGTGATAAATTCACTTTAGATGCAGATTTACCACGTGGCGAAGGTCACCAAGACGCTGTTGGTTTAGACTACAAAAACTTACCAAACGATGTAGTACCGGGCGATATTCTTTTATTAGATGATGGTAACGTTCAATTAAAAGTGCTTTCTGTTGAAGGTGTAAAAGTGCACACAGAAGTCACTGTTGGCGGTCCTTTATCAAACAATAAAGGTATCAACAAATTAGGCGGTGGTTTATCTGCACCTGCATTAACAGACAAAGATAAAGAAGACATCAAATTAGCAGCGAAAATCGGTGTTGACTATCTTGCGGTATCATTCCCACAATCAAGTGCAGACTTACACTACGCGCGTCAATTAGCACAAGAAGCAGGTTTAAATGCAAAAATCGTTGCAAAAGTGGAACGTGCTGAAACAGTAGCAACTGAAGAAGCAATGGACGACATCATTTTAGGTTCTGACGTTGTAATGGTTGCACGTGGTGACTTAGGTGTTGAAATCGGTGATGCTGCGTTAGTTGGCGTACAAAAACGTTTAATTCGTCGTGCACGTAAATTAAACCGCGTAGTAATTACTGCAACGCAAATGATGGAATCAATGATCAAAAAACCTATGCCGACACGTGCTGAGGTTATGGACGTTGCAAACGCGGTGTTAGATGGTACTGATGCGGTAATGCTTTCTGGTGAAACTGCAAACGGTGACTATCCGGTAGAAACGGTTAAATCAATGGCTGAAGTATGTTTAGGTGCTGAAACAATGCCTAGCATCAATATTTCTCGCCACCGTATGGAAGGTACTTTCTCAACTATCGATGAAGCTGTAGCAATGTCAGCAATGTACACTGCAAACCACTTAGAAGGTGTTTCTGCAATCATCGCATTAACACACTCTGGTGAAACAGCTAAATTAATGAGTCGTATCAGCTCAGGTTTACCAATTTACGCATTATCTCGTAACCAAAAAGCATTAAATCTTTCTGCGCTTTACCGTGGTGTTACACCGGTATTCTACGATGAAGAAAGCCGTACGATTGATGGTGCGAAAAAAGCAATCGCATTATTAAAAGAGAAAGGTTACTTAATGTCTGGTGATTTAGTGTTATTAACACACGGTGATGAATTAAAAGAAGGCGGTACAAATACTTGCCGTATTTTAAAAGTTGAATAATCACTGAATTCAATCTAAAAAGCCCACGCTAATGCGTGGGTTTTTATTATGTACCTCAATTTCAATACGCAAATTCCAATGAAAAAACAACCGCTTAATATCTGTATTTTACGCCTCTCCGCTATTGGTGATGTATGCCATACCCTAGCTGTCGTTCAGGCAATTCAACGTCAATATCCCGATGCAAAAATCAGCTGGATAATCGGCAAAACCGAAGCAATGCTGATGCAAGGCTTGGAAAATGTCGAACTGGTTCCCTATGATAAAAAAACTGGATGGAAAGGAATATTTACACTTTGGAAAGCTCTAGCTAACAAGCGGTTCGATTTCCTGTTAAATATGCAAACTGCTTTTCGTGCTTCTATGATCTCGTTAGGCATTAAAGCCACTAAGAAAATTGGTTTTAATCGAGATCGTGCACGTGAAATGCAGTGGCTTTTTACCAATGCAAAAGTAGAAATGACCACTTCTCCACACGTATTAGATGGGCAAATGATGTTTGCTAAAGCAATTGGTGTAACTGATTTAGCTCCCCGTTGGTCACTGCCTTTAGACCAATCTGATCTTGATTACAGTGCTACTTTTATCGATAAAACCAAGAAGAATGTCTTAATTTCGCCTTGTTCCAGTAAAAAAGAAAAAGATTGGAGAGCAGAGTCTAATGCGGAAATCGCTCAATGGCTTACCGCTCAGAATATCAATGTGATTATTGCCGGATCTCCTTCTGCTTATGAAATGGAAACTGCAAATAAAATTCAACAACTTGCGCCTAATTGTATCAATATCACAGGGAAAACCAGCCTAAAACAACTTGCAGCATTAATTAAACAAGTTGATCTAGTTATCTCGCCGGATACCGGTGCGGCACATATTGCAACGACACAAGCGACTCCAGTTATCGGCTTATATGCGATCCATAATCCTCGCCGTACTGCACCTTATAATGCTCAACACAACGTTGTCTCGGCTTATGATCAAGCTGTCTTAGATTATTATGGCAAGCCATGGAATGAGTTACCTTGGGCAACTAAGGCTCGAAGTAAATCAGGCGAAAAATTAATGGAACGAATCAGAGTAGATGATGTGAAGAAAAAAATAGTTGAAACTCTAGCTGTAAAATTGTAAAGTAGCCCTGTATTATTTTTTTTACACATACAGGAAACAAAAATGAACACCGTAGTTAACCAAGATAGTTTACATAATGTAAATATTGCTGATGAAAAAGTATTGCTCACACCGGCTGAACTAAAAGCGGAATTTCCTCTGCCGGAATATTTACGTAAACAAATTGAAACATCACGTCGTGAGATCTCAGATATCATTCATAAACGTGATCCACGTAAACTAATTGTGATTGGTCCTTGCTCTATTCACGATCCGGTTGCGGCTATCGAATATGGAAAAAAATTAAAAGCATTAGCCGACACCGTTTCAGATAAACTTTATATCGTAATGCGTGTTTACTTTGAAAAACCACGTACCACTGTGGGTTGGAAAGGTTTAATCAACGATCCGAAAATTGACGGTACTTTTGATGTTGAAACCGGTTTACGTGTCGGACGTAAACTATGCTTAGAACTCGCCGAATTAGGTTTACCGCTCGCAACAGAGGCGCTAGATCCAATGACACCACAATATTTAGCGGATCTCTTTAGTTGGTCTGCGATCGGTGCACGCACAACCGAATCACAAACACACCGTGAATTAGCTTCCGGCTTATCTATGGCGGTCGGTTTTAAAAACGGTACGGACGGTAGCTTAGCGGTGGCAATCAACGCTATGCAATCTGCTGCGCAAAGCCATAGCTTTATCGGTATCAACCAAAAAGGTCAAGTAAACTTATTACACACCAAAGGTAATCCGGACGGTCATGTGATTTTACGAGGCGGCAAAACACCAAACTTTGAACAACAATATGTTGAAGAATGCGAATTAGCGTTACGCAAAGCAGGCTTACCGGAAGCAATTATGATTGACTGCAGCCACGGTAACTCCAATAAAGATTACCGCCGTCAACCATTGGTAGCGGAAAATGCATTAGCACAACTGTTAGCAGGTAATACTTCGATTATCGGTTTAATGATCGAAAGTCACTTAAATGCCGGTAATCAATCATCAGAACAGCCGTTTGATGAAATGAAATACGGTGTATCTATTACCGATGCTTGTATCGATTGGCAAACAACCGATGAAGTATTAACTAACTTTGCCGAAAAATTAAGACAGAAATAACGACCGTAAATAATTTGGTAAGATTCACATAAATTAAATAAGCGGTCAATTTTGCAAAATTTTATGCAAATTTGACCGCTTGTTTAATGAGTCTTCCGACAGAATGAAGGAACAATCAATGAGCCCATTAAATCCTTTACGAGAAAAAATCGATCAAGTTGACCAACAATTAATTCAACTATTTGCCGAGCGCTTAAAACTGGTTGCTGAAGTTGGAAAAGTAAAATCGGAACACGGCATTCCGGTTTACGCACCGGAACGTGAAACCGCAATGATTGCCGCCCGCCGAGAGGAAGCAGAAAAGCAAGGCGTGCCAGCTGACTTGATTGAAGATGTATTAAGACGTGTCATGCGTGAATCTTATGCGAATGAAAACAAGCACGGCTTCAAAACAACTAACCCGAATATCAATAAAATTGTGATTGTTGGTGGTAAAGGTAAATTAGGTGGGTTATTTGCTCGTTTTCTTGGGCTTTCCGGTTACCAAGTCGAAACATTGGGCAGCAAAGATTGGAACAATGCAGAACAAATCCTTAGCGGCAGTGATTTAGTGATTGTCTGCGTGCCGATTAACAAAACCTTAGATACGATTGAGCGTTTACAACCGTTCCTGACTGAAAATATGATTCTAGCGGACTTGACCTCGGTTAAAGCTCAACCGCTTGAAAAAATGTTGGAAATCCACAGCGGCCCGGTTGTTGGTTTACATCCGATGTTTGGGCCGGATATTGCTTCAATGGCAAAACAACTGGTTGCCTGCTGCCACGGACGTTTTTCCGAAAAATACGAATGGTTAATTGAACAGATAAAAATTTGGGGTGCAAAAATTGAAGTGATTGATGCTCACGAGCACGATCATGCAATGACTTATATTCAAGCTTTGCGTCACTTCTCGACTTTTACTTTCGGTCTGCATCTATCTCGCCAGCCGGTAAAATTATCTCAACTTTTAGCACTCTCCTCACCAATTTACCGTTTGGAATTAGCGATGATCGGGCGCTTATTCGCTCAAGACGGTGGCTTATATGCCGATATTATTTCGGATAAACCGGAAAATCTGGCGGTAATTGAATCACTAAAAGACACTTTTGCAACCAGCTTAGAGTTCTTTAAAAACAATGATAGAGCCGGTTTTATTCAAGCGTTTGAAGAGGTTCATCATTGGTTTGGTGATTATTCGGAGCAGTTCTTAAAAGAAAGCCGAATGTTACTGCAACAAGCAAACGATAACCGCAAATAGTAACAAAGCTCATCTGATAAGTGATCTGACCCCAAAAAGTTAGACTGTTTAATTTAAGGACTGAGTTCTGTATTGTACAGGGCTCAGTCCTTTTAATTTCACTTGAATACGCTCATTGTTGTAATAATGAATGTACTCGTGAATCACTTTCTCAAGTTGTTCGAAAGTTTCAAATCGCTTACCAAAGTAACATTCCGTTTTCAATCGCCCAAAAAAACTTTCCATTGCCCCATTATCCAAGCAATTCGCTTTTCTCGACATACTTTGTTTAATATGATGTTTTCTCAGCATGTCTTGATAGCCTGCCATCTGGTATTGCCAACCTTGGTCGGAATGTAAAATCGGTTTAGCGTCCTTAGGCAGTTTCGCGACCGCTTGCTTTAGCATCCGCATCACTTGCTCAAAGTTAGGGCTTCTTGCTAAATCATAAGCAAGAATTTCACTATTAAACAAGTCCTTAATAGGCGATAAATAGAGCTTGCCTTCCGCACATTTAAACTCGGTGATATCCGTGACGAGCTTTTCATTTGGCGCCGTTGCGTGAAAATCCCGTTGCAATACATTCTCGGCAATTTTACCCTCTTCACCTTGATAAGAACGATATTTCCTCTGCTTACATTTCCCTTTTAAATCAAGCTGTTGCATTATCCTTTGAATACGCTTATGGTTAATCGCACCCAAAAAATCACGTAACTTTAACGTAATACGACGATAGCCGTAATTGCCATCATTATCTTGATAAATCTCAATCACTTTCTGCCTAATCACTGCATTTTTATCGATTTTAGGCGGTAAGTGATAAAAGAACGTACTACGTTTTAAACCAGTCAAAGGGAGGAGGATTTCTAAGGGAAAATCCACTCGCAACGTTTTTACGATGGCTGCTTTTGCCGCATTTTTTGTTGGTTGAACTCCCGCAACTTTTTTAGGTAAGCTACCTCTGCTTCCAGCTCTAAAATACGATAACGTAAGCGTTCTTCTTCAGTTTTAGGTGGAGGAGGCATTTTCGGGTATTTCGGTTTCATTGTCGGACGACCTTTGGGCTTGGGTAATAAGCCGTTTATACCTTGTTCTTCAAAGATGTGCAACCATTGGCTAATCGAACCTGAATTAGCAATGCCAAAATGAAGGGAGGCGCTTTCCGCAGAAAATTGCCCCTTTTTGACCGCTTGTATGACGGTTAATTTGAATTCGGGGGAATATTTTTGCTTCTTACCTATCACCGCTAGCCCATTGATTCCGTTATGATTAAATTGAGCAATCCATCGAGTTAAGGTTTTCTTGGATAATTGAAAATATCGTTGAGTGAATAAACGGTTTTTGTCATTTTGAAGATAAAACTCGATGACTTGTTGTTTGAATTGTTGGTTATATTTAGTCATAAAAAATCTGCACCTTAATCCGTTGGAGGTTTAGTCCAACTTTTGGGGGGCAGATCAAAGATGAGCTTTTTCTTTATTGATTAACTACCGCTTGAATTTTCTGCTCAATGCCTGCCGCATCTAAGCCTAAATCTGCATAGCTTTCCGCTTGGGTCGCTTGTGGCACAAAGAAATCAGGAATACCAAGCATGACAAGCGGTCGAATTTTACCGATTTTTTGCAAATATTCATTCACAAAACTGCCTGCACCACCTTGAATTGCATTTTCTTCCAAGGTCACCAATAAATCATGCGAATCCGCTAATTCCGCTACTAATTGTTCATCAAGCGGTTTCACAAAACGCATATCTACCAGCGTGTAATTATGTTTTTCTGCAACAATACGTGCTTCATTTAGCAATGGCCCAAAGTTTAGAATCGCCACTTTTTGCCCTTGCTGAATCAGCTTACCTTTACCAACTTCAAGTGCTTGCATCGGTTCTAACGCCACACCTTGCGCATTACCTCTCGGGTAACGTACCGCTGTTGGTGTATTCATGCGATAAGCCGTATAAAGCATTTGACGCATTTCATTTTCGTCTGACGGACACATAATCGTCATATTCGGGATACAGCGCATAAAACTCACGTCAAACGCACCTTGGTGAGTCTGCCCGTCCGCACCGACAATCCCAGCTCGGTCAATCGCAAAAATCACCGGTAAATTTTGAATTGCCACATCGTGAATCAGCTGATCGTAAGCACGTTGCAAGAAACTTGAATAGATCGCTACCACCGGTTTATAACCGGCAATCGCTAAACCGGCACCAAAAGTCACCGCATGCTGTTCAGCAATCGCAACATCAAAGTATTGTTCAGGGAAGCGTTTTGAAAACTCCACCATGCCCGAACCTTCACGCATTGCCGGTGTAATCCCAATTAATTTGCTGTCTTGTTCCGCCATTTCGCATAGCCAATTACCAAAAATATCCGAATAAGTTGGAATCGTTTTTGATTTCGGCAATTGCCCACAAGTCGGGTCAAATTTAGGCACGCCGTGATAGCCAATCGGATCATTTTCCGCCGGCTCGTAACCTTTACCTTTTTTGGTACGAATATGCAAGAACTGCGGGCCTTTTAGCTCACGCATATTGCTAAGCGTTTTGACCAGCTCATCAATATTATGACCGTCAACCGGGCCGATATAGTTAAAACCAAGCTCTTCAAACAAGGTACTTTCCGGCGAGATCACCCCTTTCATATGCTCTTCACTTTTCTTCATGAAGTTTTTAATGGTCGGAACTTTATCCAATACTTTTTTACTGCCATCACGCACGGTTGTATAGATTGAACCTGAGAAAATACGAGCTAAATGATTATTTAGTGCGCCGACATTCTCGGAAATCGACATTTCATTGTCATTTAAAATGACTAACATATCCGTATGCATCGCACCGGCATGGTTCATCGCTTCAAATGCCATGCCGGCAGTAATTGCACCATCGCCGATCACACATACGGTTTTACGTCCTGCATTTTCTTTTTCCGCCGCTACGGCAATACCGACACCAGCGCTAATTGAAGTAGATGAATGACCGACGCTTAATACGTCATAAAGGCTTTCTTCACGCCAAGGGAAAGGATGAATACCATTTTTTTGGCGAATAGTATGCATTTGGTCACGACGACCGGTAAGAATTTTATGCGGATATGCCTGATGACCAACGTCCCAAATGAGTTGGTCAAAAGGTGTTTGATAAACATAATGCAAAGCCACCGTAAGCTCTACCACCCCTAAACCGGAGGCTAAATGACCACTTGTTTGGCTAACCGATTCAAGTAAATAAGCGCGAAGCTCATCTGCCACAGGCTGTAATTGCTCTTTTGCAAGCAAACGCAAATCTTCCGGAGAGTTGATTTGGCTTAACAGAGGATATTTGTTTTGCATAGTGTTTTCTTTTTTAATTTAACCACGAGCCATATGGATTAACACGGGTATTGCAAAATAAGCCGGAAATTTGACCACTTGTTTGTTTTACCCGTGAAATCTATGGTTTAAATTTTTAAATTAGTTTTTAAGATCTTCAGTTAATGCCGGCTGAATCGTATTTAAAATCTCTTTTACCACACGAGCCTGACCTGCAACAACATTACCTGATTTTAAATAATCTGTTCCACCAACGAAATTCGTAACGATAGCACCGGCTTCACGCGCAATTAAATCGCCTGCTGCACAATCCCACGGTTTTAAACCGATTTCAAAGAAACCGTCAACACGATTTGCCGCCACATAAGCTAAATCAAGCGCTGCAGAACCGGTACGACGGAAATCCGCCACGCCGTTATTCATTAAGCCTTCGAGCATATTTAAGTGCGCAGGACGATGTTTAGCTGCTTTGAAAGGGAAACCGGTTGCAAGTACAGTACCGTTTAAATCACGGCGATCTGTTTCTACACGTAAACGGAATTCATTGAGTTTTGCACCTTCACCACGAACAGCAGTGAAAAGTTCATTACGGATTGGATCGTAAACAACACCCACCGTTGTACGACCATTTTCACGTACCGCAATCGAAACTGCAAAATGAGGTAAGCGTTTCACGAAGTTAGTTGTGCCATCTAATGGATCAATCACCCATTGCACATTTTCGTTTTCGCCTGCCAAAATACCAGACTCTTCACCAACAATAGCGTGATCAGGATAAGATTTACGGAGCACTTCGATAATCGCCGCTTCCGCCGCTTTATCAATTGCAGTTACATAATCGTTTGTACCTTTTTGAGCCACTTCGATTTCACTCGCGGCTTGCTCATAGCCTTTAGCAATAATATTGCCTGCTTTTCGTGCAGCACGAATAGCAATGTTTAACATTGGGTTCATAATTCCACCAGATTTTAAAGAACATAAAAAGACGAGTGATTATAAAGAAACTTACCAAATAAAGGAATAACAAGCGGTCTGATTCTCAAAATTTTTTGCAAAAAAGCGATATTTTACTATACGAATAAACTATAATAGTCCCAAATTTTCCCTAAGGAACGATAGAATGAAACCAAAATTTAATGAAAATAAACCTCGCTTTCAAACTGTTGATGAGCGCCGAGATAACAAATTCCAAACCAAATCAAACCGATTCAACGATGAACATCACTCAAATCGTCGCGAACAACGTAATGATCGTGCCTCCAACCGATTCGAAGATAAACCTCGTTTTGATAAACCGAAATTCGGTGGCGACAAAGCCCGCTTTGAGCGTAAAGATCGCCAAGAAGCTCGTGAAGTGCTTTACCCGACAAGCGCTAAAAAAGCTAGCGGCGAAGGCAATGTGCAAATTAGCGTAAAAGGCGGCAATAGCACAATTAAAGAGAAAAAAACCGGCCCGCTTTCTCCCCGTGCACCGGAAAAAATTAAGAAAAACCGTGCGGAAGAAATGAAAGTGTACGGCGAAAACGCTTGCCTTGCATTGTTTAAACAACGACCGGATGCGATTGTGCGTTTATGGGCAACTGTAGAAGGGGCGAAAAAGTTAGGCGATATGCTTAGCTACTTAGCCGAACACAAAAAAGCTTATCATGTGGTAGATCGTGCCGAAATGGAACGTGTCACCGGCACAGAACATCACGGTGATGTCTGTTTATTAGTGAAAAAAGCAGTGCCGTTCTCATTAGAAGGCTATTTACAAGTGCCACGTAAACGTGATTGTTTAGTCTTACTGGATGCAGTGAACAATGCACAAAACGTAGGAGGTATTATTCGTACTTGTGCGTTCTATGGTGTAAGCGGTGTGATTGTAGAAAGTGCCGATACGCTTAATTCAAGCGCTGCAGCTCGCGTTGCTGAAGGTGGTTTAGAATTTGTTCGTCCGCTCGAAACTAAACATAAACAAATCGCACTGACGCAATTACGTAACGCCGGCTATCAAATCGTCCATTTAACTCGCAATAAACAAGCAGCATCACTGGCAAAAACGAAATTAGCTGCAAAAACGGTATTCGTATTAAGTGAAATTCCGGCACAAGACGTTGAGTATCCAGAAGATACCACTGTACAGCTTTCTTTTGAAAACCCGCTTAACAGTGGCTTAAATGTTGCGGTAAGTGCTGGTATCGTGCTGAATCAATGGTATCAAACGCATATCGTTTAAGATTAAAACTAAAAAAACAGGCTTACGCAAAAACGTAAGCCTGTTTTACTTTAGAACTTTGTTAGCTTATTAGCCCTTTTATTCCATCAAAAATTAAAATCATCCCGAATAAAATAAAAATCACACCGGCAACATTATCAATATAGCGGCTATATTTTGTATAAAATTCTTGTATCGGTCGGCGAGAAAACAGCAATGCCACTAATATAAAATAAATTAGCGTTGAAAATAAAAACAAAAATAATAAAAGAAATAGATCAGAAGTTTGAGTAAATTGAGCAAGGAATGCTGAAACAACACTTGTAAAATAAACACCAGCCTTTGCATTAAAGATATTGATCAATAAGCCTTTTTTAATTTCAGTCACATTATCTAATACTCTAAGATTCGTTGGCTCATTCGTGAATATTGCATTTTTTGTAACCCTTACCATAAGTGAACCGATATAAGATAAATAGATGCCACCAATCACCATAATTAAAAATTGGAACACCGTACCAATCGTATTACTCAACCAAGCCAAGCCGAAAATGGCAAAACTCGCCCAAAAAATAATCCCTAATGAAATCCCGATCGCCGCTAAAATGCCCGCTTTAGTTGAATGACTTGCGGATTGGCGTACTACATAAAAAAAATCCGGACCGGGGCTGGCTAAGCCTGCTAGATGAACCAACAGAATGGTAAGCATATACTCTCCTAAATAAACCAATAAATTAAATGTAAAACAATCAGCGCATAAACAGCTGCAAGAATATCGTCAAACATAATACCTAAACCGGTTTCTAATTTTTCATCAAAATAACGAATCGGATAAGGTTTTAATACATCAAAGAAACGAAAACAAATAAACGTTAGTAGATAAGCTAACCAATTATATTCAGGCAAAAATGCAAACATCAGAAAAATTGCCACAATTTCATCCCATACGATACGCCCGTCATCATGCACGTTTAGATCACGACTGGTTCGCTCGCAAATATGGCAACCGGCAATAAAGCTCACAAGAGTTAAACCAATAAAGAATAAAGCACTCTCGGTTAAATTCCACAATAAAATGGCAATCAAAACACCAGCAAGTGACCCCCATGTCCCTGGTGCTGGCTTTAATAAACCGGAACCAAAACCGCAAGCGAATAAATGAATAGGATTTTTTAAATTAAAATGTTGCATAGCTATTTTTTATTATGATTTGAAATGATCAAAACCAACTTGAGATGGTAACGGCACCTGTTTGCCATTTTGGCGTAAAATCAGACCGCTTACTGCTGGGATGATTTTACCGATACAGCTAACCTTAATCCCTTGAGAACGTAAAATTTGTTCCATTTCCGACCGCTTGTCATCCGATACGGTAAAGCATAACTCGTAATCTTCTCCACCGGTTAACGCAAAACGAAGCGCTTCTTGCTCACTATATTTGGTCATTAAATGTGCAGAAAGCGGTATGTTATCTAGTTCAATCTCAGCACCAACTTGACTGCGTTCTAAAATATGACCTAAATCCGCTAATAAACCGTCCGAAATGTCGATTGCACAACGAGAAAACGCTCGTAGTGCCAGTCCTAACTCCACTCTTGGCGTAGGTCGTAAATGGCGTTGCACTAAATAGCGGTCGGATTCGTCCGAAATTTTACAATGATTCAACAACAGCGATAAACCGGCTGCACTATCTCCTAAACTGCCGGAAACAAAAATCCAATCACCGACTTTGGCTTGATGTCGAAACAATCCTTGATCTTTAGGTAAAATACCTTGTGCGGTAAGCGTTAAAGAAAGCGGGCCGCCAGTAGTATCGCCACCAATCAAATCAACATGATAACGATCTAACACAGCAAATAAACTTTGGCTAAACTCAGTAAGCCATTGATGATCAACTTTCGGAAGCGTTAAAGCTAAAGAAACCCAAGCGGGAGTTGCGCCCATTGCGGCTAAATCACTTAAATTAACCGCCAATGTTTTATAGGCTAGATCCGCAGCGGAAATAGACGGAAGAAAATGGGTTCCAGATACAAGTGTATCGGTAGTAATCGCTAAACGTTCATCCGGCTTTAAGGTAGTAACCGCACAGTCATCACCTACGGATAAATCCACGTCTGAACGTACATTATTACGTTTAAAATATTGTGCAATGACTTCAAATTCCGTCATTTTTCCTCCGTAACAGAACAAAAAAAGAAGGCGAACCTACGCTCACCTTCTTTTTATCCATAAATTATTTACGACCTAAAGCCGGTGCTAATTTATCTAAAATACCATTGATATATTTATGACTATCGTCCGAGCCGAATACTTTTGCCACTTCAATACCTTCATTAATCACTACTTTATAAGGTACGTCAAGTTCATATTTTAATTCATATGCTGAAAGGCGTAAGATAGTGCGCTCAATCGGATCTACCTCATCTTCCGCACGATCTAAAAATGGGCGAAGATCGCTATCAATCGCTTCTACATATAAAACCGTACCACGTAATAATTTACGGAAATAAGGTAAATCAACACCATTCATATCTTGGTCTGTTACAAACGATAATTCAACTTCTTCTATACTGTTTTGCGAGACATACCAAGAATAAAGAGCCTGAACCGCACACTCTCTGGCACGGCGACGTGGAGAAACTTTCATAAAACCTCTGCGTTTATTATAAAGAGCAAAATGGCGGCATTTGAATAAACCGCCACACAAAAATTCATACGCAATCGATAAATAACTTATTGCGATTTAAGAGAGAGATTTTAACACAATTTATCTTATTTTGGCGGTAATTTCTGTAGAGAATGCGAGGAAATTTGCTGTTTTTCGCTTTTGATAATATAAGGTGTAACGAAAATAACTAATTCACGCTTACTGATCCTATCACTGGAATGGCTAAATAATTTTTTAAGTACTGGAATTGAACCTAAAATTGGGACTCTATCCTCACCTTTTGCAGTTAAATGCTGAAAAATACCACCAAGTACAATAGTCTCACCGTGTTGAGCAAATACCTGAGTATTCAGTTCCTGCTTATCAATCGTCACTAAACCGTGTACCGTTGAACTGGTTGAATTTGGTGAATTTTGTGTCACCACCAGATCAAGCAAAATTTGATTATCGTTTGAAATATGCGGTGTAACCTGTAGCCCTAAAACGGCTTCTTTAAATTCGATATTTTTCACTTCATCTTTACGGTTATAAAGCACATAAGGAATTTCAGTCCCTTGTTTGATACTTGCCGGTTTCTTATTAGTGGTCAGTAAACGTGGGCTGGCAATAATTTCTACATCATTTTCTTGTTCCAAAGCGGTAAGTTCCAAATCAAGCACTCGCCCATTAATTTTTGCCACTTGTAGCGCAAGTGAAGCAGCATTATTTACCGGAAAATTGACGTTTAAATGATTAGTATTCGGTAGCCCATTTGCTTCAAGCGAACCGGCAATTTTATGATGTCCGTTTGCAGGAGAAAACATTCCCCAACGCACGCCAAGCTCTTGTAAATTCTCACTACTGATTGTGACTATTCTCGCTTCAATTGCAATCTGTTCGGTCGGTCTATCCAAATTTCTGATTAATTTCACGATATTTTTCATTGATTCCGGGCTATCTTTAATAATCAAACTATTACTGCGATCATCAAAATGTAAATAGCCGTTTTCCGATAAAAAATTACCGCTACCTTTAGTTAAAGATTCAATTACTTCCGCTGCTTTAGCATAATCTAACTTAATGGTTTTAGTAATCAGTTTAGGTTTTAATAATTCCAGATTTAATCCCCTGTTAGGATCCTTATCGTCTTTTTTATGACCAATAAAATAGATTTGGTTTTCATACGCACTGGTCAACTTATTTGCTCGAGTAATACTTTTTAACACACTATCAAAATTGCTATTTTCAATTCTTAATGTGGTATTCGTTTCAATATTGTCGCTTAGCACAATATTTTTTCCGTGCTCTTCCGCTAAATAACTCAGAATTTTTGCGGTCGGCGCATTTTTTAATGAAATAGAAAACGCATGTGCAATCACAGGGGGCAATATAAAAAAGAGTAGCAAAATCATTCTTTTCATATTTTCCACCTATAACTTTAAGGTAATTAAAGTCGGAAATTGACAATTTTTCTCTGTTTGCCAATGTATATAACTAATTGATTTTAAATCAATATCTACGATCTGAATCAACTCATTATCTAGCCAATCATTCACTTGTAGATCAAACAGTTGCTTTTGCGTATCCATAAAAATCGCTTTATATTTATCCTGTTTTTTCAGTACTCCGATAAATTTTAGCTGTGCCAATTTTGCCGGCAAATAGCGGGAATTTCGTTGTGACGGTAAGTTACAAGCGGTTAAATTTTCTGTATTTATTGCAATCTCTGATTCAGGAGAAAATGTACTATTTTCATCGTCTAATTTCTCTCCATAAAACGGGTCTGCACTACTTATTGATGAGAAAAATAATAAAATCAAAATATATTTACTCATTTTTGTCCTCTGTTATGATAACGGTAGCTTTTAATTGTAATTGCTTTTCTTCATTTAACTTTACCAAATCAATCTGTTTAAATTTTAACTTTTTAAGTTTAGAGAGTTTTCTAATTAAATTAAATATTGTAAAAACTTGATGATTTAAAGATAAATATATTGCTTTTTCTTGCCCTAAATTCCATTGCATTTGCTCTAATTTTACTTGATGAAGCTTAAATAAATGTTGTAATTGCTGATTAACGCCACTAATAAACTGTTCTTTTCTTTTAGAGTCATCATTATGCTTGGTAAAGCTCTGATAGAGTAATTTTTTTTGGTTTATTACTTCCGTTAATTGCTGCTGAACCGATAATAATTCCTTCTGCCGATATTGTTCATAAAAATAACGATAGGATGGATAACTCACAATGGAAATAAATAAGCCAACTAGTATCACCTTAAAATAACTTTCAACAAAGGATAATATTTTAAATATATAACCTTGAGGAAATAAATAAAACTTACTAATGGAAAACATATTTACTCCCTTAATACGACATTCAAACTAAATTCCACTTGATGCTGTTCATTTATTTGAAAATTAACTAATGAATATTTAAATGCTTTTTGTTCGGATAAATATTTTTCTAACCGTTCAAATTGGATTGACTGCAGTAATATTCCGCTTATTGTCATACTTGGAATCTCATTATGTTCTAACATGACAGCCTCTACTCCACCTTGCGCTAAAGGCAAACTTTGTAACAAATCTAAAAAACTATTTATTTGGCTTTCACTCAACGTTTCACTTGAATGAACACTTGCTAAGCTTTTTCCTTGTTCTAACTTACTATTTAAGTGTTCCAAATCTATTTTCAGCTGCTGGTTTTGACTTACAAGCGGTCTATTTTGCTGAGAAATTTGCCAAGCACTTAATTGCAAATATATAGCAAGGCAAAAAGCAATCATGCTGAAAGTAAATAACCAACAACATCGGTTATAAATTTTTCGTTTCCATTGCTTTACTCGCCAATCAGTTAAATTTATCCCTTGCCATTCCATAAACACGCTCCTAATGCGGTTAAATATAAAAAAGGATCTTTTATCGATTCGGGTAATTCTAGATGACTTAAATTGCAGTTGGCTAACGTAAGATCCGAGTTAAACTCAAGTGCTTTTGCTGTTAATCTAAAAGTTTTATTTTCTAAAGCATAAATTCGATCTTCTTGTGCTAACTCAGAAGCAAATAAGTGATTAAAACCACGAGCAAAGCAATAGAGTTCACAATCTAAAATCGTATCGGTTTGAAGTAGAAGTGAATCGGCATAATTTCTGCGTAAGGCATAAATAAGTACACGAACTAGACCGTCATTCGGCAATGGAAAGCTTTGATAGTCAAAATAAACGTCTTCCAGTGCAAGCGGTAATTCTTGACGTAACACTTGCAGAATCTGGCTGTAAATCATTGTTTGATTGTAACTGAGAGGTAGGAAAAGATATTTTCGCCAAATATATTGAAAAGGTACAGAGCGAACAAATGTAGAATTTTTAGGAAATTTGATCGCTTGTAGCCATGAAAAATCAGTATCTTCCGATTTTGTTTGCCAAGAAACTTCGATTTTATTTTCCGATACGTTTTCCCAAACAAAACAGCGATAAGTATGATTTTCGCTAAAACCAATTAAGGAAAATTTCTGTGTATTTTTCAGCAAATTGGCGAAACTTTTCACAATTTTACTCCTTTAAATATACTTTGTTTGATTTTTAAGCGGTTTTTTAGGTGGTTTTCGCTTATACTTATATCTTTATAGTATCTGTATATTGGCTATAAATTTTTATTTCGTCATTTACCAAAAGAGAATTTTTCGATGAAGATCGCAAAAATAATATTAAGTGCTTTTCTTTCTCTCATTATTTTGGGAGGGATTGTCGCAGGTTTAGCGTATTTCCATATCAAAGAAAGCCTACCAAATGTTTCAACATTAAAAAGTGTTGAATTACAACAGCCGATGCAAATCTTCACGGCTGACGGCAAGCTCATTGGTGAAGTGGGTGAACAGCGCCGTATTCCAGTAAAACTGGCAGAAATTCCACAAACACTTATTGATGCAATCATCGCTACTGAAGATGTTCGTTTTTATGATCATAAAGGTATCGATCCAAAAGGAATCATGCGTGCTATCTGGCGTTCTAGCCAAGGCGATACTCAAGGTGCGAGTACGATTACACAACAGTTGGCAAGAAACTTCTTCTTAACGCCTGAGCGTAATATGGAGCGTAAAATCAAAGAAGCTATCTTAGCGCTTGAAATCGAGAAAGTATTGAGCAAAGATGAAATTCTTGAACTTTATCTGAATAAAATCTATCTAGGTTATCGCTCTCACGGTGTAGCGGCTGCAGCAAAAACCTACTTCGGTAAATCTTTAGAACAACTTAGTTTAAGTGAAATGGCAATTATTGCTGGTTTGCCTAAAGCACCTTCTACCATGAATCCACTTTACTCGGTAAAACGTGCCGAGGCGCGCCGTAATGTTGTATTAGGCCGAATGTTAGAAGTCGGTAAAATTACCCAACAGCAATATGATCAAGCAAAAGCAGAACCTGTAAAAGCAACATTCTACGGTACGGCTTTAGAATTTAGAGCGGATTATGTAACCGAAATGGTTCGCCAAGAGATGGTGAAACGTTATGGTGAAGACGTTGCATATAACAAAGGTTTTAAAGTGTATGCAACCGTACTTTCCACTGACCAAAAGGCGGCTCAGGACGCATTAAGTGAGAACTTAATTAATTATGACCGCCGCCACGGTTGGCGTGGAGCTGAAAAGCTTTGGAACGACAAAAATGCTTGGGATGATGAGAAAATTATCGAACACCTAAGCAAATTACCAAATTCAGAACCATTTGTCGGGGCAGCCGTTGTTGCGACTAGCAAAAACGGTTATACCATTATGTTGGCTAACGGCGATAAAGCCGAATTGAAAAAATCAAATGCAACATTTGGCAAATCAATTAAATTAAATGTTGGTGAACAAATTTGGGTTCGCCAAACAAAAACAGGTGGCGATTGGCAACTAGGTCAGATTCCTGAAGTAAACTCAGCATTGGTGTCATTAAACAGTGATAACGGTGCAATTGAGGCAATCGTAGGTGGATTTAGCTTTGAACAAAGTCGCTTTAATCGAGCGACTCAATCTTTAGTTCAAGTTGGTTCATCAATCAAACCGTTTATTTATACCGCGGCAATGAATAAAGGTTTAAGCCTTTCAACCACACTGAGCGATTCACCAATTACAATTATTAAGCGCGGGCAAAAGCCTTGGACGCCGAAAAATGCAGATAATCGCTACGAAGGCCCGCTGCGCTTGCGTGTTGCGCTAGGTAAATCTAAAAACATGGTGGCAATCCGAACCTTACAAATGGCAGGTTTAGACTATGTTGCAGAATATTTAGAACGTTTTGGTTTCAGTCGTGATCAATTTATGGCAACCGAAGCACTAGCACTAGGTGCTGCTTCTTTTACGCCGCTAGAAATGGCTCGTGCCTACGCTGTATTCGATAACGGCGGTTACCTGATCGATCCTTATATTATTGATCGTATTTTAGATAACCAAGGTAACGAGTTATTCAAAGCAAATCCGGCCATTGCTTGTGTGGAATGTGCTCATATTCCGGTGAAATACCCTGAACCGACTTATTTTGATGGTGTAAAAATCCATGATGAAGAACAACTACGTGAAGCATTAGGTACGACTGGAGAAGAAAATATTACGGAAGAGGCCGAAACAGAAATTGCTGCCGAGGCTGAACCGGAAATCAAACCGGCAGTGAAAACTAATGCGCCAAGCCTAATGACAGAATCCGCGCAAAACTCTTCAGAAGTTCGTTATGCCCCGCGTGTGATTAGTGGTGAATTAGCATTCTTAATGCGTAGCGCATTAAATAGTGCAATCTATGGTGAACCGGGACAAGCTTGGAACGGTACCAGTAAAGCACTTGCTAATGATTTCAAACGTAAAGATATCGGCGGGAAAACTGGTACAACAAACAATTCCAAAGTGACTTGGTATGCAGGTTTCGGAGCTAATATCGTCACAACCGTTTATGTTGGTTTTGATGATAACAAACGTGACTTAGGTCGTGGCGAAGCCGGAGCGAGAACAGCAATGCCGGCATGGGTTAAATACATGAAAGTAGCATTAAAAGATAAACCTGAGCGTAACTTCCCGATACCTCAAAATATTGTTGAAGCGAAAATTGACTCAACAAGTGGTTTCTTAGGCAGCAATTTAACTGAGTACTTTATCAAGGGTACTGAACCAACGAAAAAATATATCGTTGAAAAAGCCTATAAACTACCACAATCCCAGGATAAACAGCTACATATCGAGCAACGTTTAGGCTTACCGCCTAAAGGCGTTTTAAGCTCACCTGAAGGCAGTGAATTATTCTAAAAAAATAATGTAAAAATTTGGAGATAATCTCTCCTATAAGGTTGAAATTAGGTGTGTTTTCTTGAGATAATCACACTTAATTTTATTTTGGGCGATTTGTGGCATCTATACTATTTGAATTAATCGAAAAATCATAATTGTAAAATTTTTCGCAAAACAGACCGCTTGCCATTGCCAATTGAAGGCAGTAAGGCATAAGCGGTCGTTTTCTTTCCACAAGTCGAGTTGTTTAAATTAGTTGTCGAATAAATGAAGAAAAAATAATGGCTGAAAAACGTAATATTTTCTTAGTGGGTCCAATGGGAGCAGGGAAAAGCACTATTGGTCGCCAGCTGGCACAAATGTTGAATATGGATTTTATTGATTCCGATTCTGTAATTGAAGAACGTGCCGGTGCAGATATTGATTGGATCTTCGATGTAGAAGGTGAAGCGGGCTTTCGTAAACGCGAAGAGAGAATTATTAATGAATTAACCCAAAATCAAGGGGTAGTACTTTCAACTGGCGGTGGTTCGGTATTATCAAAAGATAACCGCAATGTGCTTTCTGCCAGAGGTATTGTAATCTACCTAGAAACAACCGTAGATAAACAATTTGAACGTACGCAACGTGATAAAAAACGACCTTTACTTCAAACGGAAGATCCACGTAAAACCCTTGAAGAGTTAGCAAAAGTTCGTAATCCGTTATATGAAGAAATTGCTGACATAACACTACAAACCGATGAACAGAGTGCAAAAGTTGTTGCAACTCATATCATTGAGCTAATTGATAATTTACAGTAACCACAAGGGGCAAGATATGTTACAAGTGAATGTTGAATTAAAAGAACGTCGTTATCCGATTATTATTGGAGCCGGCCTGTTAACGGATCCGCAAAGTTATGCTCCGTTAAAAGCCGGTGATAAAGTAATGATTGTCTCTAATCCAACGGTTGCTGAACATTATCTTGCCACGGTTCAAGACACTCTAACCGAATTAGGTTGTTGTGTAGATTACGTATTGATTCCAGATGGGGAAAAATACAAAACCTTAGACTCTCTCAATATGATTTTTACCGCATTATTGGAAAAAAATCATAACAGAGATACTACGCTAATTGCATTAGGTGGTGGCGTTATCGGAGATGTCGCTGGCTATGCCGCAGCATCTTATCAACGAGGCATCCGTTTTATTCAAATCCCAACCACTTTGCTTGCACAAGTGGATTCTTCCGTAGGCGGTAAAACGGCGGTAAATCATCCTTTAGGCAAAAATATGATCGGTGCTTTTTACCAACCGATTTCGGTAATTATTGATACGAATAGCTTACACACTTTAGCTAAACGAGAAGTCAGTGCTGGTCTAGCCGAAGTTATCAAATACGGGGCTATTTTTGATCTCACCTTCTTTGAATGGTTAGAACAAAATATTGATAAACTTGTCACTCTTGATCAAAACGCACTGGAATACTGTATCCAGCGTTGTTGCCAATTAAAAGCTGATGTTGTCGCACGAGACGAAACAGAAAAAGGTGATCGTGCTTTATTAAATTTAGGTCATACGTTCGGCCATGCTATTGAAGCGCATATGGGATATGGTAACTGGTTACATGGTGAAGGGGTATCAGTCGGTATGCTTGAAGCAGCTGAATTATCTCGAATTCTCGGTGATTTAACCGAACAAGACGTAGCTCGTCTTGAGAAGTTATTAGCTCGAGCGGTTTTACCAACTATCTCACCAGATAATATGGAACCAGCGGAATATCTCCCTTATATGTGGCGTGATAAGAAAGTACTAGGCGGTCAATTACGTTTAATCTTACTTAAATCACTTGGTCAAGCCTATGTCAGCGCACAAGCAACTGAAGCGCAAGTATTGGCAGCAATAGAACGCTTCACCCAACGCTAATTTATGAGCAATCACAAACGTGCCTTTTTAAAATGGGCGGGCGGAAAATATCGTCTGACCCCAGAAATCAACAAACATTTGCCCCCTAAGCCTGCTCAGGGGGCTTGTTTCGTTGAGCCATTTGTAGGTGCTGGCTCTGTATTTTTGAATACTGATTATGACCGCTATCTGCTTGCCGATATTAATCCAGATCTCATTGATCTGTTTAATATCGTAAAACAAGATGTCGAGTATTATATTCAGCAAACAAAATCGCTCTTTCACGCGCCAAACGCCAATAGCGCTGAATTTTATTACGCACGCCGTCAGGAATTTAATCAATCTCAAGATAAATTCCGCCGAGCTGTGCTCTTCTTATATCTAAACCGTTTTGGCTTTAATGGGCTTTGTCGCTATAACCAAAAGCGAGAATACAATGTGCCGTTTGGTGCATATAAAACGCACTACTTCCCTGAGCAAGAGTTACGTTTTTTTTCTGAAAAAGCGCAAAGAGCGGAGTTTATTTGCGCTGATTTTGAAGAGGTGTTCAACTTATTGGAACAAAAGCCGGATAACTATATTGTTTATTGTGATCCGCCTTATGCTCCACTTCAGCAAGAAAGTAATTTTACTAATTATGCAGGAGGAGGCTTTAGTCTCGCACAACAAGAACGCCTTGCTTCTTATGCCAAACAAGCGCAAGCCAAAAATATTCCGGTATTAATTTCAAATCATGATACGGCTTTTACCCGTAGCATTTATAAAGGTGCAAAAATCAAAAAAATTCAAGTCCAGCGTTCTATTAGCCAAAAAGGCGATGCTCGTATAAAAGTCGATGAATTATTTGCACTTTTTGCATAAACCTATCTTTGTAAAAAATTTTAAAAATCAGACCGCTTGTCGGTCTTTATTAGCCCTTTAGGAGTAATAATGTCAAATAAACCTGTAGAACGCCAATCGTGGTCAAACCGATTGGCTTATGTGATGACTGTTGCCGGTGCAACTGTCGGTTTTGGCGCAACTTGGCGCTTTCCTTACCTTGTAGGCGAAAATGGCGGCGGAGCTTACGTATTTCTATTCTGTATCGCAATGATTGTTATCGGTATCCCTATGATTTTGGTGGAAAATGTTATCGGTCGCCGTATTAAAGTAAACGCAATTGATGCATTTAGCGGAACAGCAAACGGTAAAAAAATTGCCTCAGGTTGGAAAATTCTCGGCTATATGGGCTTACTCGGCGCATTTGGTATCTTAGCTTACTATATGGTTTTAGGCGGATGGGTATTAAATTATATCGGTAGCTTATTAAGCGGTACCCTTGATTTATCTTCTCCGGTTACCGTTGAAACGACGGCGGCTTATTACAAAGAAAGTATTCAAAACAGCCCGCTTGCGATCATTGGTTACACGGCGATTTTCGTATTAGTAAACTACTTTATTTTAGTCAAAGGAATCGTTGACGGTATTGAACGTTCAGTAAAATATCTCATGCCGATTTTATTTATCTTCCTACTTGTGATGGTGATTCGTAACGTTACATTACCGGGTGCGGCAGAAGGTATTTCTTTCTACCTTATGCCAGATTTTTCTAAAATCACACCTAAACTGTTTGTGTTTGTGTTAGGGCAGGTATTCTTCGCATTAAGCCTTGGCTTTGGCGTATTAATTACTTTATCAAGCTACTTAGATAAAAATGAAAACTTAGTAAAAACAGCTACAATTACCGGTATTATGAATACCCTAATTGCCGTGCTTGCTGGTTTTATGATCTTCCCATCATTATTTAGCTTCGGTGTTGCGCCAAACTCTGGACCAACCTTAGTATTCCAAAGTTTACCGATCGTGTTCTCTAATATGTGGGGCGGAAGTATCTTTGCGGTTATTTTCTTCAGTTTATTAGTGGTTGCAGCACTCACTACTTCACTTACTATTTACGAAGTAATTATCACTGCATTACAAGAGAAAACCAAAATGAGTCGTAAAACGGCAATTGCCTTAACGCTTGGTACTATTTTTGTTGTAGGTAATATTCCATCCGTATTAGGTGATAATGAGTGGAAACATATCACAATTATGGGCAAAAGCATCTTTGATGCCTTCGACTATATCAGTGGTAATATCTTATTTATCCTAACAGCATTAGGTAGTGCGATTTTCGTTGGCTTTGTCCTAAAAGATGAAGCAAAAGCAGAATTAGGTGCAAATAAAACTTTCACCAATATCTGGTTTAACTACGTAAGATTTGTTATCCCGGTCATTATTTTAGTGATCTTCTTTAATTCACTTTAAATCACAAAAAAGCTATTCAATAACGAATAGCTTTTTTTATAAATAACACATAAAAAAGCGGTCGGAATTTGCAAATTATTCGCAAATTCTGACCGCTTGTTTTTTTCTCACTTAATCTTTATAAAGCCTAGCGCCACGCTTTAAATTGATTGATTAATCCGTTAGTAGAGCTGTCGTGGCTGGTAATTTGTTCCGCATTTTGTAACTCAGGTAAGATACGATTTGCGAGTTGTTTACCTAACTCTACACCCCATTGGTCGAAGCTGTAGATATTGAAAATTACCCCTTGTACGAAGATTTTATGTTCATACATCGCAATTAATGCACCTAAAGTGAACGGTGTAATTTTTTGTACTAAAATTGAGTTTGTCGGTTTATTGCCGGTAAATACTTTAAACGGTACGATTTCCGCAACATCTGCTAAATCCTTACCTGCTGCCACAAATTCCGCTTCTACAGTTTCTTTTGATTTACCGAACGCAAGCGCTTCTGTTTGTGCAAAGAAATTAGATAATAGTTTTGCATGGTGATCGCCGACCGGATTATGTGTTTGTGCCGGAGCAATAAAATCACAAGGAATCAGCTTCGTACCTTGGTGAATTAATTGATAAAAAGCGTGCTGACCGTTAGTACCCGGTTCACCCCATACAATCGGACCGGTTTGATGCGTTACCGGACTGCCGTCACGACCGACAAATTTACCATTTGATTCCATATTACCTTGTTGGAAATATGCAGCAAAGCGATGTAAATATTGATCGTAAGGTAATAATGCTTCTGTTTCCGCACCAAGGAAATTACTGTTCCAAATACCTATTAACGCTAATGTTGTCGGGATATTTTGCTCAATCGGCGCTGTACGGAAATGTTTATCCATTGCATGAGCACCTGAAAGTAATGCTTCAAAGTTCTCAAAGCCTAATGATAAAGCAATAGAAAGACCAATTGCAGACCATAAAGAATAACGACCGCCTACCCAATCCCAGAATTCAAACATATTTGCCGTATCAATCCCGAATTTCGCTACTTCTGTCGCATTAGTAGATAATGCTGCAAAGTGTTTTGCTACTGCAGATTCATCTTTTGCAGCCGCTAATAACCACTCACGAGCAGTTAACGCATTGGTCATGGTTTCTTGAGTAGTAAAAGTTTTTGATGCAACTAATACTAATGTTGTTTCAGGATCTACTTTTTTCAGTACTTCTGCAATATGCGTACCGTCTACATTCGACACAAAATGCATATTTAAATGATTTTTATATGGGCGTAACGCTTCGGTTACCATATAAGGACCTAAATCCGAACCACCGATACCGATATTAATCACATCAGTGATTGCTTTTCCTGTGTAGCCTTTCCAGCTACCTGAAATAACACGCTCACAGAAATCTTTCATTTTAGCCAATACTGCATTCACTTCCGGCATCACATCTTTGCCATCAACAAGTACCGGAGTATTTGAACGATTACGTAATGCGGTATGTAATACCGCACGATTCTCAGTACGATTGATTTTCTGACCAGAGAACATTGCTTCGGTCGCAGAAGCTAAGCCGCATTCACTTGCTAACTGACGTAATAGGTCTAATGTTTTTTGATTAATGGCATTTTTAGAAAAATCGACAAGAATTTGCTCTTCAAAATTTAAGTGATATTTATCAAAACGATTTGTATCTTCGGCAAATAGCTGAGGAATGTTTAAGTTATCTGCTTTATGTTGTTCTAAAGCAGCCCAAGCTGCTGTTTGCGTTGGATTAATATTTTGCATATTAAAGGTCCTTTTGCTAATTAAAGTTAAAAATGGGATTAATCTTCTGATTGATGTTTTTCAAGCTCTTCTAGACGTTTTTCTAATTCATTGAGCTTTTCACGTGTGCGGAGTAATACTTGAGATTGCACATCAAATTCTTCTCGGGTCACAATATCAAGTTTAGCTAATTGGGCTTGTAAAATTTGTCTAAATTTTTCTTCAAGATCATTGCCAACATTTTTTAAAGGCTGAGGCAATGCATTATGGAGTTGCTGAGCCAAGGACTCAAGGTTCTTTGGATTTAACATTCATTTTCTCCTTATAGAATAGCGGTTAATTTTAATTAATTTTTAGCTAAATCTAAAGAAGAGAATAAGAATAATTAGGAATAAATCAAAAATAAAAAACAAATATTAATAAGAAAAAAATAAGATAAGCTTTGGATAATAAGAAGGATGGCTGGGGTACTAGGATTCGAACCTAGGGATGCCGAGATCAAAACCCGGTGCCTTACCGCTTGGCGATACCCCAAAAGAAAAAACTAACATTTAGTTAGCTTTATTTTGAAATGAAATTAGATGGCTGGGGTACTAGGATTCGAACCTAGGGATGCCGAGATCAAAACCCGGTGCCTTACCGCTTGGCGATACCCCAACACTAATTTTTTTTCGTAAGACAATGAATGGTGCGGGAAGAGGGACTTGAACCCACACACCTCGCGGCGCCAGAACCTAAATCTGGTGCGTCTACCAATTTCGCCATTCCCGCAAATGGTGGCTACAGCGAGATTCGAACTTGCGACCCCAACATTATGAGTGTTGTGCTCTAACCAGCTGAGCTATGTAGCCATTTTTCATTTTTGCGTTCACCTCATCGGCTTACGGGGTGTATTATGCTGATTTTATTCCGCTTCGTCAAACACTTTTTTAAAAAAAGTGAAGAAATTTGATTGTTTGGCTACACATTGCTCATTTTGTCATAAAAATAACTAAAAACTGCTTATTTTATAATAAGTTATAAAATACTATTTTGCATTTTCCATCTCAGATTTAAGCCTAACGAGAACTGTTTCTATATCAGGAAATTCATTTTCCCATAGTTTAAAGGCAAAAGCAGCTTGTCCAACTAACATACCTAGCCCATCTTGATAACGTAGAGCGCCGCAATCACGAGCATAATTTAAAAATGGTGTCTGCATATTAGGCGCATATTGCATATCATAAACTGCAGCGCCCTTTAAAAGGTGGGCCGCAATAGGTACATATTTTCCTTGTAAACCTAATGATGTTGCATTAATAACCAAATCAAACTCTTGTTCAGCAATTTGCTCTAGAGAGGCGGTCTGAATGTTTCCATATTTTGCAAATTTTTCTGCTAAATGAACCGCTTTCTCTAAGGTTCGATTATAGATAGTAATCTGCTGTTTCGCTTTTAAAAGAGGAAAAAGTACCCCTTTAGTCGCACCGCCAGCACCTAAGATAAGCACACGTTGATTAGGTTCTAGCCAACCTAAACGCTCCAAATCCGAGCAAAGCCCAAAGCCATCGGTATTATCTGCATATAAACGACCGTCATCCAACCGCTTCAATGTATTACACGCCTCGGCTAATAAACATCCTTCACTATGCTCATCCGCTAGCTTAAATGCTCGCTCTTTAAATGGCGCAGTAATATTTGCACCTTTAGCTCCCTCTGCAAAAAATTGCTTAAGTTGCATTTCAAATTGCTGCTCATCACCTAATTTAGCGGTATAACAAACATTACGTCCGGTTTGTTCTGCAAAGAATTGGTGAATTTGTGGCGACTTACTTTGCGCAATCGGGTTCCCCCATACGGCATAACGATTCATGCTTATTACCCTTGTCTAAAAATATGTTGTGTAAAAATATCTCGAATTTCAGAAGGATTAGTTTTTCCAGCCGTATCAGCTTCTAATACTGGAAAATCCGCTCCGAATTGCAATTTTACTTCGTCTGCCGTTCGGCATGGTTCTTGTCCGGTTAAATTGCAACTGGTCGAAGTTAGAGCAAATCCGGTACGTTCACAAAGCTCAACAACAGCCGACATACGGCATAAGCGTACAGCAATCGTATCAAATTGCCCGGTCAAATATTGAGGAACTTCCTTTTTAGCCGGCATTACCCAAGTAATCGCCTGTTCAGAAGGTGTTTCAAAAATTTGCCAATGTTCTGCGGTTAATTTGCTCTCATCAATATAAGGAAGTAATAGCTCCTTGGTTGGAGCAATAAGAATCAGCCCTTTTTCTTCAGGGCGATTTTTTAATTTTAATAAAGCTCGTACGGCTGCCTCGCTATTAGGATTACAGCCAAGACCAAATACCGCTTCAGTAGGATAAGCAACCACATTATTCTGTTTTAATTGCTCGACAATATTTTCTAAATTATTCATTTTCTTCATTAAATAGATATTGGCATGACTTATTTGCACAGAGATACATCGATTTTCCACGCTGTTTCTTAACCGTCACAATGGAGCACTGACATTGAGGACAAGTTTTTGCTATAGGTTTAGCTGCCAAAGTAAACTTACAGCTAGGAAATCCGCTACAGCCATAAAATGTTTTGCCTGAGCGCCCTTTTCGCGCCACTAATTTATTCGTTTTGCACTCTGGACAATCAAATTCTTCTTGTTCTTCCGCCTCATCATGTACAGTAAAATGGCACTCTGGATAATGACTACAACCAATAAAAATCCCAAAATTACCCTGTTTTAATTGCAAAAAATGTCCACATTCAGGACAAATTTCCGTTAAATCTTTAATTACGTGGTTAGTCTGATGTAGCGGTTTCATATAGTCACATTGCGGATAACTGCTACAACCTAAAAATAAACCTTGTTTCCCTCGCTTAATTTGTAATGCAGAACCACAATCAGGACAAAGTTCTACTTGTTTCGTTGATTTAAAAATACTCATTAAATTAATTCAAACTCAATCACAAAAAAGTCATTATCATTCGGATAAATATCTCTGATGACTTGCTTCAATTCAGCTAACGACATATTTTCTTGTTTAGCGTGTTGCTCATTTAATTGTTCAAAATGGATAGGCGTAACAGAAATTACTCGAATATCAGCAAAGAAACGATTAGTTTCATTAGTAAAAACTTTTAGCTCTTGCTGAGGTTGAAAATAAGCTTCGGATTTATCTCGAATGGTAATAGTTTTCTTACCAGCTAAAATATCAGACTCGAAACGGCTAAAAAAAGTAATATTATTCATATTCTGCATCATTGTAATCTATGTCCATTAGATGGCTAAAGTGATCATTATAAAAGCCTCGGCTAAGCATAAAACGCCACATTTTTTGCTTAGCTTTTATATCCCAAACAAGCGGTCGTTTTTTCTCAAAAACTTGCTCGGCAAGTATAAACCAATCAATCTCTGCATTATCTAATTCTTGACTTATCAGCCAATCTTTAATCCCTTTGAGTTTCAACTCTTGTTTTAAACGGCGAGGCCCGATTCCTTGCTGAGAACGGTAACGAATAAAGCTGGCGCAATAGCGTTCATCACTTTGCCAATTATTTGCTTGCGCGCGTTCGATAGCCTGGTCTATTTCTTCTTGGCTATATTCTTTTTGAACTAATTTTCGTCGTAAATCTTGTTCACTATAATCTCGCTTAGAGAGTAAATATAACAGATAATTTATTGCCGTGTAGTTAGCCATACTTAAAATCATTCAGTATAAAAAACAAATGCGGTTTCTACCTCCGCAGAAACCGCATTTTTATTATAGTTCTTCTTCGTTAAACTCTTCGTCTTCAAAATCGTTCACATCATCGGCATCTAATACATTCTGCTCACCTGCTGATGTTTTTTCCGGTGTTGAAATGAGTAACTCACGAATTTCTTGTTCAATTTTATTTGCAATCTCTGTATTCTCTTTTAACCATTTGATTGCATTATTTTTACCTTGACCGATTTTCGTACCTTCGTATGAGAACCATGCTCCCGCTTTTTGGATAAAGCCATTTGCTTCGGCAAGAATTAATAATTCATTCATACGTGAAATACCTTCACCATACATAATGTCGAATTGAACTTCACGGAACGGCGGTGCAACTTTATTTTTCACAATTTTCACTTTCGTTTCGCTACCAACCACTTCATCTCCGTCTTTTACTACACCTGAACGACGAATATCTAAACGAACCGAAGCGTAAAATTTAAGTGCGTTACCGCCGGTTGTTGTTTCAGGGTTACCGAACATCACACCGATCTTCATACGAATTTGGTTAATAAACACCACTAAGCAGTTAGTCGCCTTAATGTTTGCCGTTAATTTACGTAACGCTTGTGACATTAAACGTGCTTGTAAGCCCATATGAGAATCGCCCATATCGCCTTCAATTTCCGCTTTCGGCGTTAATGCGGCTACCGAGTCCACAATAATTACATCAACCGCCCCGGAACGCACTAACGCATCACAAATCTCGAGCGCTTGTTCACCGTTATCCGGTTGTGAAATTAACAATGCATCGGTATCCACGCCCAATTTACGAGCATAAACCGGATCAAGCGCGTGTTCCGCATCAATAAACGCACAAGTTTTACCTGATTTTTGTGCTTGCGCAATGACCGATAAAGTCAGCGTCGTTTTACCTGAAGATTCGGGACCGTAAATCTCAACGATACGTCCCATCGGTAAGCCGCCGATACCTAATGCGGCGTCTAAACCGATTGAACCGGTTGAAACCGCTTCAATATCAAGCGCTTGCGTGTCGCCTAAGCGCATAATAGAACCTTTACCAAATTGTTTTTCAATTTGGGCAAGAGCAGCAGCTAATGCTTTTTCTTTTTGTTCCGGATCGATTTGTTTTGTTACTGTGTTCTTTTGCGCTTTTTTGTTATCCGCTGCCATAGTATTGTCCTTTGCAAACTTTTCTGAAAAAACGACCGTTTGTCGTCAATTAACTGTGTATTATTATAGTGTTTACTTATACAGTTTCAAGCACTTTTTTACTGTTTTTCGATCTATCCGGCAAAATTGATTGCCGAAATCGGTAAAGCCCTTTGTAAATCAAAAGGATTAAGCGCATTCACCATCATAATTTGTTCGTACTGGGTCAAATCTTGCGGTGTAATTTGAACCAATTCGACAATACTGGTTTCAACCAGCTTGGTTAGCTGCGTACCCTTTAATAAATAATCTTGCGAGCTGAACCACTTTCCTTTCCTGTAAAAAAGCAAATTTCCGATCGTACAATCGCTCACTTTGCCATTATTGATAATAATTATTTCATCGGCTTGCAAAGTTTTGAGCGAATCCAACCGCTTGCGATCACTATATTTAAAGCGGTAATCCAAATCCTCGGTGTAAACACATTGGAAAGAGTTGATCTTACGTGGCGAATAAAGGGAAAATTGCTGCTGAAACTCGCTCGCATTGTAATCAATGCGGCAGCGTACACTGCCCTGCTGAAATTCGTCCGGCACACAAATCACCTCTGCTAATTGCCACTGTGGTTGCGCATTAAAATATTGTTTAATCGCACTTTCAAAGCGTTGCTGATGATAAGCTAAATTTTGCGGTTCACCATCAATAATTGCAATCGTTTCAAACAATGGAAATCGGCACATAAACTTTCTCCAACAGTTCATCATATTCATCGTTCAGTACGCTTTTTGCAGTAATACCGCCGCCACTACGGAACAAAATTTGTTCGCCATTTTGCTCAATAAAACGAATCGCCACCGCACTCTCTAAATTTTCACCGTCAAAATAGCCGAAAATACCGGTGTAATAACCTCGCTGTTCGATTTCCGCTTTTTGAATAATCTCTAAGGTTTTTTCTTTCGGCGCACCGCTAATTGAGCCTGCCGGCAGGAGCTTGGCTAATAGTGAACCCACACTCGCTTGCCAATTTTCGTTTAGCTCGCCGCAAATTTCAGAACTGGTTTGATAAATTGCGCCACGGTAGGTATCCACTTTCTCTAAATAACGATACTTCGTCACCTGAATATTTTGTGAAACTAACGCCAAATCATTACGAATCAAATCTACAATCGTATTGTGTTCGGTAAATTCTTTATCCGATTGCATCAGCTTTTCCGCCGCATTCGGCTCATTCGCATTAATCGTGCCTTTCATCGGATAAGAGTAGATTTTATTTTGTTGAATCCGCACAAAAGTTTCCGGCGAAAAACAAACAAACTGCCCTTTCAGCCACAATTTATATTTTGCCGAACTGGCGAAAAACAGTTCTTCTAAACTGTAATTGGTTTGAATTTCGGTCGGATAAGTCAAATTCAATAAATAGCTATTACCGGCTTGGATTTCCTTTTGAACAAGCTCAAAACCTTGCTGATAAGTTTCAAACGAGATGGGATTGATCTGAAATTCAAACGGCTTGCGAACGTTTTGTGGTTGAACATTCGATTTGCAAAAAAAATCGAAAAACAGACCGCTTGCCGCCGCTTGTTCTAGCGGACAAATAATCGGTTTTTGCTGTTCAAAATCAATTAAAAAGAAGAACGGGCTTTTCTGTTGCCCGAGTTGATCGGCGGTTTGGATAAAATGTTGCATAAACTCAAAATGTGACAAATATTGTTGTTATTCTAGGGGAATTTCCGCCAATTTAGCAACGTTCTTTCACTTTTCATTTTTCGCCAGATTGCTATAATACTGTATATTTTTCTATTAGATTCAGGTTTACCTTTATGATTATTGACGAAATATGGTTTTATGTGGCGATTGGCGTGTTACTGGTTATCGCTGTTTTTCTGTTTTTTCTGCAATCACGTTACCAACGTGATGCGTTTGAACTTTTGCAAGATTTGGCTAAAGCACAAACCGATCTCGCACAAATTAACCAAAAATTTGAGCAACTTTCCGTTGAAAAAAATCAGATCGAACAATGGGCAATTCAATATAAAACCCAAGCCCAAGCAGGTATCGAACGAATCAACGAAAAAGAAACACAAATTAGCCGTTTACATAGCAAAATTGAAGAGGCGGAACAGCAAGAACAACAATTAGAACGCTATATCAATGAGCTGAAAGAGCGTATCGGTGCATTCCAAGCCAAAGCGGAAAGTTTAGAAGAACAATTACAAGTTAACCAACATTCACTTTCACATAAAGAACGTGAAAACCAATCTCTTGTTGCCCAGCTTAGCCAGACGCAAAATGAATTAACCGAATTGCGAACTTCACTTTCAGAGAAACAAGCGAATTTTGAAGCGCAACAACGTAATTTTATTGAGGTAAAACAACAACTTAATGTTGAATTTCAACATTTGGCACAGCAAGTTTTGGAAGAAAAAACCAAAAGTTTTACTGCCAGCAATCAATCTTCATTAGACGCCCTGTTAAAACCGTTTAAAGAACAAATTGAAGGTTTCCAAAAACGGGTTAATGAAGTACATAGTGAATCGCTTAAAGGCACGGCAAGTTTAGAAGCCGAACTGAAACGGGTACTACAAATCGGTGTGTCGATGTCGGAAGAAGCACAAAACTTAACCAACGCACTTAAAGGCAACAATAAAATCGCTGGTAATTGGGGCGAAGTACAGCTTGAATCGGCACTACAAGCGGCGGGATTATTAGCTGGTGAGCACTATGTGGCTCAAGAAAGTTTCCGAGATCAGGAGGGCAAACGCTTCGCGCCTGACTTTGTTGTACATTTACCCGCTCAAAAACACTTAATTATTGATAGTAAAGTATCGTTGTTGGCTTACGATCAAGCGGTCAGAACCGAAGAAAATTTTGCAATTACCCAAGCCTTAGATGAGCATTGCAAATCACTCCGCACACATATTGACGGCTTATCGAAAAAGAATTACAGCAGTTTGCAAGGAGTAAAAAGCCCAGATTTCGTGTTAATGTTCGTACCGATTGAGCCGGCTTATATTGAAGCAATGAAACACGATCCGCAACTGTTTAATTACGGTTATGAACGTAATGTCATTTTGGTTTCATATACCACCTTAATGCCGATTTTACGCACCGTGGCAAATTTATGGCGAATTGAGCGAGGCAATGCCGAAGCACGTGAAATCAGTGAAAAAGCAGGCGAAATTTATAATCAAGTTTGTACCGTTGCCGACCGTTTGGCCAAATTGGGCAATACGCTAAATACGGTCAATAACCAATATAATCAGACGGTAACCTCATTGGTTGGTCGCCAAGGCTTAGTCGGCAAGGTGGAACGCTTCCAGCAACTTTCCGCCAAAGCGAGCCAAACGATGCCGGCAGTTGAAATGCTCACCAATGATTTTGATACCAATAAACTCACATTAATTGCAGAAAAGATTGAAGATAGTAATGAAGCAAACAATGAAGAAGAGCGCTAATTTATTAATTATTGATAACCACGATTCGTTTACCTTCAATCTGGTTGATCTGCTACGCAAAATCGGCGTGCCGATGAAAGTGGTGTTAGTGGAACAATTAGGACTGGATGAGGTGGAAAATTTTAGCCATATTCTGATTTCACCCGGCCCGGATGTACCGCAAGCTTACCCGCAAACTTTTGCAATGTTAGAACGTTTTCATCAAACCAAATCGATTTTAGGCGTCTGTTTAGGTCATCAAACTTTATGTGAATTTTTTGGCGGCGAGCTATACAATTTGAATGAGGTAAGACACGGGCAACAACGTCCGTTAATTCAAATTAGCAATAACCCGATTTTTAACGGTTTACCCGAGCGTTTTAAGATCGGTTTGTATCATTCGTGGGCTATTTCGCAAAAATCACTGGAAAACACACCGCTTGTTGCTACTGCGGTTTGCGATCAAGATGTATTAATGGCATTTAAACACCAACATTTGCCGATTTACGGTGTGCAATTCCACCCTGAATCATTTATTACCGAATACGGTGAGCAGATGCTACGAAATTGGCTAAACGCCTAGCGTAAAATTTCGCTGTAAGAGAAATAATAGATTGCAGTCTAATATTGGCTTATTTTAACCGAGGACAAGTCAATGAAATTAAAAGCCTTACTACTGACATCTTTATTAGCTACCGGTTATGCAAATGCGGAAACCGATTTAAAACCCGCAGTGTTTAAAAGTAAATTTAGCTTTCAGCAAACGGTAGATACCTTAGAGACTACATTTAAAGACAAAGGCATGGTAGTCTTTGCAAAAATCGATCACCAAGCAGCGGCAAAAGCTGCCGGTCTTGAAATGCAACCGGCAACCGTGATTATTTACGGCACACCAAAAGCCGGAACACCGTTGATGGTAAAAGATCCGAGCTTAGCATTACAGTTGCCTTTAAAAGTATTAGTGACTGAGCCAAATGCTGGAGAAGTTGAAGTGATGCTAAATCGTGCGGAACAAGTTGTAGCCCATTCAAATACGCCATACCAAGCAGTTGAAAATAGCTTAGCCAAAGCGGAAAAACTGATTGAAGCCACTGTAACAAAATAGCCCATGACTTATAAACGGCAAGCGGTCAAATCTTGCAAAAAAATTGCGAAATTTGACCACTTGTTTGTCTCTAAAACGAAATCAGTAAATCGGCTAACGTTTATAAATATCCTCACCGTTTCGGCGGGTCTTGAGTAAACGTAAAATCCACACGTATTGCTCCGGATTTTTCGTCACAAAATACTCAATCACTTTATTCATTTCTCGAGCAGATTGCACCGGGTCACCGGAAAATTCTAATGCCGGCAAAATTTCCATTTGATATACACCCTTTTCCGCATTGTAAATCGGAAACATCGGGATCACGACCGCATTCGCTACTTTTGCCATTTTATTCAGCCCCGGTAAAGTTGCTTTTTCCGTCGCAAAGAAATCAGCATAAACGCTAAGCTCTTCACCATAATCTTCATCCGGAAGGAAATAACCGACATCACCTTTACGCACATCATTTAAGAATTTCTTAATGCCGTTTTGGCGAGTGTGCATTTTGCCGCCGAAGCGTTCACGGGTAATATTCCAAAGCCAATCGACAAGTGCATTTCGATGCGGATTATACATTGAGGTCATCGGGAATCCGTGGGTGTACATCGCCACACCGGCAGCATCAATTGACCATGTATGCGGCACAAGCAAAATCACATTTTTTCCCTTTGCACGCGCATCTCTCACATATTCAAAGCCGTTAAATTCACAACGCTTTTGTAAATAAGCGGTTGAACGTAATGCCGTTTCACCAATTGCCAGCATTGTTTGAGAAACGGTAACAAACATTTTCTCAATCACTTCCGCACGTTTTTGTTCCGACCATTCGGGGAAACAATAACGCAGATTCACATTAGCACGATGATATTGCTTTTTACCTTTGCGCTTTAAATAATTTGCAACAACACGTCCAATCCATGCGCCCAATTTATCACGTACACAAGGAGGAATATAAGCCAGAACAACCAGTGCGAAGACACCAAGCCATACGCCCCAATACTTCGGATACAAAAATTCCGTTAAAAATTTATGTTCATACCCATCTCGGGCAGTAATTCGTTCTGTCATTAGGTTCTCTATTTCTTATCAATCAAATTCTTTACTGCCAAAATTACCCCAAGTCCAATAAAAGCCCCAGGAGGTAAAATTGCCAGCAATAAGCCGGAATCTAAGTGTAACACATCAACACGCAAAGATTTTGCCCAATCGCCCAGTAATAAGTCCAAGCCATCAAATAAGGTGCCGTTGCCAATCAGTTCACGCATTGCACCTAATGCAACAAGACTTAACGTCATCCCAAGCCCCATGGCAAAACCGTCAAAGGCAGAATGTGAAACCGCGTTTTTAGACGCAAAAGCCTCCGCTCGTCCGATGACAATACAGTTAGTCACAATCAGCGGAATAAAAATACCAAGCGATTGATAAACCGGATAAGCAAAAGCATTCATTAATAATTGTACTGCTGTTACCACGGTGGCAATTACCATCACATAAATTGGAATACGAATATCATGCGGAGTAAATTTACGAAACAGCGATACTGTGGTATTGGTACAAACCAACACTAATAATGTTGCAAGCCCTAATCCAAGCGCATTAGTAACATTATTTGATACCGCCAATAACGGACAAAGCCCTAACAGCTGCACTAAAGCACCGTTATTTTTCCACACACCTTCGGCAAGCAAATTACGCCAAACTGACGGTTCTGCCGGCGTTGTGGTATCGATTTCCGTCACCGGAATTTGATTCTCAGTATTCATACGATTCTTTCTTATTTACAACTTGCAAAAGTTTCTAATTGTTCGGGAGATTTAGCCAATTCTGTGACGATCCATTTCGCACTTTGGCGTACATTATTCACCACTGCACGGGGAGTAATTGTCGCACCGGTAAATTGATCAAACTGACCGCCGTCTTTTTTTACTGCCCATAATGATTCATTTTCTAGGCTAAATAACTTGCCGCTAAAGGACAAAATCCAATCTGAAACACGAGTTTCAATCTTATCACCCAACCCCGGCGTTTCTTTATGTTCTAACGTTCTTACTCCTAGCACTTTGCCGTCCGGTTGAACCCCCATCAGCAAAACAATATTGCCTGAATAACCGTCCGGTGCCGTTGCTTGAATAGCATAAGCGGTCAAATTTTCCGATTTTTTTGCAATATAAATACGGTTTAAATAAGGGGCGTTCGGTAAATCCACCATTTTACAAGAGCCAAGCAAATCATTATCAAAATGGTTTGCCGGCACAACTTCTTGTAAAAATTGGCGTTGCTGAGCAGCGGTCACTTCATCAATCCGCCCTTTGGTAAGCAAATAAACACCGGTCGAAACAGCTGTGCAAATAAGCGCAATTACGCCTAATAATAACGCATACTTAACGGTAATTTTTGAGGTATTCATTATCTTCCGGTTCCATATAATCTTGGTTGAGTGTAATGGTCAATTAACGGTACGCAGATATTTGCCAGTAGCACCGAAAACGCTACCGCATCCGGATAATTGCCGTAGTAACGAATTAAATAGACAAATAAACCGATTAAGCCGCCAAAAATCAATTTGCCTCGAGGTGTAATCGAAGCGGTTACCGGATCTGTTGCAATAAAGAAAGCACCAAACATCATTGCACCGCTGAAAAGCTGACTAACGACATTTAAGTGTGTATGCGGTAACAATAAATCGGTTAGTCCACTTAATAAAGCAAACATTGTCAACATCGCGACCGGAATTTGCCAGTGAATAATGCGTTTATAAATTAGCAATAAACCACCGGCAAGAAAGGCTAAATTAATTTGCAACCAACCATTTGCAAACATGCCGCTAAAAATCGGGGATTGTAATACACCTTCTACACCTAATTTCTGCATACTGGTTTTGGCACTATCGAGCGGTGTTGCTTGTGCGATACCATCCACGCTGCCCAATAATTGATGTACGCTAAAGCCGTCACTGGTTACCCCGGAAAAAACTAATGAAATCGCATCGCTTAATGTCGGCGGTTCATTTAACAAATCAATCGGCACCAGCCAACCGGTCATTTGCACCGGAAAAGAAACCAATAATAACGCATAAGCGACCATTGCAGGGTTAAATAAATTCTGTCCTAAACCGCCATATACATGCTTTGCCAGTAATAGGGCAACGCTCACACCAATCACAACGATCCAATAAGGTGCGTAAGGCGGAATCGACATCGCTAAAATTAACGCAGTCAACAAACCGCTTAAATCCGAAACATAAAAAGCGGTCGGTTTTCGGCGCAATTTTGCAAGTGCGATTTCAATCACCACCGCCAGTGATATTGCAATAACCACTTGAATAAACACACCGTAACCGAAAAAATACCACTGCACGCCTAGTGCCGGTAACATAGCTACCATTACCCACAGCATAAATTTCGCCGTTAAATTAGACGAATGGGTATGGGGAGAACTCACCATTTTAAACATCAAATAATTCCTTTCCCGCTTAAATTCTCGGTAAATGTAGATTAAATCGAATTGCTAATAAACGTATCAAAATAACGGTACTAACCGTAGCGATATCCACCCAGCGGCCTTCAACGCCGGCAGAATAAAACAACACAAAAATCACCCCGCCAACCAGACTGGCTGTAACATAGACTTCTTTTTGTAACACAATCGGCACTTCGTTACGTAAAATGTCTCGAATTACTCCGCCGAAACAACCTGTCATACCGCCTAATGCAATTGCAATACACGGGTGAAGCCCAAAATCTAAGCCTTTCTGCACACCAATTACAGTAAACACTCCCAAGCCAATCGCATCAAAAATCAATAGCCCTGTTTGCCATTCTTTCTTACTGATTTTATTCCTAAAAACGGCAGTAATAATAACCGCAAGGGTAATCATCAATACGTAAATAGGTTGTTTCATCCAGAAAACCGGGGTACTACCGATCATCACATCACGCAGCGTACCGCCACCGACACCGGTCACAAATGCCAAAATGAACATTCCAAAAATATCCATTTTATGCTGACGAGCAGCCATTGCGCCCGATACGGCAAACACGATAGTGCCAATTAAATCTTGAATAAACAAGAATGACCATGGCTGAGCCGGCAATAAATTGTCGAACAAACTCGTCATTTTATTGTCCTTGACTCATTTTTTTCGCCTTCGCTCTGGCAATTGCTGCTGCAACCGCCGCCTTGCGTGGGTCTTCCGCTTCTGCTGCAGTTGCAACTTTTTCAGCATTTTCGACCGCTTGTTCCGGCGCTTGCTGGGCAACTTGTTGCGCTGCTTTTTTCGCTTTCGCTCTAGCTAGCGCTGCCGCAACCGCAGCTTTACGAGAGTCTTCTGCTTCTGTTGCGGTTGCAACTTTTTCAGCATTTTCGACCGCTTGTTCCGACACTTGCTGAGCGCCTTGTTGCGCTGCTTTCTTCGCTTTCGCTCTAGCTAGTGCTGCTGCGACTGCTGCTTTACGAGGGTCTTCTGCTTCTGTTGCGGTTGCAACTTTTTCAGTATTTTCAACCGCTTGTTCCGACACTTGCTGAGCACCTTGTTGCGCTGCTTTTTTCGCTTTCGCTCTAGCTAGCGCTGCTGCGACCGCTGCTTTACGAGGATCGTCTACTTCTGCTGCACTTGCAACTTTTTCAGTATTTTCAACCGCTTGTTCTGGCATTTGAGCCGCTTTCTTCGCTTTTGCTCTTGCCAACGCCGCCGCTACTGCCGCCTTGCGTGGGTCTTCCACTTCTGTTGCAGTTGCAACTTTTTCAGCATTTTCGACCGCTTGTTCCGGCGCTTGCTGGGCAACTTGTTGCTCTGCTTTCTTCGCTCTTGCACGCGCTAATGCTGCTGCCACCGCGGCTTTCTTAGGATCAGTCTCTTCTACTTGCTGCACAGCATTGATAGAGAGATTGTCATTTACTTCATTTATAACTTCAGCTTGTTTTGCCAAACGTCTTGCTCGGCGTTGCGCCATTAATTCGCTATTATCCGGCTCTCCATTGGCTTTTATATCAGCTTTTGCATGAACCGGTTCCGCTAATTGTGCTTCCGCTTTTTTCGCTTTGATACGAGCGAGTGCGGCTGCCACCGGATCTTCTCCGGCAGAATTTGCAATTTCTTCTCGGCGTTTATCTGCTGCTTGTGCGATACGTGCAGTTCGAGCGTCTTTTTCTTTTTGTAAACGAGCTTCTCTGGCTTCAAAACGAATTTTCGCTTCTTCCGCTTTTTTCGCTTTTTCCTCGATTTCCGCTATTTTGGCTTTTTCTTGACGGAAATATTGAATCAACGGAATGTAGCTCGGGCAGACATAAGCACAAACGCCACATTCGATACAAGCGTCTAAATGATATTCTTTCGATTTATCGTGATCATCCGAACGAGCAAACCAATAAAGTTGTTGTGGCAATAACCCGACCGGACAAGCATCTGAACAACTTGAGCAACGAATACAGCTACGCTCCGGCTCCGGCGGAGCATATTCAAAATGATCCGGCGCAATAATACAGTTTGCGGTTTTGGTAATCGGCGCTTGTAATGATTGCAGAATAAAACCGGTCATCGGCCCGCCTAAAAAAACCGGGAAACGGCTATCCGCTTGATAATCCACTTGCTCCAATAAATGTTGAATCGGCGTTCCGAGTCTTGCCCACACATTACCTTTGTTGCGAATTTTATCGCCGGTCAGCGTCACCACTCGTTCAATCAGTGGTTCATCGTCCATTACCGCACGTTTAACCGCAAATGCCGTACCGACATTGTGCATCACAATGCCCATTTCGATAGTACGTTTACCCTGCGGAATTTCTAAACCGGTTAAGACTTGTACCAACTGATCCGATGCACCGGAAGGATATTTGGTTGGGATCGGTTGTACATGAATATCATCCGAACCTTTTAGCGCTTTTTGGATCGCTTTAATCGCTTTCGGTTTGTTATCTTCAATCGCCAACACCACCTCTTCCGGACGCAACACATAGCGTAAAATGCGGATACCTTCGATCAATTCAGCAGTGTAATCTTGCATCAAGCGGTCATCGCAAGTGATATAAGGTTCACATTCCGCGCCGTTAATAATCAGTAATTTACAACGCTTATCCGCTAAGCTTAATTTAGATGCAGTAGGAAATACCGCCCCACCCAATCCGGCAATGCCGTATTGGTAAACTTTTTGGATAATTTGATCGCTTGTCAGTGTTAAGAAATCATCAATCGGCTGGCGCTCAACCCATTCGTCTTTGCCGTCTGTTTCTATAATCACTGTGACTTCCGGCAATCCTGACGGATGTGCGGACACGTGTGGTTCAATACCGAGTATCGTACCGGATGTCGGGCTATGTACCGGCAATTGACGAAAATTATCACCTTTAGTCAGCGCCTGACCTTTTAAAACTTTATCGCCAACATTGACGATTAATTCGCCAGCCCAGCCCGAATGTTGAACTACAGGGACATAGAAAAACCTAGGTAAATGTAAGCTGCGAATCGGCTTTTGATTCGATTGCTTTTTGTTTTCCATCGGGTGAATACCGCCCGGATACGCCCACAATTTACCAGTTTGTTTAGTTTGACGAATGCGTTCAAGAACTAAATTAGGATTAGACATTTTTTTCTCCTTTTTCAGTTCCGATAATCATTTTTTTCTGTAACTCCGTAGTATTTACGATAGGGATAATCAGATTTTCATCAAATTGCCAATTCCAAGAACGAGCGGTCGGCTTCACTTTAATCATTTCAATACAATTGGTCGGGCAAGGCGCTACGCATAATTCGCAACCGGTACATAAATCCGCAATAATGGTGTGCATTGCTTTATTTGTGCCGATAATCGCATCCACCGGACAAGCTTGGATACACTTGGTACAGCCGATACACATATCTTCATGCACAAATGCCACTTTCACTTCCGGCTCTTCCACGCCGTCCATTGCCAGTACTTCTACGCCCATCAGATCTGCGATTTTCACCACCAACGGCTGACCGCCGGGTACACATTTAGTGATTTGATCTCCATTAGCGATAGCTTCCGCATACGGTTTACAGCCGGGGTAGCCGCATTGACCGCATTGGCTCTGAGGCAACAATGCGTCAATTTGGTCGACAATCGGATCTGCTTCCACTTTGAGTTTAATTGACGAATAGCCTAATACCGCCCCAAAAATTAAAGCAATCACGGCAATAGCAATTAAGATGTAGGTGATAATTGGTAAGTCTAACATTAGATTTTCACCAATCCTGTAAAGCCCATAAAGGCAAGAGACATTAATCCAGCAGTGATTAAAGCAATTGAAGCGCCTTGGAAGGGACGCGGCACATCCGCCGCCACAAGGCGCTCACGCAATGCTGCGAAAAGCACTAACACTAACGAAAATCCAGCTGCCGCCCCGAAACCATATAAAACCGATTCCACTAAATTATTTGCTAAATTTACATTTAATAATGCCACCCCCAGTACCGCACAGTTAGTGGTAATCAGAGGTAAATAGATCCCAAGTAAACGATAGAGAATCGGGCTGGTTTTATGAACGATCATTTCTGTTAATTGCACTATCACAGCAATCACTAAAATAAAAACTAAAGTACGTAAAAACTGTGCTTCAAGTGGAGCTAAGATAAATGTCTCGACCAAATAAGCTGATAACGATGCCACCGTCAACACAAAAGTTGTCGCCATTCCCATACCAATCGCAGTTTCTACTTTTTTCGACACGCCCATAAATGGACAAAGTCCTAGGAATTTCACTAGGACAAAGTTGTTTATTAAAGCAGTACTGATAACTAACAATATATAATCGAGCATAGAATCCACAAAAGAAAGGTTCAATTCATTACAAAACAAGCGGTTAATTTTACGCCAAATTTTGCAAAAAACAGCAAAATTTTAACCGCTTGTAATACATCAAGCTAAAAATTCCGGTTATTATCCTGTCTTTTGCTATTTCTAACAATAAAAAATATTCACTATCTTGATCTTTATTAGTTTTGCTTGCATTACTGTATGATTTTTATGAATTTTTTTACGCATTTTTTTAGAACATATTTCCTTATTTTCAGTCTAATGCGTGCTAGAATATTTGCTACCCATTTTATTTCTGCTGAATATTTCTCCATGAAAAAATCTTATTATACTTTATTAAGTGTTGGATTATTTTTATTCACCCCATCACTCTCTCAGGCTGAAAGTTTAAAACAAATTTTACAATATGCTTTAGCTGAAGATCCCAGTTTAGAAGAAGCTCGCGCGCAAATTCGTATTGCAGAGAGCCAAACTAAGATTTCAGAGGCAGGACATCAACCCGTTATTTCTTTAAGCCAAAATGGTGTTATTGCTCAAAAGCATACTTACCAGGGCAAACGCCGTTCAGAGCCAAGTTTAAATGGACGTGTAAATCTCTATGCTTGGGGCGCAATTGAAGCAGAAATCGATCGCGATAAATATAGAACGGATTATTATCAACATAAATTTTATGAAACCCGAGAATTAATAGGGCAACGAATCGGCCAGCTTTATCTAAGCGCATTAAGAGCGAAAGAAAACATTGCGATCTATCAAGAAAGTTTCGACCGCCATACAAAATTAGTAGAAGACTTAAAAGTGATCGTTTCTTACGATAATGGTCGAGCCTTTGAATTAACCGAAGCACTCTCTCGTCTGAATCAAGTTGAATCCAATATTGCACGCCAAGAACGAGTACTTTCTACCAGCTTGAGTCAATTAGCTCGCTATACTAAGAAAAACCTCGATGAACATTCATTACAAGATCCTTTTTCTTCACAGGATACGCATGCTTTTCTAAAACGCTACCAAAATAATGATCTCTCAGCTAACCCAACCTTTTTAGCACAACAAAAAGAAGTGAAAAGTAGTGAGTCGGCAGCAAAAGCAGCTGAAGCTCGCCGAATGCCATCCATTAACTTAGAAGGGTCTGCAAGTCGCCATGAGCGAGAAGTTTATGTTGGTGTATCTTGGGATATTTATAACCAAGCAAGTAAATATGAAGTGGAAAAAAGCCAATACACTAAAGCAGCGGCTGAAGCAAAATTACGTGAAATTCAATTAGATGTGACGGAAAAAGCTCGTACGGCAGAATTAGAAATGTTCCGCTCACAAAAACTGGCGAAAACAACACAACGTCAAATTAAATTACAACGAAAAGTTGTCGATGATACCGAACTACAATTTGATATTGCGACAAAATCATTACTTAATTTGCTGGATGCATACCAAGAATTAACCAGTGTACAAGCGGAAGAAGTTGCAGCACGCAATGATTATCGAGATGCTGCTTTACTCTATTTGGTTTCTCAAGCCAAAGTAGCAAGTTGGGCTGGTTTTAGCACTCTGAACTTAACGGAAGAAAAAGGTAAATAAATTGAAAGCGATTATCGACCACTTAGCTCATATCACTCAATTACACGGTTCGCCGGTTGCTAAAGAGGCGCTTTCCGCGCAAGTGATACGAGAACAAAACCTCAATGTAAATTTTCAGTCCTTAGTAGAAGTTTTACGTTCACATGGATTTGAAAACCAAATTTCTCATCGTGACTTAAAAGATATTCCTTCGCTTTCAACCCCAGTATTGCTGGTCTTACAAAATGAAGAAGCGGCGATTGTCACAAAAATTGAAGGTGCAGGTAAGGACAGAATTTATCATCTGTATCAAAATGGCATCACACATAGTGTATCTGCCGATTCACTTGCTCAGAATTATTTAGGATATTGTTGGTTTATTAAGCCTCAAACAGGCAAAGATCAACGTTCCGAATTGCCGGAATACCATATGCCAAAAGCTTGGTTCTGGAAGGTAGTTTGGCGTTTCCGTTCTTATTATTATCAAGTGATCTTAGCAACGTTTATCATCAATTTCTTAGCCTTAGTCAGCTCACTTTATGTGATGAACGTTTATGACCGAGTAATTCCAAATAAAACGTATGAAACCCTTTGGGCATTAAGTATCGGCGTAGTACTTGCGATTAGCTTTGAACTAGCGGCTAAATTAATTCGAGCACATCTCACTGACATCGCCGGCAAAAAAGCCGACTTACTGATAAGTTCAGCTATTTTCAGACGGGTTATGGGGCTACGTTTAGTCGATAAACCGGCATCTTCCGGTTCTTATGCCAACAACTTACGTGAATTCGAATCCGTTCGAGAATTTATGACTAGCGCAAGTTTACTGGTATTAGTTGACTTGCCTTTCGTATTGTTATTTATTTTTGTGATTTTCTTGGTGGGTGGTTCCTTAGCGCTCGTGCCATTGATCATTATCCCAATTGTGATGATTGTCGGCTTTGCGGTACAACCGAAAATTGCTGAAAACATTAATAAAACCATGCGCGAAAGCTCGCAACGACAAGGTTTAGTTGTGGAAGTGATTGACGGTATTGAAACCTTAAAAACCAATAATGCGGCAAATTGGGCTCAGCAACGTTGGGATTCTTATACGGCAAAAACGGCCGCAACACAAATTAAGGTCAAAGATTTAAGTAATTTTGTCGTAAATTTTTCAACGGCAATGCAGCAACTGAATACAGTTTTCTTAGTTGTCGTCGGGACTTACCTTATCCATGCGGAAAATGAAGCCTCTCGTATTACGATGGGTGCATTGATTGCTTCCGTGATTCTTTCTGGTCGGGCATTGGCACCATTATCACAAATTGCCGGACTGGCAACGCGTTTCCAACAAGCTCGTCTAGCATTAAAAGGTTTGGATAGTATTATTGAGCGCCCGACCGAGCGAGATCCGGAACGTAAATATATTACGCTGTCATCGGTACAGGGACATATTCAATTTAACCAAGCACATTTCCAATATTCGGAGCAAGGTAACGATATTGTTTCAGGGTTGAATTTACAGATAAAACCAGGTGAGAAAATCGGTATTTTAGGCAGAATCGGAAGCGGCAAAACAACACTACTTAAATTGGCTTCAGGTTTATACGAACCAAGCAAAGGTAACGTTACATTAGATAATGTAGATTTACGCCAAATTGATCCAAACTTCTTACGTAACCAAATAGCACTGTTTAGCCAGTCGCCTCGCTTATTTTTAGGTTCATTACGTGAAAACTTAGATTTAGCACGTACTGACAATTTCGCCAGTGACCAAGAGCTATTACTAGCGCTACGTCGTTTCGGCTTAGATCGCATTATCCAGCAGCATCCTCGCGGTTTGGATATGCCTTTAGGTGAAAATGGACAAGGCTTATCCGGCGGTCAAAAACAATTAGTAGCCTTAGCACGCTTAACTTTAAAAGATCCAAAAGTAGTTTTGCTTGATGAACCGACCAGCGATCTTGACCAAGGCTCGGAAATGATGGTGTTAAACGCTTTAGCGAATTGGACGAAAAATCGTACGATGCTGGTAGTTACGCATCGTCCGCAAGTATTACGAATTGTTGAGCGAGTAATCGTGGTAGAAAATGGCAAAATCGTATTAGATGGTCCTCGTGATACCGTGTTAGCAAAATTGCGTGAGAATGAACAAGCAAAAAAACAACAAAATTCGACCGCTAGTACTAAACAAGCAGAACCTGTAGCAACACAATCTCAAGGAAGTGAAAATAATGAGCAACCAAGAAAAAATTAGTCAAGCAGATCTTGCTTTAATTAACGATCTGAATGCTGCGATGCAGACCGAAAAACATCGTGGCATATTTGCTGTGATTATCTTGTTCTTCGCTTTTCTCGTGGTCTTCGTAATTTGGGCATATAATAGTCCATTGGAAGAAGTCACTCGCGGGCAAGGGAGTGTTATCCCGACCAGTCGTGAACAAATAGTACAGAGTCTTGATCCCGGCATTATTCGCGAAATGAAAGTAAAAGAAGGTGATATTGTCGAAAAAGATCAAATTTTACTAACTTTGGACGATACCCGTAGTTCTGCAATGTTGCGAGAAACTAAAGCGAAAGTGCTTAATCTACAAGCTGTTTCAACTCGTTTACAAGCTGAAGCTTATGGTATGCCGCTTAAATTTAGCGCTGATATTCCTCGTGATATTCAAGCGCGCGAGAAAGCCGCTTATCAAGCTCGTTTACGAGCTATGAGTGATGCGGTGAAAGGTTTAACACACAGTAAAGCACTATTGGATCGTGAAATTGCACTCACCTCGCCAATGGTAAAAAGAGGTGTAATGTCCGAAGTTGAATTACTGCGGACTAAGCGTCAATCGGCCGATTTAGCACAACAAATTGCAGAGCGTAAAAATCGTTATGCTGCTGAAGCGAATGAGGAATTAGTTCGAACAGAATCTGAATTAGCACAAGCGAAAGAAACGCTGGCGATGTATGCAGATCCGGTTGAACGTTCGCAAATCAAAGCTCCGCTACGTGGTATTGTGAAAAATATCAAAATCAATACAGTTGGCGGTGTGGTTCAAGCCGGACAAGATATTCTGGAAATTGTACCGTTGGATGAAAAATTGTTAGTACAGGCCTATATTAGCCCTAAAGATGTCGCATTTATTCGAAGCGGACAACCTGCTCTAGTTAAAATCAGTGCCTATGACTATGCAATTTATGGCGGACTTGAGGGAAAAGTGACGCTTATCAGCCCAGATACCTTGCAAGATGATCGAACTCAGAGTACGTTAAAATTAAATCCGGATGAGTCTTACTACCGTATTTTAGTCGAAACCAACGAAAGTAAAATTTTCGACAAAAATGGCAATCCGCTTGAGATTACGCCGGGTATGACCGCTACAGTTGATATCCGAACCGGAGAAAAAACAATTTTCCAATATCTGATCAAACCGATTACGCGTATGAAGCAAGCAATGCAAGAGCGCTAAATCATTCTCATTTTAATAAGGCTGTCTGATCTTCAGGCAGCCTTTTTTATCACAAAAATTTACAATCTGTTATCCGCTTTATTTTTCCGTCACTTAGCAAATTGCAACCCCTCCCCTGCAAATTTTTTGATTTTATTTTCAAAAAAAATAACTACAATGCACAACATATTGTGCTAGCAACAAGAAATAACACAATATATAGTAACAATTTTATAACAAATGAAAAACCTCAGATTCTGCTCAGAACAAATTGTTTGGCAAGAAGTGCCGCACGAAACCTCACTCGCCTTCTTAATTACCGGCTGCCCGTTAGGCTGTAAAGGCTGCCATAGTACAGAAAGCTGGAAGGTTGGAAGCGGTCAAATTTTGACAAAAAATTACCTCATCGAGCAATTAAATAAATACCAAGGCTTAATCAGCTGCGTACTTTTTATGGGTGGCGAATGGCTACCCGAACAACTTATTCCGCTACTGAGTTACTGCAAACAAAGAGGGCTACAGACTTGCCTTTATACTGGGCTTGAACGAAATGAGCTTTCTGCAGAGTTGCTTTCGCAATTAACCTACCTAAAAACTGGGCGTTGGATAGCAGAAAGAGGCGGTCTAAATAGTCTTACCACCAATCAACGATTTATCGATTTACGCACCGGCGAAAATCTAAATCACTTATTTAGCAAGGGAGTTTAATCATATGATTCGCTTACAACCTAATCAACTTGAAGGCAAATTAGGCTTTATTGATCATTATCTGCACGCAAAAAATGCGGCGGACGGTTCCAAAATGGATGCGAATGCCAATGTGACCCAAAAAAACATTGCCACCATGGAAAATGAAATGATGAAAGACTTCTTTGTGCAAATTAACCGAGCAAAAGTAAGCAACAAAATTGCCGAATTATTTGATGAAGAACTTGCGGGCGAATACCTACGTCAAATTGAATCACACGAAATCTACGTACACGATGAAACTAGCCTCAAGCCATATTGTGTCTCAGTAACAATGTACCCTTTCTTACGTGACGGACTCACCAAATTAGGTGGCGAATCTAAAGCTCCAAAACATCTTGCTTCATTTTGTGGTTCGTTTGTGAATTTCGTGTTTGCGGTCAGCTCACAATTTGCCGGAGCGGTTGCTACCGTTGAGTTTCTCATGTATTTTGACTATTTCGCACGTAAAGATTTTGGTGATAATTATCTTGAAACCCACCGTAGTGAAATCGAAAATCATCTACAACAAGTAGTTTATAGTATTAATCAACCGGCTGCCGCTCGTGGTTACCAAAGCGTGTTTTGGAATATTTCACTTTATGACAAACACTACTTTGAAGCGATGTTCGGTAATTTTGTGTTCCCTGATTTTGAACGCCCGAATTGGGAAACGACTGCCGCACTACAAATTTTCTTTATGAAATGGTTTAACCAAGAACGCACTAAAGCGATTTTAACTTTCCCTGTGGTAACAGCCGCAATGCTGACCGAAAATGGTAAATGTAAAGATAATCAATTCGCCGATCAAATGGCAGAAGAGCTTTCGCAAGGTAATTCATTCTTTATTTATCAATCGGATAACCCAGATTCACTCGCTTCTTGTTGCCGTTTACGTAATGAAATCTCGGATCACACATTCTCTTATTCATTGGGTGCCGGCGGCGTGGCGACTGGTTCGATCAACGTCATTACCATCAATATGAACCGTTTAGTGCAAGATGGGCGTAATTTAGAAGAAGAAGTTGGCAAAATTCATAAATATCAATACGCTTATCGTAAATTAATGGAAGAATATTTAGCAGCGGGAATGCTCCCTGTCTATGATGCGGGATTTATTTCTTTAGATAAGCAATTCCTCACGATCGGCATTAACGGAATGGCGGAAGCTGCTGAATCACAAGGCTTAACCGTTGGTTATAATCCTGATTATATGCAGTTTGTACAAAGCCGTTTAAAAGTAATTTTTGAAGCAAATCAGACCGCTTCCAAAAAATATGGTGTGAAGTTCAATACCGAATTTGTACCAGCGGAAAATCTCGGTGTGAAAAATGCCAAATGGGATAAAGAGGACGGCTATTTTGTGCCTCGTGACTGCTACAACTCTTATTTCTATGTGGTGGAAAACGAAAACACCAATGCTTTGGATAAATTCTTACTGCACGGAAAAGAACTGATTGAATGGTTAGATGGTGGTTCGGCCTTACACCTCAACCTAGACGAAGCATTAACCCAAACTGGCTACCGCTCGTTACTTGATATTGCGGCTAAAACAGGTTGTAACTATTTCTGTATTAATGTGAAAATCACCATTTGTAACGAATGTGCACATATTGATAAACGCACCTTATGCAGCTGCTCAAAATGCGGTTCACAAAATATCGACTACGGCACACGCGTGATCGGCTACTTAAAACGAGTATCCGCCTTCAGCTCCGCCCGCCAAAAAGAACACAGCTTGCGTTTTTACCATAGGGAAGCGGCTTAGTCCCCTCTCTCTGCAAAAATTGCCTGACGCAATTTTTACTGTCTCTCTCCCTCAAGGGGAGAGAGTGTTTTATATTGAAAAGTCGAACAAATATCAAAAGACTAAATAAAACTGAAATGCTGGCGCTAGTGTCCTCACTCGTGCCTTTTCTTTTTAAAGCTTAACACCGCTTAAGAGGAAATAAGACAAACGAGATACTTATACAATTCCCCCTCTTTAGCAAAGAGGGATTAGGGGAGATTTGATAAGAAATTATCTTGCCTTTGTAATCTGATTGGTTCTCACATCAAACACATCCATTCCGCCGGCAAGGGCGGCTTGGATACCAAGATCAGCGTCTTCAAATACAAGGCAGTGTTTCGGCTCTACGCCTAAACGCTCAGCACATAATAAAAAGGTTTCTGGTGATGGTTTATGTTGTTTCACATCATCCGCATCGACAATCGTGTTGAAATACGGGCGTAGGTTAAATTTATCGAGTAATTTATACGCCTGCACACGGTGAGCGCCTGTACCGACCGCTAACGGCTTTTTGCCCGAATAGTGTTGGATAATCTCAAATGCCGGTAGCAACGAGGAATGTTCGTAAGTGAGATCCATCGCAATTTTACGTTTCATCTGTACCACTTCTTCCAACAGCTCCATTGGCATATTCGCACGCTGCATAATTTCACGCCCAATGGTGTAAGTGGTTGCCCCACCCAATTCATACATTACCGAGCTATCCACTTGATAGCCGAAATGTTCGCCGGTAATCTCCCACGCCTTCGCATGGCTTGGCATCGTATCAATAATAGTGCCATCCATATCAAAAATGAGAGCCTGATACTGGTCCAAAATTTCTGTACTGACTAACATCGCTTTCTCCTAAATTCGTTCTTTAATGCCACCAAATTCTTCAATCATTTTTTGGGTAAATAATTTAAGTTCTTCGGTCATTAACAAGAAATCTGCATCAAAACGCTGAGCAATATCTTCCTTTAAAATATCGTCATTCTTTTCACGCACTTCATCAGCAAATTTCACACGGGAAAGGGTTGCATCTTCATTCAATACGCACGCAAAATGATTCTCCCAATCAATTGCAAGTTTTGTGACAAATTTACCCGCTTGTAAGTGTTGAGCGATCTCCTCGCTTTCCAGATCTTGACGTTTGCAACGGATCACGCTGTCTGTATCAAACGATTTCAATTCTGCTTCTTCTAATAAATTTAACCAATTCGGTGTATGTCCTTTGGCAATCCAGTTCGTCATTACTTCACTTGGTAATAAAGCAAAAGAAATCGGTACAACAGGTAATGATCCTAAGGTTTTACGCAATAATGCGAGCGTGTCTTCCGCTCGTTTACTTGAACCTGCATCGACATAAACTAGCTGTGCATCTAAATCCAACCAAATTGCGGTGAATTGATGTTTACTAAATGCTCGAGGCAACAACATTGCCACCACATCATCTTTGATCGCTTGTTTTTCGGTTTTCTTGAGCTTACGAGCTTCTTTTTCTTCTAAAACGGCGATACGTTCTTCCGTTTCTTTTTTAACCACATTCGCCGGTAATAGCTTATCTTCTTTATGTGAAACTAATAGAAACTGTTTACCTTGCGAAAAATGTAATAATTCCGAACCGGAAAGTGGACTCGACCAGCCGAATTTACTCATATCGCTTTGTGAACAAGGGGTAAATTTGGTTTGTTGCAGTTGCTCTTCCAGTGAATGACTTTCCAACGAAAGCGGCGAAGTCAGGCGATAAATCATTACATTTTTGAACCAGAACATTTTTATGATCCTTTTAGGGTGTTAGAATGGGCAAAATTTTAACAGATTTCTCTTTTGGGCTCTAATCAAATCTCTCCTCCCTCTTTTCTAAAGAGGGGCAGCTTGGGATAGAGAAACGATTTATCCCCCTATTTTCCGCCGAAGCGGTTGCGTAAACTTTTGAAGGCAACTTTTCGTGTTTGAGTTTGCTTGCAAACGAGTTTGAAAAGTTCGCCTCAAAAGTTAGCAATAAGCGTAGGAAGAAGGAAAATCTGGGGGCGCCTTTCTTTGGTTACTTTCTTTGGCGAAGCAAAGAAAGTGACAAAAAACAGATAAAATTTATTTAACGTTAGCTGGAAATAATCATGAAACACTACCCACTTCTAAGCTTTATCGGCACCGGCAATATGGCATACGCCATCATTCAAGGCTTACTCAAAAGCCATTATCCTGCCTCGCAAATTATCGCTTGCAACAAAAGTAATTTAGCTCGCCGAGCAGAATTACAAGCGGTCGGAATTGTGACAAATTTTACCAATCGTGAAGCGGTTGAACAGGCGGAAGTTGTTGTGTTAGCGGTCAAACCGCAAATGATGGCGGAAGTTTGTAGTGAATTTTCCAGCGTGGATTTTTCGAATAAAACCGTGATTTCTGTCGCAGCAGGGATTTCAGTAGCTCGTTTAGAACAGCTTTTACCAACAGCAAAAAATATTATCCGCACCATGCCAAATACGCCCTCGCTAATCGGTGAGGGAATGACTGGGTTATTTGCAAAAAAATCAGTAAATTCGACCGCTTGTCAATTTGCAGAGAGCTTAATGTCTGCGGTCGGAAAATGCTATTGGGTCGAACAAGAACAACAAATCAATCATATTATTGCGGTAACTGGTTCCAGCCCGGCGTATTTCTTCCGTTTTATGGAAGCAATGCAACAAAGTGCAATGCAAATGGGATTTAGCGAAGCTGATGCACGTTTACTGGTGCAACAAGCGGCATTAGGCGCAGCAAAATTAGTCGAAGCGAATCCGAATACTTCACTTGCCACACTACGAGAGAACGTTACATCAAAAGGCGGTACGACGGCACAAGCCTTAGCGATATTTGAACAACAAGCATTAGTAAAAACAGTTGATCAAGCGATGTGGGCAGCCATTCACCGTGCAGAAGAAATGGAGCAACAACTATGATAAAACCAACCCCATTCCAGTGGGCGGCATTTAACTTCTTTGGTTTCTTTTGCGCTTACGGTGTACTGCTCCCCTTTTTACCTGTTTGGCTAAAACAGCATGGCTACAGTACCGAAATGATCGGCTTACTTGCATCATTCGGTTATCTATTCCGTTTTGGTGGCGGAATGTTGTCGTCACAACAGGTTAAATCGCCCAATCAATTAATTCCAACCGCACGTGTACTCACGTTATTAAATCTGCTTGCGATTATTCTCATTGCGTGGTCGGTAGATTCTATTTGGTTACTATTCCCTACGCTAATGCTGTTCCATATTTTTAACGCCGGTGCGATGCCTATCGGTGACAGTATCGCTTCGCTTTGGCAACAACAAGTCGGCATTGATTACGGCAAAGCTCGCTTATTCGGCTCGATTGCCTTTGTAGTCGGCTCATTAAGCACAGGCTATTTAACCGGCTGGCTGGGCGAAAGTTCAATTATTTGGATTATGTTCGGTTTCTTTATCTTATTAGGTTGTGGGCAATTACTTACACCTAAGGTTAGCTTTGAAAACCAGCAAGATAAGAAATCTTCATCAAACCTCAGCTATTGGCAGATTCTCAAAGAACCGACTACGCTACGGATGATGCTTGCCGTGTCGTTAATTCTTGGCTCACACGCCGCTTACTATACTTATAGTACGATTCACTGGTCAGCGGCTGGTATCTCCACCCAAACCAGCAGCTTGTTATGGGGCTTTGCGGTATGTGCCGAAATTTTATTTTTCTTATTTTCCAACCGCTTATTTAAATCGTGGCGTATTTCGCACTTAATGATAATTGCAAGTGTTATCGCAATTATTCGCTGGTCAATTTTAGCTTCAACTACTGAAATTAGTCTGTTGGCGCTCTCACAAACATTTCATGCCATCACATTCGGTATGGCTCACTATGCGATGATTCGTTATATTTCCGCCCAAAATCCGGAAAAAATCACCAAATTGCAGGGCTTATATTTTGCATTATCGAATTGTGGCTTTACGGCGATTTTTACCTTTATATCAGGCATGCTATACCAAGATATACCAAACTTTGTCTTCTGGTTGATGGCGATTATCGTGGTGCCGGCAATTTTGATCGTGCCGAAAAAATTTGAGGTGAAACTAGTGCAAGGAGAAAATCATGTCTGAATATAGTATTGGCAAAGTATTTGCTTCCGATAAAACCACTTATCAGGCAATTGATCGGCTGCTCGAACAAGAAGGCATTCGTAGAGATAATAATCTTGATTACACCTGTGCGATGTATAACAAGGATGATGAAGTGATTGCAACCGGTAGTTGCTTTTCCAATACGTTACGCTGCTTAGCGGTGTCTCATCAACATCAAGGTGAAGGCTTAATGAATCAAATTGTTACGCATTTAATTAATGAACAATTTGAGCGAGGTAATTCACATATTTTTCTTTATACCAAAACCTCAACCAGCCAATTTTTTGCCAATTTAGGCTTTCACGAAATTGCCCGTATAGAAGGGAAAATATCCTTTATGGAAAATCAGCGCACCGGATTTGCAAATTATTTAGCAAATTTGACCGCTTGTAGTCCGACTCCTCTCGCAAATCAACGGGTAGCTGCGATCGTAATGAATGCCAATCCGTTTACTTTGGGGCATCTCTATTTGGTGGAAAAAGCCGCAAGCGAAAATGATCTGGTACATCTTTTTATGGTGTCTGAGGATAAAAGTTTGGTTCCGTTTGCAGTTCGAAAACAATTGGTAAAACAGGGCGTAGCACATTTAAACAATGTGATTTGTCATGAAAGCGGTTCTTATATTATTAGTTCGGCAACCTTCCCGAGTTACTTCCAAGAAAACGATAATGCAGTTATCGAAAGTAATGCGATGCTCGATCTGCAAATTTTTACGCGTATTGCCAATGCGTTAGGCATTCAACGTCGTTACGTTGGCGATGAGCCTTTTAGCCGAGTAACCAATATTTATAACCAAATTATGCAAGACAAATTACCAGAACAAGGTATCGAATGCGTTATCGTGCCTCGCAAAGAGGTGAACGAACAGATCATTAGTGCTTCTGCTGTTCGAGAGTTGATTAAAAACGGTGATTTCACTACGATGAAACAGATGGTGCCGGCTTCTACATATCAATTTTTTACCAGCGAAGCGGCAAAGCCGATTATTACACGTATTCAAGCAACAGATAATGTAAGGCACTATTAAAAAAGAAATGTAAAAAAGAAATGCTAAAAAACAAGCGGTCATATTTTGCAAATGTCTTACAAAATATGACCGCTTGCTTTATACAAGTAAGTTAATCCTTACTTCAATTGTTCTTCGATAACACCGCCACCTAAGCAAACTTCGCCTTGATAGAAGACTGCTGATTGACCCGGCGTCACTGCAATTTGCGGTTCATCAAAGATCACTCGAATCGTATCATCATCCATCGGTTGAATTTCACAGGCAATATCCGTTTGACGATAACGCGTTTTTACCGTACAACGTACATTTTCACGAATCGGCTGACGGTCCACCCAATGTAACTGAGTTGCGATTAAACCGCTTGAAAGTAATGCCGAATTATCATGACCTTGTGCCACAACTAACACATTATTGATGAGGTCTTTTTCGACTACATAAAACGGATCTTCGCTCAAGCCTTTCACGCCGCCAATTCCTAAGCCTTTACGCTGACCAAGGGTGTGATACATTAAACCATCATGACGACCGACAACTTTACCATCCACCGTTCTGATCTCACCCGGTTGTGCTGGTAAATAACGTGCTAAGAAATCTTTAAATTTACGTTCACCGATAAAACAAATACCGGTTGAATCTTTTTTCTTCGCTGTCGCTAAGCCAATATCTTCAGCAATTTGACGGACAATCGGTTTCTCAATATCACCTACAGGGAATAGGCTCTGCCCTACTTGCTTATGGCTTAGTGTGTAAAGGAAATAACTTTGATCTTTATTTGCATCTAAACCACGTAACAATTGTGCGTTATTATCATCACCGCTACGGCGTACATAATGGCCGGTCGCAATATAATCCGCACCTAAATCTTCCGCCGCATATTCTAAAAATGCTTTAAATTTGATTTCTTTATTACAAAGAATATCCGGATTTGGTGTACGACCCGCTTTATATTCGCTTAAGAAATGCTCGAAAACATTATCCCAATACTCTGCCGCAAAATTAATTTTGTGCAGCTTCATACCCAGTTTATCCGCCACCGCTTGAGCATCAGCTAAATCCGCCGCTGCGGTACAATAATCGGTATCATCGTCTTCTTCCCAGTTTTTCATAAACAGGCCTTCAACTTGATAACCTTGTTGTTGCAGAATAAAAGCGGATACTGATGAATCCACACCACCGGACATACCGATAATCACTTTCTTTTTCGCATTTTCCGCTAATTGCTCAGCGGTTAATTTAGCAAAGTGAGTATCATAAGTTTTCGAGCTAAGTTTAGTTTGATTTGTCATAATTCTCCCGTAACTTCGGTTAAGGCGAAGCACATTGGTTAATATTAAATAAAATACAAGCGGTGAAAAAATCAAAAATTTTTGCTTTTCACCGCTTGCTATGAATCTCCTACCCCTCCCTTTTCAAAAGAGGGGGACTATAACTGAACATAAATAGATAACAAAGCTATCATCAATCAAAGAAAACGCCCCTCTTTAATAAAGAGGGGATGGGGGAGATTTTAAAATTATTTTACTTCGTAAAATTGCGGTTCTTTACTGAAGCGTGCAACCTCTTCAGGATCAGCCGTACCATCCGCCATTTTTGCTTTCAGATTGTCACAAGGCTCTTCACAGTCACACATTTTTTTCATACCTAATGCAGTAATACCACCGCAGCTGCCTTTGATTGTTTTTCCTTTTACGATAAAACCAATCGACATTGCAAAAATTACGGCGATAAAAAAGCCGAAAGTAATTAATAATGTTTCCATTGTTTACTCCAATTATTTTTGGTTAATTAATTTTTCAAATTCGCTCGACATTTTAGTTTCAAATGCTTCGCCGTTCTTAATAATCAGGAAAACCGCTAACTTTTCACGTTCAGCGACTTCCAGCGCTTTTTCCGGTCCTAATACGAATAAACCGGTTGATAAACCATCTGCTGTCATTGTTGTTGGAGCAAATACGGTAATCGAGGCTAATTTATGGCTAACCGGACGCAGTTCTTTCGGATTAATAATATGCGAAAGACGATTACCTTGTTCGTCTTCGAAATAATTGCGGTAATTACCGGAAGTCGCCATGCCCAGATTATGCAATGGAACGGTAATCTGTGCCGCTTGTCCTTGCGCTAGTGTTGGCTGCTCAATCGCAATACGCCAATCAACACCTTGTAAATTTTTCCCTTTACCACGCAACTCACCACCGATTTCCACTAAGTAATTGGTTAAACCGAGGCTTTCGAGATGTTCCGCTAACTTATCTACGCCAAAACCTTTTGCGATAGAAGAAAGATCTAAATAAAGATTCGGTACAGATTTTGCTAATAAAGATTTATCACTACCGGTTAATGTTAACTTTTCAATGCCAACTGCCGCTGCTCGTTCGGTAATCTGTTCTGCTGAAGGGACTTTATTTAAACGTTTGTCCGGCCCGAACCCCCATAAGTTAACTAAAGGCCCAACAGTAACATCTAACGCTCCTTCAGTTACTTTATTTAATCGGATTGCTTCATGCACAACCTTTGCAAAATCAGGTGAAATTTCAACCGATTTATTAACCTCTTGCATTGCATTAAAGCGACTGATTTGCGAATCTTGTTGGTAGGTAGACATTTCATCATTAACAGTTTTCAATAAACTGTCCAATTGCTTCTGCACTTCATTCGGTGCCTCCAACTGCGCAACTTTACCGTCATCAATATATTTTACCGTATAGGTTGTGCCCATCGTTTTACCTTGTAAGGTAATTTGCTCTGGCGTTTTATTGCAAGCAGTTAACAAAATAGCTGACATTGCAAAAGTTAAAATCGATTTAAGTTTCAAATTAAACCTCTTTATTATTTTAGTAGGTACGATTTCTAGGTAAGCCATTCAGCTTACCCTTATAAATTTAAATTACTATTGAAAAAGACTGTAGAAACAAACTTTTTCACTAACAATTTAAAGCACGTCAAGCGGTGTGATTTACAAAAAACTTTGCAAATCACACCGCTTGTAAATCTGGGCGCATTTACACCCTGTTCGATTTGGTATTAACCACCGAAGTCATCTAATAAGATGTTTTCGTCTTCAACACCTAAGCTCTTCAGCATACCGATTACCGCTGCATTCATCACTGGTGGACCACACATATAGTATTCACAGTCTTCCGGTGCTTCATGATTTTTCAGATAGTTCTCATAAAGTACGTTGTGAATAAAGCCTGTGTAACCTGTCCAGTTATCTTCCGGTAACGCATCTGAAAGCGCTACGTGCCATACGAAGTTATCGTTTTCAGCCGCTAATTGGTCAAAGTCTTCTTGATAGAAGATTTCACGTTTAGAACGAGCACCATACCAGAATGACATTTTACGTTTAGATTTTAAACGTTTTAATTGGTCAAAGATATGTGAACGCATTGGCGCCATACCTGCACCACCACCGATAAATACCATTTCGTTGTCGGTTTCTTTCGCGAAGAATTCACCGAACGGACCAGAAATCGTTACTTTATCACCTGGTTTTAATGACCAAATGTATGAAGACATTTGACCCGGTGGAACATCCGGATTACGTGGAGGAGGCGTTGCAATACGCACGTTTAGCATAATGATGCCTTTCTCTTCTGGATATGAAGCCATTGAGTAAGCACGAATAATATGCTCGTCCACTTTTGACACATAACGCCATAAGTTAAATTTATCCCAGTCTTCGTGATACTCTTTCGGAATATCGAAGTCTTTATAGTTAACTGTATGAGGTTCCGCTTCAATTTGGATATAACCACCCGCACGGAAAGGTACTTCTTCGCCTTCAGGAATTTGAAGTTTAAGCTCTTTGATGAAGGTTGCTTTGTTATCGTTAGAAATAACGGTACATTCCCATTTTTTCACACCAAAGATTTCTTCCGGAAGTTCAACATCCATTGAAGATTTTACGTTTACCTGACACGCTAAACGCCAACCTTCTTTCGCTTCTTTCTTAGAAATGTGCGATAACTCGGTTGGAAGAATTTCACCACCGCCAGATTTTACTTGTACTTTACATTGACCACATGAGCCACCGCCACCACAAGCTGACGATACGAAAATACCTTTGCTCGCTAAAGCACCAAGTAATTTACCACCCGCCGGAAGCGTAATGCCTTTTTCCGGATCGTTGTTGATTGAGATGGTAATATCACCTGAATCGACTAATTTTGATTTAGCGAAAAGAATGATCACCGCAAGCACTAATACAAGAGCAGTAAATGCGATAATACCGAAAATAAAATTACTATCCACGATATGCTCCTTATAATTGAATGCCTGAGAATGACATGAAGCCTAACGCCATTAAGCCAACAGTGATAAAGGTAATACCTAAACCACGTAAACCTGCCGGAACATCAGAATATTTCATTTTTTCAGTTAAACCTGCTAGTGCAACGATTGCTAACATCCAACCTGTACCTGCACCAATACCATAAACCACAGACTCCGTGAAGTTGTATTCACGTTGAACCATGAATGATACACCACCGAAGATCGCACAGTTTACGGTAATCAATGGTAAGAAGATACCTAATGCGCTATATAACGCAGGGAAGAACTTATCCAAAATCATTTCTAAAATTTGAACAAGTGCCGCAATCACACCGATGAATGTGATGAAGTTTAAGAAGCTTAAATCTACACCTTCAACAAGTGCGCCATCTTTTAATACGTGTGTATAAACTAATTGGTTAGCCGGTACCGCAATACCTAATACTACGATTACCGCAATACCTAAACCAAAAGCAGTTGAAACTTTCTTAGACACCGCAAGGAATGTACACATACCAAGGAAGAAAGAAAGTGCCATATTCTCAATGAATACAGACTTAACAAATAGACTTAAATAATGTTCCATCTTATTTCTCCACTTGCTCTGGTTTCCAGGTACGAATTCCCCAAATCACAAAACCGATAATGAAGAACGCACTTGGCGCTAATAAGAATAAACCGTTTGCTTGATACCAACCGCCGTTTTGAACAGTTTCTAATACGGTAATACCGAAGATTTTACCTGAACCGATTAATTCACGGAAAAATGCCACGATGATTAACATCGCACCGTAACCTAAACCGTTACCGATACCATCAACGAAACTTTCTACCGGACCTGATTTCATTGCAAATGCTTCAGCACGACCCATTACGATACAGTTAGTAATGATAAGACCTACGAATACAGAAAGCTGTTTTGATAAGTCATATGCATACGCACGTAAAATTTGGTCAACTAAGATTACAAGTGATGCAATGATAGCCATTTGTACAATGATACGAATACTATTAGGAATAAAGTTACGAATCATTGAAATAAACATACTAGAGAAAGCAGTAACTAAACTTACTGCAATCGCCATTACTACCGCAGTTTGTAACTGAGTAGTTACCGCTAATGCAGAACAGATACCTAAGATCTGTAATGCGATCGGGTTGTTATCCGCGATTGGAGATAACAATAACTTTTTAAGATTGTTACTCGCCATTAGTTAGCTCCCATTGCTGCTTTGAATTTCGCTAAATATGGACCGAAACCGTTAGCACCGAACCAATATTTGAATGAGCCGTCAACACCGTTTGAAGTTAATGTCGCACCAGATAAACCATCAATACCGTGATCTTTATCTGCTGAAGCACCTTTACCTACGGTTAATGCCACTTCATTGTTTGCGTTGAATAATTTCTTACCTACAAAGTTTTTCTGCCAGTTAGGGTTAGCGATTTCGCCGCCAAGACCCGCAGTTTCACCTTGTTCATAGTAAGTAATACCATTTACAGTGTTCGCATCAGGTTGAACCGCAACAAAGCCGTACATAATTGACCATAAACCGTTACCGTACATAGGAAGTACGACTTGGCTTACTTTACCCGCTTCGTCTTTTACTAAATAAACTTCCGCATATTTAGCACGTACTTTGATGTTCGCTTTATCATCAGCCGGATTGATCGCTACGTTTTGTGCAGGATCTTTCGCCGCTGCTTTCGCATCAAAGTTTGTTACGCCTTCAACATAATCACCGGTCGCTAAATCAACGATTTTAGGTTCGATGAATTTCGCATAGGTTTCTTGCACGTTTGTATTTGGCTGCATTAAACCTGCTGCTTGTAAAATGTTCTTTTGTTTATCAAGCACTTTCTGAATATCTTGCGTAGGTTTAAGCAATACTGCCGCACCCGCTACGATAAGAGAACAGATTAAACTTAATAACACAACAACGGTTAAAGTACCGCCTACGCTATCTTTATTAAATTTAGCCATTTTTATGCCGCCTTCGCTTTTCTACGTTTGATGTTGCCTTGAACTACTAAGTAGTCGAAGATCGGAGCAAATAAGTTAGCGAATAAGATTGCTAACATCATACCTTCAGGATATGCCGGGTTTGCTACACGGATAACAACACACATCACACCGATTAACGCACCGTACCACCATTTACCTTTGTTAGTAAATGCCGCTGATACAGGGTCTGTTGCCATAAAGAACATACCTAATGCGAAACCGCCTAACACTAAGTGCCAATGCCATGGCATTGAGAATAGTGGATTTGTGTCTGAACCGATTAGGTTAAATACGGTTGCTGTTGCCGCCATACCAACAAATACGCCGGCGATAATGCGCCATGAAGCAATACGTGTGAACACGATAATTGCCGCACCAATCATTAACATAAGTGTTGAAACTTCACCGATTGAACCAGGAATGTTGCCTAAGAAAGCATCCATCCAAGTAATTTCTTGACCGGTTACTGCGTGTTTAAGCGCACCTTGACCGCCTTGCGCCCATTGTGAAAGCGCTGTTGCACCAGAGAAGCCATCTGCAGCAGTCCACACTAAGTCGCCTGAAATTTGTGCCGGATAAGCGAAGAATAAGAACGCACGACCCGCTAATGCTGGGTTCATAAAGTTTTTACCTACACCGCCAAACACTTCTTTCGCAACCACAACACCGAAGGTTGTAGCAAGCGCCGCTTGCCATAATGGCAATGTTGGTGGAACGATTAATGCTAATAAGATAGAAGTAACAAAGAAACCTTCGTTAATTTCATGCTTACGCACCATTGCAAATACAACTTCCCAGAAACCACCTACAAGGAAAACCGTTAAGTAGATAGGAAGGAAATACGTTGCACCAAGAAGCATTTTGCTGCCCCAGCCTGCATCTGCGGTTAAAGTTGCGCCTAACGCATCAGAGAAACCATAATGCCAGTTACTTGCGATTGAATCCGCTAATGTACCTAAATGGCTTGTTGCAAGAATTGCTTGCGCACCTACGTTATACATACCCCAGAACATTGCCGGGAATAACGCTAACCATACGATGATCATCATACGTTTAGAATCTAACGCATCACGTACGTGTGAATCTTTACGAGTCACAGTACCCGGTGTATAAAGAATGGTATATGTCGCTTCAAAAAGCGTGTACCATTTCTCATATTTTCCACCTTTGTGAAACGCAGGTTCCATCTTTTCAAAAAGATTTTTTAAACCCATTTTATTAACCTTCCTTCTCGATCTTATCTAACGCAGCACGTAACATCGGACCGTAGTTGTTTTTACCCGGGCAAACATAAGTACATAATGCTAAATCTTCTTCATCTAGCTCTAAGCAACCTAAGTTTTGCGCAGAATCGGTATCGCCGGCAGCTAAGTCACGAAGTAATAACGTAGGAATAATATCTAACGGCATTACACGCTCATATGCACCGATTGGCACCATTGCACGCTCACCACCGTGAACTGCAGTCGTGAAGTTAAATAATTTTTTGCTGAAGTGACCTAATACGGTACGAGTGATAGAGAATTTATCCGAACCTGGCATAATCCAACCGAATAATTCTTTCTCACGACCTTCCGCAAGTACAGAAACTTGTAACGCATAACGACCTAAGTAGTTAACCGGACCTGTTGCCGTTGCACCACTTAACACTGAACCTGAAATCACACGGTTTTCACCTGCATTCAGCTCGTTTGCCGTTAATTGTGAAAGGTTTGCACCAAGACGAGTACGTACTAAACGTGGTGTTTTTACTTGCGGACCAGCAAGCGCAACAACACGGTCAGTAAACAATTCACCGCTTGTGAATAATTTACCGATTGCGATTACATCTTGATAATTTAAATGCCATACGGTTTTGGTTAAACCTACCGGATCAATAAAGTGAATGTGAGTACCCACTAAACCTGCCGGGTGACGACCCGCAAATTCGTGTACATTTACACCGCTAACTGAAGGAACATTCGCACCAGCCGCTTTCACTAAATTAACTTTCACGCCTAAACGAGTTAAGACCGTTAAACCGTGTTCGAAATCATTTTTGTATTCGTTAATGATCACTGTCGGATCAGCGCTTAACGGATTAGTATCCATTGCATTAACGAAAATCGATGCTGGAGTTGCATCAACTGCAGGAACTTTGCTGAACGGACGAGTACGGAATGCTGTCCATAAACCCGAATCAACAAGATTTGTTCTTACTTGTTCCGCTGATAAAGAGGCCAATTGCGCAGCTTCATAGCTCTTAAAGGTAATTTGCTCATCACCCTCAACTTTAATCACGACTGATTGAAGAACACGTTTTTCACCACGGTTAATCGTTACTACCGTACCGCTTGCTGGGGCTGTAAATACTACGCCAGGGTTCTTTTTATCTTCAAAAAGAACTTGGCCTTTTTTCACTACATCGCCTTCACGAACTTTCATTGAAGGACGCATACCCACATATTCTTCACCAAGCATCGCAACTTCATTAACGGTATTGCCGTTATGGATTACTTGTGCCGGTGTACCTGCGATAGGTAAATCCAAGCCTTTTTTGATTGTAATCATATTGTTTGCACTACTTTTTGTTGGGTTAAAAAATAAGATTACGAAAAAATCGCAATCGCTTCTCTTGAGCCGTAACGCTGATTTAAAAACAAACGAATTCCCCCACTTGTTTCTAAAAAGTTACATTAAGTTCTCAAATCTAGGCTTTATCTTGGAATTAATTCACAAGCTAAAATAAACGAGGTATTTTACCTTAAAAACGAGCTAACTTTCCACAAAAACACACGATTTTAAGCCGTTAGCCCTTGAATATTTGAAATAAATCAATATTTATTAGACAATTTTTTAACATTTACCTCTAAAGAGGTGATTTAAATTTCAGCGTTTTAACGCCAAACAAGCGGCCAAATTTCTAAACTTTTTGCAAAGTTTGTAACAATTGGTAATTACAAAATTTTGAGTAGAAAAAACCGCCTGTAAGGCGTAGAATACCCGATGATTTTACTCAATTTAAATAACGAATTTGGAAACTCATAATGGAACAACAAGAAGCAATTCATATTTCGATTTCTGAAGCAGCGCAGGCGCACTTCCGTCGTCTTTTAGAACAACAAGAAGAAAATACCAATATTCGTATTTTCGTGGTGAATCCGGGCAGCCCTAATGCCGAGTGTGGCGTTTCTTATTGCCCCCAAAATGCCGTAGAAGACACCGATACACAATTTGAATATAACGGTTTCTCTGCATTTGTAGATGAAATTAGCTTACCTTTCTTAGATGAAGCAGAAATTGATTATGTAACGGATCCAATGGGATCACAGCTCACGTTAAAGGCGCCAAATGCGAAAATGCGTAAAGTAGCGGATGACGCACCTTTTATCGAACGCTTAGACTATGTGATTCAAACTCAAGTGAACCCGCAATTGGCAAGCCATGGTGGCCGAGTAACCTTAATTGAAGTAACAGAAGACAAATATGCAATCCTACAATTTGGTGGCGGTTGTAACGGCTGTTCAATGGTTGATGTCACATTGAAAGAGGGGATTGAAAAACAATTATTAGCTATGTTCCCTGACGAATTAGTCGGAGTGAAAGATGTGACAGAACATCAACACGGCGAACACTCTTACTACTAAATAACATAAAAAAGCACGAGCAACTCAGCTCGTGCTTTTTTTTGCAATTTTTCAGCCAAATTTAACCGCTTGCTAAAGTAATGTCGGATAACGTTGTTGAATTTCGCTCAATAAAGCTTTTTTATCTTGCTTAGAGAGAAAAGCCGCTTCAATCGCATTAAATAAAAGTTGCTGCGCTTCTTCTTTAGTAAGCTGATAATCTGCTTCCAATAGATGGAATTCATTTCTTACATCCGTTTGAGAAACGGTCATATTATCGCTATTTAATGTTGCCACTACACCTCGCTCTAAAAAAGCACGTAACGGATAATCCTGCAAATGCTGAACCGTTTTAGTTTGCAGATTACTACACGGACACATTTCTAACGGCGTTCGACTACCAATCAATTTACGCATTACCACTTCCGACTGAATGGAGCGAACTCCATGCCCAATACGAGATGCGCCGAAATTAAGCGCTTGCTCAACACTTTCCGCACCAGCCGCTTCTCCGGCATGAAGGGTAAACGGTACACCTAATTCATTTGCATAATCAAATTCTGCACTAAAATTCGCCGTCGGAAAGATACCTTCCGCACCGGCTAAATCCACCGCCACCACACCGGCTTCACCTTTACTTAAATATTTATGCGCTAAACGTACGGTTTCTAAATTTTCCGCCTGATTATCCGCTGCTCGCATACAGCATAAAATTAAATTTGCTTTAAATAACTGTGTTTTTGCTAAGCCTTCTTGTAAACCTTTAATCGCCGCTTGTACCACTTGCTCTTGATCCATGTTTTTTTGGGTATGAAATTGTGGTGCAAAACGAATCTCCGCATAAAGCAAGCCAGCTTGATCTAATCGTTGTAGAACATCAGTAACGGACGAAGCTAACGCTTCAGGGGTTTGTAACAAAGAAATGGGTAATTCGAAACAGCGTAAATATTGGTTTAAATCGCTACAATCTTGGGGAACAGAAATAAAAGGAAGTAAGGTTTGGGGGTCAGAGGACGGGAGTTGAATTTGCTGTTTAGCTGCCCATTCAATCATCCATTGCGGTGATAGCGAGCCATCTAAATGCAGATGTAGATCAATCACGCCGTATTTTGCTAAGTGTAAAGCCATATTGTCTCCTTAACTGTTATTGATATTTTATATATGGTCAAACAAAGATTACACAAACTTACATAAAATGACAATATATAAAACAATAAGCGGTTTAATTTCCGAGAAATATTACAGATATAAAAACACCACCTTACGGTGGTGTTTTTAATGCTTTTAATTAACCTTCACAGCTAGAACAGCTTAATAAGTTACGGTTAAACACTTGTGCCGCACTCATTGAGTATTGGTAATAAATTGATTTTAAACCGAGTTCTTCTGCGGTTAAGTATAATTGGTTTAAATCACGTGCCGGTGTTGCCGGATGAACCATAATATTAATACTTTGACCTTGGTCGATATATTTCTGACGTTGTGCCGCTTGCTGAATCACGCTTAACTGACTAATTTCAGAGAAGGTTTTGAATACTTCTTTTTCTTCATCGGTTAGTTGTTCTAAGTGCTGTACAGAACCGTCATTATGTAAAATCGATTCCCAAATCTCTTCCGTATCTAAACCTTTTTCTTGGAGTAATTTCTCTAAGAACGGGTTTTTATACACGGTTTTGATTTTCGCTAAATCCTTAACATAGTAGTTAGATTTAAACGGTTCAACCGATGGTGATACGCTACCTAAAATAAAACTACTTGATTTGGTTGGCGCAATACTCATTAAAGTGGTATTACGACGACCATAACCTTTTAAGATTTCCGGCTCACCAAAACGTTTCGCTAACTCTTGTGACGCTTTTAAGGTTTTCTCTTGTAACGTTTTAAAGATTAAGTTGTTTTTTTGCATTGCTTGGAAGCTATCAAACGCAATATTATTCGCTTGTAAGTAGCTGTGCCAACCTAATACGCCTAAACCTAATGCACGGTGACGAGTTGCAAAGCGATGCGCACGATCTAAGAACGGCATATCTTTACTTTTCTCAATAAACTCACTCATTACCACGTCTAAGAAGTAGGTTAATACTTCAGGCGCATCCGTATCTTTCCACTCATCAAAATAAAGTAAGTTCATTGAAGAAAGACAGCAAACGAAGCTTTCATCATTGCTTGACGGAAGCATAATTTCGGTACATAAGTTTGAAGCGTGTACCGTCATATTTTTATCTTTATAAACGTCCGGACGACCGGCATTCGCATTATCTTTAAAGAATAAATACGGAATACCCGTTTCCGTTTTACGTTGTAATAGTTTTGCCCAAAGTTGACGTTTATACGGGTCACCCGCTTTCATTGATTCTAACCAATCATGGCCGACACATACGCCGTAGTACATTAATTGGATTGGGTTACCTTCGGTATGAATATCTAACCATTCGTCAATATCGCCGTGTTCGATATCAATATAACCGGCAAATTGACCTTTACGTGACGTACCTTGAGAAATAACATCAATCACTGTATCAAACAATTTACTAAAGTTGAACGAACCGTCTGATTTACCGTTATTTTTAATTGCTGAACCACGTGGACGAATATCACCGAAATAAGCGGAAGTACCGCCACCGATTTTACTCATCATCCCCACTTCAGCGGTCGTCACCATAATTTCGTGGATTGAATCACCAATGTAGCTACCAAAACAAGAAATCGGTAAACCACGATCTAAACCGAAATTCGACCAAATCGGAGAAGAAAGTGAGAAATAGCCACGAGCCATATAGTGATAGAATTTATCCGCATAACCTTCGATACCAAGTTTATGCTCCGCATGTTCAGCGATAAAACGAATACGCTCTAATGCGGTTGTTCCTTCAAGTAAGTAACCACGTTGTAAAAATAAGCGGCTATCTTCATTTAGCCATTCAAAATCAGGGCGAGTATTAGAATAAGTCATCTGCGGTAATCTGCTTCATTTTTTTGCTGTAATCAGTACTACGTTTGTTAAAGAAATCTGTTTCTTTCGTTGACAGAATTTCAATATCAAACCACTCAGTTTCTTTTAGTAATTCAGGATTTACATCGTATGGCGGCTCTAAACCTAGCGTCATTAACGAGTTGTTATAACGGCTACGAATATAGTTTTCTACCGCTTCACGGCTAATAAAGCTTAAATCGCCTTCTTCAAAAATCCAATCTAAAATGCCACATTCCGCCTCAAATGCTTGAGTAGATAGGGTCTTTAATTCTTCAAAAAATTCCGGAGTGAAAAGCTCACTGTGTTCGTCACGTAAAATTTCGTATAACGCAATACCGAATTTACCATGAATTTCTTCTTCTTTTGACGTTGCTTCAACCGCATTAGAAATCCCTTTAAAGAGGTTTTTATGCTTATTGAACGACATCATAATTAAGAACTGACCGAATAATGAAATATGTTCTACGAAAAGAGAGAATAAAACAAGTGAAAGCACAAATTCACCTTTACCCGCATCTTTATCTTTCATGAACGATTCCATATAACGAATACGGTTCATTAACGGCTCAATCTCTTGGATTTGGCTAAACATTTCGTTTAAGCCTAATTTTTCTAATAAAAACGAGTATGCATCTTTGTGACGAACTTCCGACTCTGCGAATGTACCGCCCACATCATCCATTTCCGGTTTCGGGAAATAGCGATACAGTTCACCCCAGAAACGTTTTACGTTTACTTCCACTTGAGAAATCGCCAACATCGCACGAGTTAACACATGACGTTCGTGATCATTGATATCAATACGGTAGTTCTGAATATCACCGGTAAAATTAAACTCTGTATGCAACCAGTAAGAATGGCGAATTGCATCTTTAAATTCTAATAATTCAGGGTATTCGTATGGCTTGATGTTCAAGCGTTTTTCAAAAAGATTTCTTTTGGACATACTCGTTAACTCTATCTTTATTCATTGATAATTAAGGCGTGGATTTTAGGGAAAATTTTTTAGTACCACAAGTCTTGACAAACAAGCTTTTTAGCTAGTCATTTGATTTATAAAGAAAAAAATTTTTGTCAATTTATAAATCAATATCTAGTGGTTTATTTGTAAAAATCTACTAGATATTGTATTGCATTAATTATAACCAGATCATAAGCCAAACGTAAAAACCGTGAATTCACAAGCGTTTTATAGTATGATGAGCGAAATTTTGATCCCTTTACAAGCGGTTAAATTTAGCGAAAAATTTACAAAAGATCGGCTAAATAACACCGCTTGTTATTTTTATTCGTGAACAATTTTATGCAAAATCAATTTTACCGCGGACGTTTTTCCGTTGCACCAATGCTTGATTGGACCACTCGTCATTGTCGCTACTTCCATCGTCAATTTAGCCAACACGCTTTGCTTTATACCGAAATGATCACTGCGCCGGCGATCATTCATGCAAAATACGATCTGCTTGAATACGATCCGAGTGAAAATCCGGTTGCGTTACAGCTTGGCGGCAGCGATCCGGCACAGCTTGCGCATTGTGCCAAATTAGTTGAAGAACGAGGCTATGCCGAAATCAACTTAAATGTCGGCTGCCCTTCCGACCGTGTGCAAAACGGAATGTTTGGTGCTTGTTTAATGGCAAAAGCCGATTTAGTTGCCGACTGTATCAAAGCAATGCAAGATGCGGTGCAAATTCCGGTGACGGTTAAGCATCGTATCGGTATTGATGACTTGGACAGCTACGAATTCTTATGTGATTTTATTGAGAAAGTACAGCCGTATAGTAACGATTTTATCGTTCATGCTCGTAAAGCGTGGTTGTCCGGTTTAAGTCCGAAACAAAATCGTGAAATTCCACCGCTTGATTACGAGCGTGTTTATCAGCTGAAACGTGACTTTCCGCACTTAAATATTTCAATTAACGGCGGCATTAAAACTGTTGATGAAATCAAACAACACTTGGCATTTGTCGATGGCGTAATGGTGGGGCGTGAAGCCTATCAAAACCCGTCATTGTTAGGTGAAATCGATTCGCAAATTTTCGATGAAAATCGACCGCTTGTCACCGCCCGAGAAGCGGTTGAAAAAATGCTACCTTATATTGAGGCGCAAACGCAAAAAGGAGTTTATTTAAACCACATCGTTCGCCATATGTTAGGCGCATTCCAAAACTGTAAAGGCGCACGCCAATGGCGTCGCCACTTAAGCGAAAACGCCACCAAGCAAGGGGCAGGCGTTGAAGTGGTAGAACAGGCGCTCAGTTTTGTACAAGAGTAATTAAATTTGCTATTTCCCCCTGAGCAGGCATAATGTTTTTATCTTATGCATCCTTCGGGGGAAATATGGCCATTCATTCAGTCAATCCAAAAGGCAGTTTAGACCAACTCTCACATTTAGAAATGGAATTGCTGACCAAAAATGCGCAAGGCAATCTCTATTCTCTTTATCGCAACTGTTCGCTTGCCGTACTGAATTCCGGTGCAGTCACCGATGACAGTCGTGCGCTGCTCAATCAATATCAACACTTTGAAATCAATCTGATTACCCGTGAAAAAGGGGTGACACTTGAGCTGCACAACCCGCCGGAAACCGCTTTTGTTGACGGTAAAATGATGCTCAATATTCAATATCATCTATTTGCCGTATTACGTGACATTGTTTTTGTAAACGCCCTTTCTCAATATTTCAAACAAGATCAACCGCAAACCGATTGTCGCTATATCACCAATCAAGTCTTTTCAATTTTACGTAATGCCAAAGCGCTTGAGATTGGTTCTGATCCGAATCTGATTGTTTGCTGGGGCGGTCATTCAATTAACCAAACTGAATACCAATATTGTCGAGCAGTCGGCACCGAATTGGGGCTACGTTTACTCAATATCGTCACCGGCTGCGGTACCGGTGTGATGGAGGCGCTAATGAAAGGCGCTGCGATTGGTCATGCGAACCAGCGTTATCAGAATAGCCGTTTTATCGGAATCACCGAGCCCTCTATTATTGCCTCCGAGCCGCCGAATCCGATCGTCAACGAATTAATCATTATGCCCGATATTGAAAAACGGTTAGAAGCATTCGTGCGAATGGGACACGGCATTGTCATCTTCCCCGGCGGCCCCGGTACATTAGAAGAATTGCTTTATATCATCGGTATAAAACTCAATCCGGCAAATAAGTTGCAACAATTACCGGTAATTTTAACCGCACCACCGGAAAGTGCCGATTATTTCACCGCAATTGATGAATTTATAGGAGAAACGCTCGGTAAAGAAGCGCAACAACAATATGAAATTATCATTGATGATCCGGTTTTAGTCGCCCAAAAAATGGCACATGCGATGAGAGAAGTGAAACGTCAGCGCCAAGCGCTAGCCGATTCATATAGTTTTAACTGGTTACTGAAAATTGATGATGCTTTTATTTTGCCGTTTGCTCCGACTCACGAAAATATGGCGAATCTTGATCTGCATTTTGACCAAGCTCCAGCGCAATTAGCGGCGAATCTACGCCGTGTATTTTCGGGTATTGTTGCCGGTAATATCAAACCAGATACGCAAGATATGATTGAGCAATACGGGCCTTTCCAGCTCAAAGGCGATCGCAAATTAATGGAGAAAATCGACCGCTTGTTACAACGCTTTATTCAGCAACATCGTATGAAACTACCGACCGGAGAGGCTTACAAACCTTGTTATCAGATTCATAAATAGCGAGGGGAATTATGTATTTACAACAGATTGAAATCAGCGGCTTTCGAGGAATTAATCAGCTCACATTACAATTGCGTCCGAATATGGTCTTGATTGGTGAAAACGCTTGGGGTAAATCCAGTTTGCTGGATGCGCTCAGCCATATCTTCAATATCAACGGTGAGCTTTATCAATTTAGTGAATCCGACTTCCACCAACAATATCATGCAACTACCAAGGCGGAGCAAATCCGCCTCATGTTCACCTTCTGTGCCGAACATGAGGACGAATGTCAGGCTGATATTCATCAGCCCTATTGCCACCTTTTTTATCCGGATGAAAAAGGCAAGCCTTGTATTAATCTGCAAGTTTCAGGCAAATGCTTAAATGGCGGTGTTGAAACCGACTACCGTTTTCTGGATAGCTTCGCCAAACCGCTAACGGTTGCCAATCATGAAGACATTATTCTTTCGATTATCAATCACTCGCCCGTTTACCGCTTTAGAGATGCCCGTTTAAATAAATTCTCGCCGCTTGAAACACTTTCTCCTCATATCGAAAATGAACAAGATACGCTACAAAGCGAATTACAGGCGCTCTCTCTACTGTTGCGCTATTACTTTTTAAGTATCAAAAGCCGTCAACAATTAGCCGATGCAATGCAAGACACTTCCATACTATGGGAAAGAGTTAAATCACTTTGCTTACGTTTAAAACAGGATCAAAGCGGAGAACTGACGCATAAGGTGCGCACTCACCTTTCCTCGTTGTTTATGATCAGCCAAAAATTACGTCGTGTTGAAAAGCCGATTATTTTATTTGAAGATCTTGAAGCACGTTTACATCCTCGTATGATTGCGATCTTTTGGGAATTAGTAAATTACCTGCCAGTACAACGTATTACCACGACTAATTCGATGGAATTACTTTCTCAAGTGCCGTTACGTGAAATTAGTCGCTTGGTGCGTTATCGAGATCATACCGAGGCATATTCGCTTGCACACAGTTCGTTGGGCAAAGAAGACCTACGTAAACTGACCTTTCATATTCACTACAATCGAGGTTTAGCTTTATTTTCTCGAGCATGGATTTTAGTTGAAGGCGAAACAGAAGTTTGGATTCTAACCGAGCTGGCAAATTTACTGGATATTAATTTGGAAATGGAAGGAATTCGGATAGTGGAATTTGCCCAATGCGGCTTACGCCCGTTAATTAAATACGCCAAAGCGATGGGCATTGAATGGTACGTATTGACCGACGGTGATCAAGCGGGCGAAAAATATGCCGATATTGCCAAAAGCATGTTGCAGGAAAACGAACACCCAAGTAAACATTTGACCGTCATTCCACGCCAAGATATCGAACATTTTTTCTATCACGAAGGACTAAGGGAAGTATTTGTGCGTCTTGCCCGTTGGCAGCCGAGAGATCATAAATACCCGACCAAAACCATTATCAAACGGGCGATTCAGTACACATCAAAACCGGATTTGGCGATTGCGATTTCAACTGAAATCAAACAACGAGGCAACCAAGCGATTCCGAGTTTATTTAGAAAACTATTCATTAAAGTTTTGCAACTTATCAAAGAGCAATAAATAACAAGCGGTTAAATTTACAAGATTTTTTGCAAATTTAACCGCTTGTCTGATTCAAAATCCGCCATGGCTAGCGTCGAATTTCAAAGCGTTCGAATTGTTCCGAGCCTTGATAACATTGTTCAATTAAATTACGTACTGCAGATGTCGGAGGGCCTTTTTGTAACCAGTTTCTGAACGCTGCCATTTGCGCTTCGCTACCAATGGCAACTACTTCCACCGAGCCTTCAGGGCGATTTTTCACATAACCTTTAATGCCGATTTTCCCTGCCTCTTGTAGCGTGAAGAATCGAAAGCCAACACCTTGTACGTGTCCGGTCACAATAAACAGTTTCTGCTGCATAAGCCCTCCGTCAATTTCTACATTTTCAATTTAATTAAACGTGCGACATTTTCTGCGCTAGACTCCAAGTTTTCTCGTCCTTGTTTTAAGGTTTCTTCGAGTGAATTCAATTGGCGAATAATCGGGAATACCGCATCAATGCCGTGCTGATAAACCACATTGTAATCTTCTCGTAAGCAGCCGACAATCGCAATTACCGGCACATTAAATTGTTTTGCCGTTTTTGCTACACCCACCGGTGTTTTGCCGGCAATACTTTGTGCGTCCATACGCCCCTCGCCGGTAATCACTAAATCCGCATCTTGGATATGCTCCGCCAAACGAGTCGCTTCGATAATGATTTGTACACCTGCTTTAAGCTGCACATTCGGCAGTAATAATAAACCACCGCCCATACCGCCTGCCGCACCGGCGCCGGCATGATTAGCAATTGCAATCCCCTGTTGAGCTAATGCGACATCCGCAAAATGTGCCAACGCATTATCCAAAGTTTGAACCATCTCCGGTGTTGCACCTTTTTGTGGACCAAATACTGCTGAAGCGCCACGCTCACCGCATAACGGGTTATTTACATCACACGCCACTTCAAACTCAACACTTTGTAAACGAGGCTCTAAATTTTCTAACGAAATCTGGCAGATTTGTTGTAGCTGTTCGCCCCCAAAACCAATTTCCTCACCGGCTGCATTTTTGAACGAAGCACCGAGCGCTTGCAACATACCGACACCGCCGTCATTGGTTGCACTACCGCCAATGCCTAACAGAATTTTCTTCACACCCAAATCTAACGCTTTTTTGATTAATTCACCGGTACCGAAACTGGTAGTTTTAAGCGGATTACGTTGTTCAAAAGGCACAAGATGTAAACCGGAAGCCGCCGCCATTTCAATAAAAGCGGTCTGTTTATCGCCCGAAATGCCTAAAAAGCCGGTCACTTTATTACCGAGCGGCGCAGTCACTTCAACTTCTAACAGCTCACCTTTAGTCGCATCAATTAATGACTGAACCGAACCTTCACCGCCGTCCGCCATCGGTACTTTGATGTATTGTGCATCAGGGAAAATACGTCTGAAACCGCCTTCGATCGATTGCGCTACTTCAAGTGCAGTAAGACTTTCTTTAAATGAATCGGGAGCAATAACAATTTTCATATTTTACCTCTTAGAATAATTTAAACACACCAAATACCAAGGTTGAAACAATAGTCATAATTAAACCGACCGCTGTTTCATACGGAATCAATTTTAAGCGTTCTTTCATATCCATATTGACGCTTCCGCCGGTGGCGTGGAAGAAAGAACCGTGCGGCATATGGTCAAATACGGTCGCACCGGCGTGAATCATTGCCGCACCAGCCAATGCACTTACACCTAATTCAATTAAGGTTGCACTAAATACGTTTGACGCTACCACCGTACCTGCTGTAGTTGAAGCGGTTGCCAGTGACATTAACGCCCCTGAAATCGGTGCAAGTAAATAAGACGGTAAGCCTGAAGCGGTAAGCGCTTCAATTAACACATCTTTTAAACCCGAATTAGCAATAATACCGGCTAACGCCCCTGTACCTAATAACATCACGGCAACCGGTGACATTTTTAATAAGCCTGAAGTGGCAAATTGATTCACTTGTTTTAATTTGCCCATTGCCAACGCACCGACTAAACCGCCAAGCGGTAATGCGATCAGCGGATCAATTTTAATATCCGCAATAGGGCGTAATGCTAATAAGATAATCGCACAAAGCGGTGCGGTAATTGCCGGTAGGAAAGCGGGTAAATTTTGCAGATTATTTGCAGAGACTTCGTTATCCGCCACTTTTGAACCTTTGTTGATAAGGCGTTTGGCTAAAAAATAGGTCAGAATAATACCGAAAATGGCCGGAAGGATACCTGCTGCCATAACAGAAGTGAGCGGTAGATGGAAAGCGTCTGAAGCAGCAATCGCATTTGGGTTTGGCGACATAATGTTACCGGCTTTACCGCCACCAATCATCGCTAATAAGATAGCCGGTTTCGATAAATCACCACGTTTCGCCAACGCTAATGCGATTGGAGAAACGGTAATCACCGCCACATCCACAAATACCCCAACAGAAGTCAAAATCATAGTTGAAAGCACTAGTGCGAGTAATGCACGGGTTTCACCTAATTTTTTCACGATGGTTTCAGCAATGGTACTTGCCGCACCGGATTCAATTAACACACCGGCTAATACCCCAGCGGCTAAGATCCGCATTACCGCCGTGGTAATTCCTTGCGCTCCGCCAATCATTAAGCTCACGGTTTGCGACAGATCCGCACCGCCGATTAAACCACCGACCAATGCCCCGATTAACATACCGTATGCCGGCGGTACTTTCTTTAAGATTAAAACTATCGCGACTGATAGTGCTACAACAGCACCGACTGCAGTTACCGCAACCATATTGTTCTCCTTAATACCAAAAACATAAATAAATTGTTCGGCATTATGCGGATTTTTAATGGAAAGTCGTTAGTGAAAATTACAAAAAATAGCGAGTTACACCGGGTAATATTGTAAAATTCAACAAATCAAGGCATTAAAATCGCACCTAAATATAAAATAAATTTATCTTCTATCTTATTGAAAGATAAAGAAGTTATTTGTTCGATTCGTTCTAAACGATAACGTAAGGTATTTTGATGAATAAACAATTTTTCCGAAGCGTGAACCAGATCACAATTTGACAAAAAATATTGCTGCAAACTTTTAAACAGCACGTTTTTCTCATCTTGAGAAATTAACTGTTGAACCGGTGTAAATAATTCTTTGGCTTGCCACGAATGAGAAAAATCCGCTAATAGCGCCTGTAAGCGATAATCTTCAAAACAGATAATCTGCTTTTTCGTGTGATTATTTTCCGCATACGCTAAGGTATGTAATGCTGATTGATAAGAAAAATGCGCTTCAACAAAATGTCCAACCTGACAACCGATTACCATACGATAATCCGCTTCAACCGCTTGTGACGGAAACAACTGGTTAAGTGTTTTATGTTTTTGTCGATGAAGTAATTCTTCTGCCGGTAGCAGCAAAACTAATTTATCTAAATCAACCACAACAACACTGGCATTCTGTTGCTGCTGCTCTAAATGTAATAAAACAGTCTGCAGCTCTGCTGAAGTAGGCTTATTTAATTTGATAATAATCGCAGCCAATGCTTGAGCCGGATCTAAATTAAAGAAACGAGCCTGCTGCTCTGTTTGTTCCTTACTTAAGCTGCCTTTTAATAATTGGCGAATAAATTCTTCTTTATAACGGCGCTGCCAGCGTTCCGTTTCCAAAACGATCGCTTGTTCGACAATTAATTCCGCCGCCATAGTGACTAATTCCGCATAATGACGAACAGCCTCCGGTGCACCTGAAATACCGATCACGCCGATCGTTTTACCTAAATAGCGAATCGGTAAATTCAGCCCTTCTCTCGCTTCATAGTTCCACTGTTTTGCTAATTTTTCGTCAATTTCTACCGCTTGATCATGACGTAATACAATTACGGCACCGGTATGACGCTCACCTACGCGACTCGGGTCGCCGGAGGCAATAATAATGCCCTGTTCGTCCATCACATTCACTGAATTTGGAATAATTTGCATGGTGCGTTTGACAATCGCTTGTGCGGTTTGTTTGTCTAGTTTCATCATTTCTTCTCTAATTAACGCAAAAAATAAGCGACAAGCGGTCAAATTTTTCCAATTTTTTGCAAAAAATCAGAAAAAACAAACCGCTTAAAAAACAATCCCCTGACAAGCAGGGGATAAAGATTAATGTTTAATAATATATAAGTTACGCAACAAAATATCATCTTGCGGATCTTTACCACTATAACCTTTCACATACGGTTTGACTAAACGTGGGTTCACATAGTTATAAATCGGCACGATAGCGTAATCGTCCGCAAGTACTTTTTCCGCTTTCGCATAAGCGGTCGCTCTGCCTTCCGCATCCGTCGCTTTGTAGGACTCTGCTACTGCTTCATCATACGCTTTACTTGCATAACCTGTTTTGTTGTTACTTGAATCCGATAGGAAATACGTCACGAAAGTGCTTGCTTGGTTATAATCTGCAGACCAACCTGCACGTGCTAAATCATATTTACCTTCACGGCGTGTATCTAAATAGGTTTTCCATTCTTGATTTTCTAATTCAACTTGAACTAGCCCTTTAGTATTGGCTTTCCATAATGAAGCGGCGGCAATTGCAATTTTTTTATGGTTGTCATTGGTGTTATATAAAATCGAGAATTTCAATGGATTCGCTTTACTAAAACCGGCTTCTTCCAATAATTTAACCGCTTGTGCATTACGTTCTGCCATTGCTTGCTGGCTATATTCAGGCGATTGAATTTTTTGTCCTTCGTGAATATAGGTCGGTGTAAATACATAAGTCGGCGTTTGCCCTTGTCCTAGCACCTTATCGGCGATAATCGTACGATCGAGCGCTAAATTTAATGCTTTACGTACTCGAAGATCATCAAACGGTTTTCTATTCAAATTAATTTCATATAAATAAGTAGAAAGTGTTCTTGCGGTAAAGACTTCTTCCGGCAGATCTTTTTTCAACTTAGCAAACTGTTCCGGTGGTAGCGTATAGTTCGTTACATCTAAATCTCCTGCTTTATAACGAGCCACATCGGTAGTCGCATTCGGAATGGCTAAATATGTTGCTTTATTGATCACAGTTTCTTTGTCATTCCAATAATTTGTATTACGCTCAAACACGATTTTTTCATTGATAACATGTTCAGCTAATTTATACGCACCGTTACCAACTAAGTTCGCTTTTTTTGCCCAACTATCACCAAACTGTTCCACTACTTTTTTATTTACCGGCAATAATGATGAATGGGTGGTTAATTCATTTGCATAAGGAACCGGATTAGTTAACGACAGCACTAACGTATAGTCATCTACCGCTTTCACGCCCAGTTCTTCCGGTTTTTTCTTGCCATCAATAATCTCTTGCGCATTTTCCACTTGTAAATAAGTCAGATAACTTGCATAAGGTGAAGCGGTTAATGGATTGGCTAAACGCTGCCACGCATAGACAAAATCATGTGCCGTTACCGGCTCTCCGTTTGCCCATTTTGCATTTTGACGCAATTTAAATGTCCAGGTTTTGTAATCGGGAGAACTCTGCCAGCTCTCTGCCACACCGGCTTGTAATTTTCCTTCTTCATCTTTAGTAATCAGCCCTTCAAATAACTGATAAGCGACTTGTGATTCAGGCACACCTTCTATTTTTTGCGGGTCAAAACTGGCAGGCTCTGAACCGTTATTAATAATAATTTCTTGTTTTTCCGCCAATACCGTTCCTTCCGGCACTTTTGCGGCAAAAGCCGTGCTGGATAAGCCAAGTACGATTGCGATATTTAATAATGAGCGAGTCAGTTTTGTTTGCATAATTATTCCCTTTATTTGAATAAATATATAATACGTATATCCTTAAAGTTTTAAAACAAAAAAATAACTTTGTAAAGCGCTACGTTTTAATTCTTCTCGCTTTTTTTCCATTTTGTGATAGGAATCACCTTTTATTGCAAATTATTCAATAAAAATAAGTTAGGTAATCACGCTATAAAGCGTTACAAAGCATAGATAAGCGTCTATACATACGAAATAACTCAGAATAAAATTCTGTATTTTCTCAATAACAGGCATTTTTTTACTTACTCATTAGAATAAAAAACGCCATTTTTTGCAAAAATAGCGTTTTACTTTCATTTTTTTAACCGTTATATTCATTAGCACTAATAGGTAAGCGGTTGCTTTTGCAAAAAAGAAAGCAAATTTGACCGCTTATTTATTCATATGCATTCACAATATTTATTTTAGAGTTGGACAATATCATGGCAAAAACATTATACGAAAAACTATTTGATGCTCACGTTGTATATGAAGCCGCAGGCGAAACGCCGATTCTTTATATCAACCGCCATTTAATTCATGAAGTGACAAGCCCGCAAGCGTTTGACGGTTTACGTGTTGCCGGCCGCCAAGTTCGTCAAGTTAACAAGACATTCGGCACAATGGATCACAGTATTTCTACCCAAGTGCGTGACGTAAATAAATTAGAAGGTCAAGCGAAAATCCAAGTTTTAGAATTAGCGAAAAACTGTGAAGCAAGTGGTATCTCGTTATTCGATATGCAAACCAAAGAACAAGGTATCGTACACGTAATGGGACCGGAGCAAGGTTTAACCCTACCGGGTATGACCATTGTATGCGGTGATTCTCATACTGCTACACACGGTGCTTTCGGTGCGCTTGCATTTGGTATCGGTACTTCTGAAGTAGAACACGTGCTTGCAACTCAAACCTTAAAACAAGCGCGTGCAAAAAGTATGAAAGTGGAAGTTCGCGGCAAAGTGAACCCGGGCATTACCGCAAAAGATATCGTGCTTGCAATTATCGGTAAAACAACCATGGCGGGCGGTACCGGTCACGTGGTGGAGTTCTGCGGCGAAGCGATTCGTGATTTATCAATGGAAGGCCGTATGACGGTATGTAATATGGCGATCGAATTCGGCGCTAAAGCCGGTTTAGTCGCACCGGATGAAACTACTTTTGCTTACTTAAAAGGCCGTCCGCATGCACCAAAAGGCAAAGATTGGGATGATGCAGTCGAATATTGGAAAACATTAAAATCAGACGATGATGCAGTCTTTGACACGGTAGTTGTATTAGAAGCGAAAGATATTGCGCCACAAGTGACTTGGGGAACCAACCCGGGGCAAGTTATCGGCATTGACCAAGTTGTGCCAAATCCACAAGAAATGGCGGATCCGGTGACAAAAGCCTCTGCAGAAAAAGCATTGGCATATATTGGTTTAGAAGCCAACACGGATATGAAAGATATTCCTGTGGATCAAGTATTTATCGGCTCTTGTACTAACTCTCGTATTGAAGACTTACGTGCAGCGGCGGCAGTAATGAAAGGTCGTAAAAAAGCGGATAACGTAAAACGTGTGCTAGTTGTACCGGGTTCGGGCTTAGTAAAAGAACAGGCGGAAAAAGAAGGTTTAGATAAGATCTTTATCGAGGCTGGCGCAGAATGGCGTAATCCGGGCTGTTCAATGTGTTTAGGTATGAATGATGACCGTTTAGGCGAATGGGAACGTTGTGCTTCAACCTCTAACCGTAACTTTGAAGGTCGTCAAGGCCGTAACGGTCGCACCCACTTAGTTAGCCCGGCAATGGCGGCGGCAGCAGCAATGTTCGGTAAATTTGTAGATATTCGTCACGTGGAATTAAATTAAGGATAAAAAAATGGCAGGATTAAAACAACACTCAGGTTTAGTCGTTCCGCTTGATGCGGCAAATGTGGATACTGACGCAATCATTCCAAAACAGTTCTTACAAGCAATTACTCGTGTCGGCTTCGGTAAGCATTTATTCCACGAATGGCGTTATTTAGATGCGGAAGAAACCCAATTAAATCCGGATTTCGTTTTGAATTTTCCACAATATCAAGGGGCGACCATTTTACTGGCTCGTAAAAATTTAGGCTGTGGTTCTTCTCGTGAACACGCACCTTGGGCGTTAGCCGATTATGGTTTCAAAGTGATGATTGCCCCGAGCTTTGCAGACATTTTTTATAATAATAGCTTAAACAATCATATGCTTCCGATTCGCTTAAGTGAAGAAGAAGTGGAAGAAATTTTCCAATGGGTGTGGGCGAACGAAGGCAAACAAATCCATATTGATTTAGAAGCAATGACGGTAACGGTCGGTGAAAAAGTTTATCGTTTTGAACTAGACGAATTCCGCCGTCACTGTTTATTAAACGGGTTAGATAATATCGGTTTGACCCTACAACACGAAGATGCTATCGCCGCTTACGAAAGTAAGATTCCAGCATTTTTACGTTAGTCTGATAAAACATAAAGCCAAGTATCGCTACTTGGCTTTATTTTATTGGCTCTTATAAAAATTCGAAATATGATAAACAAAATCTTCTAATATTTCTATTTTCTGCGCTTCGGTGACCTCATCCGAAACTCTGGCGGAAACAGATTCATAAATCCCCTCTGCAAAACGTTTTACATCCAATGCATAATTCACACAGAAGGTATGGGTACAATCGCCCCGGTACTCATTAGAAGATAATAACCAGTTAGACACATTGTTATCATTACATTCCCCTGAATACCAATATTGACTTGCTTTGATCGCCACTTCACGTTTTAAGCAGTAACAGTTTGTATCAATATGGTTTTTACGCTCTAAACAAATCGTACCGGAAATTCCTAAAGCATCGGACGAAACATCAATATCGCCAACCATTTTGTGATATTTACCGACTGACTCAAATGTATCTTGGCAAATAAATTTTCCGGTTTCCACATTCATAAAGTTACGCATGCTATAAACATAATCATATTGGTGTGCAGTAAGCTGACGAACACAGTTTTCCACATGATTAGGCTCATACCAGTTATCATCATCTAAATAACAGATGAGATCTTCTTTAACCAAAAACGGGGCAATCGCATTGATACTGCTATTTGTCCAACCATTCGCACCGGTATTCATCGGTAGGTATGTCACTACCACTTGTGGGTACTTCTCTACAATCGCTTTCGCATTCGCAGAAAATTGCTGACCATCGACAAAAATATAGTGCTTGCAATTGGCATAGCTCTGTTGCTGTACACTTAGAATAGCTCGTTCTAAATGCGGACGACCTATTGTTGATGTAATAATTGCTACAGAAGGGGCTGTAACAGACATTATTCACTCCTCAGGGATAAATTTATAATTTTATATTTGATACTTGGTTTTATCACCAATATCAAAATGTAACGGCATTCGCCATTTTTGAATACTTAATATAAGTAACAATAGACCACAAACAATACTGAATAGTTGTAATAATATATTTTGCTCAAAAACGATCGATAACCAAAGTACTGCCATTAAAATAGGCTGAAAATTTAAGCCGAATACTCTAAAGCAAAAATACTCTTTGTAACTTAAGCCGCCGATGGTAAATAACATTGCACCCAATGCCATCAACGGTAGGTTGAAAATATAGCACAATAATCCAATCCATACCGCAAATTGAAACAGAAAACGGAAAGTTTTTAAATAGAGATGTAAAGAGGAAGCAAGCAGCACGCCGGCAATCAGTAAGCCTTTTTGTGCCAATTGTAAATGATAAGGTAATAGCAGCAACATTATTGTCGCAATCACAAAACCTGTTCGATATAGAATCACGGTTAAATAATCCCAAAAATCCATCGGTGATTGAATATGTGGATCAGCCATTTTTTACTCCTTTTATAAATAACAAGCGGTCAATTTTTCGCAAAATTTTGCAAGAAATTGACCGCTTGAGAAAGAAAAGCCTTACAGCTTACGCTTTGTGACTATCTTGATAGTCTTTTGCCGCTTTTACAAAGCCGGCAAATAATGGGTGACCGTCACGTGGGGTTGACGTGAATTCCGGATGGAATTGCGCTGCAATAAACCATGGGTGATTCGGCACTTCAATGATTTCCACTAACTTACGGTCTGCCGATAAGCCACTCACTTTTAAGCCTGCTGCTTCGATTTGTGGTAATAAAGTATTGTTTACCTCATAACGGTGACGGTGACGCTCAACAATGGTTTCCGCACCATACACTTCACGTGCTTTAGTACCTTCGATTAAGTGACATTGTTGTGCACCTAAACGCATTGTACCGCCTAAATCCGAATCGTCAGAGCGTGTTTCCACATTACCTGACTCATCTTGCCATTCAGTAATTAAACCAACTACCGGTTGCGGACAATCTTTATCAAACTCAGATGAATTTGCTTGGGTTAAACCTGCTACGTTACGTGCATATTCGATAAGTGCGATCTGCATACCTAAACAAATACCTAAATAAGGGATTTTGTTCTCACGTGCATATTGTGCGGTACGGATTTTACCTTCCACACCACGGTAGCCAAAACCGCCCGGCACTAAAATCGCATCTAAGCCATGGAGTAATTCAACACCTTTGGTTTCAATATCTTGTGAATCAATATACTTGATATTTACCGTTAAGCGATTGGTTAAACCAGCGTGTTTTAACGCTTCGTTTACCGATTTATACGCATCCGGTAATTCAACATATTTACCCACCATACCGATAGTCACTTCACCGGTCGGGTTCGCTTGGCGATAAAGCACTTGTTCCCATTCGCTTAAATCGGCTTCCGGACAATCTAGGCGGAAACGATCACAAACAAAACTATCTAAGCCTTGTGATTTCAGTAATTCAGGAATACGGTAAATCGAATCCACGTCTTTTAATGAAATCACCGCACGTTCCGGCACGTTACAGAATAAGGCGATTTTTTTACGTTCATTGCTTGGAATTGCACGCTCCGAACGACAAATTAACACATCCGGTTGAATACCGATTGAAAGTAATTCTTTTACCGAGTGTTGAGTCGGTTTAGTTTTCACTTCACCTGCAGTCGGAATATAAGGCACTAAGGTTAAGTGCATAAATAAGGTTTTTTCACGACCGACATCCACCGCTAACTGACGTAACGCTTCTAAGAACGGTAACGATTCAATATCGCCTACCGTACCGCCAACTTCAACGATAACTACATCACGACCTTTGCCGCCTTCAATCACACGTTCTTTAATTTCATTGGTGATGTGCGGAATTACTTGGATTGTCGCACCTAAATAATCGCCGCGACGTTCTTTACGTAATACTTCAGAATAAATCTTACCGCTGGTAAAGTTGTTCGCTTTGCTCATTTTAGAACGGATAAAACGCTCATAGTGCCCTAAGTCTAAGTCAGTTTCCGCCCCATCTTGCGTAACAAAAACTTCACCGTGTTGAGTAGGACTCATTGTACCCGGGTCAACGTTGATATAAGGATCTAGCTTCATAATGGTTACATTTAAACCACGAGCTTCGAGAATTGATGCGAGAGATGCAGCGGCAATACCTTTGCCTAAAGATGAAACAACACCGCCCGTCACGAAAATATAATTCGTTGCCATTTTGATCTGCCTTTGATAATCAGTTAAATAGATAAGAAAATTCGGAATGGATAGTAAAATAAAACTATCAGGACGGGAGCGTAGTATACAGTAAAAGGTATTTTTGTGCTATCGGAAAAATCAGCAAGCGGTCAAATTTAACCAATTTTTTACAACTTTATTTTGCAATAAAAAGGAAAAATTTGACCGCTTGTTCAATTCAGAAATTTTGTGAACGAGATCAAACAACAAGCAGTAACCGTTTCTATTTACATAGGATTACATGGGATAATTTCTTATCTTTTTAAAATCTTAAGGAGCTTATATGAAACCCAAAAAACTTGCTTTATCTGCTGTTCTTTCTATGGCGATTTCAAGCGTATATGCGGCGGAATTACCAAATATTACGATTTTAGCAACCGGCGGAACGATTGCCGGTAGCGGACAAAGTGCAGTGAGTTCAGCCTATCAAGCAGGGCAATTAAACATCGATACATTAATCGAAGCCGTACCAGAGATGAAAACGCTGGCAAATATTAAAGGTGAACAAGTAGTCAAAATCGGCTCACAGGATATGAGTGACGAAGTATGGCTGAAATTAGCGAAAACCATTAATAATCAATGTGCTAATACGGACGGCTTTGTGATTACTCATGGTACGGATACGATGGAAGAAACCGCATATTTCCTCGATATGACGGTAAAATGCGATAAGCCTGTCGTGCTTGTCGGTGCAATGCGCCCTGCGACAGAAAAAAGCGCTGATGGCCCGCTGAATTTATATAATTCAATTGTAGTGGCTAAAGATAAAAAATCGGCAAAACGCGGTGTGTTAGTCGCAATGAATGATGTGGTACTGGGTGCGAGAGACGTGACCAAAACCAGCACTACCGCCGTACAAACATTCAGTTCGCCAAACTTCGGTACGCTCGGCTATATTCATAATAGTAAAGTCGATTACGAACGTGCGCCGGAAAGCAAACACACGCTAAATACCCCATTTAAGGTTGATAATCTGAATGAACTGCCGAAAGTCGGTATTATCTACGCTTATTCAAATATGCCGACCGAACCGCTTAAAGCCTTATTGGATGCGGGTTATCAAGGTATTGTGGTTGCCGGTGTCGGTAACGGTAATATGAATGCGGCGAATTTAGCGTTACTTGAACAGGCGGCAAAAAATGGTGTTGCAGTGGTTCGCTCTTCACGAGTGCCAACCGGCTATACCACTCGTGATGCAGAAGTCGATGATTCTAAATATGGCTTTGCGGCATCCGGCACACTCAATCCGCAAAAAGCACGTGTATTATTACAACTTGCCTTAACCCAAACCAAAGACATCAATACTATCCAACAATATTTTGAAGACTTCTAGTTTTCGCCTATAAGCAAGCGGTCTATTTCTTGCAAAATTTTGCGAAAAATAGACCGCTTGTCTTTTCGTAACTGTCGCTTATTTTACAAAGCTATCAAAGGTTAGCTCGTAATTATCGCCATCACGATTATATGAAATATAACGAGGGAATTTTTCCCCTACATATTTTTTCACGGTAATCGCTTTTTGATCGCTGGTTTTAAAGCTATAAGTAATTTCTTGATAAGTTTGCCCTTTTACTTTAACTGTTTTCTGAACTTTATTTAATTTCACATTCGGTGTCGGGTATAACTTTTTACCGTTTGTCGTTTGAAAACTCGTTGGTAATTGATCGTAATAGCTCAACTGAAATGCCGTTGTAAATAAATCAAACGTCGGCATCGTTAACGCCTCTTGTTTTAAAGGCTCTTTCGCTTTACCGTACTTAACCGTACTTGAATCAATCTCTGCCAATGCATAGGTTTTACCATTACGTGTATCACGGTAGCTCAACATATTAAATTGACCGTTACGTTCCGTCCCTTTCGCTGAGAAAACAATGTTATATAACGGCACATTAATTTTCGATTGAATCGAATACTGACCCGCTCCATTTTTAAAATGCACATAAGCCGGCATTAAATAATTCGAGCTATATTTTATATTAAAGTCTTCTGCCCAAGCGGTTGAAATTAATGAAGAAATTGCAAAAAATGAAAGCGCAATTTTTTTAAAAAAACTCATTTATTTTTCCTCTAATTTTGTACTTTCGAACAAACGAAGAATGGCATTACTTTCTCGTAATTGTTCTGCTTTCTCAACCTGCATTTTAGTTAAATGCGGCGAGAAATAATTAATAAAATCATACATATAATTACGTAGGAATGTGCCTCGTTTAAATGCAATTTGCGTCATACTTGATTGGAATAAATGGCTTGCATCGATTGCTACCAAATCGCTATCCGCTTCGGTATATGCCATCGACGCCATAATCCCGACACCTAAGCCCAAACGTGCATAGGTTTTAATCACATCCGCATCTGTTGCAGTAAACACGATATGCGGCAAAATACCTACTTTATTAAATGCATGGTCTAGATCCGACTGACCTGTAAACCCGAAAGTATAAGTGATCAGATCATATTTACCTAGCTCTTCGACCGTTAAGTTCTGACTTTGGTTCGCAAATTTAGCTAACGGATGATCCGGTTTAACAATTACTGAACGATTCCATAAATAACACGGCAATAAAATCGCATCTTCAAATAAATGCTGCGCTTCGGTTGTAATAGCGAGATCTACTTCGCCAGCCATAAGCGCATCGTAGATTTGGCTCGGTGAGCCTTGATGTAATTGCAAACTAACTTCCGGGTACTTGGTTTTGAATTTCTCAATAATCGGTGGTAAAACATAACGAGCTTGCGTATTAGGAGTGGCAATTCTTAATACACCGCAATTCGGGCGAGTCTGTTCCTCCGCCACCGATTTAATACTTTGTGCTTTAACCAATAATTCTCGAGCAATCGCAACTATTTTTTCTCCAGCAGGCGTTAACCCTTTGATATGTTTACCATTTCTCTCAAAAATATTAATTCCTAGCTCACTTTCCAATAAACGCACTTGCTTACTAATTCCCGGTTGGGAAGTATAAAGCGTTTCAGCGGCTTCAGTAATATTTAGATTTTGATTCACAATTTCAACGATATAACGTAACTGCTGTAATTTCATTGCTATTTTCCTTTTACGATTTCAATTAATTCGGCAATATTCGTAATTTCATAAGTTGGTCGAGTCTGGGTATCATTCACTACTCCTGCATGATTAAACCAACAAGTATCAATTCCGGCATTATTACCACCAAGCACATCAGAAGCTAACGTATCACCCACCATCAAGATTTTAGTCTTATCCGGCTCATCCATTAAAGCAAAAGCATACTCAAAAACCTGACGATCTGGTTTTGCCGCACCGATTTGCTCCGAAACGGCAACAAATTCGAAAAAGTGTTGCGTATCGGTATTTAATAATCGTTGCTGTTGTAGCTCGGTAAAACCATTAGTGATAATCCCCATTTTGACTTTACCATACAACTGATTAAGCATTGCCATCACCCCATTCAGCGGTTTACTGACAATGGCCATCTCAGCCATCAGCTCCTGATTCAGTTGCAACGCATCCACACCGGTTTGTGCTGAAAGTTTAGCAAAGCGACGTGCCTGTATATCTTTTGCAGTAATTTCATTATTCTGATAAGCCACCCAAAGCGGTTTATTAACCGCTTGAAATTGTTCGTAATCCATACGACTAAAATCAATATGATAACGAGCAAGCATCGCTTTTAATCCGTCATAAGAATTAAACGAAAAAAGCGTTTCATCCGCATCAAATAAAATCCAACGATATTTCATCTATTTGTAACTTCCTTCTATTTCATGCGTAATCCATTCGACAAAATGTTGTACCTTTGCCACTTCTTTCATTTGCGGTGGGTAAACCACATAAAATGCTTTTTCATCATAAACATCTGTTACGAAAGGTTCAATTACTGACCCCTCTTCAATTTCATCTTGTGCAAGCATTCTATTTGCAACTACAACACCTTGACGATGTTTTGCCGCCTGAATTCCCATCGAAGTTGTGGAATACATCGGACCGGATTCAGCATCCATATGATTTAAATTCAGATGCTCTGCCATTTGTTTCCACTTGGTATGAGAACATACATGAATTAAATTTTTCCCTTCTAAATCTTCCGGTTTACTAATCGGGTTTTCACGTAAATATTCTGGTGAAGCTAAGATCATAATTCGGGCTTGTACAAGTTCGATAGCCTCAAGATTTTGCCAGTTACCTGAACCATAATAAATTGCTACATCAATATCTTTACCCAATAAACCTTCATCTTGTGAAGCTGTTGTTAAACGAACCTCAATATCAGGATGCTTCTTGTGAAATGCATTAAGACGAGGCACTAACCAGTGCATTCCAAACGAAGGCGTTGTACTGATTGAAAGAATTTGGCGGCTATTTTTAAGTTTTACTTTTTCTGTTGCACTGGCAATTTGTTCAAGAAGCGGTTGAATATCTTCAAAATATTGCGCACCGATTTCGGTGAGTTCTAGAAGTCGGTTACGACGATGAAACAACGATACACCTAAAAAATCTTCTAATAATTTAATTTGATGACTAACCGCCGCTTGAGTGACAAATAAATCGTCTGCCGCCTTAGTAAAGTTAAGATGGCGAGCTGCAGATTCAAATGCTTTTAAGGCGTTTAAAGGAGGAAGTTTTTTATTCATAAGTAATAATTCTATTTTTTCCGTAGATAGCTCATTTCTATCGCATTATTTTTTTTGATAGTTAAAATTAAAATTTTTAGCTTGTCATACTGGTCTAACATCACTATAATGCGCGCCGTACTTAGACGGATAGTGATAGTTAAGCAGTAAGAATGTATTTTTTTACTGATTTAACTATTTCAGATTTTTAAGTATGATGTTGTGTTTGCATATTGGTCTAGGAAACTAGACTAGAGTAACATTTAGTTACTCGTTTCACTTCCTGTATATTTTGAACCCTTTTGGTTTATTGACCGCCCGATTTGGGCGGTTTTTTTTCGTCTTGAATTCCCGCATTGTAACAGAAAGAATAAATCCTGCTAGTGGATAACGAACATTTTCATTAAAATTTCTTATCAATTCACCAAAAAACTAAAAAATTTTATCAATCATTTTAAAAAACTCAACTTCCTTTCCCATTTGCTATATAAACCTGCTATTTTGTAGTATCCTTTCTGCTAATTTTTATTAACGAAAGAGAAATACTTTGAGTAAACGCAGACTTACCCAAAACCAACAACGCAGAATAAAATCCAATCATCATAAAAAAATCGCAAAACCCGAATTAGAATGGCAAGACGAAATGCTTGGTGAAGTTCAGCAAGGTATTGTGGTTACCCGCCACGCAAAACACGCTGATGTCGAAACAGCACAAGGCGAAATTTATCGCTGTAACCTTCGCCGTACTTTAAAAAATGTTGTCGTTGGCGATCAAGTATCTTGGCGCCAAGGTAGTGAGCAATTGCAAGGTATCAGCGGTGTTATTGAGGCGATTTATCCTCGCAAAAACGAGTTAAGTCGCCCTGATTATTATGACGGCATCAAAGTGATGGCAGCGAATATCGATCAAATCATTATTGTTTCGGCCGTATTGCCAACCCTTTCATTAAACATTATCGATCGCTACTTGGTGATTTGCGAGACGGCTAACATTCCTGCACTTATCGTGTTAAATAAAATTGACTTACTTTCGGAAACAGAGCGACAAGAAGTACAGAAGCAATTAGCGATTTATGAAAATATCGGTTACGAAACCCTTTGTCTGTCTGCAGACACCGGTGAAAACATGGATAAATTAGACCGCTATTTATCACGAGGCACTTCAATTTTCGTTGGTCAATCCGGGGTAGGAAAGTCGAGTCTTATCAACCAATTATTACCGGAAGTAAATGCGTTAACCGGAGCAGTGAGTGATATTTCGGGGTTAGGCCAGCATACAACTACATCTTCTCGTTTATACCATTTACCGCAAGGGGGCAATTTAATTGACTCGCCGGGCATTCGTGAATTTGGTTTATGGCATTTAGAGCCGGAGCAAATCACGCTTGGTTACCGTGAATTTCAATCGGTATTAGGTACGTGTAAATTCCGAGATTGTAAACATAAATCGGATCCGGGCTGTGCGATAAGAGAAGCGGTCGAAAAAGGCGAAATTAATGCAATTCGCTTTGAAAACTATCATCGCTTAATTGAAAGCCGTGATGAAACCAAAAGTCAGCGTCATTTTAGAACAGAAGAATAAGAATCAATAGCAATGAGTACAAATTTCATTTATCCTAATGCCCACTTGATCGCAGGTGTGGACGAAGTCGGTAGAGGCCCGTTAGTCGGCGCAGTGGTAACTGCTGCCGTTATTTTAGATCCGAATAATCCGATTGAAGGATTAGCCGATTCTAAAAAACTGTCGGAGAAGAAGCGTTTGCTTTTAGCGGAGGAAATTAAAGCAAAAGCGCTTTGCTGGTCTTTAGGGCGAGCCGAACCAGAAGAAATCGATCAGTTGAATATCTTACACGCAACGATGCTTGCTATGCAGCGAGCGGTTGCCGGATTAAATATTCAGCCCGATTTTGTGTTGGTTGACGGCAATCGTATTCCAACTTTACCGATGCCAGCACAAGCGGTCATAAAAGGAGATAGTTTAGTTGCCGAGATCAGTGCCGCTTCGATTTTAGCTAAAGTTGCACGTGATCAGGAAATGGATGAATTAGATAAGCAATATCCGGAATACGGTTTTGCAAAACATAAAGGCTATCCGACTAAACTACATTTTGAAAAACTGGAACAATTTGGGGCAACCCCTTTTCACCGAAAGAGCTTCGCCCCAGTGAAGAAAATCTTAGGTTTATAAATGTTAGAACTACTACTCGAACCATTCCAATATAACTACATGCAAAAAGCGATTTTTGTCAGTATGGGCGTTGGTGTGGTTTGTGCTTTTCTCTCCGCCTTTTTAATGTTAAAAGGCTGGTCTTTAATTGGTGACGCCCTTTCACATGCCGTGGTACCGGGCGTTGCTATCGCTTATGCGTTAAAACTTCCTTATGCTTTCGGTGCATTTTTTTCCGGTATTCTTGCTGCTCTTTCGATTTTATGGGTGAAAAGTATTACTCGAATAAAAGAAGATGCGGTTATCGGCTTCATCTTTACCACATTCTTTGCACTAGGTATGTTTATTGTATCACTCAACCCGACTTCGGTTGACGTTAATGCCATCGTGATGGGGAACATTCTCGGTATTGCGGATGAAGATTTGTGGCAAGTTGCGATCATTATCGGATTATCGCTGCTTGGTCTTATCTGTTTCTGGAAAGATCTACTGCTCACCTTTTTTGATGAACATCATGCGCTGTCTGTCGGACTTTCTCCTCTTCGCTACAAAATCTTATTCTTTACCTTATTAAGTGCTTGTGTCGTGGTGGCATTGCAAACAGTCGGCGCAATCTTAGTGATTGCAATGGTCGTTACCCCAGGCGCAACCGCCTATTTACTGACAGACAGATTCTCTCGTTTAGTCACTATCGCGATTCTTATCGGTAGCCTCAGCAGCGGGATCGGTGCCTATCTCAGTTATTTTTTAAATGGTGCGACCGGTGGTGTGATTGTTTGCTTACAGACCTTTATCTTTTTACTGGCTTTTTGCTTTGCGCCTAAATACGGTTTGATTAGCCAAAAACGTAAGCGTTTGGAGGCTATCAATGAATGAGTTAGTGCTATGGTTCATTGAGCCTTTTGAATTTGAATTTATGCAAACCGCTTTGTTTACTGCGGTATTAGTCGCTTCTGTTTGTGCGGTATTGTCTTGTTATTTGATTTTAAAAGGCTGGTCATTGATGGGCGATGCGATTTCTCATGCGGTATTACCGGGGGTGGTCGTATCTAACTTATTAGGCTTCCCTTTAGCCATCGGAGCATTTGTCTCTGGGCTATTTTGTGCAATTTCCGTCGGTTATCTTAAAGAAAACTCTCGTTTAAAAGAAGATACCATTATGGGCATTATGTTTGCCGGCTTATTTGCGCTCGGTATTGTACTTTTTACCGCACTACCGACCGAACAGCACCTTACCCACTTATTATTCGGCAATTTGCTTGGTGTGACTCAAGCCGAATTAATTCAAACCATGATTATTTGTGCGGTAACTTTTAGCATCATTATCTTTAAACGCAAAGACTTCTTGCTCTATTGCTTCGATAGTAGCCACGCTAAAGTTATCGGTTTACCGGTCAAATGGTTACACTACGGACTACTTGCGCTCTTAGCGTTAACTATCATCAGCGCAATGCAAGTTGTAGGTGTCATTCTGGTTGTTGCAATGTTAATTGCCCCGGGAATTACCGCCTACCAACTGTCAAACCGCTTTGATTATATGTTAGTCATCGCAATGACTATTGCCATCAGTTCATCTGTTTTTGGTACGATATTGAGCTATCATATTGATGCAGCAACGGGCCCGACAATTATTCTCATTCAGTCTAGTCTTTTTGTTTTAGCTCTATGTTTCAGCCGTTTAAAGACTCACAAGCGGTAACATTTTTGTGTAAATTTGCAAATTAGAGCAAAACAATAGAGAATTATTGCTTATAACTTATATAAAGAGGAATCTTATTATGACTAAAAACTACGAAGAAACTATTTTCAGTAAAATCATTCGCAAAGAAATTCCCGCTTCAATCGTGTATCAAGACGAATTAGTCACTGCATTTCGTGATATTTCACCGCAAGCACCGACTCACATTCTCATCGTGCCGAATAAGTTAATTCCAACCGTAAACCATGTAGAAGCGGAAGACGAATTAGCATTGGGTCGCTTATTTACCGCAGCGGCGAAAATTGCAAAAGAAGAAGGTATCGCAGAAGATGGTTATCGTCTAATTATGAACTGTAATGTACATGGTGGTCAGGAAGTGTTCCATATTCATATGCATTTAGTGGGTGGTGAACCTTTAGGCAAAATGTTAAGCAATAAATAGTATGAAACATTTAAAATCTTATTGGCTATTTGCAATTTTTTCGTTTTTTCTGACCGCTTGTGGCAGTAATCCGCAAAGTTATATCAAAGGGAAATCAGAACCGATTGTAAATATTGAAGCGCAAATTGCTACTCTTGTTAAAGTCGAAGCGAAAAGTGAGATGCTATCGGTAACAAATCTAAGTGAGCATCCGCTTAATTTATCTTACAAATTATTTTGGTATGATAAACAAGGCGTTACACAAAACAGTGATAATGTATCTCCTCAACCTTGGCAGCCTCTTTGGTTAGATAGCAAGCAATCTCAAACGTTACAGCTTGAGAAGCCGACTAATGAGAGCAATAACTATCGTGTCTATTTACGTGGTAGCCGATGAATGCCCTCGCTTGGCTTGAGAGCCAACAACAAGCGGTCATTTTTCGCAAAAATTTAGCCGGTTTGACCGCTTGTAGCCAACAGATTCAGCTCGCTTCCGGCGAGCGATTTGTTTTACGCCAACAAAATGAGCGAGCAACAGCTTTCGGGATTAATTACGCTCAAGAAGCACAAATTTTACACTATTTAACTCGCTTACCCTTTACGCCAAAGGTCTATTACCACAATGAAAATTCCAGTTTATTGACTTGGATAGAGGGTAATACACCTAGCCGTTTTAGTTCGTCATTATTAGATAAATTGGCATCACAACTTGCCGAACTACATCTTTTTCCTATTGATGAATCACTACCAAAGCTCGATCTTTCTGAACGCTGTCAATTTTTATGGCAGAAACTCTCTGTTCAACAACAAGCACTATTGAGATTTCATCCCCCATTTCAAACGATTCAGCCTTTTACACAAGCAATCTGCCATCATGATCTGCATTTAGGTAATTTTCTTGAAAAAAATGACCGCTTGTATCTGATTGATTGGGAATATAGTGCCGTGTCGGATCCAGCATTAGAGATTTCGATGCTTTTTAGTGCGAATGCTCAGATACTCAACGAGCAACAACAAGCTGAGTTTCTTCGCTTGTATCTGCAAGCAACAAAATTTGATGAGAAAGGTTTTAAACAAAAAATGGCAGAATATCATTCTGCCATTAATCAGTTAAATCAATTATGGTTTGCGATTCTCGAACCATAAAAACTATTTTAAGAATGGATTGTGCAGTTTCTCACGTCCAATTGTGGTATGAGGGCCGTGTCCAGCAACGACAATAAAATCATCATCCAAATCAAACATTTTGGTACGAATCGTATTGAGTAACACGTCTAAATTGCCCATATAAAGGTCAGTACGTCCAATACTGTCTTTAAATAACACATCACCACTAAAAGCGATTTTATTTTCAAAATCAAAAAAACCGATATGTCCCGGTGCATGCCCTGGCAAATGACGAACGCTAAAACGTAACGAACCTACTTCAACTACATCATTTTCATTTAACCAATAATCCGGTAAAAATGCTTTAACCGGCGGAAGACCAAACATTTCACACATTTGAGGCAACTGCTCAAATAGCGGCTTATCATCAATATGAGAACCATATACTTCCACACCAAAATGATCTCTGACTTTTTCAACCGCCATAATATGATCTAAATGACCATGGGTGAGTAATAACTTTCGTACTTTTAGATTTTGTGATTCAACAAACTGAATGATTTTATCTGCACTATCGCCAGCATCAATAATAGCGGCATTTTTATTATCATCCCAAATAATACTGCAGTTTTGCTGAAAGGCACTTACCGGGATAATTTGTAAATTAAACATAAAATTCGACCGCTTACTTAACCACGCCACGTACGAACAGGACCGGTATCTACATGAACAAAATTACTGCGAGGATAATAACCTACACCACCATTATGCAAACTTTCTGCTGCTGCTCTTACTTTAGCGAGCGGAACACCTGATACTCGAAAATCCACCGCTTGGCCACGAATATGGTAGCTATTACTTGCCACACCACGTTGTGTTCGATGCATTCTTGCGTTTGTTTTCGCCGAACGATAGCCACTTAATACTTGAATTTCTGCGTTACGGAAACCTAAACGTTGCTGAATTTGATTTAATTTCACGAATAACATTGGGTCAATGCGTTTAATTTGGTTTGTGTGTCGGTCACGCATTAAGTGATTTAATTGATGTAAATCCGCTACAGACAAATGCCCACCATGAAATTTGGCAGCATAAGTATCACCGGTATTAATATTTCGGAAGCGTAACGCTAACGGAGCAGGTGTCGAAAGTGCTGCCATCACTTTACCTGGCAATAAACTTGCCCCTAAAACAAGACCACCGAGTGACAACCACTTACGGCGTTGAACATTAGTTTGATTCATTGAACTGTCCTCATTATCACAAGTAATGATTGATAGTAGATTACTCCATTCGAATAATTTACTATCAGCCATAAATAAAGGCTTATTATTCATAAGCCCTTTTGGCTCACTCTAAAAAATAAAGTTCCGAGAAGCAAGCCTTACTTCTCGGAAATTTTTATATTTGTGAATTAGATCACACTTTTAACTTTGCTCCAATTCACCGCATTCTTCGGAATAGAGGTATCAAATTTATAGATATCAGGTAATGTATATACCTTACCGTTCTCTACCCATGCCGTAACATAGTATAAATAGACCGGATTATCCGAACGAATATTCGCAGAGGTGGTTTTCTGGCTTGCTAATACTTTTTGTTTTCTGTCCATACTCCAACCAGCTTCTTTCAATAAGATGCTTGCAAGATCATCAGAACGTTCAACACGCACACAACCAGAACTTAATGCTCGATCCGTTTTGCCAAATAAACCACGATTCGGGGTATCGTGTAGATAAATCGCATCCGAACTTGGCATATTAAATTTAAAACGGCCTAATGCACTATCATCCCCTGCTTTTTGGCGAATACGGTAAGGAATATTCTTACTATTCACATATTGCGACCAATTCACGCTGCGAGGATTAATTTTATTACCTTTTCCGTCAAAAATTTCATAGCCGGCAGAATCCGCAAATCCCGGATTTCTCGCTAGCTTCGGAATAATATCTTTAGTCAAAATTGTCGGTGGAATATTCCAAGGCGGATTAACCACAACATTGCTTAGCTTGCTATACATCACCGGTGTACGGCGGTCATCACGACCAACAATCACCTTAGATTGTAGCGCTAACTGACCATCACGGAAGTAAAATAGTTGGTAACTTGGAATATTTACGAAGATACCGTTATTAAAACTTGGGATAATACGTAAACGCTGTGCATTTAAAGCGAGTTTATAAAACGTATCATTACCTGTTGTTGCTGTCGCTTCAGGTGTTTTTGCTTTCTTGGCTTTAGTTGCCTTTTTCACATTACCTGATGCTGACATCGATAATACACGTTGTGCAGTTTCTTGATAAATGTGGTTTCGAGGCACTAAATTAGCAATAAATTGACCTGAACGCCCTTCTTGAACAGCATTGACCCATTGATTAACCAGCTCAGCACTCGGTGCTTTCGGCGTGTAACTGCCTAGGTTATATAGCCACTGGTTCGCATTTTTAAAAACGTTTTTGTTATAGTACAGATAATCTAAAAAACTATCCGTTAATAACATATCTCGAGCCGGACCTTCCGGTTGATTTAGTATCTGTTGTAACGCTCTTGCTGATTTAGCTGATACACCGCTTACAGCCAACAAAGCATATTCTTTGATAAATTGCTTTTCTGCCGCTTTATCATTCCACATATTCGCAAAAGCATTATCTAAATAAACTTTAGCCGTTGTTTTACTTAACAGTAATGTATTAGCTCCTACTGTTTGCTGTACTTTTGCTTCTGCTTCCGCTAGCTTTCTAGCTTCTTCTTGGCGAATTTGTTCTTGCTCAAATACATAATCCGCACGTTTTGCTAATTCTGCAGCACGAGCCTGCTGAGCCGCAAAACTTAATTGAGGTAAAATCGCATCTTGCGCAATAGGCGCTGCAGCAACATTTGATTGCCCTACCGAGACAACCGTGGCTGATTGCTCAGACACACCTGTTGCAACCGGAGCAGTTTCCGCCATAGCCATGCTAGAAAGCATTAACGCCGGCAACAATTTAAAGGTTTGCACCTTATTCATACTAAATCCTTAGAACCGAGATTGTAAAAATTCATAAAAAGCAGACCGCTTAACTCTCGTTAAGCGGCAGTTGATTTAATATATTATAATCGATTTTATGACTTCTTATCAATTTCTAGCCAATCGACCATCATTTTCTCAGCTTCTTTCAAGAAGAAATCCGGCGCTTCGTAATCTTTAGGTAACGCATCAAGATCTTTTAACGGCTTTTTACCTTCTCGTGCAAAACGAGCATTTAGATCTTTTAAGCGTTTCGCTTCATCCGATTTATTTTCTTTTTGACGTTCCGCTAAGTTAAGAGATGTAAATTTACGTGCATCTCTTTCTTTACGAATAGCAATGTCCTCATTCAAAGTAACGAATTCAGGATCCTTCGCAATACGTGCTTCATGCTTAGCGGTTAAAGTAGAAACCGCATCGCGTGCATGCCCTGCCGCCTGATAAGTTGCTGCAGGAATCTTATCCCATGGTAATGCGTTATCTTCAAAGCTTTCACCAGTTTTTTCCGCATTAATCACTTCTGGGAATTTGATATCTGCTTCAACACCTTTTAGCTGGGTGCTTCCACCATCAATACGATAGAATTTCTGAATCGTATATTGAATAAAGCCTAGCGGTTCTTGATCTAAGTCGTACACGAAGTTTAACGAACGACTTTGTTGAACCGTTCCTTTACCAAAGGTTTGTTGTCCGACAATAATTGCACGATTGTAATCTTGCATTGCCGCCGCAAAAATCTCAGATGCTGAAGCACTATGACGGTTAATCATTACCATAATTTTACCGTCATAAAGCGATTTATCCGCTTCCGGATCTTCATGGACTTTGATTCGGTTGAAAGCATCACGAACTTGAACAACTGGACCATCTTTAATGAATAATCCTGTCAACTCCACTACTTCCGTTAATGAACCACCACCATTTTCACGTAAATCGATAATCAAACCGTCAGCTTTTTTGGTTTTCATATCATCTAATAATTTACGTACATCATTGGTTAATCCAATATAGAATGTCGAAATTTTGATAACCGCAATGTTTTTACCTGCAATTTTCTCAACAGTTAACTTCGCTGCACTATCTTCTAGACGCACTTTATCACGAGTTAAAGTAATAATTTTCGTTTTCCCGCCTTTTTCCGGCTCAATTTCTAAACGAACCTTACTGCCTTTTTTACCTTTAATTTTGTCAACAACGTCATCTAAACGCCAGCCGATAACATCTTCAATCTCGCCTTTTTCCTGCCCCACGCCGACAATTTTGTCTCCTACGGCAATCTTCTTGCTGCGAGCTGCCGGTGCTCCCGGCACTAGCGATTTAATTGAAGTAACATCATCTTCCATTGCAAGTGTCGCACCGATACCTTCTAACGAAAGATTCATGCTTTCTTGGAATGCTTTCGCTGCACGAGGTGATAAATAACTGGTATGCGGATCAATTTCACGCGCAAATGCATTTAAATACGTTTGTAAAATATCATCTGCTTTTACTTGCGTAAGACGTTTAATCGCTAAGTTATAACGTTTAGTTAAAGTCTTTTTAATTTCCGGCCATTTTTTATCTTTAAGATACAAACTGATAATATCGTTCTTAACACGCTGCTCCCATAATTTATTCGCGTCTTCCGTAGTAGTTGGGAAAGGTGCTTTATCACGCTCATTTTCAATTTGATCAGCGGCTTTTAAATCCGGCTCTTTGTCTAAAAGTGAAAGGGCATATTTATAGCGCTCATAGCGACGCTTTGTCATAAGATCATAGATTTCAAATGCCGAATCCAATTTACCTTCATACAATTCTTCATCGAGCTTTGTTGCGTATTTGGCACGCATTGCATCGATTTCCGATTGTAAAAAAGTATTGTGCGAGCCATCTAACCAATCGATATAACGATTAAAAATCTTGTTTGCAAACTCATCATCTAATTTAAATTTATGATAATGAGACTGAGTTAAACGTGCGGTAACTCGTTTAGTAGAAAGACTATGTTGCTCTGTTGGTTTAGGGGTAACTAATGCACTTTCTTTAATCTGTGGTTCAACTGCAAAAGCAGTGCTAATCATGGAACCAAGACAAACTGCAATGAGTCGGCTAAGTTTATTAATTTTCATAAAAATCCTAATTCATTATGAGATATGCCCAAGTAAATGGGATAAGCGATGTTTGCAAATCTCATTGCTTATCCCGATTACTTAAAGACTAGAATTATTTATTACCTTTACTAAATTTATTCGTTAATGCAGCAAGGCTTTCTGCTGTTGCTTTCGCAGAAACTTCTTTAGAAATACGTGGCGCTTTTTTTACACGCACATCCACACGTTTTTTCATTTTTTCTTCACGTGCTTTTTTCTTAAAGAACTCTTTGCGTTGTTCTTTACGTTGTTCTTTTCTTTGCTCAGCTTTACGAGCGGCGTATGCTTCTTTTGCAACCGCTAATGATTGTGCTGCATGTTCAGCTTGCGCTTCATCAACGATACCGGCATCTTCACCTTGTAAACCGACACGTTGAGCATTCGCAGTACAAGCACCAAGATAACGCCAGCTCATCGTATAAGTACGTAATGCTTGACGTAATAATGTTTTACTGACCTTTTCATCATCTACCAGAGCTTCGGCTAAATCTTGGAAAAGACCGACTTTTAATGGCTTAGCATCTCCTTCAATACTAAAACAAAGTGGGAATTTGTCCGCTAAATATGCGATTACTTCTTTCACACTTGGGTTTGTTTTGTTGCCATTCTGTGTTTTTACTTGTTGTTCTGACATAATGTTTTCTCTGTTAAAATTTAAGTCTAGATAAATGTTTAGCTTAATTATGAAGCCTCAACTCGTTACTATATTTTATTTAGGGAGGCTAGTCTATATAAAATCAAAATCTTTCCACCACGAGTTTATGTTAGACAAGAATATTCCTTCAGGTTTCGTAAATAATTTAAAAAAACATTTGCTTTAATGATTAATTGGTGTTCTAATCGACTTGCTCTCGTAGCGTTATTAGTTCGATTCTTTCTATGTTGTTTTCCTTTCTATAAATCATTTCGATTTTCCGAGAGTTCTTCACCGATAAATCTCTAATCTCCAAATAAACGTGTAGCAATTCTTTTTATTAAATTTCTATAAGGAAAATCCTATGTCTAAAGCAACAGGTATCGTTAAATGGTTCAATTCAACTAAAGGTTTCGGTTTCATTACTCCGGATCAAGGCGGTAAAGATATTTTCGTTCACTTCTCTGGTATCGTTGGTTCAAACTTCCGTACCTTAGAAGAAGGTGCAAAAGTTGAATTTGAAGTACAAGATTCTGATCGTGGCCCATCAGCGGTAAACGTGAAAGCACTTTAATCTTAAGATGCTTATTAAAATTTTAAAGCCAGCACTTGCTGGCTTTTTTCTTATACCTCACTAGGTTCATACGACAACGGATACAAATCCAATTTATCCATTAACAAGCGGTCAGAATCTTCTTCCGGATTGCAAGTCGTTAACAACTTCTCACCATAGAAAATCGAATTGGCGCCCGCCATAAAACACAATGTTTGCATCGCTTCCGGCATGGCTGTTCTACCTGCAGATAATCGTACATAGCTTTTCGGCATAGTAATACGAGCAACCGCAATTGTTCTAACAAATTCAGTCCAATCCAGATCTTCGGCATTTTCCAATGGTGTACCTTCAACTTTAATTAATTGATTAATTGGTACACTTTCCGGTTGCGGATCGAGATTCGCTAAACTTGCGATAAGCCCAGCACGCTCCGGACGAGTCTCATTCATTCCGACAATTCCACCGCAACACACTTTTAATCCCGCATTACGCACTTTTCCAAGTGTATCCATCCGATCATCATGATTACGTGTATGCACAATTTTGCTATAACGCTCCGGATCGGTATCTAAATTGTGATTGTAATAATCTAATCCGGCTTGCTTCAAATCTTCCGCCATACCTTCTTCAAGTAAACCGAAAGTGCCGCAAGTTTCTAGGCCTAATGCCTTAACCGCACTAATAATATTGGACACAACTTTAATGTCTTTCGGCCTCGGTCCTCGCCAAGCTGCGCCCATACAAAAACGGCTTGCACCTCGTGCTTTCGCAATTTTTGCCTTCTCGACAATTTCTTCTATATCCATCATCACTTGCTTTTCAAGTCCGGTATCATAGCGAGCAGACTGAGGACAATATTCACATTCCTCCGGACAACCGCCTGTTTTTATCGAAAGTAACGTAGATAATTGAATCGCTTGCGGATCAAAATTTTCTCTATGCACTTGTGCAGCCTTAAACACCAATTCCATAAAAGGCATAGCAAATAATTCTTCAACTTGGCATTTACGCCAATATTGCACCGTTGGATGTGGTGTTAATTCATTTTTTGCTTTAAGACGTAAATTATAAGTTGTCATAAGCTCCGTTCTCCTTCGTTATAAAAAAGCGGTCAATTTTCCTGTATTTTTTGCAAATTATTAGGAAAATGTGACCGCTTACGTAAGCCATAATCTCGTTATTTAACCACTTTCTTGGTTTTTACTGATTTTTTCGCTTTAGCTTCTGCTTTATTTTCATCTTCTGCCATTGTTTTTACACAAAGATGAAGAATTTGCTCAACGCCATTTTGAATATATTCATCACTGCGAACGCTATTTTTTTGAATATCCATCATTGCATCATGAATACCTTGGCTCATGCTTGGCGTTTGAACCAAATTCCAACATTCCGGATCTAAATGGTTAAAATTACCTTGTAAATCAGCAGCATATAATACACCACTATAATAAGCATAGATATTGTGATCCATCATTCGATTTAAAATCATTGCTCGAATTTGTTCAACCGGCATTTTTACTTTTTTGCTGTACCAGTCATTAACCCCATTCATAAATGAATCAATATCGTAACTTTCATTTACTCGATCAGCGTAAGTTTGTGCAGTCGCACCATAAGCAATCGCATAAGATTTCTGATCAATTTCAGAATCACTTAAACGTGTCCATCCGCTTTTTGTAGAACACGCAGCTAATACGGCTAAGGTTAAACCAACCAACATAGTTTTAATGATGTTTTTCATATCGCACTCCTTATCGCTTTATAAAATTTATTATCTATTTTAACGAATAAATGGCAAAATTACCTAAATTTTTTTAAGAGGTAATCATGAAACAGTATTTAGATTTATGTCATCGTATCGTAAACGAAGGGAAATGGGTAGAGAATGAGCGTACTGGTAAGCGTTGTTTAACCGTTATCAATGCGGATTTAACTTATGATGTTGCTAATGGTGAATTTCCGTTAGTCACTACACGCCGCAGCTTTTGGAAAGCAGCTATTGCTGAATTACTCGGCTATATTCGAGGCTACGATAATGCGGCGGATTTCCGTAATCTAGGTACAAAATCATGGGACGCAAATGCCAATCAAAATACGGCATGGCTAGCAAATCCATACCGTAAAGGTGAAGATGATATGGGATTGGTTTATGGTGCGGTCGGTCGTAACTTTCCTAAGCCTGATGGCGGTTCAATTGATTTACTGCGTCAAATTGTCAATGACCTAAAAAAAGGCGTGGATAATCGAGGTGAAATTTATACCTTTTATCATCCGGGTGTATTTCATATGGGCTGTTTACGTCCGTGCTTATATAGCCATCATTTCTCACTTTTAGACGGTACACTTTATCTCAACAGTACTCAGCGTTCTGCCGATGTGCCGTTAGGTTTAAACTGGAATATGATTCAATGTTACACATTCTTAGCTTTAATGGCGCAAATTACCGGGCACAAAGCCGGACAAGCATTCCATAAAATTGTCAATGCGCATATTTATGAAGACCAGCTAGAATTAATGCGTGATGTACAATTGAAAAGAGAGCCGCTAGGCGCACCCAAACTTTGGATAAATCCGGAAATTAAGTCATTGGAAGATTTAGAAACATGGGTAACGCTTGATGATTTCAAAGTAGAAGGCTATGAATATCATCCAAGTATTCAATATCCATTTGCCGTCTAAAAAATAGTAATAAAAAAGCCTAGCTCTTTCAGAGTCTAGGCTTTTTTTGTAGAAATCTTAAAAAGAATTATTTCACTAAATCTTTTAATGCTTTACCTGCAACGAACGCTGGTACTTTAGCAGCTGCGATTTTGATCTCTTCACCAGTACGTGGGTTACGACCAGTACGTGCATTACGCTCATTTACTTTAAACGTACCGAAGCCGATTAATTGAACTGCATCACCTTTTTTGAGGCTTTCAGAGATTGCTTCTAAAGTAGCTTCTAATGCTGCTTTAGCATCTTTTTTGCTTAACTCTGCACCTGCTGCGATTGCATCGATTAACTCAGTTTTGTTCATAATTGTATCCTCTAAGATTTTATTTAGATAAATGGCGTTGACCCGCCTGAAACTTGTTGCATAACGCCCCGCTAGCTTAATTCAAACTGAGATATTCTCAAAGTGAATAATGCATCATTCTATGGGGAAGTTGATTTATTGATTAAATTTTAACCCAATATTACTAATTCCGCTACTACGAATCTCATTTTTTAACTCAAGAATGAGTTCAATATCACGTTCTTCACACTCATTAAGCAAACGATAAACCTGCCACTGTACATCAAGTTCGTCTTGAATTTCTTCCGCATTTTTGAGTTCTTGTTCATTTAACTCTCGGTCTTGCTGCATTTCTAAATAGCTTGCCACCGTGCCTAATGAAATTTGGCTGATACGAATCGCTTGTTCTAAAGTCGAACCGGCAATTAAACTATGCAATAATTCAGAAAGCGCTTCACACGCCTCTTGTGCGGGTAGGACACCAAAAAAGTCATAATCGTTCACATCCGGAATAATTTCTTCTAATTTCTCCAGCTGATTATCAAAATTAATTTTTGCACCTTTAACCGTTAAAAACTCCCAAACTAAGTTCAGAATATTTTGAAATACCTTGGCTTTTTCCGGCTGTTCGGTTACTTCACAAAACAGCTGATAGTTCGGATACATTCTTTCACAAAGGCACGCCATAAATGTTAAATGCTGCCAAGATTCAAAACGTTCCATACGTTTATGAATAGGGTTTCTCATTTTTTCCTCTTTCTTTAAGCTAAGCCAATTCCCCTAAAATACAAGCGGTCGGATTTCCATAATTTTTTGCAAAATTTTCCCGAAATTTAACCGCTTATTAAGATAAACCGGCTACGAGATTACTTATGGTACTGCTTTGAATACTCGTGAACCGCATCAACAAAGATCTTTGGACTTTGTTCAGGTACATCTTGATGGATGCCGTGTCCTAAATTAAATACGTGTCCTGATCCTTGACCGAAACCAGCTAAGATCTGTTTCACTTCCTGCTCAATACGTTCCGGCTGCGCATACAATACGCTCGGATCCATATTACCCTGTAGTGCAACTTTGTGTCCGACACGACGACGAGCATCCGCAATATCAATCGTCCAGTCTAAGCCTACCGCATCACAACCGGTTTCCGCAATCGCTTCCAACCATAAACCGCCACCTTTGGTAAATAAGGTGACCGGTACTTTTCTACCGTCATTTTCACGAATTAAACCGTCCACAATTTTATGCATATAACGTAGCGAGAACTCTTTATATTCGTTATGCGCCAATACACCGCCCCAAGTATCGAAAACCATCACTGCTTGCGCGCCGGCTTTGATTTGTGCGTTTAAATATAAGATCACGCTATCGGCTAATTTATCCAATAATGCGTGTAAAATTTGCGGATCCGCATACATCATTTTTTTGATTTTGGTGAATGCCTTGCTTGAGCCGCCTTCCACCATATAAGTAGCTAATGTCCATGGGCTACCGGAGAAACCGATTAATGGCACTTCGCCTTTTAATTCACGGCGAATCGTACGCACTGCATTCATGACATATTGCAATTCACCTTCCGGATCCGGAATCGGTAAGTTTTCTACCTGTGCTTTATTTTCAATTGGACGAGCAAATTTAGGACCTTCTCCCGCGCCGAAACTCAAACCTAAGCCCATTGCGTCCGGGATAGTTAAAATATCAGAGAATAAAATCGCCGCATCCAACGCATAACGACGTAACGGCTGTAAAGTCACTTCACAGGCTAAATCCGCATTACGGCATAAATACATAAAATCACCGGCTTCTGCACGTGTCGCTTTATATTCCGGTAGATAACGCCCTGCTTGACGCATCATCCACACCGGAGTCATATCCACAGGTTCGCGTAATAGTGCTTTTAAATAGCGATCATTTTTTAATTGGCTCATAATATTCCTTGTGTAATCTGTTCTTCTATACAAATAAGCGGTTAAATTTCACGAAAAATTTGCAAAATTTTGCCACAATGTCACCGCTTGTATATAACTCATTGGGATTAGTGAAGTTGAGGCTTTTCCGTTGTTTTTACGTTTAATGCAAAATGGCTATGCAAGAAAAGCGTCAACACACGAAGATATTCAACAACCTCTTCTCCCGCTTCTAGCAATTCATTATTATCATCGTCTTCATTGTAACCTAATTTAGAAATTTCTTCTAAATCATCTAAAGCTTCGCCGATTTCATCCGTTTCACGGCTTAATTTAGGTTGTGCTAATCCTAAGCCCAATAAAAATTGGCTTGTCCAGTCGGCAATCGCATCTGCTAAAGCGAAACCATCTTCATTATTCGGAGTCCAAAGCGAAAATAATGTATTAGCCTCATCAAAACTTTCGGTCAATTGCTGATAAAAATCAGTTAACGCTGCTAAAGGCGCTTGAGAAAAGGCATGACCATCATTTAAAAATTGGTAAGTTAAGGTTTTCCAAGATTCATCTTGTACACCGCCTGCAATTAACCCACTTAGAAAACCGTGTACTTCTGGCGCTGTCTCAGCGATTTGAAGTTGTGCGATTAATTGATTAAATTCATTTGATTGTGTAATAGCCATAGTGTCTTATTTGTGATTCTGTTAAAGAATGGCATAATAGCAAAAAATTTATATTACTTGTGAGGATTTCACGACTATGTCGGCAAA